>NZ_JARVRR010000008.1:0-13094 GCF_030209595.1 Frigoribacterium sp. ME-P-080
TTTTTTGGGTTCTGGGGCCTTTTGGTCTCGGATGCGCGAGCGCATCCGAGACGTCGAGGGTCAGGACTTCGCTGCGCTCGTCGCGGTCACGGCCTGGCGGGTTGCCGCATCGCTGCGCTCGTCACGGGCATGGGGCCGCGTCCAGCGACAGGCCGTGTGGGCGTGCGAGAGTGAGAGGGTGGACGACTCCCCCGAGAACGGCGACGACGCGCTGGATGCCGACGAACGACCGGCAGCAGGCATCGACCCGGCGGAGGTGAGCGCGGAGGCGTTCGACGCGATGGTGGTCGACCAACTCGATCTGCTGCCCGACGACATGGTCGACGGGCTCGACAACGTCGTGTTCGTCACGGAAGACCGCCCCGAGGACGGCACGCTCGACCTGCTCGGCCTCTACGACGGCGTCGCCCTGACCGAGCGTGGACAGTACGGCTTCGGCGAACTACCCGACCGGATCATCCTCTACCGCGAACCGCACCTCGCCGCCGTGGACGACCTCGACCAGCTCGCCGACGAGATCCACGTCACGCTCGTCCACGAGATCGCCCACTTCTACGGGATCGACGACCACCAACTGCACGAACTCGGCTGGGCCTGACGGAGGCCGCCGTCAGCCGATGATCTGGTACGTGAACCGGTAGGCGTCGGCCGGGAGGCCCTCCTCGAGGTCACCGACCATCTCGACGTCGAAGGCGTCGGGTCGCGAGACGACGAAGAACTGGGCCGACGCAGCCGTGTTCGACGCCGGACAGATCGAGACCACCGGCGCCGTCGCGAAGGGCTTCGAATAGCGGACCCGCACCTGCGTGCCGGGACGACGGGCCCGACCCGAACCGAAGCCGACCGTTCCCCTCAGATCGGAACCCGACAGGGTGGGAGCCGGGGCGCCGTCGCCGTTCCGCCCCATGGCCGACGCCACGGGAGAGGGGCCACCGAGGGCACCCAGCAACCGACGTCCCACCGCGAGGTCGCCACCCCAGGCCCAGAGCGGCCGAGCCTCGACCTCGCGTCGGTCGACGACGTCGACGGCCGAGCCGGTCGTGGCGATCCGTGTCGTCGGATCGACGGCGAACCGCGAGCCGTACCCGGCCCCCAACTCGACCCCTGCCTGCGTGAAGCGACCGAGACGGGTGCCCACCAGGGCGAAGTCGTCGCCCTTGGTCAGCCGCACCAGCACGGTCGACGCTCCGACCTGGGCAGGGTCCGCGCCGAGCAGGGCACCGCCGAGCAGTCGGATGCCGCCGTCGATGTCGACGCCACGACGTCGCCTCTCGTCGTGCTCGATCAGGGGACCCGGGCCACCGTAGATCGTCGGGGCGACGAACTCGATCTGCCGGACGTTGCCGATGCGCACGGTCGCGTCACCGCCCGATCCAGCCCGCTGCAACGTCTCGATGTGCGGGGCGATCAGCCTCACGAACTCGACGAAGTACTCGGCGGTCGAACCCCAGGCGAGATCGAGGGCGACGTTCGCACTGCCCTCGATGTGCAGGTTCACGCAGGTGAACGTGTTCGTGTTCGACCCACCCGACGCCGGTGACCGCACGACGACCGCGGCCGCGTCGGCCGACCCGCAGTTGTTGACGAAGAGGTCCGACCAGAGGTTGTTGTTGACGCGCTCGACGAGGAGGGCCGTTCCGGCCACGCCGGCCAACTGCACCCTGTCGAAGCGCGACTCGAACCCGTTCACGACCTGGACGAGGGGTGCCGCCGAGCCGTTGCCCTGCAGGGTCAGCCCCTCGAGCGTGACACCGTTCCCGTCGACGACGACCATCGGCCTCGTCGAACGGGCGAGGTGCCGGATGGTGACGCCACCGTCGGTCGAGGCCCCGTAGCGACTGACATCGGCCCCCGTGCCCTGGATCGAGACCAACAGGGGCACCGTGACGGAGTCGACGACGTAGGTGCCCGCCGGGACGAGCACACGCCCCCGGACCACCCTGGCCGCCTCGACGGCCGCGGCGAACGCGGCGGTGTCGTCCGTCAGACCGTCGCCGACGGCACCGTGGTCACGGACGTCGACCCCCGTGCGGTCGTCCGACGTCCCGACCTCCGCAACCGGCACCGCCCCGGAACCGTCGGCGGGAGGCCCGTCGGCCGGCCCGTCGGCGGCGCGAGCGACATGGGCGCCGGGGGCGACGGCCGCGGCACCGGCCGCCGCGATGCCCGCCGCACCGACGAGCAGGAAACCGCGACGCGATCGGATCGGCGTCTCGTCGAGTGGATCAGTCATGACGGCAGGGTACACGAGCGTGGGTAATATATGCCTCACCACATGTCGTCAGAAGATCGGGTGCACACCATCGACCAGAACATCGCCTCTCGCCGTCCCGCCCCCGCCCACCGTCTCGACGTCCAGGCCCTCCGGGCCCTCGCCGTGACGATGGTGGTCCTCGAGCACGTCACGGGGCGGCCCGCCGGTGGATTCGTCGGGGTCGACGTGTTCTTCGTCGTGTCGGGGTTCTTGATCACGGGGCTCCTGCTGCGCGAGGCCGATCGTCACGGACGGATCTCGATCGCGGCCTTCTGGCGACGACGCATCCGCCGCATCGTGCCGGCGAGCGTCCTGGTGCTCGTCCTGGGCACGGCGGCCACCTGGCTCGTCGTCGGCTCGTCCCGCGGGGCGTCGGCGGCGATCGACGCGCTCTGGTCCGTCGCGTCCCTCGCGAACTGGCACTTCGCCGCCACCGGGACCGACTACTTCGCCGCCCAGGGCCCCGAGTCGCCCTTCCAGCACTACTGGTCCCTCGCCGTCGAGGAGCAGTTCTACCTGGTCTGGCCCGTCGTGGTCGTCGCCGCGGTCGCCGTCGCCCGGCGACGGAAGGGGCCGACCGTCCCGAGGGTCGCCCTGGGGGTCCTGCTGCTGGTGCTCGTGCTCGGATCGCTGGCGTGGGCCTGGCACCAGTCCACGACGTCGCCGACCGTCGCCTACTTCTCGAGCCTGACCCGCGCATGGGAGCTCGCCCTCGGAGCGCTCCTCGCGACGGCGGCCCCCGCGATGACCCGGCTCCCCGCCGTCCTCCGTCCGGCCCTGGCGTGGGTCGGAATCGTCGGCGTCGTGGCCTCGGCCTGGGTCACGACGAGCACCGTCCCGTTCCCGGCCCCCGGCGCCCTGCTGCCCGTGGCGGCCACGCTGCTCGTCCTCGCCTCGGGCACGGGGTGCGCCGGCACACCGTGGCTCGGGCCCCTCGCCGGCCGGCCCGTGATGATCGTGGGAGACCTCTCGTACTCGATCTACCTCTGGCACTTCGTCGCCCTGGTCGTCGGCACGTCGTTGCTCGGCGACGAACCGGCCCGGCTCTGGCCGGCCGTCCTCGTGTCCACCCTCGTCCTGTCCGCCCTGACCTACCACTTGGTCGAACGGCCGCTCATCACCTCGCCCCTGCTCGAGCCGGCCCCGCCCGGGCACGCCTGGCGACGGTGGAGACGAGACCATCGATCGACCTACCGGCGCGGAGGTGCTGCGCTGCTCGCGGTGGCCGCCCTCACGGCCACCGCCCTCGCCGTGGACGCCGTCCGCCCCGCCGCCGCTCCCCCCGTCCTGCCCTCCGCGGCGACCGACGGCGCCGCAGGGGGGACGACCGGCGGGCCCGGCGAGCCCGGCGGGACGGACGGCCTCGACGGCCTCGACGTCCCGTCGGTCGACGAGTGGTCCGGCGAGGTGGGCAGGGCGCTGTCGGCGACCTCGTGGCCCGAGCTCGACCCGAGCATCGAGTCGGTCCTCGACGGGACGCGAACCGGCAGCCCGCACCTCGCCTGCGGCGACGCCGAGGCCCAGGGCCTCACCCCGGACGACTGCTCGTGGACCTCTCCCTCGGCGAGCACCACCGTGGTGCTCGTCGGGGACTCGACGGCGATGCACCACCTCGACGCCCTCGTCCCGCTGGCCGAGTCGGCCGAGAGCGGCTTCACCCTCGTCAACCGGGCCAAGTTCGCCTGCCCGTTCGTCGACATCCGCGTCCAGAACGACGTCACGGGCATCCTCGAGTCCTGCCGGGCGCACAACGACGAGACCCTCGCCCTGATCGACGAGACGCACCCCGACGTCGTCCTCGTGACCAACTCGTACCAGACGCTCTCCGAGGACGGAGGCGGCACGATCACGCCCGATCGGTGGTCCGAGGGCTTCGGCGCCTACGCCCGGCGCCTGGCCGAGGCCGCGGGGTCCGTCGTCGTCCTCACTCCGCCGCCGGACGACGCCGACATCGCGTCGTGCTTCCGGCGCGGGGGCAGCCCCGTCGACTGCATCTCCCGGACGTCCCGTACCTGGATCGACCGCGCGGCCGCCGATCAGGACGTGCTCGAGTCGATCGGCGGCGTGCTGGTCGACCTGCGTGTGCTGACCTGCGTCAGCGACCTCTGTCCGGCGTTCGTCGGCGACGTCCCCGTGAAAGAGGATCGCGTCCACCTCACGACCGCGTTCGCACTCGCCGTGTCACCCGTCCTGGGCGACCTGCTCAAAGCCCGGGGCGTGCTCTGAGGTCGGCGACCACCCGGCCGAGACGACCACGTCGGCGAGCTCCCGGGGCGACGAGCGCGCGAGGTGCCGATCCTCCTGAGCGGCCCAGACGTCCCACCACGGTTCGAAGGCGGCACCGTCGCGGTCGAGGGCCCGTCGCCGACGGGTGTCGGCGTCGAGCTCCAGCCAGACGCGGACGTCGGCGAGCGACGAGGAGGCGCGGGTCAGCGCCCCGGCCCCTTCGACGATCAGCGAGACGGCCGGGTCGAGCACCTCCCACGCCCCCGCGCGGTCGTGCTCCCAGTCCCACCGCTGCCATCCCGGAGCGACCGGCGACAGGATGGACGTCCCGAGCGCCCGGGACGCCGCCTCGAGCCCGTACCAGCCCGGGTAGACGTCGTCAAGGTGCACGAGCCGTGCAGGGCCCAGTCGGTCGTCGGGCCACGCGGCGGCCACCGCACGGCCGAGCGTGGTCTTGCCCGAACCGGAGCGGCCGTCGATCAACAGGACCAGGCGACGCGAGCCGACCCGCGCCTCCTCGGCTCGGCGGAGCAGGACGTCGACGGCCTCGTCGACGACGACGTGCTCAGGCAAGGACGAACTCCCACGTGCCGGCCAGGACGGCCGCGGTCACCGAGGTGGCGGCGATGACGACGCCGATGGCGACGAGGACGACGTCCCGCAGGCCGAACGACGACGGACGCGCCCAGGTGCGCGGGGCGTCGCTGCCGAAGCCCTTGGCCTCCATGGCGGTGGCGAGCTTGCTGCCGCGTCGGACCGACAGCACGAGCAACGCGAACGCCTGCTGCCCGAACCGCCGCAGCGCACCGATCGGACCGCCCGAGTCCGCGACGCCCCGGGCACGTCGGGCCAACGCGAGCTGGCGCCAGTCGTCCATGAACAGCCCGACCAGACGCAACCCGGCGAGTCCCCCCAGCACGAAACGCGCCGGCAGCCGCAACACCTGCCCGAGACCGTCGGCCAGGTCGGTCGGGTCGGTCGTCGCGAACAGCACGATGCCCGGCACGCCGACGGCGAGGATGCGCAGGCCGATCGCGCCGGCGAGGGCCAGCGACCCCTCGGTCACCGAGAGGAACCCCCACTCGACCACCGACGCCCCGCCGTCGCGTCCGTAGAGGGCGATGGCGACGAGCGACGTCGGGGCGGCGATCCAGAGCGGCGCCGTGCGGGCGAGCAGCTGCCGGGCCGACAGACCGGCGAAGGGCAGCAACAGCCCCTCGAGCAGCAGAGCGGTGCCGGCCGAGACCCAGTCGATCGACAGCAGGAGGGCGAGCGCGAGGACGACGGCGGCGAGCAGCTTCGCGACCGGGTTGACACGCCCGACCACGCCGGTCGCCACGACCGGGGTGAGCACGCTCATCGACGCGCCTCGACGGGGTCGGGGTGGCGGGCGTGGGCGCTCAGGTCGAGCACGTCGTCGGCGAGGGCCGCCACGAACTCGGCGTCGTGGGTCACGGCGACGACCGCGCGGCCCTCGTCGAGCAGGTCGGCCAGCAGGACCACGAGCTCGTGCCAGGTGCGGGCGTCCTGCCCGAAGGTCGGTTCGTCGAGCACGAGCACCGACGGGCGCGAGGCGAGCACGGTCGCGACCGAGAGCCGGCGCTTCTCGCCGCCCGAGAGCGTGAACGGGTTCGCACCGGCGAGGTGGTCGAGCCGCAGGCGGTCGAGGAGGTGGTCGACGCGCGACGCGACCTCGGTCGGGGACGCGCCCAGCGCCTCCGGACCCACCGCCAGCTCACGACGGACGGTCGCCGTCAGGAACTGGTGCTCCGGGTCCTGGAAGACGGTGCCGACGCGGGTGAGAAGCTGTCGGGGCTTCCATCGGATCGGAGACGGACCGGCGCCGTCGGCGAACGACGGCGTCGCCTCGAGGACTCCGGCGACGGGGGCGAGCAGCCCCGCGACGGTGAGGGCGAGCGTGGACTTGCCCGAGCCGTTCGTGCCGGTCACCGCGAGCGCCCGCCCCTCGACGACCGTGAGGTCGATGCCCGTGGCCACCGCGCGGCCCTTGGGCCCCTTGTGCCCCACGTCGAGACCCGACGCCGTCACCAACCGGTCACCGGTCGTGCGCGACCGGACGGGCGCAGGAGGCGCGGCGCCGGGCACCCAGACCCCGGCGGCGACGAGGCGGTCGCGTTCGGCACGCAGGACGTCGTCGGGGCGACCGTCGGCCAGGACTCCCCCACCGGAGTCGAGCACGACGACGCGGTCGACGACGGGCAGCCAGACCGACACGCGGTGCTCGACGACGACCAGCGTCGCCCCGGTGTCGGCGACGACGCGGGCCACGGCGTCGCGCACCTCGACGACGCCCTCGGGGTCGAGGTTGGCCGTCGGCTCGTCGAGGAGCAGCAGGCCAGGACGCATGGCGAGGGCCCCGGCGAGCGCCAGTCTCTGCTTCTGGCCGCCGCTCAGCTCGGACGTGGACGCGGACGGCGGCAGGTCGAGCCCGACGGCGTCGAGGGCGTGCCCGACGCGGCGCCAGATCTCGTCGCGGGGCACGCCGAGGTTCTCGCAGCCGAACGCGACGTCGTCGCCCACGCGGGCGAGGACGACCTGCGAGTCGGGGTCCTGCAGGACGAGGCCGACCCGGCCGCGCTGCTCGGCGGGGGCGCGGCCGTCCACCAGCAGGTCGCCGGCCTCGTCGCCCTCGTCGTCTCCGCCCAGCACCCCGGCGAGGCCGGCGAGCAGCGTCGACTTGCCGGCGCCGGACGCGCCGAGCAGCAGCACGCGCTCACCGGGGGCGACGTCGAGGTCGAGCTGCGAGACGGCGGGCAGGCGACGACCGGCGTGCCGCCACCCCCAGCCCCGGGCGGTGACGCGGGCACCCGCGTCCACCGCCGGTCGTCGGCCGCTCGTTCCGCTCACGGGAAGGACCACGAGGAGGCGCGCCTAGATCCGGGCGTCCGCCGAGCGTCCCGAGGCGAACCGCGAGAGTGCGCCCGTGCGGGCGAGGCCGCGGGCCGCGAGCCACGAGAGCAGGCCGGCGATGACGGTGCCCGAGACGACCGAGGTCACGACGTAGATCGTCTTCGAACCGGCGGCGTAGGCGGCGGCCGAGGCGAAGCTCGTGTCCATCAGGCCGACGGCGAGGCCGGCGACGGCACCCGCGAGCAGAACCGTGCCGATCCGCCACGACTTGTAGAGGAAGACCGCGAGCACGATCTCGGCGCCCAGGCCCTGGACGATGCCCCAGATGAGCACCGAGAAGCCCCACTGGGTCCCGATCAGCATCGAGACGACCGCCGCGACGACCTCGGTGTAGACGGCGGCCCCGGGCTTGCGGATGACGATGCCGCCCAGGACGCCGGCGAAGAGCCATCCGCCGTTGAGGATGCCCTCGAAGCCGCCCGAGAAGCTCAGGACGCTGTCGATGGGCGTGTAGGCCAGGCCCCAGGCCCAGAAGACGACGCCGGCGGCGACGCCGATGACGCTAGCGACGACGATGTCGACGACCCGCCACCGGCGGGTCGGGGTGGTGCGGGCCTTCGGCGTGAAGCCGGTCGAGCTGTCGCGAGCCGCCGTGGAACGGTTTTCGGGCGTGGACGTGGACATCTGTTCTTCTCCTCCCTGCGCTGGCATGACCCAGATCAGGTTCGACGGTCGAAGCGTGGTTCGCTTCCTCTCAGCCCGGCTCACCGGACTCCCGTGTGTTGTGGGGTCGATCATAGCGCCGACCCCGGCCGGCGTCAGAGTCCGGCGGCCTTCCGGACGAGGGCGGCGACGGAGGCGCGGGTCGCGTCGTCGGCGCCGGTCACCGCGTACGAGGTGGCCCAGAGCGTGCCGTCGTCGAGCCGGGCACCGTCCTGGAACCCGAGGGTCGAGTAGCGCGTGCCGAACTTGGCGCCGGGCTGGAAGAACACGACGGCCTTGCCGTCCTCCCGGGCGTAGGCGGGGAAGCCGTACCAGGTCTTGGGGGCGAGGTTCGGAGCGTGCTCGGCGACGACCTCGTGCACCATCTGGGCGATCGGTCGTTCGACGTCGGTCATGGCCGCGATGGCGTCCGCGGCGTCCTGCGCCTCGGCGGCCGACTTGTCGGCCAGCTTCTGGCGCTTCGCCTCGGCCCGCAGTTCGGCGGCGCGCTGCTTCATGGCGGCCTTCTCTTCTTTGCTGAACCCGGCGTCGGCCATGATCGTGCCCTTCTCGTGCGTTCGTGCGTGCGTCGGCTCGGTCGGGTCGGCGTACGCCCCATGGTGACATGCCTGGCGGATCCGTCGTCCGCCCTGCGTCCACCACGACAGGCACCTCGAGGCAACCGACCGCACCTTCGCCCTGCTGGCCGAGCTGCTCTGACGCTCGTCGGCGGTCAGGCCTTCGGCAGGGCGTGACCCTCGGCGTCGAGGTGGTCTCGCCAGGAGCGCGTCGCCCTCCAGCCGAGCATGCGGGCCGCCTTGGCGGTCGAGATGCCCGACGCGTCGGCCCGGGTGAGTTCGCGCAACTCGATCCGGTCGCCGTGGTGCTGACGGAGCGTGGCGGCGAAGTCGTGGCCGCCGGCGTTGTCGGCTGCTGCGATGTAGAAGACCTCGTGACCCGGCAGGTCGGACTCTGCGGCGAGCAGGAGGGCGTCGGCGAGGTCGTCGGCGTCGACGTAGCTGCCGAAGTTCGCACTGTCGGGGTCGGCCTCGCGCACCTGAGGGCCGAGGTTGGCCTCGTAGTTGTCGTCGTCGTGGACGGTGCTCGGGCGGATCGAGATCGCGCGCAGGTCGGAGCGGCGGACGGCGGCGTCCATCAGCTGTTCGCCGAACGCCTTCGAGAGGGCGTAGGGGTCCTGCGGGTGGAGGGGGTGCTCCTCGTCGACCGGCACGTAGTCGGGCAGGAAGGGCCGTTCGGGGAAGAAGTTGCCCACGATGCTCTCGCTCGACACGTTGACGAAGCGGGGCACGCCGAACCGTACGGCCGCCTCGACCAGGTTGAACGTGGACATCAGGTTGGTGTGGAACACGACGTGGGCCGGGTTCGCGGTGGGCTGCGGGATGGCCGCGACGTGGACGACGACGTCGGCCCCCGCGACGACCGAGAAGGCGGTCCCCGGGTCGGTCAGGTCGCCCATGACGTACCGGCCGGGCTCGTCGACGCCCGTGTCGAAGACGGGCCGGACGAGGTCGACGCCGAGGACGTCGTGCCCGGCCTCGACGAACCGGCGGACGGCGGCACGGCCGACCTTGCCTCGTGATCCCGTGATGACGACCTTCACGACGCGCTCCCTCGATCGAGGGATGCGCCGAGGGCCGGAGCATCCACCCGGACGACGCTACGCCGAGCGGCCCCGAGGAGGCGCGCTCAGTCCTTCACGCGGCGTGCGTGCGTCCGCGCCTTCATCCGGTTGCCGCAGGTCGCCATGGAGCACCACTTCGCACTGCCCGGACGGCTGTGGTCCACCAGGAAGAGGTTGCACTCGTCGTTCGCGCAGGCCCGGAGGCGCCCGGGGAGCCGCGAGGTCACGCTCGACCACGCCGACACGGCTTCGGCGGCGAGGCGGTCGTCATCGGCGACCCGGAGCTCCCAGACGACGCCGTCCCGGGTCGTCCGGGGGATCTGCACGGCCCGGTCCATGACGTCGGCGAGCTCGCCGACGGCCCCGTCGTCACCACCGCGGACGACGGCGTGCAGGGCCTCCCGCACGCGCCGGAGCTGGGCGACCTCGCCCGAGGAGCCGGTACCACCCCAGGTCCGCGCCAGATCTCGCCCTGCCGCGCCCTCGAGGGCGTCCGTCGGGATGCCGTCGACCACCGGTGCGCTGTTCAGCACGGCCAGCAGCAGCTCTTCGTCACGCAGCACGTCTCCCCGCTCTCTCGCACCGTCCGGCGCATCTCGACCATGCTACCGTCGGAATAACCACTAAAACAATCCAAAGGGGTTAGACATGCACACCGTCCACCACCGCACCGCCTCCGTCGACGGGCTCGACGTCTTCTACCGCGACGCCGGGCCCGCCGACGCGCCCGTCCTCGTCCTCTTGCACGGCTACCCCACGAGCTCGCACATGTTCCGCCACCTCATCCCCGCACTGGCCGACCGATATCGCGTCATCGCCCCCGACCACATCGGTTTCGGCCGCTCCTCCGCCCCGTCGGTCGACGAGTTCGACTACACCTTCGAGGCCCTGGCGCGGGTGACCGGTCGTTTCCTGTCGATCATCGGCGTCGCGCGGTACGCGATCTACGTGCAGGACTACGGCGCCCCCGTCGGGTGGCGCCTCGCGCTGGCCGAGCCCGACGCGGTGACCGCCGTCGTCTCGCAGAACGGCAACGCGTACGAAGAAGGCTTCGTGCCGAGCTTCTGGGACCCGATCTGGGCCGACGCCGCCGAACGGACACCCGAGACGCGCGACGCGCTCCGGCCTGCCCTGGGCCGCGAGGCGGTCGAGTGGCAGTACACCCACGGTGTACCGGACCCCACGTCCGTCGACCCCGATGCCTGGGAGCACGACCTCGCGCTCCTCGCCCGACCGGGACAGGACGACGTCCAACTGGCGCTCTTCCGCGACTACGCCACCAACCGCACCCTGTACCCCGCCGTGCACTCCTGGCTCCGCGCCTCCCGCGTCCCGGTCCTCGCGATCTGGGGCCGCAACGACGAGATCTTCGATGCCACCGGTGCGGGTGCGTTCACCCGCGACTCCCCCGACGCTCGCGTCGAGCTCGTCGACGGTGGACACTTCCTGCTCGAGTCGCACCTCGATCTGGTCGCGGCCACGATCCGGGAGTGGCTCCCGAACACGTGATCCGGACCACCCGCGGCCGCCCGCTCAGGACCGGAGGTCGAGGCGGCCCGGGTTCAGGGCGGCCCACTGGAGCAGCATGATCGTCTTGCCGTCCACGATGCGCCCGTCGGCGATCATCTGGAGGGCGTCCCGGAACGGCAGCTCGAGGACCTCGATGTCCTCCCCTTCCTCCTCGACGCCACCCCCGTCACCGGTGCGGTCGGCCACCGAGTACGTGGCGGCGTAGAAGTGCACGCGCTCGGTCACCGACCCCGGGCTCATGTAGGCGTCGAACACGTGGATCAACCCGCCCACCTCGACCCCGAGTTCTTCGCGCGTCTCTCGGCGGATCGCGGTCTCGGGATCGTCCTCGTCGAGGAGTCCCGCGGCGGTCTCGACCAGCATCCCGTCGGGATGGTCGTTCACGTAGGCGGGCAACCGGAACTGCCGGGTCAGGAGCACCGTCCCCCGCCGCGGGTCGAACAGGAGGATCGTCGCCCCGTTGCCGCGGTCGTACGTCTCGCGCTGCTGGGTCGACCATCGCCCGTCGCGACCGCGCACGTCGAAGGTGGTGCGGCGGAGCACGTGCCAGCCGTCCGAGGTCACCTCGACGTCGCGGACCACGACGTCGGGGTTGCGGGCGAGGTCGCGGCCGGTGAGGTCGAGGCCCGTCCGTCCGCGACCGTCGGGGGAACGGGAGCCACGAGAGTTCATCACCCCACGAAAATAACGGAGGGCGACGACCCGCGAGGGCGGGAACGGCCGGTGATGACATCCGTCACGGGATGTGGTGACGCCTCGGCACTTCTCGAGGACGTCACCCTCTGGTGTGCTTCCGGAGGAGCGTCCGGACCCGACCCGGACGCCCGGAGAGAGGACCCCGTGCGTACAACCCTCAAGGTGACCCTGCGGACCGTCGGCGCCCTCGTGGCCCTGCCCGTCCTGACGCTGGCGACCACGTCGATCGTCGACGTCGTCGCCACGGGGTCGGAGCTGGCCGCCATCACCTCGTACGGCGAGCTCGTGTCCGTCGACGGGAGGGAGATGAACGTCGTCGTCAGCGGGTCCGGCGCGGACACGATCGTCCTGCTTCCGGGCCTCGGGACGGCGGCACCCGGCCTGGACTTCCAGCCACTGATCTCCGAGCTCGACGACACCCATCGCGTCGTCGCCGTGGAGCCGTTCGGCACCGGGCTGAGCGACCAGACCGACTCCCCCCGCACGGCGGAGAACATCGCGGGCGAGGTGCACGAGGCGCTCCGCCGACTGGGCATCGACCGCTACGCGCTCATGGGGCACTCGATCTCGGGCGTCTACGCCCTCGAGTACAGCAGGCTCTTCGGGGACGAACTCACGGCGTTCATCGGGATCGACAGCAGCGTCCCCGACCAGCCCGGCACGGACGACCCCGTGCCGACCGACGGACTGACCACGCTTCGCGGCCTGGGTCTGCTCCGCGTGGCGAGCGCACTCGCCGGCGACGCCTACGCCGGACTGCCCTACGACGAGGGCACGAAAGAACAGATGCGCTTCCTCACCACGAAGAACGCGACCGCCCCGACCCTGCTCGACGAGATGGACCACACCGCGAGCAACGTCGCCTCGGTCAGCGGACGGACGTTCCCGGCGGACCTGCCGGTCCTTCTCTTCGTGGTGCAGGACGGCACCGACGACGACGGCTGGCTCGAGCTGCACGAGGTCCAGGCGGCGAGCGTCGACCGCGGCCAGGTCGTCCAGCTCGACGGAGACCACTACCTGCACCACACGCAGTCGACTCGGATCGCCGACGACACCGACGAGTTCCTCGCCGGGTGAAGCCGACGAGGCGGTGGAGGTCACGGCGGGGTAACGAAGTAGATGCGTTCCAATCCTTTTCGGGCCCGGTGGCGAACCCAGTACATCCCCACCGGG
>NZ_JARVRR010000002.1:0-802736 GCF_030209595.1 Frigoribacterium sp. ME-P-080
GCGTGCCGTCGGGGCGGGGGCGGGGGCGGGGGGGGGGGGGGGGGGGCGGCCCCCCCCCCCCCCCCCCCCCCCCCCCCCCGCCGACCGCGCCGGGCCCGGATGCGGGGCCTCGCACGCCCCCCTCACGACTGCAGCGCCTCCGTCGGCGGGATGCGCGCCGCCCGCACGGCCGGCCAGAGCCCGGCCAGAGCCCCGATCACGAGCGTCGCGACGAGCCCGGCGACCAGCACCACGGGCGGTATCGCCGTCGGCCACCCCCGCAGCGCGGCGAACGCCGCGGTCACCGCCGCCCCGAGCAGCACCCCGGCGACCCCGCCGAGCAGCGACAGGACGAGCGCCTCGGCCAGGAACTGCCGACGGATGTGCGACCTCGTCGCCCCGAGCGCCCGCCGCAGCCCGATCTCGCGTCGACGTTCGAGCACCGAGATCACCATCGTGTTCGCCACCCCGATGCCGCCGACCAGCAACGCGACCCCGCCGAGGCCGACCAGCAACCCGGTGAACGCCTGGTCCGCGGCCTGCTGTGCGGCCAGCGCGTCGGACGGCCGCGTCACCTCGACGTCGGACGGGCTCCGCGGCTGGATGGACCGGGCGAGCAGGTCGCGCACCTCCTGCACGTGGGCGGGGTCGGCCCGGACGTGGACCGCCGTCGGGTGGACGGGCGCACCGGCCAGCGCCTCCGCGGCCCGTTCACCGATGAGCGCCGACGAGTCGATCTCGGCCGCCAACGGCACGGGTTCGAGGATGCCCGCCACCACGTACTCGGTGCCGCCGACGATCACGTGGCGCCCCGGCACGGTGATGCCCAACCGGGCCGCCGCCTCGGCCCCGAGCACGACCACGGGGTACCGCGCCATGCCGTCGGTGAGCCAGACGCCCGACGCCACGCGGGCCTCGAGCACCTCCAGCAGCGTCGGCGACGCCGACCGCACCGTGATGCCGTTCGTGTTGCCCGCGGGCACCGCGCTGCTGCGGTAGACGCCGACGTCGGCCACCGTGCCGGTCGTGGCGGCCGACCGGACCCCCTGGGTGTGCCCGGCCGACGCCCCCGCGGTGAGTGGCAGGTCGACCGCCTCGCCGAAGAAGTCCTTCCCCTGCGAGGCCGAGAGCAGGTTCGTGCCGAGCTCGTCCAGGGTCGCCGCGAGCGTCGCCTGGCTCGACGTCGAGATGCCGACCACGGCGATCATGGCCGCGATGCCGATGGCGATGCCGAGCGCCGACAGCACGGCCCTGGTGGGTCGCGACGCCAGCCCGGACACCCCCAGTCGCACGACGTCCGACCAGAGGAGGCGCGAGGGCGTCTCCGAGGCGTTCATGCGGTCACCCCCGCCCGCGTCGCGCTGTCGTGTTCGAGGTGCCCGTCGCGGATGGTCACCCGCCGCGGCAGCCGCCGGGCGAGCTCGACGTCGTGGGTGATGACGACGATCGAGGTGCCCTCGGAGTGCAGCTCGCCGAGGAGCGACACGATGCCCTCGCCGGCCTTCGTGTCGAGGTTGCCGGTGGGCTCGTCGGCGAGCAGCAGCGGCGGGCGGTGCACGACCGCCCGGGCGATGGCGACCCGCTGCCGTTCGCCACCCGAGAGCTGGTTCGGACGGTGCGTCAGTCGGTGGCCCAGCCCGACGCGCTCGAGCGCCTCGCGCGCCCGCGCCCGTCGCTGCCGGATCGGCACCCCCGCGTAGAGCAGGCCGTTCGCGACGTTGTCGGTCGCGCTCACGCCCTCGCTGAGGTGGAACTGCTGGAAGACGAAGCCGATGCGGTGCGCCCGCAGGGCCGACAGCTCGCGGTCGTTCCGGTCCGCCACGTCGACGCCGTCGACGAGCACGGTGCCCGAGGTGGGCCGGTCGAGCGTGCCGAGGACGTTCAACAGAGTCGACTTGCCCGATCCCGACGGGCCGACGATCGCGACGAACTCGCCGCGCTCGACCCGGAGCGACACCGACGACAACGCGGTCGTCGGGGGTCGGCCGTACTCGCGCGTCACGTCACGCAGCTCGATCACGGCGTTCATGCGGGCACCACGACCTCGTCGCCGGCCTCGAGGGCTCCGGACACCTCGACCCGGTCGCCGGCGAACAGGCCGGCCTCCACCGGCACGGCCGTGGTCGTGCCGTCCGGCTGCAGCACCTCGAGGACGAACCCGTCGCCGACGGCCGCACCCAGGGCGAGCACCGGCACGTGCAGCACGTCCTCCTCCACCTCGGAGACGAAGTCGACCTGCACGGACGCCTCGGTCAGGTCGCCGGCCGCCGCCGGGTCGTCGAGCGACACCGTGACGGGGACCGTCGTCGTGCCCGTGGTCTCGTCGGCCACGGCCGCGCCCACGTCGGACACGCGCCCGGGAACGCTGCCGTGGCCGGGCAGGTCGACCGACACGACCCCGTCGACGGCGGCGAGCGGCGACCCGACCGGCAGGTCGACCGACACGACCGCGTCGTCGCGCGCCGTGCCGTAGAGGTCGCCTCCCGAGGCGTCGCCGACGGCCGCCGTCAGGGTGCGGACCGTGAACGATCCCGTCACGAACTGCAGAGTGCCCTGGTCGATCGACCCGGTGCGCTCCTGGCCGGTGTCCTTCTGCCAGGCCGAGACGGCGGTCGCGGTGCGCCGGTCGAACCGGTCGTCCGGCGTGCCCGTGAAGTACCCCCAGGCTCTGAGGTTCTCCTCGACCTGCCGGACGTCCGGGCCCTCGGCCATGCCCTGTCCGAAGGCCCGCCACTGCGGCAGGGCGCCCTCGAACGCGGTGACCGGTTCGTCGTCGACGCGGAAGAGCTCGCTGCGTGCCGCGAGGACGTCGCCGACCTCCGGCAGCGACGTGATCGTGCCGGGTGCGGACCCCGTGATCGTCGGGCCGTCGAGGCGGCTGAGCGTGCCCGCCCTGGTCGTCGTGCCGGTCAGCGTGCCCTGCTCGACGACGGCCGTGGTCGGCCTCGGCGTCGTGCCCGCCGCGGCCTCCGCGTCGTCGTCACCAGACGCTCCGGGGGGCCCGACCATCAACACGGCGGTGACGGCCGTCCCGACGACGGCCACACCGGCGACGGACCACCAGGCGACGGCTCGGCGCGACGGCCTCACCGGGTCACCGTCGTGGGCATGCTGCCGAAGGCGCCGCACTCCTCGAGCACGCCCGCGGGGACGTCGTCCATCGTGGCCGTGCCGCCCGCGCCGTCGAGCTGGTCGGTCACGTCGTATCCCGCCTCACGCACGCACTCGGCCGACTCGCGCAGCCTCGCGTCGAACTCGTCCTGGCTCTTCTTCTCGGACGCGGTCACGGGGCGCTCGCCGAGTTCGTCGGTCGTCGCCTCCGTGCACCGCTCCGACGCGGCCAGCAGGGCGTCCATGTCCACGGCGTCGCCGCGGGAGATCGACACGCCCCCGCCGTCGCCGGAGGGGTCGCCGATGTCGACGCCCTCCTCGCGGAGGCAGTTCGCGTTCGCGAGGTCCCACGCCTGGGCGTCGGCGGCGATCTGCGACTCGGACTTCGTCTCGGCGGTGGCGTCGTCGGCGGCGGTCGAGCAGCCGGCGAGGGCGACGACGAGCAGGGGGAGGGCGGCGAAGAGGGTGCCACGGGTTCTGGGCATGAGGGGACTCCTGGTCTTCCACGGTCACGGGCCGCGACCGGCGGTCGCGGCGTCGCCCTCGTCGGGCGACGGGGTCCAGACCACCGCACGGCTCGTTGCCGGCCCGTAAACGGCGGGCTTTACGTTTCGGTGACATCCGACATGTCACCCTGGAGGAGGGCGTCCGCGTCCCGTCCGTCCCGACCCGAACAGGAGCCACCATGCGCGTACTCGTCGCCGAGGACGAGGTCTACCTCGCCGAGGCCGTCCAGAGCGTCCTCGAGCGCCATGCGATGGCCGTCGACGTCGTGCACGACGGCGACGCCGCCCTCGAGGCGATCGCGCTGAACGACTACGACGTCGTGCTGCTCGACCGCGACCTGCCGGGCACGCACGGCGACGACGTCTGCGCCGCGGTGGCGGCGGCCGGCGACGGTCCGGGCATCGTGATGCTGACCGCGGCCGGGCGCACCCGTGACAAGGTCGACGGTTTCGAGCTCGGTGCCGACGACTACCTCGCCAAGCCGTTCGAGTTCCCCGAGCTGATCGCCCGGATGCGCTCGCTCGCCCGGCGCCCGCGTCGGTCGCGCCCGCCGGTCACGGTCCGGGGCGACCTGCGGTACGACGCGTTCCGCCGCGAGGTCTACCGTGACGGCCGGTACGTGAGGCTCACCCGGAAGGAGTTCGCGGTGCTCGGCGTGCTGCTCGAGGCCGACGGGGGCGTGGTCAGTGCCGAGCGCCTGCTCGAGAAGGCCTGGGACGAGAACGCCGACCCGTTCACCAACTCGGTGCGGGTCACGATCTCGAACCTCCGGCGACGCCTCGGCGAGCCCTGGGTGATCCACACCGTCCCCGGCAGCGGCTACCGCATCGCCGCCGAGGACGCCGAGCACGCCGAGGACGCCGCCGACGGGGTCGACCGGTGACCGTCGAGACCCGGTCCTCGGCCGTAGAGCCCAGGAGGCGCGGGCTGCGTCACCGGGGCAGCGCCCGTCTCCGGCTCACCGCCACCGTCAGCGCGGTGCTGACGGTCGTGGGCCTGTCGATCGTGGCGTCCGTGTTCCTGGTGATGCGCTTCGTCCCGGACTACCGGATCACCGCCCTGCACCCGCCGGGCGCCGGCGCGGGCGACCCCGCATCGCCGACGGCGACGTGGGCGCCGGCGGGCGACGGCGGCGTCGCCACCGCCGGGCCGTCGCCCGTCGCCGAGACCGCCGAGCTGCGCGCGGCGGTCACGATCTCGGGCGAGAACGACCTCCTGCGCGTGCTGCTCACGACGTCGTCGATCGTGTTCGTCGTCGCGCTGGTCGTCGGCGTCTGGTTGAGCTGGGTCGTCGCCGGGCGCCTCCTCCGCCCGGTCGAGCACCTCGCGAGCGCGGCGCGCGAGGCCGAACACGGCGCCGCAGGGTCGTTCCGGCAGCGGCTCGCCGCGCTCGCACCCGGGCGCCCCGACGACGAGTTCGGCCGTCTCGCGACGACGTTCGACGACATGCTCGACCGGCTCGACCGCTCGTACGAGGCCCAACGTCGCTTCGCCGCCAACGCCTCGCACGAGCTCCGCACGCCCCTCGCGACGACGCAGGCGATGCTCGACGCGGCCCTCGCGGCCGGCTCGCCGCCGTCCCTGACGATCCGACGCCTGCGCGAGATGAACACCCGCAGCATCGAGACGGTCGAGGCCCTGCTGACGCTGTCCGACGTGCAGTCCGGTGACGGCGTCGCCGCCGACGCGGTCGACCTCGTCGCCGTGGTCGACGAGGTGGTGGCCGCCTCGGCGTCCGCCGCCGCCCGGGCGCGGGTCGAGGTGCACTGCGTCGCCCGCCCCGCGCAGGTCACGGGCGACCGGGCCCTGCTCTCGGTGCTCGTCGGCAACCTCGTCCGCAACGGCATCGGCCACAACGAACCCGGCGGCCGGCTCGACGTGACGGTCGGCACCGACGGCTCGGGGGCGCCGACCCTGATCGTGTCCAACGGCGGGGCCGTGCTCGACCCGGCCGAGGTCGGGCGACTGACCGAGCCGTTCCACCGGCCGGCGGGTCGGGTCGCCGGCTCCCACGGACTCGGCCTGGCCCTGGTCGCGGCCGTCGCCGAGACGCACGGGGCGACGCTGACCCTCGACGCGCCTCCTTCGGGCGGTCTGGTCGTGCGCGTGGTGTTCGCCGCGCCCGCGACCGGCCGGTGAACCGGCCCGGCGGGCACGCCGTCGCGTCGGTCCGGCCCCTGCGGGGGACACCGCGGTCGGCCAGCCAGCCGACTGTGCGACCGGCTCGTCGCTCCTAGGCTCGGAACGTGCCCGCGAGGCGGGCCGACCGGCCAGGGGCGCCGGCGCCGCGACCGGGGGTGGGACGTTGACCGAGCAGGGTGGCGTCCCCGCGGACCGCCCGACGACGGGCGGCGCCGCGACGGGCCGCCCGACCACGATCATGCGTCCGGGTCAGCCCCTCGGGTTGCGGCTCGACGCCCGGCACGACGAGTTCAGCGACCTGCTGCTCGACTGCTCGCTCGAGGACGTCGGGGCGACCGGCCGGTCGTGGCTGCGCGACCGGTACGCCGAGATCGTGCCGATCGTGCTCGGTCCGGCCCTCGCCGCGGTCGAGCACGGTCGTCCGGTGTCGGCCTCGTGCCTCGACGAGCTGCGTGCCGTCGCCCGCCGCAGTGCGGCCTGCCCCGACGTCGACCTGGCCGTCGTCCTGCGGGGCGCCCTGCCCGCGCTGCGCATCTTCTCGCTCGTCATGCACTCGGCATCGGGCGGGCAGGCCGGGGCGCTCGTCCTCGCGATGGCGCGCGCCTCGCAGGTCGCCCACGAACTCGGGACCTGCTGGGCCGAGGAGTGGGCGCGGCACCGGCCCCGTCTCGTCGCCGCCCCGCCGGGCGGGGGACCAGGAGGCGCGGGCGGCCCCCAGCCACCCCCTGCGGCCCCGGGGCCCGACGTCGTGCTCGACCTCGTGGCCGACGCCCCCGACCTCGACGACGTCGAGCGGCAGATGCTCACGCTCACCGCCTACGGCCTCTCGAACGCCGAGATCGCCCGCGAGACGGCCTACAGCCGCCAGGCCGTGGCCTGGCACCTGGCCCGTCTGATGCGGACGTGGAGCGCCCCGAACCGGACGGCGCTCGTCTCGGTCGCGTTCGTCAAGGGCGTCATCCGGTCGCGCATCGTGCGGCGGGGGCGCCGTCGGGACGGCCAGGCGGCGGTCGAGGCGCCGAACCGACCCGCGCCTCCTGCCCTGCCGCCGGCCTGACGGCGCACGCGGAACCGCCCCGGCGTCCGGTGAGGACGTCGGGGCGGTTCCGCGGTGCCGCGGCGGGGTCAGCCGCCGTTGATGCTGATGACGTTGTCGGTCTTGACGTTGTTGCCGAGCACGCCCCAGTTCAGGTAGCCGCCGTCACCGTTGTTGGTGACCTTGCCGGGGCCGTCGAACCAGTAGATGACGTAGCTTCCACCCTTGATGTCGATCGGCTGGGCGTCGGCGATCGAGCCCTCGACGGTGATGTCCTGGTTCTTGTTCACGACCGCGACCGTGAGCCGGTCGGGGTTGCCGGCGTTGTAGTAGCCGACGTCCAGGGCGGCCAGCACGGCGCCCGACCGGTCGCCCTGGTCGTTGACGGCGGCGCTGATCGCGCTGACGATCGCCAACGGGTCGAGGGTGACGCTGCCCGTGATCGGGCTGCCGGTGCTGGACTCCGGCGAGGCGGGGGCGGTGGTCGCCGCCTGTGCGGGAGCGGCGGCGAATCCGCTCAGCCCCGTGACGGCGACGCCGCTCACGGCGACGGCGGCGATGATCGTGGCGGTCTTCGACTTCAGCTTGCTCATGGTTCGTCCTCTTTCGTTGTCGTAGGAGTTCGAGTTGCGGTGCTTCGTGTTGTCGAGTGGAACTGCCTTGCGAGAACGATCCTGTGGCCACAGGCGGCGCGATGCACGCGATCACGGTCGACGTTGGTCGGGTGACCAACGATGGGCCCCGGTGGCGCGTCACCGGAGTACGACGCCGGCTCGTCGGGCCCGCGCGACCTGCTCAGAGGCTGCCCTCGGACACCACCCACTGCTACTGGAGGCGATGGAGGCGTCCCTCCACGGGCGCACGCCTTCGGGCACGCTCGGCGCCCTTCTGTGGAGGAGGCGATGGACGGGCGGTGACGCGTCAGTCCGACCGCGCCGCGACGCCGTCGAACAGCAGGTCCACCGTGGCCTGGAGCGCGGCCGGCCCGGGATCGCGGCGCGTCACGACGTGCAGCAGCACGGTGCCGATCAGCGACTCGACGAGGGCCTCGAGGGGGGCGCCGTCCCGGATCTGCCGCGCGCGCCTCCCGGACTCGAGGCGGGCGAGCAGTGCCGCCCGCGTGACCGAGGTGACACGCTCCTCATAGTGCTCGGCGACGGCGGCGTCCTCGGCGGTCGCCGCGATGGACGCGCGGATCAGCCCGCCCGCCGCGGGCGAGGCGAAGGTCGAGAAGGAGGCGCGGAGCCAGTCGAGCACGTCCCGACGGACGTCGCCCGTGTCGGCCACCTCGAGGTGGGGCAGCAGGTGTCCCGTGAGCATCCCCTCGGCCACCAGCGCCGCCTTCGCCGGGTACCAGCGGTAGATCGTCGCCTTGCCGACCCCCGCCGCCGCGGCGATGCGGTCGAGCGAGAGCTTGTCGTAGCCGCGCTCGGCCAGCTCGTCGCGGGTCGCGTCGAGGATCGCGAGGCGGGCGGCCTCGCTGCGGGCGCGGCCGGGGCGTGCGGTGGTCACCGGTCCATCCTCCCGCACGCCCGCCGCGGCCCCACCCCTCCTACTGGACCGACCAGCCGCCGTCGCTCGCGAGGATCGCGCCGTTGACGTTCACCGCGTCGTCGCTCAGCAGGAACGTGATCGACGCCGCGAGCTCCTCGGCCGTCGCGATCGTCGGGATCGCCGCCTGGAACGGACGGAGCCGCGCCGACCCCGCCTCGGACACGTTCGCCGGGAACGGGATGCCCGTCGCCACGCCGCCTGGTGCCACCGCGTTGACCCGGATGCCCTGCTTCGCGTACATGAAGGCCGCCGACTTGGTCAGGCCGACGACGCCGTGCTTCGACACCGTGTACGCGTTGCCCGACGCGTTGCCGCGCAGTCCCGCCTCCGAGGCCACGTTGACGACCGAGCCGCGCCCGGCCCCGAGCATCACGGGGATCACGGCGCGCGACAGCTTGAACCCGCCGGTGAGGTTGATGCCGATCACGCGGTCCCACATGGCGTCGCTCGTCTCGTGCAGGGGCGAGAAGTCGTCGTTGATGCCGGCGATGTTGGCCAGGGCGTCGATGCGGTCGCCGGCCGCCGCGACGATCGCGTCGATGTCGTCCTGCTTCGTGATGTCGCCGGCCACGGTGACCACGTCGGCGTCGGGCAGGGAGGTGACCAGTGCCTCCAGCTTGTCGGCGAAGAGGTCGACGGCGACGACGCGACCGCCCTCACGTGCCACCCGTGATGCCGTCGCCCGGCCGATGCCGGATGCCGCTCCCGTGACGATCACGGTCTTGCCGGCGAAGCGGCCGGGGGTGACGGTCTCGCGCCACGGACCGTCGGTCTCGACCGCTTCGTCGGGCACGACGCCGCCGTTGACCTGCAGCACCAGGCCGTCGACCAGCTCCTGCGGCACCTGCCCCTGGCTCATCGCGACCAGCTGCTGCAGCGGCAGGCCGCGGACCGGGGCCAGCGCGCCCTCGTCGAACGCGCCTCCCTGCCCGAGGGCGGCACGGAGCGCCGGCCCGCCCTCGGGGTGGTCGAGCCAGGTGCCGATGGTGCGGGAGCCGGTCAGGGGGGCGGTGGCGTCGGACATGTCGTCTCTTCTCTGAGGAGGGTCGGGTCACGGCGCGGAGACCACGCCATGAATCGAGACACTTCGTCTCGTAATGCGACGCTACCGCGGGCGGAGGCCCGCGCGGCTGTACGCCTGCCGAGAGAACGCCGACCGCCGACCCGGCCCCGGCGCATCCCGCCTAGCGTCCCCTGCATGACCGTCACCCTGCCTCCCGCCGCCCGCCTCGACGACCGGACCGTGGTCGTCACCGGAGCCAGCTCGGGCATCGGCCGCGCCGCCGCCCGCGAGCTCGCCCGCCTCGGAGCCACCGTCGCCGTCGTCGGCCGCAACCCCGACCGCACCCGCACCGTCGCGCACGAGATCGGAGGCACCGCCTACCTCGCCGACTTCTCCGACCTGTCGACCGTCCGTGACCTGGCCGAGCAGCTGCTCGCCGAGCTGCCGCGCATCCACGTCCTGGCGAACAACGCCGGCGCCACGATCCCCGAGCGCTCGCTGACCGTCGACGGCCACGAGACGACGTTCCAGGGCAACCACCTCGCTCCGTTCCTCCTGACCGCGTTGCTGACGCCGCGCCTCCTCGAGACGGCGAAGGAGGCGCCGGCCGGGTCGGTCCGCATCGTCCAGACCTCGAGTGCCGGCAACCTCTTCGGCAAGGTCGACCTCGACGACCTCGACAACGCACGGGGTGCGTGGGCCGGCGGCTTCCGCGCCTACGGCACCTCGAAGCTGCTCAACGTGCTGTTCACCCGTGAGCTGGCCCGACGCCTTCCCCGCGCCGGCGGCGGGGTCGACGCGTTCGCGTTCCACCCCGGGTTCGTCGCCTCGGGCTTCGGTGGCGACGGCGCGTTCATGACCGCGGCCAAGCGCCTGGCCGTCTCGACCGAGGACGGAGCCGAGCCGCTGATCCGCCTCGCGGGGGCGGCGACCGTGCCCGCGCCGAGCGGCAACTACTTCGACCGCCTCAAGGCCCCCGGTCGCGTGGCCCGTCAGGCGGCCGACGCCGACCTCGCCCGACGCCTGTGGGACGAGAGCGCCCGTCTGCTCGACCTCGACGAGACGATCTAGCGCGGCCCCGGCGGCGCCCGACCGGACGCCCCGGCCTCGACGGGCCGGTCGAGTGGGCAGAAGACGTCCTTCCGCCGCAGGGGACGAACATCTTCTGCCCACTCGATCGCATCGACGAGAAAGTACTTGCTTATCGGGAAAGTACTTTCTAGAGTGGGAGTCCTACGAGAGGACGACCACCATGACCGCTGACATCACCGGCACGACCGGCACCCCCGACTCCGCCGAGGCCCGGCGCCTGCTCGACCGGGCGGACGCCGTGGGCCGCAGCGCGACGTCGGCGGCGAGCTGGCCCGCCGTCGCCTTCCTGCTCGGCCTGGGTGCCGCCGCGTCGATGGGCACCCTCGCCATGGGGCTCACGACGGGCGCCGCCTACTTCGTCGCGATGGGTGGCCTGCTCGTCTGGATCGCCGTCCTGGTCGTGGCGTTCGTCCTGCTGAGGAGGTCGGCCCGCGTCGGCTTCGGCCGACGCTGGATGGCCTACCTGGCCGCGTTCTTCGCCTGCTACGTCGGGGCCATGCTCGTCGTCGGCTTCTCGCAGGGCCAGGACGTCGTCGGCAGTGCCGTCATGGCGGCGGTCCTGCTCGCGGTGTCGGTCGCCTGCGCGGCCGTCGAGGTGCGCGAGGCGCGACGATGACCGCGCGACCGCACCCGCGCCTCCGGCTGTCCGAGTTGTTGCACCAGCCCGTCCGTTTCTCGATGATGGCGGCGCTCGCCGCGGCCGAGGGTCTCGACTTCCGCGACCTGCGCGACGCCGTGCAGGTGACCGACTCGACGCTGAGCAAGCAGGTCAGCGCCCTCGAGGCCGCGGGCTACGTCGCCGTGACGAAGGGGTTCGTCGGCAAGCGGCCCCGGACGAGCCTCAAGGCGACGCCGGCTGGGCGCGAGGCCTGGGCCGCGCATCTCGCCACCCTCCGCGAGATCGCCGCGGACTAGCCGCCGGGGCAGGGGCGTCCCGTGGCCGTGCGCCGGGGGCGCCCCTGCTCGTCCGGTCGGCCGGACGGGGAGGCGCGGGGCGGCGGGGTACGGCGGCCGCGTCCCGGCCGCGCAAGTCCCAGCGACTCCCCAGCCGCTGTGGGTGCACCGAGTGCGTCGCTGCACTTAGTGTAGGCAGGTGACCGTCAAGACCCTGGTGCCCGACCGCCGTGCCGCCCTCAAGGCGAAGCACCGCCAGGCGATCCTCGACGCCGCCGACGCGCTCATCGCCGAGCGCGGGGCGCCCCGCTTCAGCGTCGACGAGCTCGCCGAGCGTGCCGACGTCTCGCGCCGCACGGTCTTCAACCACTTCTCGTCGCTCGACGAGGTCGTCATGACGGCCTGCACCCGCGTGCTCACCGGTGCCGTCGACGAGTTCCGGGCCGCGACCGCCGCGACGCCCGTCGGCGACGGCAGCCGCGCCTCCCTGTTCGCCGAGATCATCCAGGCCATGCAGGGCATCGACCTGCCGGCCGTCGTCTCGTACCTCTGGGGCGTCCTCGGCGACGACGGCGGCGACCCGCGGTCGCACAGCCTGATCCAGGACGTCTTCACCCGCGTCACCGAGCAGCTCTCGATCGAGATGGCCGAGCGCAGCCCGGCCACCGACCCGCTCGAGGCCGAGGTGCTCGTCAGCTCGCTGATGAACGGCATCGCCGTCGTCGCGCGCCACTGGATCACGCGGACCGGCGCCGTGGTCGACGCGGACAGCCGCGACGTCTGGGCCGATCTGCTCGACCGGGTGACGACGAGCATCCGCGCCGGCTACGGGGCGCCGCCGGCGGGCGCCCGGACGCCCGCGGTCGATGCGGCGCCCTCGGCCGCCGAGACCCCCGCGGCCGGCCCGATGGAGCCCGACCCGACCACCCCCTGACCCGTCGGCCGGCACGCCCGGCCGACCCGCACCTCCTTCTCGACGACGCGACGTGAGGCCCACCCCCGCAACCCGCATCACCCCGCACCACCCCTGGAGGAACAGACACCCATGGCATCCCTGCTCTATCGACTCGGCCGGTTCTCGGCCCGGCGGGCCTGGCTCGTCATCGTGGCCTGGCTGGTCGTGCTCGGCCTCGCCGGCGGCGCCTTCGCGCTGTTCGGCGGCACGCTGACCACCGCCGTCAGCATCCCCGGCACGGCGACCCAGAAGGTCAGCGACGAACTCGCCGAGAAGTTCCCCCAGGCGAGCGGCGGCACCGGCACGGTGGTCTTCACGACCACCGACGACTCGGCCTTCACCGACCAGCAGAAGTCCGACATCGCGGCCCTGCTGACCGACGCGAAGGACCTGGACGACGTCAAGGGCACCACCGACCCCTTCGCGACCCAGCAGCAGATCGACGACCAGGCCCAGAAGATCACGGACGGCCGCGCGCAGATCACCGCGGGCGAGGCCCAGATCACCTCGGGTCAGGCCCAGATCGACGCCGCGAAGGCTCAGATCACCGCCGGTCAGCAGCAGCTCGACGCCGCCAAGGCCCAGGCGCAGGCCGCCGGTGGGGCCGCCCTCGCCGCCGCCACGCCGCAGCTCGAGGCCCAGCAGGCCCAGCTCGACGCGGGCACGCAGCAGATCGCCACGCAGCAGTCCACCCTCGACGCGAGCAAGACCGAGCTCGAGACCCAGAGCGCCACGCTCGAGCAGGGCGCCTCACTGCTCGAACTGACCGACGGCATCCGCCAGGTGTCGACCGACGGCACCACGGCCGTGGCCAGCATCCAGTTCGACAAGGCCCTCAACCTCGTCACCAGCGAGAACAAGGAGGCCGTCGTCGAGGCGATGAACGACGCCGACATCGACGGCGTCGAGGTCGAGGTGTCGAACGACATCGCGGCCAGCATCCCCGAGATCCTCGGCCCGGGCGAGGTGGCCGGCGTGGTCATCGCGGCCATCGTGCTGTTCGTCATGCTGGGCACGCTCATCGGTGCCGGCCTGCCCCTCGTCAACGCCCTGATCGGCGTCGGCGTCGGCGTGCTCGCCTCGCTGTCGCTCTCTGGTGCCGTCGAGATGCTGTCGGTCACGCCCGTGCTGGGCGTGATGCTCGGCCTCGCGGTCGGCATCGACTACTCGCTGTTCATCCTCAACCGCCACCGCACCCAGCTGAAAGAAGGGGTGCCGCTGCACGAGTCGATCGGCCTGGCCAACGGCACGTCGGGCAACGCGGTCGTCTTCGCCGGCTCGACCGTGCTGATCGCCCTGCTCGCACTGAACCTGACCGGCATCCCCTTCCTCGGCCTGATGGGCACCGTCGGCGCCGTCTGCGTGTTCGTGGCGATCCTGATCGCCATCACGCTCACCCCGGCGCTGCTGCGCCTCGTCGGCCTGCGCATCCTCACCAAGAAGGCCCGGAAGAACGTCGGCAACACGGGCGCCGTCCGCGTGCCGACCAAGCCGATGAGCACCACCCGTGCCGTGCTGACCCTCGTGGCCGGCGTCGCCGTGCTGCTGATCGTCGCCATCCCCGCGCTCTCGATGCGCCTCGGCCTGCCCGCCGGGTCGTCCGAGCCGGTCGACTCGAGCGCCTACAAGGCCTACAAGCTGATCGACGAGAAGTTCGGCGCCGGCGTCAACGGCCCCCTGGTCGTCGTGGCCGACCTGCCGACCGCGATCTCGGACGACGACCTCGTCTCGGAGCAGGTGCGCATCGGCACGATCCTCAAGGACCAGGACGACGTCGCCGCGGTCGCCCCCATCGGCGCCTCGGACGACGACACCCTGCTGGCGTTCCAGGTCGTGCCGAAGGGCGGTCCGACCGCCGAGTCGACCGAGCAGCTCGTCCGCGACCTGCGTGGCCTCGACATCGACGACGTCTCGTCGCTCGGCGTGGCCGGCAACGCCTCGGGCAACATCGACGTCAGCGAGAAGCTGGCCGGTGCCCTGCCGCTCTACCTGCTCGTCGTGGTCGGGCTGTCGTTGATCATCCTGATCTTCGTGTTCCGCTCGATCCTCGTGCCGATCACCGCCACCATCGGCTTCGTGCTGTCGCTGTTCGCCGCGTTCGGCGGCGTCACCGCGGTGTTCCAGTGGGGCTGGCTCGGTCCGGTCTTCGGCGTGCACGACCCGGGGCCGATCCTGAGCTTCCTGCCGATCCTGATGGTCGGCGTGCTGTTCGGGCTCGCGATGGACTACCAGCTGTTCCTGGTCAGCGGCATGCGCGAGGCGTACGCCCACGGCTCGCCGGCCCGCCTGGCCGTGCAGCGCGGCGTCCACGCCGGTCGCACGGTGGTCACGGCAGCGGCGCTGATCATGACGGCGGTCTTCTCGGGCTTCGTGTTCTCGAACTCGGTGATGATCCAGTCGATCGGCCTGGGCCTCGCCCTCGGCGTGCTGGTCGACGCGTTCGTCGTGCGCCTGCTGCTCATCCCGGCCGTGATGCACCTGCTCGGCGACGCCGCGTGGTGGCTGCCGAAGTGGCTCGACCGCATCCTGCCCGACGTCGACGTCGAGGGCGCCTCCCTTGAGCGGTCGCGGCCGCACGCCTCGGCCGGCGACGCGTCGGGCTCGGGTTCGGGTTCGGCCGCGGGCTCGGGCTCGGGCTCGGGTTCCGGTGACGGGCACGTCTCGCACGTCGACCCGACCGCTCCCGTGGACGCCGTCCCCGACGGCAGCGACCCCGACCACCACGGGCGCCACGCGGGCTGACCCCGCACGTCGCACCGCCGACTGGACGTCGCACCGCCGAACTCGGCGGTGCGACGTCCATTTCGTGGTGCGTTGTGGCTGTGGCCGTGGCTGTGGCCGTGGCTGTGGCTGTGGCCGTGACTGTGGCCGTCGCCGGCCTCGGGGACGCGACCCGCGCCTCCTGGTCGGGACGCACCATCGTCGCGTCGTCGAACCGCCCTCGAGCGTGGTTCGACGACGCGGGCGTGGTGCGACCCGGCCAGGACGAGGAGGCGCGGGCGTCGTTGCCGAGGAGCGCTCACGGTCATAGGGTGGCCGGGTGATCATCTCGTCCGCACCTGCGACGCCCACCGGGCGTGAGGGGGTCGTCGGCGCCGCGTGCGCCGGCTGCAGGTAGTCGCGTCTCCGCTGCGGATCGACCGTCGAGGTCCGACCGCGCACCCGTGCCGCGTGGGCTGGAGCCCCGGCACGATCCCACGAGAACACCCGGGTCGGCCGACGCGTCGACGGCGGGCACCCGCGCGGTCGCCGATCGCGCGGGTGTGCGCGTCGACGTCACCGTGCCCGGGGCCCGACGACCGGAGAACCACATGATCCCCCTGACCGAGAAGACCGTCCGCGCCTCGTTCGTGAACGCGAGCCGCCGAGAAGCAGCCGACCTGACCCTGCCGCCCGACTTCGCCGACCTCGACTGGACCGACCTCGAGTACCTCGGTTGGCGAGACCCCAGGCTCGCCCGCCGGGCCTACGTCGTCGTGCCGACGCTCGACGCGGACGGCGAGCCGGGCCCCGCGGTCGCCGGCGTCGTGCTGCGGCAGGCCGAGGCCTCGCCCCGGCAGCGTGCGCAGTGCACCTGGTGCCAGGACGTCCGCCTGCCGGCCGACGTGTTGTTCTACGGCGCCAAGCGTGCCGGCGCGGCCGGACGCAACGGCGACACCGTGGGCACGCTCGTCTGCGGCGGGTTCGAGTGCTCGGCCAACGTGCACGTGCTGCCGCCCGAGGCCTACCTCGGGTTCGACGCCGAGGCGGCCCGACTCGAGCGCATCGCGAGCCTGCGCGTGCGGGCCGCGGGCTTCGTCGAGAACGTGCGCCGCGCCTCCTGACGTGCGCCGCGCCTCCTGACCGCCGCCGCGCCTCCTGGTCCGACGAGAACCGGGTGGCACCACGCCCGCGTCGTCGAACCACCCTCGTGCGTGGTTGGACGACGCGGGCGTGGTGCGACCTCGACCGGTCGGGCGCGGCGGCGGCCCGGTCGCCTGACCGCAGGAGGCGCGGGTCGCACCGCCGACTGAACGCCGCACCGCCGAAACACGCGGTGCGACGCTCAGTTGGCGGTGCGCTCCGCCCCGAGAGCGCAGGAGTCCCGCCCCGAGAGCGCAGGAGGCGCGGGTCGGCACCGTGGGACCCGCGGGTGGGCGGCGTCCCGGCCCGCTCCCCGGGGCCCGGCGGTACCCTGGTGGGCATGTCGTCACCCGCCTGCCCGTCCCGCGCCCCGCGCCGGGCGCGCACGGCGCAGCAGGCGTTCCCGAAGCGGCTCGTGCTGACGAAGCGCACCTGCGGCACGAACGGCTGGATGAGCCTGTGGGGCAGCAACGCCCACGGCGAGATCGCCGGGTGCCCGCCGCCCGTGGCCTAGCACCGCTCCTCGTCGTCGACGGGTCGAGCGGACGCCCCGCCCTGCCCGCCGACGCTCCCGAAGGACGACGACCATGACCGACCGCACGCCCGCCGACCGCACGCCCGCCGACCCCACTCCCGCCGCCCCCGCTCCCGCCACCGACCCGACCCCCGCCCCCGCCACCGACCCGACCGCCGCCCCTCCTGCCCCCGCCCACGCGCCCCGTGCCGAGGGCCGGGGTGCACGGCTCTCGCGGTTCCTCAGCCGCGACGCGACCGGCGGACTGCTGCTGCTCGCGGCGACCGTGCTCGCGCTCGTCCTGGCGAACAGCCCGGCCGGCTCGTTCTACTCGGCCGTGCGCGACGTGTCGTTCGGCCCCGAGGCGCTGCACCTGGACCTCAGCATGGGCAGCTGGGCGGCCGACGGGCTCCTCGCGATCTTCTTCTTCGTGGTCGGCCTCGAGCTGAAGCAGGAGTTCGTCGCCGGCTCGCTGCGCGACCCCCGGGTCGCCGTGCTGCCCATCGCCGCGGCGGTCGGCGGGGTCGCCCTGCCGGCGCTGCTCTTCACGCTGATCAACCTCGGAGCCGGCCCCGACGCCCTCCAGGGGTGGGCGATCCCGGCCGCGACCGACATCGCGTTCGCCGTCGCCGTGATCGCCGTCGTCGGCAAGCGGCTGCCCCCGGCCCTGCGCACCTTCCTGTTGACCCTCGCCGTGGTCGACGACCTGATCGCCATCACGATCATCGCGGTGTTCTACACGGCGGGCATCGCCTTCGTCCCCTTGCTGCTGGCGCTGCTGCCGCTCACCGCGTTCGCCGTGCTCGTCCGGCGTGGCGTGCGGGCGTGGTGGCTGCTGATCCCGCTGGGCGTCCTCGCCTGGGCACTCGTGCACGCCTCGGGGGTTCACGCCACGATCGCGGGCGTGCTGCTCGGCCTGCTCGTGCCCGCGGTGGCGACCGCCCGGGCCGGCGTCACGCACGTCGGACCCGACGGCCACGAGGTGCGGCACCCGCTGACCCACCACTTCGCCGAGCGCTGGAGCCCGGTCTCGTCGGGCGTGGCGGTGCCCGTCTTCGCGTTCTTCTCGGCAGGCGTGACGGTCGGCGGATTCGACGGGCTGGTCGAGTCGCTGAGCGACAGCGTCGCGATCGGCATCGTCGTGGCGCTCGTGCTCGGCAAGTCGATCGGCATCACCGGGGCGTCCCTGCTGGTGACGCGGCTGCCCGGCATCCGGCTCGATCCGAGCCTGCGCTGGGGCGACGTGCTCGGACTGTCGTTCGTGGCCGGCATCGGGTTCACCGTGTCGCTCCTGGTCGGTGAACTCGCCTACGGCGCAGGCAGCGAGCAGGACGACGTGGTCAAGGTCGGCGTCCTCGTCGGCTCGCTCCTCTCGGCCCTGGTCGGCGGCGCGATCCTGGCCGTGCGCGGCCGGGCCCGCGGCCGCCTCGACACCTGACGGTCCGCCGACCCGCGCCTCCTGCGGTCGCGTGCCTCGGTCACGGCAGCGCAGGAGGCGCGGGTCAGCTCGCGGGACGCGTCGCGACGATCGCCTCCGCGGCCGCGACCAGCTGGGCTTGCAAGCCCGCCTGGTCGAAATTGCCCGCACCGACCTGCAACCACGAGTTGTCGGTGAGGACGTTGACGTAGCAGCTGCTGCCCTCGCCGTACACGCAGACGTACTCGGCCTTCTCGGCACCCGCCACGGTGACCGGTGACCGGTCGACCTGGGGGGCCATCGAGTCCACCCGGTCCACCGCCCAGCCGCTGCCCGACGACACCATCACGGTCACGCTGTTGATCGGCGGGTCGGCGTCACCGTCCGATGGCGGTGCGTACCAGTCGCACTTCACGGTCCGATCGGCGGCCTGGGTGATGGCGCCCGGGAACTCGAACTGCAGTTCTCGCGGACCCTCGAGGCCGGGGGATCCGAGGACGTCGGCCAGGGGGACGTCCGGGGCCAGGGCCGAGCAGGCGTCGACGCTGCTCCACGAGGACGTCGGCCGGGTCCAACCGCGTGCCGGTGACGCTCCGTCGAGCTGCGCGGCCATGCTCGTCAGCGCCGCGGACGCGTTCGCGGCTCGCGTCTCGATCGACACCGTCTCGTCCGTGGCGTCGACGTCCGAGGTGAAGAACTCGAGCCACCAGGTGCCCGACACGACGGTCGCCTCACACCCCTGCGCGGTGCAGGACACCGCCGAGGCCTCACCTGCCCCTCCCTGCCGGGCCCCGCTGGCGAGCATGTCGCCTACCGCTCTCAGCCCTCTCTCGCGATCGGGCGACACCGAGACGGTGCTGATCGAGTACGGCTGCTCGGTCGAGCCCCACTCGCACCTGAGCACCCCGGCCTCGACGAGGGAGGCGTCGAACGGGTGGAGCAGGTCGGCCCGTCCCTGCAGGGACGACGGGATGAACAGGTCCATCCGCACGCCGCTCGCGAGCGTCGCGCAGTCGATGGGCAGGGCGGGCACCGGTGCCACCACCGGCGCCACCGTCGGCGTCGGCCGCGGCGTCGCCGTCGGCCGGACCGTCGGCGTCGGGGTGGGCGTGCTCGTCGGCGTGGCCGGAGCCGACGCCTGGAACGGCGAGGGCAGCATGCCGAGCGCCAGCGCTCCCGAGCCGCCGCCGATCGCCAGCAGGGCGGCCAGGCCGAGGCCGAGGCCGAGGTTCCGGTTGCGCTTCCGGCGCGGGGACTCCGTGGTGCGTTCGAGGACGTTCTGCTTCATCGTGACGAGCATGCGGTTCAGCTCGTCTCCGGTGGGGGGCTCAGAGTTCATCGTTCATCACCGCCTTCTTCTTCAGTCGCGATCGGGTGCGCGACACGCGTTGGGTGACGGCGCCGATGCTCAGGCCGACCTGGGCGGCGGCCTCGCCGTAGGGGCGCCCCTCGATGAGGCAGAGCTCGACGATCTGCCGGTCGACCGGGCCGAGGGCGTCGATCTCGTCGCGGACCCAGCGCAGCCGGTCGCGCGCCTCCTCGCCGTGGTCCGGGGCGACGAGGTCGTCGGGCAGTTCGTCGGTGGCGGCGCGGGCCTGCTTGCGGCGCAGGTTGGCGGCGTGGTTGCGGCAGACGACCAGCAACCAGGGCAGCAGCGAGTCCTCGGGCAGGTCGATCTGGTCGACCTTCTTCCAAAGGGTCACGAACGTGTCCTGCACGATCTCCTCGACGTCCATCCGGGTGGCGGCCAGCGCCCACGCGTAGCGGGTCACCGTCGCGGCGTGCCGGTCGAACAAGGCCGACAGCGCCCGCTGGTCACCCCCGACCGTGCGTCTGACGAGCTCGTCGTCGCCTTCCGTGTCGTGATCCACGTCCACCCCCTTCACTAGAGGAGTGTCGCGGAACCGGCGAACCTGACACGGGACCCCCGACGGATCGGCGGGCGGCGCGTCCCGACGGCACGGGACCCGGCCACCCGGGGTCGGTACGGTGTCCGCATGACCCAGACCCGCGCCTCCGTCCTGTTCGTCTGCCAGAAGAACGGGGGCAAGTCGCAGATGGCCGCCGGGCTGATGCGTGACCTCGCCGGCGACGACGTCACGGTCGTGTCGGCCGGCACGACGCCCGGCACCGACCTCAACGCGCAGTCGGTCGAGTCGCTCGCCGAGCTCGGCATCGACCTCGGCGACGAGCACCCCAAGGCCCTCACCGAGCAGATGGTGCGCGACGCCGACGTGGTCGTCGTCCTCGGTCGGGAGGCGCGGGTCCACGAGGTCCCCGGCACCCGCTTCGAGACCTGGATCACCGACGAACCGTCCGAGCGGGGCGTCGAGGGCATGGAGCGCATGCGCCTCGTCCGCGACGACATCCGCGCCCGCGTCGCCGACCTGCACGCCCGCCTCTGACGCCGGGACGAACGAACGGAGGCGGTGGTGACCTCTCAACGTCACCACCGCCTCCCGGGCCGCCGCTGCCACGGCCACGGCCCACCCGCTCCGACCTCCACCGTGAACCGGGGGTCGGGGCGGGAGTCCGACCGGCTACCCCTTGACGCCGCCGGCGCTCAGGCCGGACTGCCAGAAGCGCTGGAGGAACAGGAACGCCACGACCAGCGGCAGGATCGACACGAACGACCCGGTCAGCACGGTCGAGAACAGCACCTGGGCGCCGCCGCCGCCGGTCGCCGCCTGCTGCCACTGCGCCAGGCCGACCGTCGCCGGGAACAGCGACGGGTCGTTCAGCATGATCAGCGGCAGGAAGTAGTTGTTCCAGGTCGAGACCAGGGCGAACAGCAGCACCGTGACGATGCCCGGCGCGAGCAGCCGGGACGCGATCGTCAGGAAGATCCGCAGTTCGCCGGCCCCGTCGATGCGGGCCGCCTCGAGCAGGCTGTCGTCGACCGCCTCGCTCGCGTAGACGCGCATCAGGTAGACGCCGAACGGGCTGACCAGCGACGGCAGGATGATCGCCCACGGGGTGTCGACGAGGTTCGCCGCGCTGAACAGCAGGTAGGTCGGGATCGCCAGCGCCGTCAGCGGCACCATGACCGCCCCGAGGATCAGCCCGAAGACGAACGACCTGCCCTTGAAGACGTACTTGGCCAGCGAGTAGCCGCACATCGTGGCGAGCACCGCCGCACCGACCGAGCTGACCACGGCGTAGAGCACCGTGTTGCCCATCCACTGCACGAAGATGCCGTCCTGGAACGTGAACAGCTGCGCCAGGTTGTCGCCCAGGGCGAAGGTGCGGCCGAAGGCCAGGCCGAACGTCGAGAAGATGTCGCCGTTGGTCTTCGTCGCCTGGATCGCCAACCACACCAGCGGCAGCAGGAAGTACGCCAGCGTGATCCAGAGGATCACGGTGAGGATCGGCGTCTTGCGCTTGGACCGCTCGACGCGACGTCGCGGACGGCGATTGCCCGCGCCTCCCGAGCCCTCGAGGCGGCGGACGGGACGGTCGACGGACGTGGCCCCGGCGGTGTCGACGGGGGCGGGTGCGATCGTCACGACAGTCGCTCCTTGCGTGAGGTGGCGAGCTGCACCACGTAGCTGATGATCATGATGAGGAACCCGAGCAGGAAGGCGATGGCCGCGGCGTAGTTGACGTCCTGGTTCTTGAACGCGACGTTGTACGCGTAGAGGTTCGGGGTGAAGTCCGACCCGATCGCGTTGGGCGCGATGCTGTAGAGCAGGTTGGGCTCGTTGAAGAGCTGGAACGACCCGATCACCGAGAAGATCACGGTCAGCAGGATCGCCGAGCGGATCGCCGGGATCTTGATGCTCCACGCCACCCGCCAGGGCCCGGCGCCGTCGATCTCGGCGGCCTCGTACATCTCGGTCGGCACGCTGCGCAGGGCGGCGTACAGCACGATCATGTTGTAGCCGATGAACTCCCAGCTGACGATGTTCATCGTGCTGCCGAGGACGTTCTGCGGCGACAGCAGGTCGGGCGGCGTGAGGCCGACTCCGCTGATCACCTGGGCGATCAGGCCGGACTCGCGGCCGTAGAGGTAGCCCCACATCAGCGTCGCGACGACGCCGGGCACGGCGTACGGCACGAAGATCGCGAGGCGGACGAACTTGCTGCCGGCCACCCGGCCGGTGTCGAGGGCGAGGGCGACGAACAGGGCGATCACGAGCATGATCGGCACCTGTACGAAGAGGAACAGCGCGACCCGCCCGAGGCCGGCCCAGAAGCTCGGGTCGTTCAGTGCGCGGCTGTAGTTGGCGAGGCCCGAGAAGACCTGACCGCCGACGAGCTGCGAGGTGAAGGTGCTCAGGTAGCCCGCGTAGCCGAGCGGCACGAGGAACATCGCCGCGAAGACGAGCAGGAACGGGATCGCCAGGGCCCAGGCCGCGACGAGCTGCGGTCGGTGCAGCGAGCTCGTGCGCCGCGGGGTGGCGGGCTGACGGGACGAGGAGGCGCGGGTCGCGTCTCGACGAGGGGTGACGGAGGTGGACATGGGGCTCCTTGCCGGGCCGAGGGGGTGCCGCCCGAGGGCGGGCGGCACCCCGTGAGCGCTACTTGACGGTGAAGCCCTGCTGCTTCGCGTAGGCGGTGACGTCGTCCTGCCACGCCGTGAGGGCGGCGGAGAGGTCGGAGTGGTCGGCGATCGCCTTGCCGAGCGTGTCGTTGAAGCTCGAGTAGACGTAGTCCATGAACGGCAGCCACTGGAAGTCGGTGCTGACCGTGTCCGAGACGCCGGCGAAGAGCTCGTTGACCTTCTGGCCGCCGTAGAAGTCCGAGGCGGTGTCGGTGAAGTCGCTGCTCGAGAGGGTGTCGGTCGTCGTCGGGAACAGGAACTGCTCGTTCGCGAAGGCGAGGGTCGACTCGGGGTCGCTGTTCAGGAACTTGCTGAACTCGGCCGCGGCGATCGGGTTCTGCGTGCCCGTGATGACGGCGTCGCTCGATCCGCCCCAGTTGCCCGAGACGTCCTCACCGGCCTTCCACTGCGGGATCTTCGCGGCGGTCCACTTGCCGCTCGTGTTCGCGGCCGTGCCCTGCAGGAAGACGGGGCCCCAGGCGGCGGTCTGCCAGCTGGCGTACTTGCCCGACGAGAAGCCCTGGTACCAGGCGTCGTTGAAGTCGGCGTCGGTCGAGACGAGGTCCTTGTCGATCAGGTCCTGCCAGAACGTGACGACCTTCTGCGTCTCGGTCGAGTCGAGGTCGATGCCGACGGTCTTGTCGCCGTCGTACGAGAACGGCTTGGCGCCGGCCTGCCAGAACAGCCCGACGATCTGGCCGGGGTCGTTGCCGGGCAGGTTCGAGATGTACGAGTCCGTCTTGTCCTTGATCGTCTGCGCGTCGGTCGCGAAGTCGGCCCAGGTCTCGGGCGCCTCCGTCAGCCCCGCCTGCTCGTAGATGTCCGAGCGGTAGAGGTTGCCGAGCGGGCCCGAGTCCTGCGGCACCGACCAGACGCCGGTGTCGTCCGCGACCTGGTTCCAGACCCACGGGACGTACTTCGACTCGAGGTCCGCGCCTCCGTAGGGGGTCAGGTCGACGAGGCTGCCGGTCTGGCGGAAGGACGGGATGTACTGGTACTCGATCTGGGCGACGTCGGGTGCGCCCTTGCCGGCCTTCAGGGCCGTCCGCAGCTTCGGGTACTGCGCGGTGCCGGTGCCCACGTTGACGACGTCGACCTTGATCTTCGGGTACTTGGCCTCGAACAGGTCGACCTCCTTCTGGACGTCGGGCACCCAGGTCCAGAAGGTGAGGGTCGTGTCGGTGTCCATGGCCTTGTCGATGTCGGCCTGCGAGACGGGCGCGGTGTCGCCACCGCCACCCGCGCCTCCGCCGGACGGGGCGCAGCCGGTCAGCACGAACGCCGACACGACGGCGAGTGACACGAGCGCCTTTGCTGTGGTCTTTCTCTTCATGGTGGTTCTTCCTCGAGGGGGTGGGGGAGTGGTGTGGGGGATCGGGTGGTGCAGGGGGGACGTGGTGCGGGTCGGTGGGGTGGGGTGGTGCGGGCCGGGTGCTGCGGGGGACGTCGTGCGGGTCGGGCGGCCGGGTCGGGGAGGCCGGGTCGGGCCCCCTACGAGGCGTCGGCGTCGACGAGCTCGTACACGTGGGCCGCGCGCGGGGCGAGGGTCACGGTGGTGCCGGCGGCGACGACCTCCCGGGTCTCGAGGTCGCGCACCGCGGAGGGCGTGGTGACCGTTCCCTCGTGGGCCGACCAGTTCGACACGAACGCGAGCCCGGGGGCTCCGGCCCGTGAACCGGTGGTGACCGTGACCGTCTCGGTCGCCGCCCACGTGCCCGCCGCCGTGGCGGGCACGAGCCACCGGGCGATCGAGCGCGAGAGCTCGGGGTTGGGCACGGTCGCGACGTAGCTGACGCGGCCGGCTCCGGAGGCGCGGGTCGTCAGCATCGCGTCGGCCCCGATCTCGGTCGGCGCGGCCCGCAGCACGACGGTGGCGTCCTCGACGTGCAGGACGTCGGCCCAGCGGGTGCCGGCGGAGCCCGGCTCGAGGACGAAGGGTGCGTCGGCGGGGGAGGCCGGGGCGGTGACGTCCTCGGTGGCCGCGCCCGCGCCTCCTGCGGTCGTGCCGTCGGTGCGCTCGGCGGTGCCGGCGTCCGCGACGTGGACGGCGAGGGGGTGGTCGAGGTTGGTGTACTCCTCGTACCAGACCCCCGCGGGGCCCGAGAGCCGGGCGGGTGCCGGGTCGCGGCGGGCGCGGGCGAGCTCGTCGCCGTAGGCCGTGCGGATGCCGACCACCAGGTGGCCGCCCGCCTCGGCGTACGCGGTGAGCGCGGTGAGCGTGGCGTCGTCGACGACGTACAGCGCCGGCACGACGAGCACGGGGTGCGCCGCGGCCAGCTCGGCCGGGTCGGCGGCGAGGAACTGTGTCACGTGCTGGATGCGCACCTGCACGCCCGCCTCGGCGAGCCCGCGGTAGTGCGCGTCGAACAGGTGGAGGTACGACTCCGGGTCGGGGGTGCCGTCGGGCAGGGCCAGCGGCGGGTACGTCTCGAACGACCACTTGGTCTCGGTCGACCAGAGCATCAGCACGTCGGCGTCGGGCTCGAGGCCGTCGACGGCGCCGCCGACCGCCTTGAGCGTGGCGCCCAGGGCCGAGACCTCGCGGTGGATGCGACCGGGACGCTGGCTGTGCGGCAGCACGCCGCCCCAGTAGGTCTCGACGCCGAAGTGCAGCGTGTGCCAGTGCCAGTACTCGACCATGCGGGCACCGCGGGAGACGAGCGCGAGCGCGGCCTGCTTGATCTGCCCGTCGAACGGCGGGTGGTTCTGCCAGGGGCCGCCGATCGACTGCGCGTTGGTCTCGGTGACGAGGAAGGGGGCCTGCGCCGACGAGAACGCCCGGTCGCCCCACTGCTGCAGGGCCCAGACGCCGGTGTGCCACCAGCCGGCCTCGCGGGGCACCTCGACGCCGAGCGTCAGGCCGTCCTGCATCTTGTAGTACGGGTTCCCGGCGGTGACGTCGAGGCTCTCGACGAGCCGCTCGTCGGCGACCTGCGGGCGCGAGTACGAGATGCAGGTGGTGACGAACTGGTCGTCGCGGGCGTACTCGCGGACGACGTCGGCCTGCCAGGCGATCAGCTCGTCGGCCAGCTCGCCCTGGAAGCGCCGCCACTCGAGGTCGTACTGCGGCTGCACGTTGCCGTCGGGACGCCAGAGCTGCGACCACTCGGTCAGCCGGTGCGACCAGTAGACCAGGCCCCACTCCTCGTTCAGGCGCTCGACGGTGCCGTACTTGCGCTGCAGCCAGGCCACGAAGCGGTCGAAGACCTGGTCGTTGCGCGGGCGCTCGTTGCCGGGCTCGTTGTCGACCTGCCAACCGATCACGGCGGGGTGCTGCGCGTAGCGCTCGACGACCTTGCGCACGACGCGCTCGGCGTAGAAGCGGTAGGCGGGGTGGCTCTGGTCCATCTCCTGGCGGGCGCCCCAGCCGGCGCGCACGCCGGTCGTCCGCTCGGCGGCGATCTCGGGGTGGCGCACCTGCAGCCACGGCGGCACCGCGTAGGTCGGGGTGCCGAGCACCACCGCGATGCCGCGGGCGTGGGCGCCGTCGAGCACGGGCTGGAGCCAGTCGAGGTCGAACTCGCCCTCGCGCGGCTCCCACGTCGACCAGACCGACTCGCCCACGCGGATCACCGTGAAGCCCGCCTCGACCATCAGGTCGAGGTCGCGGTCGAGGGTGCCCGCCTGCTGGTACTCGGCGTAGTAGGCGGCTCCGAAGAGCACCCCGGAGTGGCGTGGAGCAGAAGTCATCGTTGACCCGTTCGTGTGTGTCGGCTGCGGTGGCGACCGCCGACGTCGTCCCGCGCGTGCTCGGGACGTCGATCGATGTTCGGTGGATGTTGTCGATAACATCGGCGTCTGCGGAGAACGTAACCCACGAGCCGCCACCTGCGCAAGACCCCGTCGTCGACGGGTCCCCGAGGGGGGAGGCGCGGGTCGGCCCGCGCGGCTCGGCCTGCGCCGGTGGGCCTGCGCCGATGGGCCCGCGCCCGGGGGCGTCAGCCGCGCGCGGGTGCGGTCGAGGCGCGCGCGACGAGGGACGGCACCGGCAGGCGGCTGGCCGTGTCGGGGCTGCGTCCCTCGATGTGGGCGATCAGCGACGTCATCACGTGTGCCCCCTCGAAGCCGAAGTCGAGTGCCACGGTGGAGAGCGACGGCACCATGAACCGCGCCTCGGGAGTGTCGTCGTTGCCGACCACGCTGACCTCGTGCGGCACCGAGACGCCCTCGGCGGCGAGGGCGGCGAGCAGCCCCATCGCCATGGCGTCGTTCGCGACGGCGATGGCGGTGAAGTCGTCCGTCCGGGCGGCCAGTCGCAGCCCGATGTCGTAGCCGGCCGCCGCGGACCAGTCGCCGACGTCGGTGACCGCCACCGCGCCTCCGGACCCGGTCACCGCCTGGCGGAACCCGTCGGCGCGCTCGCGGGCGGCCAGCCACTGGTCCGGCCCGGCGACGTAGGCCACACGGCGGTGGCCGAGGCCCACGAGGTGCTCGGCCGCGACCCGGCCGGCGTGCTCGTTGATCGACTCGGTGGTGCCCTCGACCATCAGCCCGAAGTCACGCGCCACGGGCACCGAGATCGCCCGGCGTTCGAGCGCCGACCGGGCGACGGCGGTCTGCGCGGTCACGACGATGCCGGCGATCTGCTGCCCGAGCATCAGGTCGAGGGCGTCGTCGACCGAGCGCTCGTCGCCGCCGTCCATCGAGACGATGTCGGTGACGTAGCCGAGCGAACGCGCGGCCTCCGTGGCCCCGGCGATCGTGCGGGCGGGCCCCGACTGGTGCATGTTGTCGGCGAGCAGCCCGATGCGGTTCGTCCGCTGCAGGCGCAGGTACCGGGCCGCCGAGTTGGGGCGGTACTCGAGCTCGGCGAGGGCCTGCTCGACCTTCTCGCGGGTGGCGGGACGGATGCCCTCGAACCCCCGCAGGAACCTGCTGACGGTCTGGTGCGAGACGCCCGCGCGCTTCGCCACGTCGTAGATCGTGGCGTCCTTCATGCCCCGAGGGTAGCGGTGCCCGGAGGCCCGTGCCCCGCCCGGGGGCGAGCCCGGGGCGTGGGCGAGCCCGGGGCGTGGACGAGCCCGGGACGTGGACGAGCCCGGGTGTGGACGCGCCCGGCTAGGCGGTGCGCTCGATCTCGCGGGTGATGCCGACGAGCACGCGGCGCATGTACGGCGCCCAGGCGAAGCGCACGATCCCGCGCACGATCGCCCCGCGCCCCGGTCGGGCGAAGAACGAGTAGGTCCAGTCGACCCGCGTGCGCCCGCTCGGGGTCGCCCGGTAGCTCCAGTCCGCGCGGCCGCCCGTCACCAGCCGCCCGAGCAGCCCGGTGAACTCGCTGAGCTCGTAGACGAAGACCCCGTCGGGCTCCACGCGCACGAGGCTCTCGACGACGCTGCTGCCGTCCGACAGCTCGAGCCGACGGGTGCGCCCCACGGCGTCCCACGGGCCGGTCTGGTCGTGGACGGCCACGACGGCCGGGATCACCCCCGCCCGCGGATAGAACCCGACGGGGGTCAGCGGCGTCGCGATGCTCCACGCCCGGTCGAGCGGAGCGGCGGCGACGCGCGCGGTGCTCGCGCTCGCGGTGACGGTCATGCCGGGGGGTTCGGAACGGAGGGCGCGAACGACGGGACGGGTCCTCCCCAGGCGCCCCGCGCCTCCTGACCGTCCCCCCAGGAGGCGCGGGTCGGCTCCCGGGGACGCCGGACGAGAGCAGACTGGCAGCGTGAAGACGACGACGTTACCCACCACCGACCGCCCCGCCTCGACCATCGTCCTCGGGCTCATGCGCATCTCGGGCATGACCGACGACGCGATCCGTGAACTCGTGGCCGAGGCCCGAGACCTCGGCATCGACTTCTTCGACCACGCCGACGTGTACGGCGACCACCCCCACCACTGCGAGCAGCGCTTCGGCGACGCCGTCACCATGACCTCGTCCGAGCGCGACGCGATCCAGCTGCAGAGCAAGGTCGGCATCCGTGACGGCTTCTGGGACTTCTCGACCGAGCACATCCTCGAGTCGGTCGACGCCTCGCTCGCCGCCCTGCACACCGACCGCCTCGACGTGCTGCTGCTGCACCGGCCCGACGCCCTCGTCGAGCCCGACGAGGTGGCCGCCGCCTTCGACCAGCTGCACGCCTCCGGCAAGGTGCGCCACTTCGGCGTCTCGAACCACACGCCCGGCCAGGTCGAGCTGCTGAAGCGCAGCGTGACGCAGCCGCTGATCGTCAACCAGGTGCAGCTCAGCATCACCCACGCTCCGCTGATCGCCGCGGGCGTCGCGGCCAACATGGCGGGGCTCGACCAGTCCGTCGACCGCGACAACGGCATCCTCGACTACAGCCGCCTCAACGACATGACCCTGCAGGCCTGGTCGCCGTTCCAGAAGGGCTTCTTCGACGGAGTGTTCCTCGGCGACCGCGACGGCTACCCCGAGCTCAACGACGTCATCGACGAGCTCGCCGCGAAGTACGACGTGCCGACGTCGGCGATCCCGGTCGCCTGGATCACCCGGCACCCGGCCGAGATGCAGGTCGTGCTCGGCACGACGAGCGTCGCGCACCTCCGCGACAGCGCCGCGGGGTCGGACGTGCCGCTGACCCGGCCCGAGTGGTACCGGCTCTTCACGGCCGCCGGGCACACGCTGCCGTAGCGCGCTGCCGTAGCGCGCTGCGCTGCCCTGCGCTGCCCTGCGCTGCGCTGCGCTGCGCTGCGCTGCGCTGCGCTGCGCTGCGCTGCGCTGGGCTGGGCTGCCCTGCGCTGGCCTGGGCTGCGCTGCGCCCGCCGGTCCGCCCCCATCCCTTTCCCCCCGCTCGCCGCCACGAAGTAAACACACCGCCACGAAGTAAACACGCCGCCATCTTTTTGCGTGGCGGGTTGTTTACTTCGTGGCGGGGTGGCGGGGTGGCAGGCCGAGCGGCCGAGCGGCCGAGCGGCGGAGCGGCGGGGCAGCGGGCCGCATGCGGGGTCACACTCCGACCGGCACGGAGGGAATGTCCTAGGGTCGACAGGGCGTTGGGACGCAGAGATCGGTGCAGAGACCGAGGTGCCTCCCGCGCCCCGTCCGCACCCCGAAGGGACCATCGTGACCCAGCCCAAGATGAACGTCGAGTCGTTCAACCTCGACCACCGCACCGTCGCCGCGCCCTACGTGCGCGTCGCCGACCAGAAGACGTTGCCGCACGGCGACGTCATCACCAAGTTCGACGTCCGGTTCACCCAGCCGAACGAGGCTCACCTCGACATGGCGTCGGTCCACTCGCTCGAGCACCTCTTCGCCGAGCACTCCCGCAACCGCTCCGGCGACGTCATCGACTTCTCGCCGATGGGCTGCCAGACCGGTTTCTACCTGATCCTGCAGGGCGATCCCGCGATGGACGACGTCCTGTCGCTGATCGAGGGCACCCTCACCGACATCACCACCGCGACCGAGGTCCCCGCGGCCAACGAGGTCCAGTGCGGCTGGGGCGCCAACCACACGCTCGAGGGTGCCCAGGGCGTCGCCCGCGACTTCCTCGCGGCCCGCGACGAGTGGTCGACCGTCACCCGATGAGCGGGACGCACGCCGCGCCTCCGGCCGACGGGGTCGCGGTGGTCGCCGTCCCCCCGATCATCGTCGTCGTGGCGATGGCCGACGAGGCGGCGCCGTTCGTCTCCCGGGCGTCGCGCGTCGACGAGCCGGTCGCCGTCGGCGGGTCGCTGCAGCGGGTCGTCGAGATCGACGGGGTCGAGCTGCTGCTCGTGCAGAGCGGCATCGGGTTCGTCAACGCCGCCGGAGCGGCCACGTCGGCCATCGTGCGAGCCGGTTCGCTCGAGGGTGTCGTGCCGACCGTGATCAGCGCCGGCACCGCCGCGGGCATGGGCGCCGGCATCGAGATCGGCGACGTCGTCGCGGGCTCGGAGTACGTCAACCTCGACGCCGACGCGCGCGTGTTCGGCTACCGGCTGGGGCAGGTCCCCGGGATGCCGGCCAGCTTCCACGCCGACGAGTCCCTGATGGAGGCGGCGGTCGCGTACGACACGTCCGTCCCGTCCGACACGTCGGCCGGCTCGGGCGAGACGTCGGCCGGGTCGGACGGCACGGCCGGTGGTCCGTGGGCCGTGCGCCCGGGGTTGATCGCGTCGAGCGACGCGTTCATGACCGCCGAGCGCGTGATCGGCGTGCGCAGCGCCTTCGCCGACGTCGTCGACGTGGACGCCGTCGACATGGAGTCGATGGCGATCGCGCAGACCTGCCACGTCCACCACGTGCCGTTCGTCTCGGTGCGCGGCATCAGCGACCTCGCCGGTCCGGACGCCCACGACGTGCACGACGAGAACCTCGCCCTGACGGCGGGGCGATCGGCGGACGTCACGATGCACCTCGTGCGGGCGATCACCGCGCGCTGAGCGACGGGCTGCGCCGGCCGCGCTGCGCCGGCTGCGCTGCGCTGGCTACCGCGCGGTGCGGCGCTGCGCGGCGCCGCGCCGCGCCCGCGTCGCCTGGTGACGGCGCCGGCTGCCGTCGCGCTCCTCGGCCGCCAGCCCGCGCCTCCTTCTCGATGCACCCGGTGTCGAACGATGCACCCGCTTGCTCGTGGGTGCATCGTTCGGAGGCGGGTGCATCGGCACGAGCGGCACCGAGCGCATCCACCCCGCTGACGACACGAGCCTGAAACACGCGTGCCGTCGCGACGAAACGCGCGTTTCGTACGCTGGCGGCGACCACCCGACATCCCCACGATCAGGAGTCCCGATGTCACAGTCCTCGCCCGAGTCACCCGAGCCGCCCGCTTCCCCGGTCGCGACCGCCGGGCCGCCCGAGACGACACACCCCGTCGACCGCGTCCCCCCGCTGCGGAGGCTCTTCCCACTCGGCCTGCAGCACGTGCTCGCGATGTACGCCGGGGCGGTCGCCGTGCCCCTCATCGTCGGCGGAGCGCTGGTCGGCATGGGCCAGCTCGAGCCCGGCGACATCGCCTACCTGATCAGCGCCGACCTGTTCGTGGCCGGCATCGCGACGATCGTGCAGTCCGTCGGGTTCTGGCGCTTCGGGGTGCGGCTGCCCCTGATGCAGGGCTGCACCTTCGCCGCCGTCGGACCGATGATCGTGATCGGCGGCGAGTACGGCATCACGGCCATCTACGGCTCGGTCATCGCGAGCGGCGTCTTCATGATGCTGCTCGCCCCGTTCTTCTCGAAGCTGGTGCGGTTCTTCCCGCCGATCGTCACGGGCACGGTCATCCTGATCATCGGCGTCTCGCTCATGGACGTCGCCGCCGGCTGGGTCGGAGGAGGCGCGGGTTCCGACGACTTCGGACGCCCGCTCGACGTCGCCTTCGCGGCGGGCACCCTGCTGCTGATCATCCTGATCGAGCGGTTCGCGCCTCCTGCGCTCCGCCGCCTGTCGATCCTGCTGGGGCTCGTCGTCGGCACCCTCGTCGCGTGGCCGTTCGGGCTGACCGACTGGAGCGGAGTGGGCGAGAGCGCCTGGTTCGGGCTCGCCCTGCCGTTCCACTTCGGGCTGCCGACCTTCCCGGTGAGCGCGATCGTGTCGATGTGCATCGTCGGCCTGGTGATCATGACCGAGACCACCGGCGACATCATCGCGGTGGGCGAGATCGTCGACCGCCCGGTGACGCCGCGACGACTGGCCGACGGGCTGCGGGCCGACGGCCTGTCGACCGTCATCGGCGGCGTCTTCAACACGTTCCCGTACACCGCGTTCGCGCAGAACGTCGGCCTGGTCAGCATCACCGGTGTGAAGTCGCGGTACGTGGCGACGCTGGCGGGGGGCATCCTCGTGGTGCTCGGGTTGGTGCCCGCGCTCGGGGCCGTCGTCGAGGGCGTGCCCGTGGCGGTGCTCGGCGGGGCGGGCGTCGCGCTGTTCGGCATGGTCGCAGCGAGCGGCATCCGGACGCTGTCGAAGGTGCGGTTCACGAACTCGAACATCCTGATCGTGGCGGTCGCGCTGGGCGTGAGCCTGCTGCCGACGGTCAGCCCCGAGATCTACGCGCAGTTCCCGACCTGGTTCACGATCGTCTTCGACTCGGGCATCAGCGCCGGCGCGATCGTCGCCGTGCTGCTGAACCTGCTGCTCAACTCGCCGCGGATGCAGGCGCGCGACGAGGGTGCGGACCGTGACGTGTCGGCGCACGACGCCGTGCGCGGGCCCGCGGCACCGGCCGGAGCGACCGAGCGCGAGGGCTGAGCCCGGGCCCCGGTCCAGCCCGCGCTCGCGTCGCACCACCGAGTGAACGTCGCACCGCGCATGTCGGCGGTGCGACGTTCACTCGGTGGTGCGACGCGTGGTCCGGCCCCGGCCCGCCCCGCTCTGCCCGGCTCAGCGACCGCCGGCGAGGCGCCAGAGGCGGTCGCGCGACATCGGCAGTTCGTGGGGCCGCACGCCGAGGGCGTCGCGGATCGCGTTGGCCAGGGCGGGTGCCACCGGGTTGTACGGCGCCTCGCTCATCGACTTGGCGCCGAGTGGACCGAGGTCGTCGTGCGTGGTCGCGAAGTGCACCTCGGTCTGGGGCACGTCGCCGAACTTGGGCATCCGGTAGTTGCGGAACGCCGTCGTCAGCACGCGACCTTCGTCGTCGAGCATCATCTCTTCGTAGAGGGCCGTGCCGATCGCCTGCGCCGTGCCGCCCTCGACCTGCCCCCGCAACTGCTCGGGGTTCAGCACGACGCCGGCGTCCGCCGCCTGCACCGAGCGCAGCAGGCGCACCTCGCCGCTCGCCCGGTCGACGGCGACCTCGAAGCCGTGCACGTTGAACGCCACCGAGCGTGGGGTGCCGTCGTGGGAACCGTCGGCGGTGAGCGGACCGTCGGCCAGCAGCCGGTCGCCGGACACCAGGACGGTCGCGTCGACACCGGGGCCGACCCGCACCACGACGCCGCCCGCGACCACCTCGGGGGCGGTGCCGGTGTCGACGGCGTGACCCGCGCCTCCGGCGATCGCCAGCGCGCGGTCGACCATCGCCGCTCGTAGCTTGTGGGCGGCGGCGAGCAGGGCCTTGCCGGCGACGACGACGCCGGCCGACCCGTACGCGCCCGTGTCGTACCGGGCCACGTCGGTGTCGGACTGCCGGACGACGACCCGGTCGGGCGTGGTGCCGAGCGCCGAGGCGACGAGCTGGGTGTGCACGGTCGTCGTCCCGTTGCCGAACTCGGCCGTGCCGACGCCGATGTCGTAGCGGCCGTCGGGCAGCAGCTCGATCGAGGTGTCGGCGAAGTGACCGCGTGGCGGGATCGTCGCGATCATGGCCAGCGCCATGCCGCGCCCGGTGACCCAGGTCGGGCCTACGGGGGCAGGAGGCGCGCCCTCGGGGGCAGGGGACTCCAGCGCCTGCTCGACCAGGTCGAGGCACTGGTCGAGACCGTAGCTGCCGATCAGCAGATCGCTCTCTTCGTCGGGGTCGGTGACCACCATCGGGTCGCCGGGGACGATCACGTTGCGGCGGCGCAGCTCGAACGGGTCGATGCCGAGCTCGCGGGCCAGTTCGTCCATCGCGGACTCGACGGCGAAGACGACCTGCCCCAGCCCGTACCCGCGGAACGCCCCCGAGGGCAGGTTGTTCGTGTAGACCGACTCGGCGTCCACGCGCTTGTTCGGACAGCGGTAGACGCTCGTCGACTCGTGCACCGAGTGGTACATCACGCCGACGCCGTGGTTGCCGTAGGCGCCCGTGTCCATCAGCTGGTCGACGTGCAGCGCGGTCAGCACCCCGTCGCTCGTCGCGCCGACGCGCACGCGGACGCGCATCGGGTGGCGGGTCGGCGCGATCGTGAACTCGTCCTCGCGGGTGAACTCGTACTGCACGGGTCGACCGGTGCGCAGCACGGCGAGGGCGACGAGGTCTTCGGTGATGAGCTCTTGCTTGCCCCCGAAACCGCCGCCCACGCGGGCGGCGAAGACCCGGACCTGTTCCTGCGGCAGTCCGAAGACGTGGGCCAGCTCGTCCCGCACGAGGAACGGCACCTGGCTCGCCGTGCGGACGACGAGGCGCCCGTCGTCGTCGAGCCAGCCTCGAGAGGCGTGCGTCTCGAGGGCGCCGTGCGAGACGCGCTGCGTGCGCCAGGTGCCCTCGACGACGGCGTCGGCCTGCGCCAGGCCGGCCTCGACGTCGCCCGTCTCGTCGTGCATCGCGGCCACGGTGTTGCGCTCGGGGAACGCGATGCGCGACGCCTCGACGGTCTTCTCGCCGTGCAGCAGTGGGGCCCCGGGGGAACGCGCCGTCTCGGGGTCGAACACGGCGGGCAACGGTTCGTACTCGACCACGATCGCGGCCAGGGCGTTCGTCGCCGTGCGGACGTCGTCCGCGACGACCGCGGCGACGCGCTGACCACGGAACCGCAGCACGGGGTCGAGGACCAGGCCGTCGTCCGGGTCGTCCTCGCGGTCCTCGTGGCGACCGGTCGAGAACAACGTCGCGGGGGAGTCGCGGTGGGTCAACACCAGGTGCACGCCGGGCAGCGCCTCGGCGGCACTCGTGTCGATCGAGGTGATGCGGGCGTGGGGGTGCGGGCTGCCGAGCACGGCGAGGTGCAGCAGCTTCGTCGTGCTGCGGAAGTCGAGCGTGTACGGCTCGCTGCCGGCCGCCACGCGCAGGGCCGCCGGGGCCTTCACCGACCGACCGGCCGCCTCGCCGTCGGCCGGGGCCACCGTGTTCGAGACGCCGCAGATCGCGTCTCCGATCGCCCGGTACCCCGTGCACCGGCAGAGGTTGCCCTTCAGGAGGCGCGGGAGGTCGTCCCCGTCGGCCTCGGTGAACGTCGAGGCCGTCACCACCATGCCGGCCGTGCAGAAGCCGCACTGGAACCCGGCCGCGTCGGCGAACGCCTGCTGCACGGGGTGGGGGTGCTCGGGGGTGCCGAGACCGGCCGCCGTCGTCACGGCCCGGCCCTCGAGCCGGTGCGCGGGATAGATGCACGAGTGTACGGGTTCGCCGTCGACCAGCACCGAGCACGCGCCGCAGTCGCCCGCGTCGCAGCCCTTCTTGACCGAGTGGACGCCGTGCTCGCGCAGCACCGTCCGCAGCACCTGGCCGGGGTCGACGTCGGCGTCGAGCGGGAGGCCGTCGACCTCGAACGTGACGTGTCTCGGGGTCATCGCGCGCCTCCGGGGGTCGTGGTGGTGGGCGGCGTCCGCCTCGCGCGGGCTGCCGCGCTGCGCGGGTCGTGGGTCGACTCGCGCGCGGGTCGCACCGGTGCGTCGGTGGCGGGCCGTCCGAGCTCGACCCGCAACTCGTCGGCGAAGCGGGCGCTCATCGCGCGGCGCCAGTCGGGGTCTCCGTGGGGGTCGGAGTACCAGCAGTCGATGCGGCCGAGAGCGTCCGCCAGGGCCCGCTCGCCGGGCACCTCGTCGAAGCGCAGCTGGACGGGACGGGTCGTCCCCGCCGTGATCGTGACCACGAAGTCGCCGTCGAGGCCGAGCCGGGCCGTGACCAGCGTGCCCGAGCGGCCCAGGGGGCTCAGCGAGATGCGCCGGAACCCGGTGCGGGAGCGCAGGGACCCGAGCGGCACCTCGAGGGTGCGCAGCACCTCACCCGGCTCGAGGGTGTTCTGCACCACTCCGGTGACGAAGGTGGACACGGGCTGGCGGCGCTCGCCGCCGTCGGTCGTCCAGACGGCGGCCGTGGCGTCGAGCGTGGCCATCAGCGACGTCATGGCGCCGGCCGGCAGCCCGAGGGCGACGTTGCCGCCGACCGTCGCGACGTTCCAGATCTTGAACGAGGCGAGCAACGAGTTCGCGCACTGGTCGACGAGCGGGTGGGCGACCCAGTCGTCGTCGGCGGGCAGTCGCAACAGCTCGGCGATGGTGCAGGTGGCGGCGACGCGGAGGACGTCGCCACCGCCGTCGACGTCGACTCCGCGCTCGACCGGCGTCCACCCGAGCGAGGTCAGGTCGACCAGGCCGGTCAGCCCGGGCTGCCGCTCCGAGAACAGCCACGTGCCGCCGCCGAGGGGGCGCTCGCCGGGCGCGAAGACGATCTCGTCGCGGCGTGAGGGGGTGCGGATCTCTCGAACGGTGGTCAGGTCCATGGGAGACCCCACTCTGCACGACCGGGGTTTCGAGCATGTGTCGGCTCGCTCGGCGTCGAACGACCGGCCCCGGCGCGGAGCCGCCGACACCGCAGCCGCGTCGGGTGGAGGGCCGGGACGGGAGCCGGGGCCGCGGCGAGGGCCGGGGACGGGGTCGCACCACCGTCGTGTGGTCGAACCACGCTCGCGGGTGGTTCCACGACGCGGACGTGGTGCGAGCGGACGCGGACGTGGTGCGAGCGGCCGCCCGGCCCGGCGCGCCTGGGTGCCGCGTCGCCCGACGCCCGGGAGGCGCGGGTCGGCCAGCCGTGCCCGTCGCCTCGGAGCACCGTCGCTAGGGTGTGCGTCATGATCGAGCTCGACGACGCCACCCTGCGTTCGCACCTGCTGGCCGCCCTGAACGTCGAGCGGTGGGCCGACGACGTCGCCGCGCAGTCGCCGTTCGCCGACGCCGACGCCCTGATCACGGTCGCGGCCGCCGCGGCGACGCCGCTCAGCGCCGCCGAGATCGACGAGGCGATGGCACACCACCCGCGGATCGGCGAGAAGCCGGTCGGCGACGGGGCCGCCCAGGAGTTCAGCCGACGCGAGCAGGGTTCGGCGGCCGACGCCGACGACGAGACCCTCGCGCAGCTGCTGGTCGAGGGCAACGCGGCGTACGAGCAGCGCTTCGACCGGGTGTTCCTGATCCGTGCCGCCGGTCGGAGCCGGGCCGAGATCGTGGGTGAGCTGCACCGCCGGCTCGGGCTCGACGACGACACCGAGCTGCGCATCGTCGGAGCCGAGCTGCGCGACATCGCCCTGCTGCGGCTGCAGTCGACCTTCGCCGGGTCGGCACCCGCCGGGTCGGCACCCGCCGGATCGGCACCCGCCGGATCGGCACCCGCCGGGTCGGCACCCGCCGGGTCGGCACCCGCCGGGTCGGCGTCCGCCGGGTCGGCACCCGCCGGGTCGGCGTCCGCCGGCCACGACGAGGCCCGAGCATGAGCCACGTCACGACGCACGTCCTCGACGCCGCACTGGGCCGTCCGGCCGCCGCCGTCCCCGTCGCGCTCTACGACGCACGGGGCAGCGAACTCGCCACCGGCGTCACGAACGCCGACGGGCGCGTGCCCGAACTCGGCCCGGACGCCTTGCCCGCCGCCGACTACCGGCTGGTCTTCGAGACCGCCGCCTACTTCGCGGCGGCCGGGCGTGACACGTTCTACCCGCGGGTGACCATCGACTTCACCCTCGCCGACGAGTCGAGCCACTACCACGTGCCCGTGCTGCTCAGCCCGTTCGCGTACTCGACCTACCGCGGCAGCTGACCCCCCTCGCACGACGGCTCAGTAGTCGGTGCGGTGGTCGTGGCTCGCCCACGCCTCGAACGGCGCCGGTGCGTTCGCCGGGCGCACCTCGTCGACGGGGAGGTCCCAGGTCGACCGGTCGCGCGCGAACAGTTCGTAGAACTCGAGGTCGTCGAAACCGCCTCGCGCGGCGTCGTGCCGGTCCGCGGCGTACACGACCCGGTCGACCCTGGCCCAGAGCGACGCCGAGAGGCACAGCGGGCACGGTTCGCACGAGGTGTAGAGGGTCGTGCCGGCGAGGGAGAAGTCGCCGACCGCCCGGCACGCCGCCCGGATCGCGGTCACCTCGGCGTGTGCCGTGGGGTCGAGGTCGGCCGTCACGCGGTTCCGACCCTCGGCCACGAGTTCGTCACCCCGCACGATGACGGCCCCGAACGGTCCGCCCCCGTTCGCGACGTTCTCGACGGCCAGTTCGATGGTGCGGGCCAGCCAGCGGGCGTCGTCGGCGTCGGTCACGGTGTCTCCTCGGGGTGGGGCGGGGGTGGGGCGGTTCGGCTCGACGAGGCTCATGCGAGACCCGCGGAGGCGCGCCACGCGTCGTGGGCCGGCGGGGCGTCGTCGCGCAGCACGGTCGCCTCGATCAGACCGTACGGGCGATCGGCGGCCCAGAAGACCTCGCCCGGGTTCTCGAGGCCGAAGGGCGACAGGTCGTAGGCGAAGTGGTGCTTGTTCGGTGCCTTCAGGCGCACCTCGACGATCGAGGGGATCGCCTCGAGGACGGCCGTGCCCATGTGCCACAGGGTCTGCTGCAGGGCGAGCGACTGCAGGGTGGCGAACTCGCGGACCATCAGGCGCTTGACCTCGGCGTACGTGGCCTCCCAGTCGACGTCGGTCGTGCCGAAGCGCCACTTCGCGTCGAGCGCCGTCGCCATGACCCGGTCGTGCGTCTCGGGCAGGGTCGTGAACTCGTCGGTCAGGAAGCCGGCGAACTCGGAGCCGGTCGACTTGAGCAGGACCAGGTCTTTCAGCCCGCCCACGACGTACTCGCCGGTGCCGTCGACCGTGACGGCGGCGGTGCGCACCTCTTGACCCGAACGCAGCCAGGTGTGGTCGTGCTCGCTGCCGTCGACCACGGCCCGCTGCCAGTCGTACTGCTCGATCTCGATGCGGGCACCCGTCACGGGTTCGACGTCGTGCACGAAGTGGCGGGCGAGCTCGAGCCCGAAGCGCTCGACGGCTTCGACGCCCTTCGACTTCGCGAACGCGAACGCGGTGTTCTTCTGGGTGTCGGTCGGCAGGACGGCACTCTGGTCGCCGCGGAGGTACGCCGCGTCGAAGGGGCCCCGCAGTGCCGTCGTGACGTTGACGTCGCGGATCTCGTGTCGGGGCCCGTCGCGGTAGAAGCGCACGAGCCGCGACTCCGCCTTGCCGTACTGGTTGTCGCCGAGGATGATCGCCATGCGGCGATGATCACACAACCGTGTGAACGACTTGTTTCACGATCGGCGATTTGTGAACAACTCGTTTCAGGGGGCTTATCGGGACGAGGCGTCCACTCGCTACTGTGCTGGGCATGGCGATCTCCGAGGCGACCCCCGCACCCCCGTCGGGCCCCGTTCCCGCGACTCCGATCCTGCAACCCCTGTCGCCCGGCGACCGTGGCGATGCCCTCCCCTACGTGCCGGCGACACTCGCCACGACCCTGTGGGGGCGCTTGCCCTGCGCCTCCGACGAGCCCGTGCTCACGATCGACCCGGGCACGGCCGTCCTCATCGACACCCTCAGCCACGAGGGCGTGCTCGACGACCAGGGCCGTGATCCTCGGGCCTTCTTCGCCCGCCACGGGGTGCCCCCCGAGCACGTGCTCGACGACGCGGTCGCCCTGGCCGCCGCGAGCGACGACCAGCACGGTCGCGATCCGGGTGCCGACGGCCCGCACGTCGTGACGGGCCCCATCGCGATCCGCGGTGCCCAGCCCGGCGACGTCGTCACGATGACCCTGCTCGACGCGACACCTCGCGTGCCGTACGGCGTCATCTCCAACCGCCACGGTCGCGGGGCCCTCGCCGGCGAGTTCCCGCTCGGCGCCGATCCGGTCAGCGTCTTCGCGGCCGTCGACCACGAACCCGACGGCTCCCTGGTCGGCACGTTGCCGCTCGTGCCCGGTGCCGGCCACACGGTGCGGTTCCCGCTGCACCCGTTCCTCGGCATCATGGGGGTCGCCGTCGCGGGCGACGAGCGACCGCACTCGGTGCCACCGGGTCCTCACGGGGGCAACGTCGACATCGCCCTCCTGACCGAGGGTGCGTCCCTGCACCTGCCGGTCCAGGTGCCCGGGGCGCTCGCCTACGTCGGCGACCCGCACTTCGCCCAGGGCGACGGCGAGGTCGCGCTCACCGCGATGGAGGCCAGCCTGCGCGTGACCGTCCGGTTCGACCTGGTGCCGCGCGCCGAGGCCGTGGCGATGTTCGGCGAGATCTCCGGGCCGCTCGCCAAGACCGCCGAGTCGCTGGTGCCGACCGGCCTCGACGAAGACCTCGACGAGGCGGTCCGCGCCTGCGTCCGAGCGGCGATCGACCTGCTCGAGGCCCGCTACGGCATGGACCGCAGCCTCGCCTACGCCTACCTCTCGGCGGCGACCGACTTCGACATCTCGCAGGTCGTCGACCTCGTCAAGGGCGTCCACGCCCGCATCCGCAAGGCGGACTTCGGTGGCTGACGCGACGCCCACCGACCTGCTCGGCCCCGAGGAGGCGCGGGTCGGCTCGGGCACCGTCCCCACCTCGGTCGAAGGCGAGCTGCCCGACGGCCTGCTCGAGGCGTTCGACGCCTACGAGCGCGCACTCGCCGCCGACGACCAGGCCGCGCTCGCCGCGGCCTTCGAACCGACCGCCACCGTCATGCGCGCCGACGCCGGTGGGCTGCTGGTGGGGCACGACGCGATCACGGCCTTCCGGGCGAGGCGCGGGTCCGGCCCTGTGCGACGGGTGGTCGAGTGCCACGTCCAGGTCGTCACCGCCGACGTGGCGACCGTCGTGTCGGTCAACGCCCCGGCCGCCGGGGGTCGTGGTGTCGTCACGCAGCTCTGGCGCCGCGATCCGGATGCCGGCCCGGGGGGTGCCCGCTCCTGGCGGATCGCCTCGGCCCAGGTGCAGGCGTCGCCGCCGGCGATCGACCGCCGGGTCTGGCGGGTCGTGGGCGAGCCGCTCGTCTCGGGAAGCCGAGGGGACGACCCGACCGGCACGGCGCCTCCTGCCCTCTCGGGCGAGACGGTCGCCGTGAAGGACTTGTTCGCGGTCGCAGGCCACGCGATCGGGGCCGGCGTGCCTGCCCGGCTCGCGGGTGCGGCCCCCGAGTCCCGGCACGCGGCCGCGGTGCAGCACCTGCTCGACGCCGGGGCCGACCTGCGCGGCATCGCGCAGACCGACGAGTTCGCGTACAGCATCGCCGGACGCAACTCGGCCTACGGCACCCCTCCCAACCCGGCCGTGCCGGGTGCGATCCCCGGCGGCTCGACCAGTGGCCCGGCGGCGGCCGTGGCCCTCGGGCAGGTGAGCATCGCCCTGGGCACCGACACCGGCGGATCGCTCCGCGTGCCCGCGTCCTACCAGGGGCTCTGGGGCATCCGCACCACCCACGGGGCGGTCGATCGCGCCGGGCTGCTCCCGCTCGCGCCGAGCTTCGACACGGTCGGCTGGCTGACCCGCGAGGTCGACACCCTCCGTCGGGCGGCCCGGGCATCGCTGCCCCTGGCCGACCAGGTGTCGGTCGAGCCGTCGTACGTCGTCGATCCGCGGGTGCTCGCGACGGTCGAGCCCGGCGTGCGCGCCGAGTTCGTGAGGGCTCTCGACGAGGCGACCGCCGCGGGGCGGGTCGAGCGTCCCGAGGAGGTCGTGCTGGGCGACGTCGCCCACCTCTTCGAGCTGTTCCGCGTGCTGCAGGCCTTCGAGGCCTGGCAGTCCGACGGCGACTGGATCACCGAGCACCCGGGCGAGCTCGCCGCCGACGTGTCGGCCCGCTTCGCGTTCGGCGCGACGGTCTCGCCCGGGCAGGCCGAGGAGGCGCGGGTCGCCCTCGGCCACGAACGTCGTCGTCTCGAGGCCCTGCTCGACGGCCGGGTGCTGCTCCTGCCCAGCGCGTCCTCGGCCGCGCCCGCGCTCGGTGCGACCGCTGCCGAGGTGGACGCCGTGCGCTCGGCGACCCTCGGGCTGACCTGCATCGCCGGCGTGCTCGGCGCCCCCGCCGTGTCGGCGCCGGTCCTCGAGGTGCCGCTCGCCTCCGGGCGGAGCGCGCCCGTCGGGCTGTGCCTCGTGGGCCCCCGCGGGGCGGACCTGTCCCTGCTCGATCTCGCGGCGACCTGGGCGACCTGATGCCCGCCCCGGCCTGTGCCCGACGAGTTCACCTGGTTGAAACACGGGTTGCGTAGGGTGGGACGGGTGAAACGCGTCTTCCAGCCGATCGACCCGCCCGCCCGCCTCCTGATGGGCCCCGGCCCGATCAACGCCGATCCCCGGGTGCTCCGCGCGATGTCGGCGCAGCTCGTGGGGCAGTACGACCCGGCCATGACCGCCTACATGGACGAGACCCAGGCGCTCTACCGCGAGGTGTTCCAGACCTCGAACGAGCAGACCCTGCTCGTCGACGGAACCTCGCGCGCCGGCATCGAGGCCTCGCTCGTGTCGCTGATCGAACCGGGCGACAAGGTGCTCGTGCCCGTCTTCGGTCGCTTCGGCCACCTCCTGCGCGAGATCGCGGAGCGCTGCGGGGCCGAGGTCCACGTCATCGAGGTGCCCTGGGGCCAGGTCTTCCCGCTCGAGACCATCGTCGAGGCGATCGAGCGCGTCCAGCCGAAGCTGCTCGCGGTCGTGCACGGCGACACCTCGACGACGGTCGCCCAGCCCCTCGAGGGGCTCGGCGAGGTCTGCGCCCGTCACGGCGTGCTGTTCTACACCGACGTCACGGCGTCGATCGTCGGCAACGCCTTCCGCACCGACGAGCTCGGCCTCGACGCCGTCAGCGCCGGCCTGCAGAAGTGCCTCGGCGGCCCCTCGGGCTCGTCTCCCGTCACCTACGGCGAACGGGCGGTCGAGGTCATCCGGGCCCGCACGTCGATCGAGGCGGGCATCCGCACCGACGGCGACACGACCAGCAGCCGACGCATCGCGTCGAACTACTTCGACCTCGCGATGATCTTCGACTACTGGGGTCCTCAGCGCCTCAACCACCACACCGAGGCGACCACCATGCTCTGGGGCGCCCGCGAGTGCGCCCGCCTCGTCGTCGACGAGGGCGTCGACGCCGTGGTGGCACGACACGAGCTGCACGGCCGCGCGATGCTTGCCGGGGTGCAGGGGCTCGGCCTCGAGACGTTCGGCGACCTCGTGCACAAGATGAACAACGTGGTCGCCGTGGTCATCCCCGACGGGGTCGACGGCGACCGGGTGCGCGGTGCCCTGCTCACCGACTTCGGCATCGAGATCGGCACCTCGTTCGGCCCGCTGCACGGCAAGGTCTGGCGCATCGGCACGATGGGCTACAACGCCCGTCGCGACACCGTGCTCACGACGCTCGCCGCGCTCGAGGCCGTGCTCCGCCGCGAGGGCGCACCGATCACGAGCGGGGGCGGCGTCGGGGCCGCGTACGACGTCTACCTCGACGCCGACCGGGCAGGAGGCGCGGCGTGAGCGACGAGGCCCGCCTCGTCCTCGAACGCTGCGACGCCCTGGCCGCGGTCTCGAGCAGCCCCACCGGCATCGAGCGCGTGTACCTCTCGCCTGAGCACGCCCGGGTGAACGCGATGGCCGGCGAGTGGATGCGACGGGCCGGCATGACCACCTGGCAGGACGCGGCCGGCAACCAGCGCGGCCGCTACGAGGGCACCGAGCCCGGCCTGCCCGCCCTGCTGCTCGGCTCGCACCTCGACACGGTGCCCGACGCCGGACGCTACGACGGCATCCTCGGCGTGCTGCTCGGCATCGCCCTGGTCGCGCGGCTCGAGGCGTCCGGCACCCGTCTGCCGTTCGCGATCGAGGTCCTCGCCTTCGGCGACGAAGAGGGCACCCGTTTCGGCACCGCCCTGCTCGGTTCCCGCGCGGTCGCCGGCACCTGGCTGCCCGAGTGGTGGTCCCTGGCCGACGCGTCCGGCACGACGCTGCGCGAGGCCTTCGTGGCGTTCGGTCTCGACCCCGACCGGGTCGGCGAGGCCGCCTACGAACCGGCCGACGTGATCGGCTACCTCGAGACCCACATCGAGCAGGGCCCCTACCTCGAGGAGGCCGACCGGGCGCTCGCCGTCGTCTCGTCGATCGCCGGGGCACGACGTTTCGAGCTGACGCTGACCGGGGTCGCCGGTCACGCGGGGGGCGTCCCGTTCCACCGTCGGCACGACGCGCTCGCCGGGGCCAGCGAGATCGTCCTCGCGGTCGAGCGACTGGCCCGAGAGGCCGACTGCATCGCCACGGTGGGTCGCCTGCAGGCGTTCCCCGGCGGCGTCAACGTCATCCCCGGGCTCGTCGAGTTCAGCCTCGACCTCCGCGGCGAGCGCGACGACCGACGCGACGAGGTCTGGGCCGGCATCCAGGCCGTCGCGGCCGAGGTCGGCGAGCGTCGAGGGCTGACCCTCTCGGTGGACGAGACCCACCGCGCGCCGGCCGTGGTGGCCTCACCGCGCCTCCGCGGGTTCGTCCGCGACGGCATCGTCGCGACCGGCGACACCGACCCGATGGTGCTGTTCTCGAAGGCCGGGCACGACGCCATGGCCGTCGCCGAGCTGACCGGGTGGGCCATGCTGTTCGTCCGATGCGGCAACGGCGGCATCAGCCACCACCCCGACGAGATCGTCTCGATCGACGACGTGGCCGTCGCGCTCGACGCCTTCGAGACCGCCGTGCACGCGGTGGCGGCGGCGCACCCGGTCGCGGCGCGGGCGTCCGCGTGAGCGGCCGCCGCGGAGACGGTGCTCACGGCGACGACACGCACGGCGATGTCGCCGCTGCCACCGCTGCCGCCGGCGCGGACGCGGCCGAGGGTGAAGGAGGCGCGGGCCCGGTCGAGGGGGCGGGCATCCGTGACCGCATCGACTCGGGCTACGGCCGCCTCTCGCCGCAGGAACAGCGAGCGGCCGACTTCATCCTCGACCACCTGGACGATCTCGCCGTCTACACCGCCACCGAGATCGCCGAGCAGAGCGGCGTCTCGAAGGCGACGGTGTCGCGGCTGTTCCGGCGGCTCGGCTTCACCGACGCGCAAGAGGTGCGCGACCAGGCGAGGGCGTCGCGCAGCCGTGGCGTCCCGGTCGGGCCGACCCGCGCCTCCGGTGGGCTCGCCGAGCACGCCGAGGCCGAACGTCACAACCTCGACGTGATGCTCTCGGGGCTCTCCGACGGCCGACTCGAGCGTGCCGCGGCGTTGGTCGCCGGGGCCGAGCGGGTCGTTGTGGCCGGGTTCCGCAACAGCTACCCGGTGGCGCTCCACCTGCGGCAGCAGCTGGTCCAGGCGCGGGACGACGTGCGCGTGGCGCCGCAGCCGGGCCAGTCCATCGGCGAAGAGCTGGTCGGGCTCGGGGCGCGCGACGTCGTCGTCCTGGTGGGGTTCCGTCGTCGGCCGGCCGGGTTCGCCGGCGTGCTGTCGTCCCTGGCTGCGCGCGGCGTGCCCGTGGTGCTCGTGGCCGATCCGTCGCTGCGTGGCGTCGACGTGACGGTGAGGCTCGACTGCCCGGTCGAGACCCCTGCCCCGTTCGACAGCTACGCGAGCGCGATGAGCCTGGCCGCCCTGCTGGCCGGGGCGGTGCTGACCGAGACCGTGCGCGCCGGCCGGCCCGAGGGTGGCCGCAGCCGCGTCGCCGAGATCACCGAGCTGTACGCCGAGCTGTCCGAGCTCGAATGAGCCTGACGTCAGCTCACGGGGCTGACCTCACGACCTCGGCTCGCGTCCAGAGTGGCCTGGGCCGGGTGGGTGGCACGCCGGGCGGCCGGGCGGCGGGGCGGCCTGCTCGGTGCCTCGCGGGTTCGCCCGGGCGCTATGTTGTCGGACGGAAACACCGGTCTCGGCTCGAGCGGTGGGGGTGACGAGAGGCGACGAGATGAACGAGATCGTGACGACGCGGCGGACGATCGGGGCATTGGTGGCCACGGCGGCGCTGACCGCCGTGTTCTGCACGTCGATCCCCGTATCCGCCCGGGCTGCGGAAAGCGACGCGGTCGTCGTCCGTGTCGCCGGCGACGACCGTTTCTCGACGGCCGTCCGCATCAGTCAGAGCGTCTTCTCGGACGACGAGACGCCCGTCGAGCCCGTCGGGCCTGCGATCGACAGGACCCGGGAGGCGCGGGTCGTCTACCTCGCCTCGGGACGCGGTTTCGCGGACGCCCTGAGTGCCGCCCCCGCGGCCGCACACCTCGGCGGGCCGTTGCTCTTGTCCGACACGACTGAGGTGCCGGCGGTCGTCCTCGCCGAGATCGCGCGGCTCGACCCCGAACGCGTCGTCGTGGTCGGTGGCGAGACGTCGCTCTCGCCCCGGGTCGTCGACCAGGTCGAGCGCGTCGTTCCCGGCGCCACCGTCGACCGTGTGTTCGGAGCGGACCGCTTCGCCACGTCGCGCGCCATCTCGATCGACGCGTTCGTGGACGACACCTGGCAGGCGCCGGCCGTCGGGAGGCCGCGAGACGTCATCTCCCTCTACGACCCCGCCGACCACACCGGCTACGACGTCAGCTTCGACGACGGAGCGCTCTTCGTCGCCACGGGTCGATCGTTCCCCGACGCCCTCGCGGCCTCGGCCGCTGCCGGCGCCCACGACATGCCACTCATCCTCGTACCCGGAGAAGCACCGTCACTCGACGAGCCGACCCGAGACCTCATCGCCGCCGTCGATCCGGGCTACCTGTATCCGGTCGGCGGTCCCGCGGTCATGAGCCAGGGCATCGTCGACGACCTGAGACGCGTCGCGCCCGTCGACGGCACGGCCCATGAAGTGGAGAGGCTGTCGGGTGGCGACCGCTACGAGACCTCGCACTGGACAGGGTCGACCGCTTTCTCGACGCACTGGGGACTGCCCTACGGCGTCGACCACTTCACCGAGACGAGCGTCTTCGTGGCGAACGGGGAGAACTTCCCCGACGCCCTGGCCGGTGCTGCCGCTGCGGGGTACCTGCGCCAACCCCTCTTCACGTCGCGCGCCGCGTGCATGCCCAGCGCGACGTACCATGCCGTGGACTTCCAGCAACCCGACGAGGTCGTGCTGCTCGGCGGTCCGTCCGCCCTCGCAGATCGGGTCGCGGACCTCAGCCGGCTCTGCTGACCGGGATCGCGCGCGTCGCCATGACCGGGGCCGGCGGCCGGCACGAGCCGGACGGCCCCGTGCTGTGTCGTCAGCGGCGCAGCACCGGCCCGTGACCCGGCAGCACCACCCGTGCCCCTCGGTCGACCAGCCGCCCGTAGGTGCGGCCCGCCTCGGCGAGGTCGGAGTGGAAGATCGGGTGCAGCATCTGCACGCCGTCGAGCCGTGAGGTCGGGTGGCCGGTGACAAGGGCGTCGCCCGTGATCAGGACGTCGTCGTCGGGTAGCGCGAAGACGGTGTGCCCGGGGGTGTGACCGACCGCGGCCGTCGGCACGACACGGTGACCGCTGAACGTGCGCGACGCCCCGAGGTCGAGCGGCACGACGTCGGTCACGGCCACGTCGCCCAGGCCTCCGGCGCGCACCGCGTGCAGCACCCAGCGGGCGAACCGCGGCTTGTACAGGTGCGGCAGGACGTCGCCGACGGTGACCTGGTGCAGCTGCTCGCGGGTCACGTTCGGCACCTCGGCGTGCGCCGCGAAGACCTCGAAGCCGTGCCGCCGACGCAGGGCCGAGACGGTGCCGATGTGGTCGCTGTGCCCGTGCGTCACGAGCACCGACGTGAGCCGGGCGTCACCGGCGCCCGTCGCCGACGCCACGGCCCGGAGCGACGACTCCACCAGCTCGAGGTCGGCCGGGTAGCCGGCGTCGACCAGCGTCAGGGTGCCGTCGCCCGCGAGGATCGTCCAGTTCGACGCGGGACCCTCGACGAAGTGCACGCCCGGTGCGACCTCGACGGGAGCCGCCGCCTTCGTCGGACTCACGCCGCGACCTCGGCGAAGGCGCTGGGGCCGCCCCTCACGAGGCGACCCCGGTGTCGGGACGGACGAGCAACCGCGCAGGAGGCGCGCTCGGCCCCGCCAGCCGGCCGCCCACCCACGTCGCCGCGACCTCGCCGAACAGGCGTGCGTCGTCGTACGCGGTCACGGGGTTGCGGTGCGAGAGGTCGTCGACGTCGATCGTCACGGGCGTCTCGGGGGCGAAGGCGACGAGGTCGGCGTCGGCGCCGACCGAGATCCGCCCCTTCGTCGGCAGGCCGACGAGCGCCGCCGTGCCCCGGGACATCCATCCGACGACGGCCTCGAGGGGGATGCCGCGCTGCCGTGCCCCGGTCCACACGGCGCGGAAGCTCAGCTCGAGGCCCGAGATGCCGCCCCACGCCACGTCGAAGTCGCCGTGTGCGGCGTCGGGGCCGCCGGCGAACTTGAGCTCGCGGGTCGACGGCGAGTGGTCGCTCGCGACGACGTCGATCGTGCCGTCGACCAGCGCCTGCCAGAGCAGTTCGCGGTTGGCCTCGCCGCGGATCGGCGGGCAGCACTTGAACTGCGTCGCCCCGTCGCCGATGTGCTCGGCGTCGAAGGTCAGGTAGTGCGGGCAGGTCTCGACCGTGAGCCGCAGCCCCTCGGCCTTGGCCGCCCGGATGGTGTCGAGCGCCGTCGCCGACGAGAGGTGCAGCACGTGGGCGCGTCCACCCGTGGCGCGCAGGGCGTCGACCACGTGCTCGATCGCCGTGCGCTCGACCACGTCGGGACGCGAGCGGACGAACGCCTCGTAGGCCGCGCCTCCTGCTGCGGGCACCTCGGGCACCTCGGTCGGGGAGGCCGCGGCGGCGTCGAGGCCGTCGGGGTCCTCGGCGTGCACGATCAGCAGACCGTCGAAGACCGCCAGTTCGGCCATCGCCTGGTGCAGCTGCTCGGTCGACAGGTGCGGGAACTCGTCGACCCCCGACGGTGACAGGAAGGCCTTGAACCCGAAGACGCCGGCCTCGTGCAGGGCCCGCAGGTCTCCCGTGCCGAGGTTCGCAGGGATCGCCCCGCCCCAGAACCCGACGTCGACGACCGACTGGGGGCCCGCGGCGGCGCGCTTCTGCTCGAGGGCCTCGACGGTCGTCGTCGGCGGGATGCTGTTGAGGGGCATGTCGACGATCGTCGTGACGCCCCCGGCGGCGGCGGCACGGGTCGCCGTCGCGAAGCCCTCCCACTCGGTGCGTCCGGGCTCGTTGACGTGCACGTGGCTGTCGACGACGCCGGGCAGCAGCACCTGGTCGTCGGGCAGGGTCACGTCGACGGTGGCGTCGACCTCGTCGGTGAGGCCGCCGATCGCGACGACGCGGCCGTCACGGATGGAGACGCTCGCCTCGCGCCAGACGCCGTCGACCCAGGCGCGACGGGCCCGGACGACCAGGTCGTGCCGCACGGCGTCAGCCACGGGTCGCCCCGGCCGTCGCCGCGGCCGCGGCCGCCTCGGCCTCGCGCGCCTCGAGCTCCCTGCGTCGCTCGCGCAGGAGGTGCCCGGTCAGGGCGACCAGCAGCGTCAGCCCGCCGGCGACGCCCATGCCCACGCCGATGTGCACCTGCAGCAGCAGGGCACCGACGGCCGCACCGGCGAGGATGAGCACCACGGCGAGCACGCGCCGGGGGAAGTTCTTGCCCGTGCCGCCGGCGAGCTTCGACTCGGACGCGAGCCCGACGATGGTCGACGTGACCACCACGGTCGTGACGTCGGCCACGGCGATCTTGCGCGCGGCGGCGGCCTGCAGCCCCATCGCGGCGCCCAGCAGGCCGGTGATCGTGAAGGCCCACGGCGTGTTCTCTTCGGGCACGACGAAGAAGGTCGAGATGCCGAGGCCGAGCAGCACGCCGCCGGTCACGCCGAACGAGGTCGTGCTGCGGCCCGACCACCCGGCACGGCCGCCGCGCAGCACCCGGCCGCCGATCGCCGCTCCGAGCAGGAACGCGGCGAGGGCCACGATCGGGCCCACGATCGGCAGACCGTCGGCCTGGGCGATGGCCATGCCGAGGATGACCACGTTGCCGGTCATGTTCGCGGTGAACACCCGGTCGAGGCCGAGGTAGCCGACGGCGTCGATGATGCCGGTGGTGAACGTCAGCGTCAGCATCATGACGAGGTGCATGCGCGCCTGGTTGCGGCGGAACTTCTTCACGGGGGTCCTCAGGTGCTCGGCGCCGGGGCACGGCGGGGCGGGCGAGTACGGCGACGTCGGCGCATCGGTTCTGCCGTCGATCGTATTGTCGCGGCTCGCTCGCACGCGAACCCCGGGCCGCGCCTGTGGATGAGAGGAGCCGCGCCTGTGGACGCGAGGAGCCGTGCCCGGGGACGAGAGGAGGCGCGGGCGAGGGCACCCAGGACGGACCGGCTCAGCGGCGGTGGACGACCAGGGTGTCGGCGAGGCCGGCCGTCGCGTCGGCTGCCACCGTGCCGGTGCGGGCGAAGTCGGCCCAGATCTGGCGCACCTTTCGGCCGCGGCGGTCGACGTCCTCCCAGTCGGTGGTGCCGACCAGGCGGGTGTGCGCCCAGGCCTCGCGGCCGCCGAGCAGCAGCGGCAGCTCGGTGATGTGGGCGGCGCCGAACGCCGTGCCCTCGGGCTCCCAGGTGAACTCGAACGTCGAGACGCGCCCGCCCGCGGCGCGGTGCCGCTCGGCGAAGGCCCGACCGGCCCGGTGGTAGACGGCCTTCGTCGTGGCGTCGATCATCAGGCGTCGGATCGCCCGGCCGACCACGGGCAGGCCGAACATCCGCTGCAGCAGGGGGGAGAACTCGGCGAACACCGCGGTCTCGTCGGCCGTCGCGCCGATCAGCAGGTCGATCTCGGGCGCGACCTCGCGCCACGCGGCGTCGGCGGCGGACTCGGTCGGCAGCGGTGCCCGCCCGTACTGCAGCCCGAAGGCCATGCCGCCGCGCAGGCCGAAGCGCTTCGCCGCCCGCTCGGCCACGGACTGCCCGGCGAGCAGCTCGTCGAGCGGAGCGTCCTTGCGGGGCGTGCCCACCGCCTCCGTCATCGCCTTCACCATGCGGCTGCGGCCGCGCACGATGCCGAGCGGGGCGCTCTGCACGATGGCCCGGGCGAAGAGCCCCCGGGCGCCCTCGCTGATCATCAGGTGCGCGATCGCGTCGCCGCCGGCCGACTGGCCGAACAGGGTGATGCGGCTCGAGTCGCCCCCGAACGCCTCGATCGTCTCGTGCACCCAGCGGACGGCCGCGAGCTGGTCGAGCAGTCCGAGGTTGGCGGGCAGCTCGTCGCCGACGCCGAAGAAACCGAGCATGCCCAGCCGGTAGGTCACGGTGACGACGATCACGCGCTGCTCGGCGACGAGGGCGCGCGGGTCGTAGACGCGCAGGTCGCCCGCCCCCGAGACGTACGAGCCGCCGTGGATCCACACCATGACCGGCACGCGCTCGTCGGCGAGGAGGTCGGCGGGCAGGGTGATCGAGAGGCGCTGGCAGTGCTCGTCGTCGACCATGCCGACGGCGGCGCCCTCGATCAGGGCGTCGAGCCCGGGCGACGCGACCTGCGGTGAGGCGGGGGCGCGGTCGAAGGCGAGCAGCGGGGAGGGCCAGGGTGCGACCGGACGCGGCGGCTCGAAGCGGTCGGCTTCGGCGTAGGGCACGCCGAGCACCCGCACGACCTCGCCGTCGACCCGACCCACGATGCGGCCCGACGGGGTGTCGAACTCGCGGCGGGCGGCGCGGTCGTCGGTGTCGACGACCGGTTCGCCGGGGGCGGTCGGCGTGCTGGCGGTGGGGCGGGGGGCGTCCTGGGTCACCCGACCATGGTGCCCCTCACCGCCCGTCTAGGCTCGCGGGATGACCGCCGACACCCCTCCCGCCCCCGGGTTCTACCGCCACTTCAAGGGCGGCCGTTACGAGGTGCTCGGCACCGCCCGCCACAGCGAGACCGACGAGCCGCTCGTCGTCTATCGCGCGCTCTACGGCGAGCAGGGCCTCTGGCTGCGGCCCCTCGCGGCCTGGTCCGAGCACGTGCGACGTGACGGGCACGACGGCCCGAGGTTCGCGCCCGAAGCCTGACCGGCCCACCCGGTGGCCGGTGCGCCCACCGTGCGGCGGTCGAGGGCGAGCCGAGGAGGCGCGGGGCGGGTCAGCGAAGTCACAGCCGGTTGATAGCCCCGCGGCCGGACACTCGGCTCATGAAGTTCTCACGTCGCTCCCAGCACCCCCAGGGTGCAGCCACAGACGGGGGCGTCGCGGACGACGCGACCCGCACCGCCGACCCGGCCGAGGCCGCGCCGCCCTCGGCCGTGCCGCCCGTGGCCGTGCTGCCCCCGGCCACGCTGCCCCCGGGCATGCTGATCGCGGGGGCCTGGGCCTGGCGCCTGCTCGCGGTCGCCGCGGCGCTGGCCGTGCTCTTCTGGCTGATCGCCACGCTCGAGGAGATCGTCGTGCCGCTGTTGATCGCGATCCTCGTGTCGGCGTTCCTGGTGCCGGTCGCGGGGTTCCTGCACCGGCACCGGTGGCCGCGGTGGCTCGCCATCGTGGCCGCGTTGCTGGCCGGGGTGGTCGTCGTCGGGGGCCTCGTGCTGCTCGCCGTGACGCAGATCCGGGCCGGACTGCCGCAGATCGAGAAGCAGTCCGTCGCGCAGTACGACCAGCTGACGACCCTGCTCCAGGGACCGCCGTTGAGCCTCACGAACGCCGACGTGACCGGCTACCTCAAGGACGCGCAGAACGCGCTGCAGACCGAGAGCAAGGCGATCCTCAGCGGCGTTCTGTCGATCGGCACCGCGGCCGGGCACCTGCTGGCCGGGGGACTGCTGACCCTGTTCGCCACGATCTTCCTGATGATCGACGGTCGCGGGGTCTGGGCCTGGACCGTCCGCCTCTTCCCGAAGGCGGCGCGCCCCGCCGTCGACGGGGCCGGCCAGGCCGGCTGGCACACGCTGACCTCGTTCGTCCGCGTGCAGATCGTCGTCGCCGCGGTCAACGCCGTCGGCATCGGCCTCATCGCGTTCTTCCTCGGGCTGCCGCTCGCCGTGCCGATCGCGATCCTCGTCTTCCTGGCGTCGTTCATCCCGGTCGTCGGGGCCATCGTGACCGGCGCGCTCGCCGTGATCGTCGCCCTCGTCTTCGCGGGGCCGGTCCAGGCCGTGGTCATGCTGGCCGGAGTGCTCGTCGTGCACCTGCTCGAGGCCCACGTGCTGCAGCCGCTGGTCATGGGTTCGGCCGTCCGCGTGCACCCGCTCGCGGTGGTCTTCGCCGTGGCGGGAGGGTCGTACGTGGCCGGCATCCCGGGCGCGCTCTTCGCCGTGCCGACGGTCGCCGTGCTGAACGTGATGGTCAAGTACGTGGCGACGGGGGCCTGGCGTCGAACTCGCGTCGCGGAGGACCTCGTGGCGGCACCCGAGGCGTCGTGATCGCGAGCCGCTGACCTGCCCGGCCCGCGCCTCCTTCGCTCGGATGAGGGAGGCGCGAGCCGATGTCATCCGCTGGGATGATGCGCCGGACTGCCCGGTTCGACAGTGCATTGTGTGGTTCTACTCAGGAAGTCTCTGCATACTCGTCACTTCGCCCGGGCGCGTGCGCCCCTCCCGACCGAGTCCCGACTCGGCAGGGCAGCTGCGGCGGACGAGTCGAGGCCCCACGGCCTCGCGAGACCGACACCGACCTGTCACGGCTTCCCCCGCCTCTGCCGCGGGGTCCCGCCGCCCCGAGCGCCCCGCGCCCGTGCGGCACCGCCGTGTGCGCCCTGCCCGAACGGAGGCGCGGGTCGGCCGAGCACGAGGACCACATGACCCCCGAGAACACCCCTGCCTCCGGCGCGGACGCCGCGGCCGCCGCCGAGGCTCCCGCCACGCGCCGCTCGCTCTCCGCCGGACGCCGTCGCACCGCCCGTCGTCGCCTCTCGCTGATCGGTGGCGTCGCCGCGGTCGCCCTCGTCACGGGCACCGGCTTCGCGGTCACCTCGATGTCGGCCGCCGGTGCCGACACCATCTCGGCCGAGCAGCACGCCGCCGACGTCAAGCAGCAGAAGGCGGACATCGCCACCTCGTTGGCCCAGGCCAAGGCGCGCTCGACGATCCAGATCGCGAACCAGGTCGTGGCCTCGACCTCGAGCCGGACCGACGCCAGCGACTTGCAGACCCAGGTCGCCTCCCTGGCCGACTACGAGAAGCTCGACGCCTCGACGCTGAACGACCGCGTCGAGAAGACCGCGCTCTCGGCGCAGACCGTCCAGTCCGCCGCCGCCGAGGCCGACCGACAGGCCGCTGCCGCCGCCGCTGCCGCGCAGGCCGCCGCAGAGGCCCAGGCCGCCGCCGAGGCGAAGGCCGCCGCCGACGCCGCGGCCGCCGCCGAGGCCGCCCGCGCCGCCGCCGACAACTCGGTCGACGGGGCCAAGGCCACGGCCCAGTCCCTCGCGTCGTCCCAGTACGGCTGGGGCAGCGACCAGTTCTCGTGCCTCGTCTCGCTCTGGACGAAGGAGTCGGGCTGGAACTACAAGGCCTACAACCCCAGCGGCGCGACCGGCATCCCGCAGGCGCTGCCCGGCAGCAAGATGGCCTCGGCCGGGAGCGACTGGGCCACGAGCGCCAAGACCCAGATCACCTGGGGGCTCGGCTACATCAAGTCGGTCTACGGCACCCCCTGCGGCGCCTGGTCGCACTCGCAGTCCGTCAACTGGTACTGAGCGGGTCGGCCCGGGCTCGGGTCGCACCGCCTGCCGGACGTCGCACCGCGGAGATCCGCGGTGCGACGTTCAGTTCGTGGTGCGATGCGACGCCACGGGGGCGCACTGCCGCGCCACGGGCCTGCACTGCCGCGACACGGGGGCGCACCGCCGCGCCACGGGGGCGCGACCGCTAGTTCTGCGGGGGGATCGTCTGCCGGTCGGTGGGCTTGTCGGTGGTGACCGGTGTGGGACGCGGGCTCGGGCTGGTCGGGCCCGGCGAGGGGGTCACGATGCCGTCGGTGGGAGGCGCGGGCGCCGGTGTCGGGCTCTCGGGCGTCGCCGACGGGCTGACGCTCGGGCTGACGGTCACCACGGGGTCGCCGTCGTCGTCGCTGCAGGCCGTCAGCAGCCCCGAGACGAGCAGGACCGTCGCCGCGGTCACCCCCGTGCGAGCAGTGGTCGTGAGCAGCGTCCGCGTCGTCGTCCCCATGTCGGGAGCCTACGCGCGGCGGGTTCCGTGCATCGAGGGATGCCGGCCCGACGTCACCCGGGTCAGACCGCGCCCACCAGCGTCCACGCCCCGCCGTCGCGGCGCGTCACGCGTCCCTGGACCACGTCGGCCAGCTCGCCCACGGTCGCCTCGACGACGGCCCCGATGCGGTGCGCGGGCTCGTCGGCGGCACATTCGTAGCGCACCACCAACCGCGGCTCACCGCGCACGAGCGTGACGTCACTGGCCTCGACGGTCGTCAACCCGGCCGCACTCGCAGCGGCCGCGGGCAGCACCGAATCGGGCCGCACCCCGGGGCGCAGGGTGCCGACGGTGAGCGTGACGCGGTACGAGGGCATGCGCTCATCCAACCCGCCACCACCGACATCGAGCGACGGTCCCAGCAGGGTCGCAGCCGCTTCACGGCGGACCCCGAAACACGTTCGACTCACGACCGTGCCACCCTCTGGTCATGAAGCGCACCGCGTCCGCCCGGCTCGAGTTCGACGTCGACGGCCCCGCCGAGTTCGTCCTGTCGATCGCCGCCTCCCGCGCCTACGCCGCGCCCGACGCGGTGGCGCAGGTCGGCACCGCCCGCATCACCGAGGAGGCGCTGGCCGTCACCCAGCACGGCGCACCCCTCGAGATCCGCGAGCTGCACGACCACCACGGCACCCTCCTCCACCTGTGCGAGGTCGGGGCCGGCCGGGTCACCGTCGACTACCGGGTCGTCGTCGACGGACGACTCGACGAGCCCGCCGTCGACGACCTCGACCTCGTGCGCTACCGGCGCCCCAGCCGCTACTGCGAGTCGGACACGCTCAGCCCGACCGCCCGCGCCGAGTTCGGCGGGCTCGAGGGGCGCGAGCTGCTCGCCGCGGTCGCGACGTGGGTCGGCTCGCACCTCGCCTACGTGCCCGGGGCCAGCGCGCCGACCGACGGCGCGGTGCAGACCCTGCTCGACCGGCAGGGCGTCTGCCGCGACTACGCGCACCTCGTGATCGCCCTGCTGCGGGGGCTCGACGTTCCCGCGCGGCTCGTCAGCGTCTACGCCCCGGGCCTGTCCCCGATGGACTTCCACGCCGTGGCCGAGGCCTTCGTCGACGGTGCCTGGCACGTGGTCGACGCGACCGGGCTGGCCCCGCGTCAGACGCTCCTGCGCATCGCGACCGGACGGGACGCCTCCGACACCGCGTTCCTCTCGAGCCACGGCGGCCGCGTCACGGTCGCGGGGATGCAGGTGGGAGCCGTCGCCGACGAGCTGCCGCGCGACGACGTGAGCACCTTCGTCAGCCTCGGATGACCGCCCGCCGGCACCGCGCCTCCTGCACTCGCGCCGCCCCTGCCTGCCGCCCCGCCCTGGCCCCGACCCACTCCGCCACGAAGTAAACACGCCGCCACACGATCGCGTGGCGGATCGTTCACCTCGTGGCGGCGTGCGCGAGGCGGCGTGCGCCTGCCGGGTCCGGCTCAGTCCTCGCGGTGCGCCAGCTTCGCGCCCTCGCGCGCGCGGACGGCGGGCTCGTTCTGGTGGACGCCTGCGGGCCAGGACGTCGGTCCGGCCGACCCCGCCGGGTACTCGTCGATCGCGACCTCGCCGGTCTTCCAGGCCTTGACGACGGGGGCGACGATGCGCCACCCCTCCTCCGCCGAATCGCCGCGCACCGAGAGCGTCGGGTCGTCGTCGAGGATGCCCTCGAGCACCTCGCCGTAGGCCGTCAGGTCGGCCGCGCCGAAGTCGGCGTGCAGGGAGGCGCGCGACAGGTCGTACGAGTCGCCCGGGCCGTTGACGTTCAGCTCGAGCGACATCTCGTCGGGTGAGATCGCGATGCGCAGGCGGTCGGGGGTGCCTCCGCCGACGAACTCCTTCGGGACGTGGGTGGGCGGCCGGAACGTGATGACGATCTCGCGGCGACGCGAGGCCAGGGCCTTGCCGGAGCGCAGCAGGATCGGCACGCCGGCCCACCGCCAGTTCGCCACCTCGACGACGACCTCGGCCAGCGTCTCGGTCTCGAGCGACGCGTCCACGCCGTCCTCGTCGACGTAGGCGGGCAGGGTGCGGCCGTCCACCTCGCCCTTCCCGTAGCGGGCACGGCGGGAGTTCGCGACGGCGTCGTCGTCCCAGACGTGGGTCGCGCGCAGCACCAACTCCTTCTCGTCGCGCAGGTCGGCCGCGCCGAGCGTGGCGGGGGCGTTCATCGTCAGCACGGCCATCACCTGCAGCAGGTGGCTCTGGATCATGTCGACCATGGCGCCGGCGTGGTCGTAGTAGCGCGCGCGGTTCTCGAGGCCGAGTTCTTCGTCGTAGACGATCTCGATGCTCTCGACGTGCTGGTTGTTGAGCATGGGCTCGATCAGGCGGTTCGCGAACCGCAGGCCGAGCAGGTTGAGCACGGTCGAGCGGCCCAGGAAGTGGTCGACGCGGTGCACCTGGTCCTCGTGCACGAGCTTCAGCACCTCGCGGTTGAGCTTCTTCGCGCTGGCGAGGTCGGTGCCGAACGGCTTCTCGAGGGCGAGCGCCGTGCCCTCGGGCAGGTCGACCTCGCGGAGGGCGGCACAGGCCTTCTCGGTGATGGCCGGCGGCAGCGCGAAGTAGATGGACGGAGGCGCGTCACAGGCCTCGAGGAGGCCGCGGAGGCCGTCGGCCCCGGTCACGTCGGCCGTGACGTACGTGGTCGACTCGAGCAACGCGTCGACGGCGGGGCCGCTCGCGTGGACGCTGTCGAACGACGTCTTCACGCGTGCCTTCCACTCGGCATCGGTGTACTCCTCGACGCCGGCGCCGATCAGCTGCACGCGCCGGGGCGGCTCGATCGACAACAGGCCGCCGAGGCCGGGCATCAGGAGGCGCGCGGCGAGGTCCCCGCTCGCGCCCAGGATCAACAGGGTCGCCGGCTCGGGGGCCTTCTTCTCGCTCATGCCGTGAACGGTAGTGGGCCGCGCCCGGCCGCGCCCGGGAGGGGGTGCCACGGACCGCCTCGGAGCACCCGGCGTACCGTCCACGCCATGAGCGACCAGACCTACACCGCCCGCTTCGTCGGCCACGACGAGACCACCACCGAAGAACTCACCCTCATCGACGGGCTGCCGCAGAAGAGCGTCACGCGTCCCGGGGCCTCCGACGGCGAGGACCTGATGTGGGAGCTCGACGACGACGCCAGCGAGGGCGGCGAGTACGTCTACCGCTCCCTCGGCGTCTCGGGCCACGACTACAGCTGACCCACCCGCGGTCGGCACCACCCGCGGTCCGCACCGCCCGCGGTCCGCACCACCCGCGGTCCGCACCACCCGATGGGCGTCGCACCGCCTGATGAACATCGCACCGCCGAAGTGGGCGGTGCGATGCTCAGTCGGCGGTGCGACATCCGTCCGGCGGTGCGATGCCCGCCCGGCGATGCGGCATCGGTCCGGGCAGGTGCCGGCTGCATCACCTTGGCGGGGGAGGCGCGGGACGCCACCCTGCCCTTAGCCTCGTCGGCATGTGGTTGCTGCTGTGGCTCGTGGTGCTCGTCTTCGGGGCCGCCCTCACGACGAACGCGACGGCGCGAGAACTCGCGGCCGTCGGCGACCGGCGGTTCCCGTGGTGGCGGCAGTCGCCGCACACGCCAGCGGGCCTCCGGTGGGGGCGCGGGCTCGGCACGGGCATGACCCTGCTGGGAGTCTTCGGCATCCGCGAGACCACCGACCTCGGCTTCTCGACCGTGGTCGTCTTCCTTGCCGTGGCCGCCGCCCAATGTGGTCAGATCGCCTGGCACAACCGTCGCGTCGCCCGTCTCTCCGACGTCGAGTCCGGCACTGCCGACGCCTCGGCCTCGCGTCGGTCCTCCTGACCCGGCCGGCGCCGCCAGCGCGCCCGGCGCGGGCCGGGCCGCGGCCGCTCGGCCCCGGCGGGTCAGGCGCGGCGGGTGGGGCGCACCGAGACGACCTCGGCGGTCGCCCCGTGCGGCAGGTCGACCACGAGCCGCACCGCGTCCGCGACGGACTGCGGTTCGAGGTAGAGCGACGTGTCGTACGTGCCGCCCTCGGCCGTGACCAACTCGTGCTGCATGTCGGTGTCGACGCGGCCCGGGTGCACCGAGCTGACCCGGACGCCGTGCGGACGTTCCTCCTCGCGCAGGGCGTCGGTCAGCGCGCGCAGGGCGAACTTGCTCGCCGCGTAGGTGCTGCCGTCGGCCCCTGCCGTGAACCCCGAGCCGCTGTTGATCGACACGACCGTGCCCTGCACCGCCCGCAGCGCCGGCAGCAGCTGCCGCGTCACCTCGGCGACGGCGAACACGTTGACCTCGAAGACGCGCCGCCAGTCGTCGCGCTCCGTGTCGGCGACGGCGCGCCCGCCGATGACACCGGCCGCGTGCACCAGCACGTCGAGTCCGTCGAGCGGCGGCACCGTGAGGGCCGGGCCCGAGAGGTCCGCGGCCCACGCCGTCGCGGACGGGAGGTCGGCGGTGATCGCCCGCAGCGCCTCCTCGTCCCGTCCGTGGACGATCACGTGGTGGGTGCGGGCGAGGTCTCGGACGACGGCGAGGCCGATGCCCCGCGAGCCCCCGGTGACGAGTGCGGTCTTCATCGGACCAGTCTGCCGGTCCCGCGGGCCGCCGGTCGGCCCGGTCGGCCGCCGGGCCGGTCGCCGGTCAGGCCAGCGGGTCGTGGCCCCAGTTCATGAGCGACCAGCGCCACTTCGTGTCGGTGACGTCGCCCGAGGGGCGCTGCTTCGAGTGCCGCGCGACGTAGCCGTGGACCTTCTCCATGTGCTTCCAGTCGGCGTCGGTCAGGTCGGCCTTCTTCTTCTCGAGGATGCGCACGATGTGCCGGCCGCTCTCGTGCCCGACGGACTCGCCGCCGTCCTTCTGCCCCACCTCGCGCGACTCGTCGGTGTCGAGCCACTCGCGCAGCGTCGAGGCCGTCATGTTCACGTCGTCGTGGAACTCGTCCCAGGTCTGCTGTCGTCCGTCGTCTGCCATGCGACGAGCCAAGCACGCCCCGCGCCGCACCGCCCCGCTCCGCACCGCTCCGCCGGATCGACGAAGATGGCACGGTGCGCACCCTGACCGCCGGCACCGCCGCCCTGCTGCTCGCCGCCTCGCTCGCGGTCACGATGTCGTCGTGCTCGGCCGACGGGAACAACCCGACGGTCGCGCCGCAGGCGAAGATCCCGGCAGGGCTCGCGGTCGAGGGCTACGCCATAGCCTCACCCGACGCGACGACGGCCGCCGTCGAGGCGCTCGACCGCAGCGGGTCGGCGATCGACACGGTCGGCGTCTCGGGCGTCGCGATCACGACCGGCGGGGCCGGGGTCGCACCGAGCGACGAGTCCGCCAACTCCCTCCGCGAGGCCGCCCAGTCGGCGGGCGGGAAGGCCGAGCTGCTCGTCGTCAACGCGGGCCAGGACGGCTTCAGCGGTGAGCTCGCGTCGCAACTGCTGTCGAGCCGGGCCAACCGCGAGTTCGTCGTGTCGGGCCTCACGGGAGAAGTCGTCAACGGCGGCTGGGACGGCGTCCAGATCGACTTCGAGTCGCTCTCGGCCGCGGACGCCCCGGGACTGGTGGACTTCGCCGCCGAGCTCCGCGACGCCCTGCCCGACGACGCGAGCATCTCGATGGCCCTGCAGCCCAGCACCGACCCGGCGGGGTACGCGGACCTCGGCTACGACCTCGCCGCCCTGTCCGACTCCGTCGACCGGTTCGTGCTCATGGCCTACGACCAGCACGGCGCCGGGTTCAGCGAACCGGGGCCCGTCGGCGGCCTGCCCTGGGTCGGCGAGGTCCTCGACGCCGCACTCGAGTCCGTCCCGGCCGACCGCCTCGACCTCGGCGTCGCGGGGTACGGCTACCGGTGGACGGGCGACGGCACCGCAGGAGGCGCGCTGTCGGTCGCCGAGGCCCGCACCGCTGCGCAGTCCACGGGTTCGTGGGACGCCGACCAGGCCGAGTACACCGCCTCGCCCGGCGACGGCTCGACCCTCTGGTGGTCGGATGGTCGCTCGATCACCGCGCGCGCCGATCTGGCCGAGTCGAAGGGGCTCCACGGCGTCGCGATCTGGCAGCTGACGACGGGCGACCCGATCCGCCGCGGCTGACGTCCGGGCGACGCGCCGCGCTGCGGCCACGGATGCGGCTCGTGCCGGATCGCCGCCGGAGGGTGCCGCCTACGGCGTGACGACGCCGATCGGGCCGGTCAGCTGGGGGATGTCCCGGTCGCTCAGCAGCCAGTGTTCCCCGCGGCCGGTGATCAGCAGCGCGAGCGGACCCGGACGGCAGACGACGAGCGCGCCGCCTTCTTGGTGCAGCACGCCGTCGAGGGCGCCGCCGAGGTCGCGGTCGTCTTCGGAACCCGACGCCGACAGGACGGCGCAGCGGCCCTCTGCTCCCATCGCCTGCAGCAGTCGGCGCATGCCCTCGGGGTCGCTGCGGTCGGGACCGAGCGGGTGGGCGACGGCCATGTCGACCCACTCGACCGACCCGGTCAGGTCGGCGAGGGCCTGCTCTTCGGGGCCGGCAGGGTCGACGGCGAGGTCGTGCACGGATTGTTTGCGATCGGGTGCGGCGAAGGCCTCGAGTGCGGTGATGACGGAAAGGGGGAGCGACGCCACGGGTGATCTCCTGTCGAGGGGTTCCCACCATCCTCCCACCCGAGCTGCCCTCACAGGTCCGTCCACAGGCGGAAACCGGAGCGGGCGCCGAGTCGAGCCGCCGCACTACGCTGCCGGAGAGCGGCCCGACGCGCGACGACGACCCGACCTGCCCACCCACGACGACGACGGAGACACCGTGAGCGACGCCCCCGGCCAGCAGCCCTGGCAGAACCCCCAGAGCCAGCAGAACCCCCAGAACCAGCAGGACCCCCGGTACTCCCCGCCGTACCAGGGCCAGCACCCCCAGGCGCAGCAGCCGGGGCAGCAGCCCTACCCCGGGCCCGGTGGCTACGCCGACCCGCTCAAGGGCACCAACCCCGGCGTCAGCACCTCGACCCCGTTCGTCTGGGTGCTCGTCCTGCTGCCGCTGGTGCAGCTGATCGGGCTCGCCTTCTGGGACGTCGGCGACTACCTCGAGCGCACCGCCACGATCACCCCGGGCGTCTACCAGTCGCCGTTCACGCCGGGCTACCTCGCCTACATGGGCATCGGCCTGCTCGTCTACGCACTGACGGTCGTCTTCGCCTGGCTCGACCACCGGGCGTTGACGGCCCGGGGCATCGTGAAGCCGTTCCCGTGGCCGTGGGCGTTCCTCACGGTCGTCTACGTCGTCGGTCGCTCGGTCGTCGTGAAGCGTCGCACCGGTGGCGGGCTAGCGCCGCTGTGGCTCTTCATCGCCGTCTACCTGATCACGATCGTGGTCGCGTTCTCGGTGTTCATCGTGGCCTTCGCCGAGTTCGTGCGGACGATGCCGTCCCTGCCGACCGCCCCGTAGCCGGACCTGCTGCGAGGATGGTCCCGTGACCTCCTCCAGCGCACCCCGACTCGGCCTGCTCCTCGACGTCGACGGCCCGATCGCCAGCCCCGTGACCCGCAGCATCGCGCTGCCCGCGATCACGCGCGACCTCGTGGCGCTCGCCGCCCTGGGCGTGCCGATCGTCTTCAACACGGGGCGCTCGGACGCGTTCATCCGTGAGGAGGTCGTCGGTCCGCTGCTCGCGGCCGGACTGCCCGAGGGGGCGCGGGTGCACGGCGTCTGCGAGAAGGGTGCCGTCTGGTTCACGATCGGCCCCGAGCACGGTGTCGACGGCATCGGCCCGATCGAGGTCGACTCGTCGCTCGCCATGCCCGCCGACTTCGGCGCCGAGATGCAGGCGTTGGTGGCGGACGAGTTCGCCGACCTGGTGTTCTACGACACGACCAAGCACGCGATGGTCTCGATCGAGCAGCTCACGAGCGTCGAGTCGTCGACCTACCTGGGCCGGCAACGCGACCTCGACGAGAAGGCGATGCAGGCGCTGGTCCGCCGGGGCTTCGGCGTGCGCCGACTCGACGACGTGCGGCCCGACGCCTCCGGGGCCGTGCAGTGGCGCGTCGACCCGACGATCATCTCGACCGACATCGAGTCGGTGCGGCTCGGCAAGGACCTCGGGGCCGAGCGGGCGCTCGAGCTGCTGGCGGCCGACGGCGAGCCCCCGCTCGCCTGGCGCACGGTCGGCGACTCGCGCAGCGACTACGCCATGGCCGACTGGCTGCACGCGCAGGGTCACGCGGTCGCGCACGTCGACGTCCGCCCGGCCGACGGCGTGCCGGCGACGCCGTACCCGGTGCTGACGAGCTCGACGGGCGCGATCCACGACGAGGCCGGGGCCGAGTTCCTGGCCGGTTGGCTGGCCGACCTCACCGTCTGACGCCCGGCCGCGACGCGTCCGGGTCCGCGACGGGCCCTGCCACGACGGGCGCGGGCCGCGACACGCCCGGGCGTGGCCGTCCTCGAGGACACCACCCGCGCCTCCTCGGCCCGCCCGCCGGGGTCGGTGCCACCCGCCCTGCGGCGTGCCCCCCGGACGGGTGAGACGGGTGAGCCTCGGGCCGGGACGGGTGTCACCTCCCCGCTGTCCATGCGGCCTGTGACCCCTTCGAGGGGGCGTACCCCCCGAACGGGTGTCGCGAATCGGCAGGAACGACCCTGTACTGTTTCGACACGTCCCCGGAACGGTCCCCCGAAAGGCCCACACCGGAGGCGAACCCGTCGATCGAGTGGCCCGAACCGCTCGCAGTCGACGGACCCGAAACGGGAGCCCCTGGCTCCCACCCGACCGCCGCCCACCCCGGCGCGTCACCTCGAGTCGCCGCCGTCGCCGACGCCCCTCCGGACGTCCGACGGCGGTCACCCACCGCCGCCGGCGTCCGGTCGTCTCTCAGACCCGAACCCGGAGAGAACACGCATGTCCCGAACCATGCGCGTCCGCGACAGCGACGCCGAAAACCGACCCGACACCGGTGCACCCGACACCGGCCCCGCCCTCGACGTGGCACCTCGCTCGCGCAGCGAACTGAGGCGCCTGGCACACCACGACGAGGAGCGGGGATCGCGGGCACGCCCCACGACGCGCATCACGAGCGACCACCACGCGTCGGTCGTCTCGCGCACCGAGGGGCGTGCCCACTCACCCTTCATGGTGCTGCTCGTGCTCGCCTGCACCATGGGCATCCTGCTCTACGGGCAGTTCCTGCTGAACCCCGCCAACCGCGGTGACCTGCTGCCCTACGTCGCGGTGATCATCGCCGAGGCCGTCCTGGTGCTGCAGGCCCTGCTGGCCATGTGGACGATCCTCTCGGGCGGTCAGAACCCCCGGGACTTCGACTTCCACTCGACGCAGGACACGCTCTACGACGAGGACGCGATCGACCGGCTCGGCGTCCGCGACCAGCCGCACCTGTGGCCGATCGTCGTCGACGGGAAGACCGTCGTCGTCGACGTCTTCGTCACGGTCTACGGCGAAGAACTGTCGAAGATCGCGATGACGGTCCAGGCCGCCGTCGCGATGCAGGGCGCGCACCGCACGTGGGTGCTGGACGACGGTCGGAGCGACGAGGTCAAGGACCTCACCGCGAGGCTCGGCGCCCGGTACATCCGCCGGCTGACCAGCCACGGCGCCAAGGCGGGCAACGTCAACTACGCCCTGTCGGTGGCCAAGGGCGACTACTTCGCCATCTTCGACGCGGACTTCGTGCCCAAGCCGATGTTCCTGCACGAGACCGTGCCGTTCTTCATCGACGAGAAGGTCGCCTTCGTCCAGACCCCGCAGTCGTACGGCAACCTCGTGAGCATCGTCAGCCGCGGCGCCGGCTACATGCAGGCCGTCTTCTACCGGTACATCCAGCCCGGCCGCAACCGGTTCAACGCCGCGTTCTGCGTCGGCACCAACGTCATCTTCCGCCGTGCGGCGATCGACGAGGTCGGCGGCATCGACACCGACTCGAAGTCCGAGGACGTCTGGACGAGCCTGTTCCTGCACGAGGCCGGGTGGCGCTCGATCTACATCCCGATGACGCTCGCGATCGGCGACGCCCCCGAGACCATCGAGGCGTACAGCAAGCAGCAGCTGCGCTGGGCGACCGGCGGCTTCGAGATCCTCTTCCGGCACAACCCGCTGAGCCCCCGCCGCACCCTGACGATGGACCAGCGCTTCCAGTACACGCTGACGGCGACCCACTACCTGACGGGCATCGCCCCGCTGCTGCTGATCATGGTGCCGCCGATGGAGATCTTCTTCGACCTGCGCCCGATGAACCTGCACATCTCGGTGCTGCAGTGGCTGCTCTTCTACTCGGGCTTCTACCTGCTGCAGATCGCGCTCGCCTTCTTCACCCTCGGGTCGTTCCGCTGGGAGGTGCTGATGCTCGCGTCGGTGTCGTTCCCGATCTACGTCAAGGCGTTGTGGAACGTGCTGAGCGGCAAGGACACGGCCTGGCACGTGACCGGCGGAGGCAAGGCGTCGAGTCCGTTCAACGTGCTCGTGCCCCAGGTGCTGTTCTGGCTCTTCCTGTCGCTCACCTCGCTCGTCGCGATCTGGCGGGACTGGGACAACCGGGTGCTCACGCTCGCCACGGTCTGGAACCTGATCAACACCGCCGTGCTCTCGGCCTTCTTGCTCGCGGCCCTGCGTGAGGCCGGAGCCATCAAGCGTGCCGCCCGCTCGGGGTCGAGCGCTCGCACGACCGTCGCCGGTCCGATCACGACCGGGCCCGTGGCCACTCAGACCCTCCGCACCCAGGTCGCCCGGCCCCTGCCCCGGAGCCACGACGAGTTCCTCGAGCTGTCGTCCGAGCAGCGACTCGAGCAGCGCCGGCGCGACGACGAGCGGCGTCACCTGCTCGAGGCCCGACTGGCCGTGGCCGACGACCAGCACGCCCACGAGGCGCAGCACGGCGACGAGGCGTCGCACACACCGCACGCGGGACCGGTGTCCGGACCCGACCGACACGACACGAACGACCGAGAGAAGGTGGTCTCATGACCTGGGGCAACAGGATCAAGATGACCGTCGGCATCCTGGTGGTGCTCGCCCTCGTGGCCGTCTTCACCGTCATCTTCACGCAGCGGCAGGCCCAGGTCATCAGCACCAGTGCCGCCATCGCGAGCCAGGACTTCTCCGTCGGCACCGACTACAGCGGCACGGTCACCTCGACCGACGCCGAGGTCGGCGACCGGGTGAAGAAGGGCGACGTGCTCTTCTCGCTGCAGAGCCCCTCGCTGCAGAAGGACCTCGCGGACGACGTCGTCGTCCCCGACACGGACGCCTACACGGTGGACGACGACGGCACCATCACCTTCATGGCCACCGTCGACGGCACGCTGTCGCAGCTCGACGTCCGCGAGGGCGGGTTCCTCGGTTCGGGCACGTCCGTCGCGACCATCGAGAAGGCCGGCACGCTCTTCGTGGACGCCGACTTCACGCTCACGCCCCGCGACTACGAGCGCATCCAGGACGGCGCGACCGTCGACGTGATGCTGCCCAACCAGCAGGTCGTCGAGGGCAGCGTCGACCTGGTCAGCGTGCAGACCAAGGACGGCGCGGCCGCGGCCACCGTCCGCGTGGTCAGCGACCAGCTGAGCGAAGGGGCCTACAACGGCCTCGTCGCGAGCGGCACGCCGGTCGAGGCGACCATGCACCTCCGCGACGACGGCATCCTCGCCGGGCCCGTGGACACCATGCAGGACTTCCTGCGCCAGATCGGGGTCTGACGATCCCCGGCGCACGGAGAAAGACGACGGGTCGGTCCGGCCGACGGGATCGTTCGGGATCACCGATCGGTTCCGGGCCGGCTCGTCACCCCCGGGAGGCGCGGGTCGAGATCCGACCCGTCCCGCGCCTCCCGACCCTCCGCCGGGTCCTCGCCGGCGTCGCCCTCGGCACGGCCGGCGTGCTCGTGCTGGCCGGCTGCATAGGCGGCTCGGACACGGACGGCGACACCACGGGCCGCCCCGACGCCGGAGGCGACGTGTTCCCCTCCTCGCAGGTCGACCCCCTGGTCGCCGCCCTGCCCCACGAGTCGGTCGGCACCGTCCCGACCATGCGCCTCGCCGACGGCCTCGTCCCGCCCACCAACACCTGGTTCTCGGGGCTGGTCTTCGGTGACGAGCCGACGCCCGTGTTCCCGTTCCCGATCTCGTTCCAGCTGACGCAGGCCGGCTTCGCCGCGGGACTCCCGGTGCCGGTGGCCTCCGAGAAGGCGATCGTGTCGCCCGCCCTGCCCGACGTCACCCTCGACGTCCAGGCCTCGGCGACCGAGATCAGTGCCTACGACGACGTCTCGGTGACGATCGCCCACCTCGACGGCGACGCGGTGCTCGGTCACACGACCGTCGCCGAGGGCTCGCCGGTCGTCTCGTACACCGCCGCGACCGCGCAGACCGACACCCTCGGGACTGCCGTCACGACCGTCGGCGACGGGCGCGGCACGTTCACCGTCGGCAGCACGACGTGGGGCGTCGCCGTGACGGACGGCAGCCTCGACGGCACGGCGGTCCGGCTCGACGAGGGCGGCTCGGTCGTCCTCGTGCCGCTGCCCGACGGGGCCACCGACGAGCAGGTGCGGACGGTGCTCGACGCGGCCGCCTCGCCGCTGACGTCGGTGACCACCGCGCACCGCGCCTCCGGGTCCGGGTCGTCGGCGGTGTCGACCACCGAGCTCGGCTACGAGACGGCGGCCGGGGGAGACACCCTGCTCGTCCCGGCCCCGCACATGGGCGGCGCGGCGACGGGTGGCGGCACCGGTCTGGGCTACGACACGATCTACGGCACCGTCCCGTTGTCGATCGGCTCGACGCTGGCGTTCGACGCACCGGTCACCACGGCCTCGACCGGGCTCGACCTCTCGGGGCTGAGCGACGACCAGAGGACGCAGCTCGAGGACCAGGTGCAGGTCGACGTCGCCCGCACGGCGGAGACGCCGGTCGACACCTACTACGGCGGCAAGGCGCTCTACCGGTCGGCGATGCTCCTGCAGCTCGCCCGGCAGCTCGGGGACGACGCGTCGGCCGAGACCCTCCGCGCGTCGGTCGTCGACCGACTCGACCGGTGGACCGACCCCTCGGGCTGCGAGACGCGCGAGCAGGAGTGCTTCGTCTACGACCCCGCCGTGAAGGGCGTCGTCGGCAAGGCGGCGTCGTTCGGCTCGGACGAGTTCAACGACCACTACTTCCACTACGGCTACTTCCTCTACGCCGCCGGCGTCGTCGCGGCCGACGACCCCGAACTGGCCGAGCGCTGGCGTCCGGTCATGGACCTGCTCGCCGCCGACATCGCCTCGGGCGCCGACAACGGGTCGTTCCCCGACCGTCGCGCCTTCGACCCCTACTGGTCGCACAGCTGGGCCTCGGGCTACTCGCCGTTCGCCGACGGGAACAACCAGGAGTCGTCGTCCGAGGCCGTCAACGCCTACGCGGGCCTGTCGCTCTGGGCCGCGGCCACGGGTGACGACGCGCTCGGCGACGAGGCGTCGTGGATGCTCAGCGGCGAGGCCTCGTCGGCGCTGGCCTACTGGCTCGCCCCCGACCTGACCGGCCCGACGTCCGCCGGCTACGGACACGCGATCGTGTCGCTGACCTGGGGTGGCAAGCGCGACTACGGCACCTGGTTCTCGGCCGAGCCGTCGGCGATCGCGGGCATCCAGTTGATCCCGCTGAGCCCGACCTCGGTGTCGTACCTGACGTCGTCGGCGGGTGGAGGCGCCCGGCAGATCGCGCGCGTGGTCGACGAGGCGAGCGCCTCGGGCTTCGACCGGCCGCTCGGCGACTACGTGCTGATGTACTCGGCCCTCGAGGGGCCCGACCAGGCCGCGGCGGCCCTGACGGCACTGGCCGACCTGCCCGAGACGGGCATCGACGACGGCAACTCGCGGGCCTACGCGATGGCCTACGTGATGACCGCCGGGGCGCGGTAGGGCCGAGCGCAGGAGGCGCGGGTCGGCCAGGGCTGGCCCGGCTCAGCCGACGAGGCGCACCGGCTCGACCAGGCGCACCGGGTCGACGAGGCGTTGCACGCTGCCGTCGGGGTGGTTCGCGACGAGCGTGCCGCCCCAGAAGCCGAGCTGGTCGCGCTCGGTGTCGAGCTGCCAGAGGCGGCGGCCGTCGGACAGGTCGAAGGCCGTGACGGTCGAGGTGCGACCGCTCGAGGCGGTCGTGGCGTAGCCGGTCGTGCGGCCGACGAGCGCGATCTGGGACTCGCCCGGCACCACCGCCCGGGCCAGCTCGTGGCCCGACGCCGCGTCGAGCAGGCGGACGGTGCGCTGGGCCGCCTCGTCCGACGTGAGGTCGCCGGACACCGCCGCCGCGCCTCCTGGTTCGAAGGTCTGGGCGAAGACGAGCGACCCCCGGTCGCCGGCCGGGTCGGTGGTCACCCGCGCGAGCCCGTGGCGGCGGTCGCGGGGCGGGGTCGTCCAGAGCTCGGCGCCCGTGCGGCGGTCGACGCAGACGACCCCGGGCGTGGTCGAGAAGACGAGGCAGTCGCCGGTCGCCTGCACCCCGCGGTCCTGGCGGAAGCCGTGTCGCCAGAGTTCGCGCCCGTCGAGCGAGAGCGCCACCACCGTGCCGTCCGTGTCGTCGGTCGAGGTGGGGATCGCCGGGTCGAGGCCCACCACGACGAGGTCGCCGTCGACGACGAGGGTCGTGGCGGTCGGCAGGTCGGGCCCCCAGTCGTGCGTCTCGCCGGTGAGTCCGTCGACCGCGGTGATGGTGCCGCCGTCGAGGACGAGCAGGCCGTCGGGGGTCAGGGCCTCGTCCTGGCTGCCGGTGGTCTCGCCCGTCCACACGGGGGTGTCGAGGTCGTCGGCCGCGTAGAGCGAGAACTCGCCCGTGCCGGGCTCCGCGTCGTAGTAGACGCGGGAGTCCTGGTACGAGAACTGCGGGTCGCTCGAGACGAGGGCCCAGGAGGCGGTGGCGTCGGTCAGGCGCGCACGCCCGTTCGGCGAGGTGGTCACGTCGGTCAGTTCGCCGGTCCCGAGGTCGAGGCGGGCGTACGACGAGGCGAACCCGTCCCCGCCGAAGCCCAACGTCGAGACGAGGGCGGTGTCGGTGGCGCCGTCGGCGGGCCAGACCTGCACGAAGCCGCTGCCGGCGTCGAGCTCGGTGCCGAGGTCGACCCACCAGCGGACGGTGCCGTCGACGGGGTCGACCCGTGCGAGCCGGCTGACGGCCTGCGCGGTGCTGCCGAAGCCGCCGTCGAAGCGGCAGTCGGCGCCGACGTCCGTGGCGGCGCTCGTGCCCCTGCCGTCGTCGCCCGCGGCACCGCCGGCGCTGACGAGGACGTCGCCGTCGAGCCGGTCGGGGCCCACCGCGGGCTCTGCCTGCCAGAGCAGGCACCGACCCTGGTCCGCCGGCACGCCGACGTCGGCGGGCGTCAGCGTCCACGACCCGGGGACCGGCTCGTGCCGCAGGTCGTCGCCGACGACGCCGTCGAGCGCGGCGGCCGACGAGTACCGCGGTGCCTCGACCAGGCCGGCGGTGGTCACGAGCGCCGCGGCGGCGACCACCGCGGCGGCCACGAGGGCGAGACGGCGAGGGCGGGAGGCGCGGTGCCAGACGGCGGCCCCGCGGCGGCGGGCGCGCGCGAACGGCTGGTCGCTCGGTCGGGCGTCGTCCGTCACCCGGCCATGGTACGAGGCGGGCGTGCGGGCGGGCCGTGAGCGGTCCCGGGGTCGCGACCCGCGCCTCCTGGGCTCCCGGGGTCGGCGGTTAGGCTGGTGCGGGCCGTCCGGTCCCGCCCGCCGGTGCACGAGCGGCTCCGCCCGTTCGCCCTCTCGTCGCCCGTCCCCCGAAGGAGCCGTGCCATCGAAGCCGTCGTCATCTCGATCCTCGCCCTGGCGATCGTCGTGCTCGTGGTCATCCAGGTGATCTACCGTCGCCGCGTGTTGCAGCGCCGCGAGGCCTCCGGTCAGCGGGTCGTCGGCCGCGGCACCTACGTCGTGTTCGGCGTGATGGCGGCGTTCTTCCTCTTCGCGGTGTTCGTGTTCCCGCTGCTGGTGCGGGGGTAGCCCGTGTCGAACCGGGTCGTGTCGCACCGGGTCGTGTGGCACCGCACCGCGTCTCGTGCATCCCACCGTGTCTAGTCGCGGTGCCGTGCACGAACTGCGGTGTGCTGTGCCGGCCGACGTCGAGGCGTGCCTGGCCGTCTGGGTCGCGGCGTGCGCCGCACGCGACGGGCAGGCGTTCGAGGGGGTCGCCGAACGGGCCCGACCGAAGTTCGACGCGGGCGTAGTGTGGCTGGTCGCGGACGGTCCCGACGTGGACGGGCCCGACGTGGACGGGCTTCGTGGCGTCGACGGTTTCGTGCTCGCGACGCGGCCCGGCAGCGGTTTGCCGGGCGACCCCGAGGACGCCCCCGTCGTCGGCCTGCTGGCTACCAGGCCCGGCGCCCAGGCGCGCGGGCTGGGGCGTGCCCTCTTGAGGGAGGCGACCCGCCAGCTCGGCGCGCTCGGCCACCACCGCGTCGTCTTGCACGCACTCCTCGACAACGTCGCCGCGGTCGGGCTCTACGAGAGCGAGGGGTGGGTGGCCGCGGGCGCCCCGTTCGAGCACTCGTTGCTGAAGCGGCCCACGCAGCGGTTCGACCGGCTGCTCTGAGCCGAGCTCGTCGGCGCCGCAGCCGTGTCGTCAGCGGTCGGCCACCGCCGTCGGATCGCCCAGGCGTCGGACGACGCCGTCCTGGGTCACGACGACCAGGTGCTGCCCCCAGAACTCGTACGTCAGCACGTCGTCACGCGACGTCCGCCAGAGCTCGCGGCCGCTCGACCGGTCGAGGGCGACGATCGCCAGACGCCCGTCGACCCCGAAGGCCTGTTGGTAGACGGTCGTGCGGGCCTGGGCGAGGGGTGCCGAGTACCCCGGCAGGGTCGCCTCGAAGACCACGCGCCCGTCGTGGGCGTCGAACGTCGTCACGGTCGAGGTCTCGTCGCCGAAGTCGCTGGACGGTGAGACGGTGACCTGCACGTCGTCGAAGGCGGAGCTCGGCGAGGGGTTCCACCCCGACTGCACCGTCTGTCCGCGGGCGACCGGGACCGTGGTCGACCACACGGTCTCGCCCGTCGAGGGCGACAGGCAGGTGACCGCGCTCCGACCCACGGGTCCGTCCGCGTCGGCGGTGCCGCCCGCGTCGTCGGAGCCCCTCGGCCCGGCGACCACCGGGTCGCCGCTCACGACGGGGGCCGTGACCGTGACGCACCGGTCCGACACGATCAACGAGGCGTCGCCCGACAGGTCGGCGGACCAGTCCACGGTGCCCGGCCGATCCTGCGAGAAGGCGACGAGCTGCTGCCCGGAGGGGGCGGCGAGCGTCACGACGACGTGGTCGCCGGCCGCCTCGGGCCAGCCGTAGGTGTCGTCGTCGATCGGCAGGCGGTGCACGTCACCGGTGGCGGCGTCGATCACCCGCGACCCGTCGCCGGCCGTCGTCAGCACGTAGAACTCGTCGTCGACGAGCCTCACGGTGGCCTGCGACGGTTCGTCGGCCCGCCACGACACGGCGTCGGGGGCGTCGAGGGCACGGAGCTCGTACCCCGTCACGTCGCCCTCCTCGGTGGTCGGCCCCGAGCCGTCGGGCCCGAACCTCGCCCGGGGCTGGTGCGAGACGAGGACGGTCGTCGACGAGACCTCCTCGATGCGCGTCACCTGGTCGGGATCGGACGACTCGACCGCCGCCGACCAGTCGGCGACCTCGCCCGTCCGCAGGTCCAGCCGGGCCAGGGTCGAACCCGCGTCGACCTCGACGACCAGGGTGGCGGTGCGTCCGTCGGCGTCCGGCGTCACCCGGACCGACCGCACCGCCCGCCCCAGGGCCGTGGCCACGTTCGCGCTCCACACCACGTCGCCGGTGTCGCCGTCGACCCGGGCCAGGCGTCCTCCGGCACCCCCGCAGCGGTCGGACTGCTCGGCCGACTGGGCGGTGACGAGCGCGTCGTCGCCGACCATCCCGGCGAACGCGTAGTAGGCGCACCCCGAGGGCATGCCGGGCGTGGCCGCACCGGCCAGGTCGGTCCGCCAGACGGTCGCCGTGGGCTCGGACCGCAGGTCGTCGACGAGCATCGCGGGGCGCACCGGCTCGTCGTACCGCGGCTGCATCGCGAGGCCCGCGCCGGCGACGAGCGCGGTCACCACGGCGACGGCGCCGACCGTCAGCCCGAGGCGGCGAGCCCGGGAGGCGCGGCTCCACCCCCGGCGCAGCGCCCGACCCGTCCGGCGTCCGACCGCCTGCAGCGGGGGTCGCCCCGCGCGCCGTCCTGCTCCGGTGGCCTCCACCCCGTCGTACCCGTCGCGAGCATCGACGTCGGCTGCGTGCTCGTCGGGGTGACCGGCCGCGGAGGCGGGCGTCGCCGGGGAGCCGGCCCGCGCCTCCCGGGCTGCCGCCGGGCGCTCGGGACGCGTCGGCTGCCACGGTCGTCCGTCCACGATGCCCCCCTCGCCCGCCATGCTACGAGACGCGGCCGGTCCGCCGGTATGCTGGCGCGTCGTCCCCCGAGACGGGGCGACCCCATCGCCCGCACCACCCAGGAGGCAGCATGAGCACCGTCCCCAAGGCCCGGGGTCTCAGCACCCTGTGGCGCACGAAGTCGGTCGAGTCGTCGCTCGCCGACTCGACGGGACCCGAGAACGGGCTGAAGCGCTCGCTCGGCGTCACCGACCTGACCCTCATGGGCATCGCCGTCGCCGTCGGGGCCGGCATCTTCTCGGTGGGCGCCAACGCCGCCGCGAACTTCGCGGGCCCGGGCGTGACGCTGTCGTTCATCCTCGCGGCCGTCACCTGCGGCCTGGCGATCATGTGTTACGCCGAGTTCGCCTCGACCATCCCCGTCGCGGGAAGCGCGTACACCTTCACCTACGCCACCCTCGGCGAGTTCCTGGCCTGGATCATCGGGTGGGACCTCATCCTCGAGACCCTCACCGGCGCGGCCGTGCTGGCCAAGTACTGGGGCATCTACCTCAGCACCGTGTTCTCCGGCTTCGGTCTCGACGTGCCCGACACCCTGTCGATCGGGCCGCTCGAGCTGAGCTGGGCGCCGTTCGTCATCGTCGCGTTCTTCACCGTGCTGCTCGTCCTGGGCACGCAGCTCAGCTCGCGCGTCGGCAGCGTCTTCACCGTGATCAAGGTCGCGATCGTGCTGTTCGTCATCGTCGTCGGCTTCTTCTTCGTCAAGTCGTCGAACTACACGCCCTTCGTCCCGGCGTCGCAGCCCCGCCCGGCCGGCGAGGGAGACGTCTGGACGCAGTCCCTCTTCTCGTTCGTCTCGGGTGCCGAGCCCGCGCAGTACGGCGTCTTCGGCCTGCTCGCCGGCGCGTCGCTCGTCTTCTTCGCCTTCATCGGGTTCGACGTCGTCGCGACCAGCGCCGAAGAGGTCAAGAACCCGCAGAAGACCATGCCCCGCGGCATCTTCCTGGGCCTGGCCATCGTCACCGTGCTCTACGTCATGGTGTCGATCGTGCTCACCGGCATGGTGTCGTACCGCGACCTCGCCGCCGTCGAGGCCCCGACCCTGGCCACGGCCTTCGACCTGGTCGGCGTCGGCTGGGCCGCTCAGGTCATCGCCATCGGAGCCCTCATCGGCCTGACGACGGTCATCATGGTGCTGCTGCTCGGCCTCGCCCGCATCGTCTTCTCGATGGCACGCGACGGCCTGCTGCCCCGCTGGCTCGCGAAGACCTCGGCCGTCCGCAAGACGCCCGTGCGCGTCCAGGTCATCGCCGGGGTGCTCGTCGCCCTGATCGCCGGGTTCACCGACGTCGGCGTCCTGGAGGAGATGATCAACATCGGCACGCTGTCGGCCTTCGTGCTGGTCAGCATCGGCGTCATCGTGCTGCGGCGCACCCGGCCCGACCTGCCGCGGGCGTTCCGGGTGCCGCTGTCGCCCGTGCTGCCGATCCTGTCGGCGGTGCTCTGCGTCTGGCTGATGTTCAACCTGACCACGCTCACCTGGGCACGGTTCGCCGTCTGGCTCGTCGTCGGCGTCGTCGTGTACTTCGCCTACGGGCGCCGGCACTCGCGGGTCGGTCTCGGCGAGGACGCCGCCGCCCCGGCACCCGCCGTCGACGCCGGTGGCCGTCCGAACTGAGCGGCACCGCCGACCGACGGAGGACCCCGTCCCGGACGATGCATCCCGATCCTTCGGGGGCCGTCGTCGGGGACGGGGTCCTTCGCTGTGTGCCCGGGGCGTGACCGGCGGGGCCGGGCCGGGCGCGCCTCCTCGGCCTCAGGAGGCGCGGTGCGGCCTCAGGAGGCGCGGTGCCGGTCAGGAGGCGCGGTGCGGCGCAGGAGGCGCGGTGCCGGTCAGGAGGCCGGGGGCGTGTCGAGCGCGTCGACGGCGGCGACGATCTCGTCGACCTCGGTGCGGGTCGTGTAGTCGACGTGGACGTCGGCGAAGACGACCTTGCCGTCGCGGTCGACGACGAGGACGGTCGGGAACGGAACGTCGGCGGTCGCGTCGGCGTTGCTGTCGGCGACGTCGAATCCGAGGTCGGAGTGCACCGCACGGGCGGCCGCGACCGGCTCGGTCTGGATGCCCAGGGCCCGGACGAACACGTTGCCCGGGTCGGACAGCACCGGGAACTCGAGGCCGCCGTTCGCGACGGACCGCTCGCTGCCCTCGGGCGTCTGGGGGCTGATCGCGACCAGGGCGACGCCGCGCTCCCGCAGTTCGGGCAGCAGGTCGGCCTGGTAGGTCTTGAGCGTCAGGTTGCAGTACGGGCACCAGGCGCCGCGGTAGAAGACCAGGACGGCCGGGCCCTCACCGACGGTCTCCGACAGCGAGACCTCGTCGCCGGCGGTCGTGACGAGCGTCGCGTCCACGATCGTGTCGCCCACCCGGACGGCGGCCGCGGGGACCCCCGAGTCGCGCAGTCCCGACTGCTCGTCGTCGAAGACCCTCGTGGCGTCCGCGCCGATCTCGGCGTTGAAGCCCTCGTTGAACTCGGTCACCTGGTCGGCGATGCGGGTGGGGATGGGGGAGTCGGCGTTCGACATGGGGTCCTCTCGACCGTGACGGGGTGCACCGGGTTCGGGCCGGTCACCTCGATCGAGGGTAGGCGGATGCGCGCCCGGGGGACCGCACGGGGCGGGGTGGTGTTCGCAATCGTCCGGCCGCGGCCCGGCTCGGGACCGGCCGCGCGCTCGTCCTCGACGGCCGCACGGCGCCCCGCACGGGCGTGTTGGCTGGTGCGGTGCAGACGTTCCTCCCCTACGCCGACTTCCGTGCCAGCGCCGAGGTGCTCGACGACAAGCGGCTCGGCAAGCAGCGGGTCGAGACGCTCCAGGTCATGCGGGCGCTCGTCGTGCCCGGCTACGGCTGGCAGAGCCATCCGGTCACCGCGATGTGGCGGGGGTACCGGCCGGCGCTGATGGCCTACCAGGTCGAGACCTGCGCGGCCTGGGTCGCTCGGGGCTTCGCCGACACCTGCCTGGACAAGACGCTGGCCACCCTCGACGAGGTCCCCGCCGACGCGGCGGCGTTCCGCGCGGACGAGTTCGAGCTGCCTCCGTGGTTCGGTCGGGAGGACGTCCACCGCTCACACCGGTCGAAGCTGCTGGCGAAGGCACCCGAGGCCTACGCCGCGGCGTTCGGCGACGAACCCGTCGACCTGGACTACGTCTGGCCCGTGCCGACCTCGGGCGACGCGTCGCGGTGACCGCGCGGGGTGACCGGGCGGGGTGACCGGACGGGGTGACCGGACGGCGTGACCGGGCGGGGTCAGGCCGGGCGCGGTGACCGGGCGAGGTCAGGCCGCGCGCGGTGACCGGACGGGGTGACCGGACGGGGTGATCGGGCGGGGTCAGGCCGCGCGCGCCTCCAGCAGGTCGAGGGCGGCGACGATCTCGTCGACCTCGGTCCGCGTCGTGTAGTCGGTGTGGACGTCGGCGAAGACGACGACCCCGTCGTGGTCGATGACGAGCACGGTGGGGAAGGGGATGTCGCCCGTCGCGTCCGCGTTGCTGTCGGCGACGTCGAACCCGAGCTGGGTGTGGACGGTGCGGGCGTCGGCACTCGGTTCGGTGCGGATGCCGAGCGCGCCGCTCAGCACGTTGCCCGGGTCGGACAGCACGGGGAACTCCAGGCTGCCGTTCGTCACCGACGCCTCGGAGCCCTCGGGGGTCTGCGGGCTGATCGCGACGAGCGCGACGCCGCGCTCCCGCAGGCGCGGCAGCAGCTCGGCCTGGTAGGTCTTGAGCGTCAGGTTGCAGTACGGGCACCAGGCGCCGCGGTAGAAGACGAGCACGGCGGGCCCCTCGCCGACGGTCTCGGCGAGCGAGACCTCGGTGCCCTGGGGCGTCAACAGTGTCGCCTCGACGACGGTGTCGCCGGGTCGCACGGCGTCGTCGGGCACGCCGGCCTCGCGCAGGGTGCTCTGCTCGTCGTCGAAGACCTTCGAGAAGTCGGGGCCGATCTGCGCGGTGAAGCCCTCGTTGAACTCGGTCACCTGCTCGGCGATGGTGGTGGGGGTGCTGGCGGTGCTGCGGGTGTCGGTGGGGTTGCTGTTCGACATGGTCGTCCTCTCGCGCTGACGGGCTCGCCGGGTACGGCCGTCGGGTGTCGCTGATCGTAGGCACGTCACCTCGGACCGACGCCGGGCCGCGTCACGGGGCGTCACACGCGGCCTGCTGCTCGGGCGCTCGGACCCTGCCCTGCCGATCGCCCCTGCATCCCGGCGCTGCTCGGCCGCCGACCCATGCCGCCACGATGTAAACATCCCGCCACACGATTGCGTGGCGGGATGTTTACATCGTGGCGGCGTGGCGGCGTGGCGGCGTGGCGGCGTGGCGGCGTGGTGGCGTGGCGGCGTGGCGGTCGGGCAGGCGACCGTCAGCTCTGGCAGTGAGGGCACCAGTACGTGTCGCGCAGCTCGAGTTCGCTCTCGCCGAGCTCGCCCCTCTTGATCTTGGTGCCGCAGCGCAGGCACGGTTTGCCCGCCCGGCCGTAGACCCAGTCGGTGGTGCCGCGGAGGTTGCCGGTCGTCGTGCGGTCGACGCGGTCTTTGTTGGCCTGGATCAGCCGGTGGGCGAGGTCGATCATCTTGGGTCGGTTCTCGACCTCGCCGACGGGACGGGTCGGGAGCACGCCCCTCAGGAAGCAGAGTTCGTTGCGGTACACGTTGCCGACACCCGCCAGCACCCGTTGGTCGAGCAGCGCGAGCCCCACCTCGCGGGACGGGTCGGCCTCGAGGTTGGCGAGGGCGCGCGCGGCGTCCCAGTCGGGGCCGAGGAGGTCGGGGCCGAGGTACGAGACCACGCTGTCGTCGTCGTCGCGGGCCACGAGCTCGACGATGCCGAGGTCGAACCCGACGGCGACCCAGTCGGCGGTCTCGAGCACGACGCGCGCCTGGTAGGCCGGACGTCTCCACTTCGTGCCGTGCCGGTAGACGTGCCACGAGCCCTCCATCTTGAGGTGCGTGTGCAGCGTCAGGTCGCCGATGTGGTGCAGCAGGTGCTTGCCACGGGCGATCACGTCGTCGATCACCTCACCGCTGAGGTCGACGGTCGCGAACGCCGGCACCCGGAAGTCGCTGGCGGTGAGCGTCTGACCGTGCAGGACCGCGTCGAGGTTCTTGGCGGCGCGGTAGACGGTGTCTCCTTCGGGCATCGGTCAGGCCCTCAGCCGGATGCCGCTCGGCGTCGGTGCGAACCCCGCGTCGCGCAGGGCGTCGCCGAGGGCGGTACCCAACACGAACTCGCCGTCGACCCGTTCGACCGCGAGCTTGCCGATGCGGTTGCGCACCGTGGCGGCCAGCGAACCCGCGGCCAGGGCGAGCTCGCGCTCGTCCGGCTCACCGAAGGTCAGCACCGTCTTGCCGCCGCGCTCCACGTAGACGACGAGCCGCCCGTCGACGAGCACCACGAGCGAACCGGCCTTGCGCCCCGGGCGGTGACCGGACTTCTTCTTGCCGCCCGCGCCTCCTGGGGTGTCGCTCGTCGCACGGTCGTCGCCCCCCGAGGAGGCGCGGGTCGAGCCGGCGGCGGAGCCCGCCTCGGCGCGCTCCCCGGCTCCGGTCGCCGTGGTCGCCGCCGCCGCGGTGGCGGCTCGTGCCGCCGCGCTCGCCACGGCCGCGGCCTCGTCGGCGGAGGCGCCGTCGAGCGTCTGCCCGGGCCAGGGCAGGGCCGCCCCGTAGGGGTTCGCCGGGTCGGTGGCGGCCAGGGTCACCACGGGCACGTCGCGCTGACGACCCGCGGCGACGAGGGTGTCGTCGTCGCGGCGGTCGCCCTCGTCGCGCACGAACGACCGCAGGCGGTCGACCGTGGGCCCGGTCGCGAACTGGGCCGCCCCGAGGCCCTCGACGAAGTAGCCCCGTCGGGCCCGCCCCGTCTCTTCGAAGCCGCTGAGCACCTTGTAGGCCGTCGAGAAGCCGCCACGGACGCCCTCGTTGACGACGGCGCCGCGGGTGACGACGCCGTGCCGCTCGAGGAGGATCTCGGCCGTCGCGGCGGCGCGCACGGTGCCGTCGGGTTCGGCCAGCGGCAACAGCGACCAACGGCCGCCGACGGTGGGCGGGCCCGCCTGTCGAGGCATGGCGACCCGGCCGCGGCTGCGGTACGACGAGCGCGACCGCGTCGGGGTGCGCGGCCTCGGCGTGCGTCCGCCGCCCACCTGGGTGCGCAGGGGCGCGAACGTGTCGTTGGTGATCTGCCCGGCCCAGACGAGCTGCCAGATCGCGGTGACCAGGGCGTCGTCGTCGGTGCTGCCCACGGCGTCCGACAACTGGCGGAAGAAGTACGCCCCGCCACCGGCCAGGGCCGCCAGCACCTCGCGTTGCAGGTCGTCGGTCTCGGCTCCGGACGGCTCGGGCAGGGTGACCTGGGCGCCGTCGGCGAGGTGCAGGCTGACCCAGCCGTCGTTGCCGGGCAGGGTGCCGGTGCCGGACCAGATGACGTCGCCGGTGGCCGTGAGCTCGTCGAGCATCGACGGGTTGTAGTCGATCACGCGCGCCGGCAGGATCAGGGACTCCCAGGCCGAGGCGGGCAGCGAGACCCCGCTGAGCTGGTCGACGACCTGCACGACGCCGTCGAGGCCGCGCAGGCCCGACCCCTTGAGCCCGGTGGCGACGTGCTGCCAGGCGGGCAGGAAACGCCCGAGCGTCTCGGGGGCGACGGGCTCGACCTCGTGCCGGAGCGCGGCCAGCGACTTGCCACGCAGTCGGCGCAGCACCTCGGAGTCGCACCACTCGCTGCCCTGCTGCCGGGGCCGGAACTCGCCCTCGACGACGCGACGCTGGGTGGCGAGCTTCCGCAGGGTGTCCATCACGACGGCGGTGCCGAGGCCGAGACGGTCGGCCACCATGGCGGGAGTGAAGGGGCCGTGGGTGCGGGCGAACCGGCCGATGAGGTCGCCCAGCGGGTCGTCGACCGGTTCGACGAAGGCGGTCGGCACGCCGATCGGCAGGGCGACGCCGAGGGCGTCGCGGAGGCGCGAGGCGTCCTCGATGCCGGCCCAGCGCACCGTGCCGGCGTGGGTGAAGCGCAGGACGCGGTTCGACCAGGCGAGGTCGGTCAGGGCGGTCTCGAGCGCGCGGTGGGCGTCGTCGCGGGCGGCCACGTCGCCGGCGACGAGGGTGGCCGCGAGCCAGCTGCGGTCGATGATCTCGTCGGTGGTCAGCGGGCCGAGCAGTCGCAACAGGTCGACGACGCCCTCGATGTCGCGGGCCCGGCGGTCGGGGGCGAGGCGCTGCAGTTCGAGCTCGTGCTGGTCGATGACGTCGGCGTCGAGCAGCTCGCGCAGCTCGGCCCGGCCGAGCAGCTCTTGCAACAGGCTCGAGTCGAGCGACAGGGCGGCCGCACGACGCTCGGCGAGCGGCGAGTCGCCCTCGTACATGAAGGCCGCGACGTAGCCGAAGAGCAGCGACCGGGCGAAGGGCGAAGGCACCTCGGTCTCGGTCTCGACGATGCGCACGGTGCGGCTGGCGAGGTCGCGGGTGAGGCTCATCAGGGCCGGCAGGTCGTACACGTCTTGCAGCACCTCGCGCACGGCCTCGAGCACGATCGGGAACTGCGGGTACTTGCGGGCGACGTCGAGCAGCTGCGACGAGCGCTGACGCTGCTGCCAGAGCGGCGACCGCTTGCCGGGGTTGTACCGGGGCAGCAGCAGGGCCCGGGCGGCGCACTCGCGGAAGCGTGACGAGAACAGGGCGGAGCCGCCGACCTCTTCGGTGACGATCTCGTCGAGGTCGTCGAGCTCGAACGAGAACAGCTCGGCCCCGGGAGGCTCGGCGTCGGTGTCGGGGATGCGCACGACGATGCCGTCGTCGGCAGCCATGGCCCCGCCGTCGACCCCGAGCTGGTCGCGGATGCGGGCCGAGACCGCCAGTGCCCACGGCGCGTGCACCTGCATGCCGTAGGGGGAGTGCAGGATGAGGCGCCAGTCGCCGAGCTCGTCGCGGAAGCGCTCGACCACGAGGGTGGTGTCGGTCGGCACGTACGACGTGGCGGCCTTCTGCTCGCCGAGGAACGCGATGAGGTTGCGTGCCGCGCGCTCGTCGAGCCCGCCGGCGGCGACGCGGGTGGTGGCGTCGGCCTCGCTCGAGTTCGACAGCTCGCGGACGTAGCCGCCGATGGCCTTGCCGAGCTCGGCCGGGCGGCCGATGCCGTCGCCCTTCCAGAAGGGGACGCGACCGGGCTGGCCGTAGGCGGGAGAGACGAGCACGCGGTCGTGGGTGATGTCCTCGATGCGCCAGCTCGTGGCCCCGAGGGCGAACACGTCGCCGACCCGGGACTCGTAGACCATCTCTTCGTCGAGTTCGCCGACGCGGGCGGCCTTCTCGCCGACCATGAAGACGCCGAACAGTCCCCGGTCGGGGATGGTGCCCCCGCTCGTCACCGCGAGGCGTTGGGCCCCGGGGCGACCGGTCAGGGTGCCGTGCACGCGGTCCCAGACGATGCGGGGTCGCAGCTCGGCGAACTCGTCGGAGGGGTACTTGCCGCTGAGCAGGTCGAGGGTGGCGTCGAAGGCGGAGCGCGGCAGGGTGGCGAACGGGGCGCTGCGACGCACGGTGTCGAACCAGGCGTCGGCGTCGAGCTCGTCGAGGGCGACGGCCGCGACGGTCTGCTGGGCCAGCACGTCGAGGGGGTTGGTCGGCACGCGCAGCTCTTCGATGAGCCCGGCGACCATGCGCTCGGCGGCGACGGCGGAGTGGATCAGGTCGGCCCGGTGCTTGGGGAACAGGACGCCGCGGGAGGTCTCGCCGACCTGGTGCCCGGCGCGGCCGACGCGTTGCAGGCCGCTGGCGACCGACGGCGGCGACTCGACCTGGATGACCAGGTCGACCGCACCCATGTCGATGCCGAGCTCGAGCGAGCTCGTGGCGACGACGCAGCGCAGTCGGCCGCTCTTGAGGTCGTCCTCGATGAGGGCGCGTTGGTCTTTCGACACCGAGCCGTGGTGGGCCCGGGCGAGCAGGGGATCGCTGCCGGCGGTCTGCCCCGAACCGCCCATGAGCTGGGCCGGCGCCCCGCCGCCGACGGCCGGGTTGCGCTGCGCGGCGGGTGCCGGGGCGAAGGGGTCGACGGCGTCGGCGGCCGCGTCGTCGCCGACCGGGCCGGCGGTGACCAGCTGGCCCCGCGCCTCCTCGGTGGCACGCTCGGCGGCCTCGAGGTCGCCGCCCTGGCGTTCGATCCAGATGTCGTTGAGGCGGGCCGTGAGGCGTTCGGCCAGGCGGCGTGAGTTCGAGAAGACGATGGTCGAGCGGTGCGCGGCGATCAGGTCGACGATGCCCTCTTCGACGTGGGGCCAGATGGAGCCCTGCGGCGCGGCGCCGGCGGCCGAGCCCTCGAGCGGGGCGGCGGTGCCGAGCTCGGTCATGTCGTCGACCGGGACGACGACCCGCAGGTCGAACTTCTTGTCGGCGCGGGGGTTGACGATGGTGACCGGTGCCGGGCCGGCGAGGAACCGCGCGACCTCTTCGGGCGGCCGGACGGTCGCGCTGAGCCCGATGCGCTGGGCGGGTTTCTCGAGCAGGGCGTCGAGGCGCTCGAGCGAGAGGGCCAGGTGAGCACCGCGCTTCGTCGAGACGACGGCGTGGACCTCGTCGATGATGACCGTCTGCACGCCCTTGAGGGTCTCGCGCGCCTGCGACGTGAGCATGAGGTAGAGCGACTCGGGCGTCGTGATGAGGATGTCGGTCGGCGTGCGGGCGAGACGGCCGCGGTCGCTCGAGCTCGTGTCGCCGGAGCGCACGCCCACCGTGATGTCGGGAGCCTCGGTGCCCAGGCGTCTCGCGGTCTGGGTGATGCCCACGAGCGGTGAACGGAGGTTGCGTTCGACGTCGACGCCGAGCGCCTTGAGCGGCGAGATGTAGAGGACCCGGGTGCGGTGCAGCTTCTCGTCGGGCGGGGGTGACGAGGCCAACGAGTCGATCGACCAGAGAAACGACGCGAGCGTCTTGCCCGAACCGGTCGGCGCGATGACGAGGGCGTGGTCGCCCTGGCTGATGGCCGTCCAGGCGCCTTCTTGAGCCCGGGTCGGCGCGGCGAACGCCCCCCGGAACCACTCACGGGTCGCGGGGGAGAAGCGGTCGAGCACGTCGGTCATCGTTGCCATCCTGCTCTGCACCACCGACATTCCGCCGAGGGGCTCAGCTCAGCACGGTGGCCTCGCCTCGGCGTCCCGAGCGTGCCGCGAACGCGTCCAACGCCTCGAGGACATCGTCCGCGCGCCAGATGGTGCCCATCTTGTACTCGGCCTTCTCCTTCAGCACTCCCGATTCGACCAGCCGTCGGAGCAGGGGGTAGACGTTGCTCGGGGCGAGCGAGAGCCGGGAAGCGGCCGTCGTGGCGTCGAGGACGGGTTGGTGGACGAGCAGGTCGAGCAGGCGCCAGACCGACGAGTCGCTCCGCGCGGTGACGCGGGTCGACCAGGATGCCCGGACGTCGTGGAGCTCGTCGACGAGCGTCCGGGCGTTCGCGACTGCCCGGAGGGACGCCTCGGCCGTCAATCGCACGATGGGGTCGAGTTCACCTGCCCGGTACGCCGTCAAGGCTCGGTGGTAGGCATCGACGTCGGTCAGCAGGCCTGCCGAGACCGGCACCGTCACGGACCGCGTGACCCCCTTGGACCGCAGCATCGCCTGGGTGAGGGAGCGCCCCGTCCGACCGTTTCCGTCGGTGAACGGATGGATCGTCTCGAACTGGGCGTGCGTCACGGCCGCCTGGACGAGGACGGGCAGGTCGTCGCGTCGTGCGAATTCCAGGCAGTCGTCGAGGAGTCCGGGGACCCGCGCGCTGACCGGGGCGACGAACTCGGCACCGAGGGGGCTGGCACTGCTCCGACCGATCCAGACCTGCTCGTTCCGGAGGGCGCCCGGAGTGTGTCGTGGGTCCGCAGCCATCAGCGTGGCGTGCATCGTGAGGACGGACGCCCTGGTCAGTTCGTCCGCCAGGTCGATCGCGGCCGACATGGCGCGTGTGTTCGCCGCGATCAGGGTCGCGTTGCGCTTGCGTTCATCCCCGAGCTCGGCCGAGAACACGGATCGGGCGTTGGCGGTCAGGTTCTCGATGCGCGACGAGGCGAGGGCCTCGCTGCGGAGCAGCAGCGGGGCGAAGGCCGCCACTTCGCCGCCGAGGGTGGCATCGAAGCGAGTCAGTTCGAGAGAGGCGTCCTCGGCCAGAGCGCGGACCTCGGGCGACGGAGCGGGGTCGAGTGCGCCGATGAGGGGCGGCACCGCCGCGCGGAACACGGTCGACCCGAACGGCTCGGCACGGAATCCGGCCGTCGGGCGACCGGACGGCACCCATGCGACCTCTTCGTGGTCGAGCGGCGGCCAGGTGGCGGTCACGGCACCTCACAAGTCAGAATCCGAGCGCGTACTTTTATGACTTATCACCTCAAGTCATAATTCGCTGGCACGAGATTATGGTGTCTCCACCCGGTGTGCAACCTCGCCGACCGTGTCGGTCGCCCCGGCTACGGTGGGCGCATGCCGAACCTGCTCCACCTCGACTCGTCCGCCGACCTCACGACGAGCCGCTCCCGTGCGATCACCGCCGCGTTCGCCGACGCCTGGCGCGACCTCGGCGCCGACCACGCGGTCACCCGGCGCGACCTGCACGTCGACCCGCTGCCTCACCTGAGCGACAGCTCGTTGCACTGGCCGCCGCGGCTCCGGCAGCCGGGCGACGCCCCCGATCCCGCCCACGAGGCCCTGCAGCAGGCCCTGATCGCCGAGCTCGTCGCCGCCGACGTCGTCCTGATCGGTGCGCCGCTCTACAACTACTCGCTGCCCTCGACGCTCAAGGCCTGGGTCGACAACGTCCACCTGCCCGGCGTCACCGCGCCCTTCGACGGCGACGACCAGCAGCCGATGCTCGGACGACCCGCGGTCGTGGTGACCAGCCGCGGCGGCGCCTACGACGACGGCACGCCCACGGCCGGCTGGGACCACGCCACCCCGGTCCTCGAGATCGTCCTGGGGGCCACGCTCGGCATGCGCGTCGAGACGATCGCCACGAACCTCACGCTCAGCGACCGGCTGCCCATGCCCGAGGCCGCCCGCGAGCGAGCGACGCGCGAACTGCGAGAGGCGAAGGAGGCGGCGGTCGCCTCGGCTCGTCGCCTCGGGTGACCGTGTCGTCGCGTCGACGAGGCGGCCGTCGGGCCGGGGCCGCACGCCGCGTGAAGTCGGTCGTCGCGCGCGTGTTCGGCATGCTGGCCGCTGCTCTCGCGATCGTCGGGCTCGTCCGGCTCCTGCAGGGGCAGGCCGGGTTCGGGGCGGCGTTCCTCTTCGCGGCGTTCGTCTCGGTCGTCGTCGCCTACGCGCTGGTCCGCAGCGTGAACGCGTCGCGCCGCTGAGCCCTCGAGGTCTGGGCGGGTCGACGTGCGGCGTGGCTAGGCTCGACGGCATGCAGAGCCGCACCCTCGGAACCCGTTCACCCTTCCTCGCCGACCGTCCCGTCTCGGTCATCGGTCTCGGCACCTGGCAGCTCGGTGCCGACTGGGGCGACGTCAGCGAGAGCGACGCGCTCGACGTGCTGGGCGCCTCCGTCGAGTCCGGGGTGACCTTCTTCGACACCGCCGACGTGTACGGCGACGGGCGCAGCGAGCAGATCATCGGGCGCTTCCGTGCGTCGAACCCCGACGTGCCCCTCACTGTCGCGACGAAGATGGGCCGTCGGCTCGACCAGGTGCCGTCGAACTACGTCCGCGACAACTTCGTGGCCTGGACCGACCGTTCGCGTCGCAACCTCGGCGTCGACACGCTCGACCTGGTGCAGCTGCACTGCCCGCCCACCCCCGTCTTCGAGAGCGATGCGGTCTACGACGCCCTCGACGAGCTGGTCGAGAACGGTGCGATCCGTGCCTACGGCGTCAGCGTCGAGGAGACCGCCCAGGCCCTCACCGCCATCGCCCGACCGAACCTCGCGACCGTGCAGATCATCTTCAACGCGTTCCGTCTCAAGCCCCTCGACGAGGTGCTGCCGACCGCACGACGGGCCGGCGTCGGCATCATCGCGCGCGTCCCCCTCGCCAGCGGACTGCTGTCGGGCAAGTACACGACCGAGACGACGTTCGCCGAGAACGACCACCGCACGTACAACCGCCACGGCGAGGCCTTCGACCAGGGCGAGACCTTCAGCGGTGTCGACTTCGAGCAGGGCGTCGCCGCCGCGCAGGAGTTCGCCGCGGCCGTGCCCGACGGCGTCACCGTGCCGCAGGCCGCCCTCGCGTGGATCGTCGAGCAGCCGGGCGTCAGCACGGTCATCCCCGGAGCGCGCAACGTCGCGCAGGCCACGGCGAACGCCGCGGCCGGCAGCGTCGGCGAGCTCGACGACGGGCTCGACAGCGAGGTCGTCCGCATCTACGACCAGTACTTCCGCGAGGCCGTCCACCCCCGCTGGTAGACCGGGTGCCGGCGGGCCGGCCCGGGGTCAGCGCCCGCGCGGTGCCGACACGAGTCGGCCCAGCAGTGCGACGCCCGACCCGATGAGCAGCCCGCCGACGACGTCGGACGTCCAGTGCGCCCCCACGTGGAGGCGCGACCACGAGACCGCACCGGCCAGCGGCAACAAGGCTGCCGCGGCTCCCGGCGACTCGATCGCGACGCCCGTCACGAAGCCGGCGGCACAGGCCGCGTGGCCGGACGGGAACGACGCGGACAGCGGCTGGCTGCGCAGACGTCGCTCGATCGGGACGTCGTCGATCAGGGGCCGGTTGCCGCCGAAGATGCGCTTGCCGACGATGTTCGCCATGGCGCTGGCGAAACCGAGCGACAGGGTGCCCCGCACCGCGGCACGACGCTGGCCGACGAGGGCGAGTCCTGCGGCGACCGCGGCCCACAAGAGTCCGTGGTCGGCGAAGTGGCTGAGGCGGCTGAGGTTGCGGTCGACGACCGGCACTCCTCGGACCGAGTTGATGCGTTTCGCGGCCCGTCGGTCGGCGCGCAGCACCCAGGCGGGCAGGACCTGACGGGGAGTCTCGGAAGGCAGTGGCAGCAGGGGCACGCGACCACCGTATCTTTCCCCGGGGGTGGTGCCGCGCCTCCTCGGTTACTGTCGTCGCTCCGCGCCGTCGACGTCACCCCCGACCGGGGTACAAGCTGGGCCGGCGCGCCCACTCCGCCGCGTACACCGGGGGCATGGCAGACAACATGTACACCCCGCAGAACCCCGTCACCCAGTACCCCCAGCCTCCGTTCGAGCACCAGCAGCAGAGCGCTCCCGGCGACGTCCACGCCATGAAGCCCGAGCCCGACCACGGCGAGACCAGCTACGTCGGCAGCGGTCGCCTCGCCGGCCGCAAGGCCCTCGTCACCGGTGCCGACAGCGGCATCGGCCGCGCGACGGCCATCGCCTTCGCCCGCGAGGGTGCCGACGTCGCGCTGAGCTACCTCGCCGAGGAGCAGTCCCAGGCCGAGGAGGTCGCCGCACTCGTCCGCGAGGCCGGTCGTACCGCCGTGCTGTTGCCCGGCGACCTGCAGGTCGAGCAGACCAACGTCGACGTCGTCGAGAAGACGGTCGCCGAGCTCGGTGGCCTCGACATCCTGGCGATCATCGCCGGCGTCATGCCGACCGTCAGCAGCATCGACGACTTCGAGACCGAGACGCTCGACCACGTCCTCAAGGCCAACATCTACCCGCTGTTCTGGTTGACCAAGGCCGCCTCGACGCACCTGAAGCCAGGGGCCTCGATCATCACGACCTCGTCGATCCAGGGCTTCCAGCCCTCGCCCGACCTCGCCGAGTACGCCGTGTCGAAGGCCGGCATCGCGAACTGGACCCGCGCCATGGCCCAGCAGCTGGCCGAACGCGGCATCCGCGTCAACGGCGTCGCGCCCGGCCCCGTCTGGACGCCGCTGCAGCCCGCCTTCGTGCCGAACGAGAAGATCGAGAGCTTCGGCTCGGAGGCCGCCTACGGCCGCCCGGGCCAGGCCGTCGAGCTCGCCCCGTCGTTCGTCTTCCTGGCGAGCCAGGAGTCGAGCTACATCAGCGGCGAGACCATCGCCGTCACGGGTGGCACGCCGATCCACTGATCACCCTTCGCCCTCGAGGACGCCGCCCAGCGAACGAGCCCCGCGACGCCACGCGGTGCCCCATTCGCTGGGCGGCGTCCTCGCGCGCGAGGCGGACGAGGTGGGCGACGTGACCCGCCCCGGTCCTACTGGTGGGCGGGGGTCTACCCGGTCCGTACCGGCGGGCGTGGGTCTACCCGGCCCGCACCTGCGGGCTTAGGTCCGACAGGCCCGCATCGCCTGGCCCGGGCCGGGCCCGGCTCAGGGGTGTCGCACGCCCTCGCCCGCGATCACGGCCCGGTACCCCTCGCGGAAGGTCGGGTATTCGAAGGTGAACCCCGTACCGCGCAGTCGTGCGTTCGACAACCGCTTGTCGCCGCCCGCCTGACGACCCCGAGGAGGCGCGCTCGGCGGCACGGGCGACCCCAGTTCGTCGGCCACGAACGCCAGCACGTCGTCGAGCCTCGACGGCTCGTCGTCGACCCCCACGTACAGGACGTCGGTCGGCGCCGAGGTGGTGGTGAGGTGCACGATCGCGGCCGCCGCGTCGTCACGGTGGATGCGGTTCGTGTGGGGGGAGCTGCCGGCCGGCTCGGCCAGTCGCGCGTCACCGTCGCGCACCTGGGTGATGAGCCGCTCCCGGCCCGGGCCGTAGATGCCGCCGAGGCGCAGGACGATGCCGTCGGGACGACGCGCGTGCAGCAGGGCCTCGGCCTCGAGGATGACCTCGGCCGTGGGGGAGGCGCCGGTCGCCGGCGTGGTCTCGTCGACGACGCTGCCGTCGTCGACGTCGTACACGGCGGTCGACGAGACGAACAGCACCTGGGCGTCGACCGCCCCGGCCTCGTCGAGTGCGTCGAGGACGTTCCTCAGGCCGTCGACGTAGGACGCCCGGTAGGTGTCGACGTCGCGGGACCCGGCCGAGAGGGCGACGACGACGATCTCGGTGTCGGCGGGCAGCGTAGGCCGGGTGGCGCCGAGGTCGATCGACACGCCGTCGATCGACGCGGGCAGCTTCTCGGCCGAGCGACGAAGCCCGAGGACGTGGTGCCCCAGGGCGGCGAAGCGCAGGGCCGCCTCGGTGCCGAGGTCGCCGCAGCCGGCGAGGACGACGGTCATCGGCTCGCCTCGTCACGCGAGGGCGTCGACTCGGACGCGAAGCGGTCGGTCGCCGTGATGAGCGCGTCGAGGATGCCCGGCTCGTCGTAGGCGTGGCCGGCGTCGTCGACCAGGACGAACTCGGCGTCGGGCAGGGCGGCGTGCAGGTCGAAAGCCGTCGTCGCCGGTGTGCACAGGTCGTAGCGGCCCTGCACGATGACCGTCGGGATGTGCGAGACGAGGTGTGCGTCGCGGATCAGCTGGCCCTCGTCGAGGAAGCCGCGATGGACGAAGTAGTGGTTCTCGATGCGGGCGAAGGCCAGCGCGAACGCCGGGTCGGAGTACCGCTCGACCAGGTCGGGGCGGGGCAGCAGGGTGATCGCCGAGGCCTCCCACGACGACCAGGCCACGGCGGCGGGCCCGTGGACGGCAGGGTCGGGATCGGCGAGGAGTCGCGCATAGGCCTCGATCAGCCCGCCGGGGCGCCGCTCGTCGGGGGGCACCGGGGCGAGGTAACCCTGCCACCGGTCGGGCAGGACGTTCGACGCCGGGCCCTCGTAGAACCAGTCGAGCTCGCTCTGGCGCAGGGTGAAGATGCCGCGCAGCACGAGCTCGGTGACGCAGTCGGGGTGGGTCTCGGCGTAGGCGAGCGCGAGGGTCGAGCCCCACGAGCCGCCGAACACCTGCCAGCGGTCGATGCCCAGGTGCTCGCGCAGGGTCTCGAGGTCGGCCACGAGGTGGCGGGTCGTGTTCGTCGAGAGGTCGGTGCCGAACGTGCCGGCGTGGGGCGTGCTGCGACCCGCCCCGCGTTGGTCGAGCAGCACGATGCGGTACCGGTCGGGGTCGAACAGGCGGCGGTGCGCGGATGACGACCCACTGCCGGGCCCGCCGTGCAGGAAGACCACCGGCTTGCCGTCGGGGTCGCCGCATTCTTCCCACCAGACCTGCTGGCCGTCGCCGACGTCGAGCAGGCCGGAGTCGTGGGGTTCGATCTCGGGGTAGAGCTGGCGCATGCGGACGAGCGTAGCCGGGGGAGCCGACACCGGCAGGGGAGGCGCGGCGCCTGGGGGCGACGACCCGCGCCTCCTCGTCCGGGGAGGAACCGTCGCCGACGGACGGTCGCGGACGGGCTCAGAGGCGGGCGACGGTCAGGTCGTCCTCGACGCCGTCGAACCATCGATCGAGCACGGCCCGGAACTCGGGTTCGGCCGGGTCGGCCCGCGCGAACAGGGTCATCGACGAGCGCAGCTTGAGGGCGTCGATCCCGCCCATCAGCTCGCCGGCGCTCGCGGCGTCCGCCCGGGCCGCGACGCCCGCCGCCTCGCGCAGGCGCGGGCCGAGCAGGGGATGGGCGAGGTAGGCCCGCGCCTCGTCGAGCGATCGGATCGCGTAGGTGCGGTCCATGCCGCTGCGGCCGAGGCCGGCGATCTGCGGGAAGACGAACCACATCCAGTGCGAGGTCTTCCGCCCGCGGCGCAGCTCGGCCAGGGCCTGGTCGTGGGTGCCGCCGGCGTCCTGCGCGTCGACGTACCGTCCGAGGTCGAAGGGATCGCTCATCGCCCCGTTCTACGCGCCGCGGGTCGAGCCGTCTCCCCCCTGGCGCGGAGGCCGAGGACGGCGCTACCCTGGTCGGCTGCCCTGCCGGGCGGCGGACCACGTCCCCGCCTCGACCCCGGAGCCCCCGTGACCGACATCGTGATCGACGAGATCGTCGTGCCCGACACCCTCGAGCCCCGTTCCGACGCCGGAGCCGACGCCGATGCCGGCCACGACGCCGATGCCAACCGCGCCGACCGCGCTGACCACGCCGCACGCGTCGCCGCCTACGTCGAGGCCATCGGCCTCGAGAACGCCGTCCAGGCCGAGGTGCTCGGCTTCGGCGACCTCGACTTCGGCCCGGCCGAACAGCTGCCGCAGTGGCACGACCGGTTCACGCCGCGGCGGCTGTTCGTGGTGCGGTCCGGTGGTCGCATCGTCGGCCAGGCCACCTACGAGACGCTCGCCGACCCGACCGTCACGACCTGCTGGCTCTGGGTCGCCGTCGCCCCCGAGCACCGCCGCCGGGGGCTCGGCACGGCCCTGCTCGACCACGTCGAGGCCGTCGCCCGCGCGGCGGGCAGGACCGACGCGATCTCCTTCGTCGCGTCCGGCCAGGGCTCGCGCCCCGCCCCGGGCGACCGCCTCGAGGCCTCGACCGGTCACGGATGGGTGCCCCGCGCCTCCTCGGAGGTCCGGTTCGCGCTCTCGCGCGGCTATGCGCTCGGCCAGGTCGAGCGCATCAGCCGCCTGCCCCTGCCGGTCGACGAGGAGGCGCTGGCCGCGATCCGCTCCGAGGCGCTCGCCGCGGCGGGGGACGAGTACCGCGTCCACACCTGGTCCGGCCCCACGCCTCCGCGCTGGCGGTCCGACGTCGCGGCGATGGCGACCGCGTTGAGCACCGACGCACCGATGGGTGACGTGCCGGAGCCCGAGGACGTCTGGACCGTCGACCGCCTGGTCGAGGCCGAGCAGCGACGCGCCGCGAGCGGGCGGGCCTCGCTGACCGCGGCGGCCGAGCACGTGCCGACCGGCCGACTCGTCGCGTGCTCCGACCTCGCGGTTCCCGACGACGCGTCGCGGCCCGCGATGCAGCAGATGACCCTCGTGCGGCGTGAGCACCGCGGGCACCGGCTGGGCTGGCTCGTCAAGGTCGCCAACCTCGACCGACTGATCGCGGAGAAGCCGGGACGCCCGTCCGTGCTGACCTTCAACGCCGAGGAGAACCGGCCCATGCTCGCGGTCAACGAGGCCGTCGGGTTCGTGCCGATCGGCGTCGAGGGGGTGTGGCACCGGCTGCTGTGAGGCGGGAGGCGGGCCTGCCGGTCGGTCGGGCCCGGAGACGGGTCAGGCGACGAAGTCGGCGCTGACCTCGGCGGTGACCTCGATGTCGTCCGGGTGCAGGTCGAACGCCACGGGGCCGCCCGACGAGAACGTCGCGACGGCACGGGCCAGGCCGAACGGGCTGCCTCCACCGGGAGCGCCGGGCCGCAACCCCGGCTCGAAGACCGACTGCAGCGTCGGCCGACCGAGCCCGAGCGCCTCGGCGTAGTCGCCGGCCCGGGTGACCGCGTCGGCGATCGCGGCGACCCGCACGGCCTTCTCGACCTCGGGCCGGCGGTCGTGGCTGAGCGACCACTCGATCCACTCGACGGTGACGCCCGGTTCGACGGCGACGTCGCCCACCCACGACGCCAACGCGTCGAAGTCGCTGAACCGCACGTCGACGGCGGCCCGGGTGCGGAACCGCACCACCGAGGAGGCGCGGGTCGCGTCGGCCCCGTCGCCCCGGTCGGTCGTCGCCTCGGTCTCGACCGCGACCGTGACGCTCTGTGCGCTCCACCAGGTGGCGGCCTCCTGGCGGCGCCAGGCAGTGGCCTGTTCGGTGAGGCGGGAGTGCACCGCGGCGGTGTCGCGGACGACCTCCTCGCGGTCGTCGCCGTCGAAGCCCACGGCGAGGTGGACGACGCCGCGCTCGGCACGGTGGCGGTGGGTGGCGGAACCGGACACCGAGAGCGTCGCCATCGCGCGCCTCCTTCGTTCGTCGGGTGGTGCGGGGCCGGGTGGGGCCCGGTGGTCAGTCGGCGGAGGCGGCCTCGCCGGCCACCACGGAGGCACCGCCGTCGACCACCGGCGCGGCGGTGACGCGACCGATGAACGCGTTGAGGTCGTCGAGTTCTTCTTGCGAGATGCCGTGGGCCAGCCCGGGGTAGACGGTCTGCTCGGCGTCGGCGTGCGTCTCGAGCCAGGCGGACGTGCGCTCGACGGCGTCGGCGGGGATGACCTGGTCGACGTCGCCGCGACCGTAGAAGACGGCGGGGCGGGCGGCCGTGACGGCGTCGTCGCGTGCGGCCGCGCGCTCGAGCGTGGCGTCGTCGCCCGCGGCGGGGACCACGAACCCGGCGAGCACGGCCGCGAACGCGAACCGCTCGGGCGCGTGACGGAGCAGCTGCAGCGAGAGCGACCCGCCCTGCGAGAACCCGAGCAGGCTGACGGACGGATGGTGCGCCCCGAGCGAGTCGAGCCAGGCGAGCACGGCCTCGGCCGCGTCGTCGACGGCGCCCGGATCGGGTGCGCCGGGAGTCGACAGCGGGTACCACGAGAAGCCGTCGCCGTGGGGCAGTGGTGCCCGCAGCGACGCGACCACGAACTGCTGCGGCAGGTAGGGGGCGAGCGCGATCAGGTCGCCCTCGTGCGAGCCCACGCCGTGCAGCAACACGAGGAGGGGACGCCCGTCACGCTCGGCCTCGACGGCGGACCACTGGACGAGGGACGGGTCGATCTGCACCATGGGCCGAGCCTAGCGACGGGTGCCGACATCGGGGCCGGTGCTGTTCGCCCGTAGCGTCACGTCACGCGATCGGGCCCCCGAGCCGGTAAGAATGGCCCATGAGCTCCGTGCGGACACCCGACCCCGACCCCAATCCCGGCTGGCTCTCGGAGGACGAGCTCTTCCAGGCGCGTCAGCACCTGCCGATCCTCTACGTCGAGGCCGTGCCCGTGCGGACCGACGGCCTGGGGGTCGTGACCGAGGTCGGGGTGCTGCTCCGCGCCTCCGACGAGGGGTCGATCTCGCGCATGCTCGTGTCGGGCCGGGTGATGTACGGCGAGAGCCTGCGCACCGCGCTGTTCCGCCACCTCGAGAAAGACCTCGGGCCGATGGCCTTCCCCCAGCTGCCGCCGTCTCCGGTGCCGTTCCAGGTCGCCGAGTACTTCCCGCTGCCCGGTTCGTCGGTCTACACCGACCCGCGTCAGCACGCGGTGTCGCTCGCGTACGTGGTGCCCGTCACGGGCACGTGCGACCCGCGGCAGGACGCCCTCGAGCTCACCTGGCTGACGCCGCACCAGGCCGCCTCCGACGAGGTCGCCGCCGAGATGGAGGGCGGGCGCGGCACCCTGCTGCGCAGCGCCCTCGCCTCCGTCGGCGCCCTGCACTAGCGCCGCTCGCAACACCCCCGATGCGGCGTGACACCCTCGGATCTCGGGGTGTCTCGCCGGTTCGGGGGTGTCGCCTGGCGCCTCTCCACAGGCGAGGAGGCGCGGGCCGCGTCCCGGGCGGCGCTCGGCCACGCTGGACCGATGCGCGACACGTCAGGCCTGCTCATCCGTCGTTCCCGGCTCGTCGACGACGGCGTGGATGCCTCGTCCATCGAGCGGGACGCGCGACGTGGCCTCGCGGTGAGGCTCGCCGCCGGCGTGTACGTCCGGACGGACGACTGGCGGTCGCTCGGCCCGGCGTCGCAGCACACCGCCCGCGTGCACGCGGTGCTGCCCCGGCTCGGACCTGACGCCGTCGTCTCCCACGAGTCCGCCCTCGCCATTCGGGGGTTTCCGCTGCTGGGCGAGTGGCCTCGACGGGTGCACGTCGTGGCACGTCAGCGCGCTCGCGACAAGGTGACCGGGTCCGTCCACCAGCACGCGGCGCCCCTCGGCGACGGCGAGATCGACACGGTCGACGGGCTGCCCGTGGTGGGTGCCGCCCGAGCGGCCGTCGACAGCGTGCGCCGGCGCGACCTGCGCGGGGCGACCGTCGTGCTCGACCACGGGCTGCACGCGGGCGCGTACGACCGGTCCGCGCTCGAGGCCGCCCTGGCCGCACGGCCCGGGGTGCCCGGGCGTCGACGGGCGGCGGTCGCCGTCGCGTTCGCCGACGAGCGGTCCGAGTCGCCGGGTGAGTCGCTGAGCCGGGCGGGCATGAGGGCTGCGGGGCTCACGGGGCCCGAGTTGCAGGCCCGGTTCCCGGTGACGGGCCCCCTCATCGGCTTCGTGGACTTCTGGTGGCCGCAGTTCGGTATCATCGGCGAGTTCGACGGCGAGGTGAAGTACCGCGACGAACGGATGCGGGCCGGGCGCAGCCCCGAGCAGGTCGTGATCGACGAGAAGCGGCGCGAGGACGATCTGCGAGCGCTGCCCGGCGTGCGCACGGTCGTCCGATGGACCTGGGGCGACGCCCTGCGCGCCGAGCCCATGGTGCGGGCCCTCGCGCGCGCCGGGGTGCGCTGAGGGGGCTGGCAGCGCAACACCCCCGAACCGGCGTGACACCCTCGGATCAGAGGGTGTCACGCCGGTTCGGGGGTGTGGCAGCGGGTCGGGTCAGCGACCGCCGCGCTGGCCGCCGCCGGTGCGGGCCTTGCCGCCGACGAGGCCGCCGACCTTGAGCGAGCCGGGACGGCCGCCCTCGGACGAGGCGCGGCGTCCGCCGCTGCGCTGGCCGCCGTCACGCTGGCCGCCCTCGCGCGAGCCGCCGAGCGATGCGGCGAACTCGGCCTGGTCGTTGCGGACGGCGTTGGTGCGGCTCTGGCCGCCGTCGCTCTGGGTGCCGCTGCTCTGGGCGCGGCGACCGGTCTGGCGGGTGCCACGGGTCTCGTCGCGAGCACCGTCGCGCGTGCCACGGGCGTCGTCGCGGACGGGCGTGGACGAACCGCGGCCCGACTCGGTCGAGTAGAAGGTCGAGGCGCCACCGCGGGGAGCGGCGTCGCGGCGGGCGCCGTCGCGGCCACCCTGGCGGCCGCCGTCACGCGAGCCACCCGAACGACCGGCACCGGCACCGGCGCGACCGGCGTCGGAACCGCGACCCGCGCCTCCTTGGCTGGGGCGACCCGAACGGTCCTGGCGGGCGATGGGGTTGCCCTGCGAGTCCTGACGGGCGGCGCGCTTGCGCTGGGCGTTCGCGCCCTGCGAGCGTCCGCCGCCACCCTGCTGCTGCTGGACGGCAGCCTTGGGCGAGGGCTTGACGTAGGCGGCGACCTGGCCGACGAGGGCGTCGACCTCGGGCGAGTTCGGCGTCACGGCGGTGATGGTCGGGCGGATGTCCGCCTTCTTCATCAGCTGGGCGACGTCGCGCTTCTGGCTGGGGATGACGAGGGTGACGACGTCGCCCTCGGCTCCGGCGCGGGCGGTGCGGCCCGAGCGGTGCAGGTACGCCTTGTGCTCGGTCGGCGGGTCGACGTGGATGACCAGCTCGATGTCGTCGACGTGCACGCCACGGGCGGCGACGTCGGTGGCGACGAGCACGCGGGCCGAACCGTCCTGGAAGGCGGCGAGGTTGCGGTCGCGCTGCGGCTGCGACAGGTTGCCGTGCAGGTCGACCGAGGGGATGCCCGACTCGGTGAGCTTCTTGGCGAGCTTCTTCGCGTGGTGCTTGGTGCGCATGAAGAGGATGCGACGGCCCTGGCCGCTCGCGAGCTTCTGGATGAGCGCGTTCTTGCTGTCGACGTCGGGCGTCTCGAAGACGTGGTGGGTCATCTTGGCGACGGGCGAGTTGGCCTCGTCGACCGAGTGCAGCACCTCGTTGTGGAGGAACTGCTTGACCAGCTTGTCCACGCCGTTGTCGAGGGTGGCGCTGAAGAGGAGGCGCTGGCCGTCGTTCGGGGTGGCCTTCAGGATGCGCGTGACGCCGGGCAGGAAGCCCAGGTCGGCCATGTGGTCGGCCTCGTCGAGCACGGTGATCTCGATCGCGTCGAGCTTGACGAAGCCCTGCTTCATGAGGTCTTCGAGGCGGCCGGGGCAGGCGATGATGATGTCGACGCCGGCCTTGAGGGCCTGCACCTGACGGTTCTGCGAGACGCCGCCGAAGATCGTGGTGGTGCGCATGCCGTAGGCCTCGGCGAGCGGGGCGAGGACGGCGTCGATCTGCGTGGCGAGCTCGCGGGTGGGGGCGAGGACGAGGCCGAGGGGGCGTCCGGCGCGGCGGTTGCCGCCGGCCAGCTTGCCGCCGAGGCGTGCGGCCATGGGGATGGAGAAGGCGAGGGTCTTGCCCGAGCCGGTCTTGCCGCGGCCGAGGACGTCGCGACCGCCGAGGGTGTCGGGCAGGGTGTCGACCTGGATCGGGAACGCGGTGGTCTTGCCCTCCGCGGCGAGGGACTTCACGATCGGGGCGGGCACGCCCAGCGAGCTGAAGGTGACGGCGTCGGCCGTCTCGTCGACGCTCGTGGCGCCGGTGGTGTTCTCGGTGTCGAGGGTGTTCGTTGACATGTGGTGCACCTTTCGGGGCATCGGTGTCGAGCCGGGCCGAGGCTGCCTGGCCGCCTGCTGGTGAGGAGGCACGTCGGGGACGTGCTCGCACGAGGGCGGGGCAGTGCCGGGAGGACGGCTGTCGTAGCCGGGCTCGAGGTGTGGCGACGGTGCAGGTGTGCACGATCGTTTCGCCGCAGAGTGAGCTTCGCGCGCCTGCTGGTCTGCCTGGGTGTGTGCCAGGACGGAGAGGCGGTGAGGGGCGTGCTACGACGCAGGGAGCCGATCGGGCCGGCTCGCAAGTGAACCCAGCCTAGCGGCTGGCGCCGGAAAACGCGACGGGTGTGGTGTGCACGGCCGTGCGGGGCGCCGCGTGGCGGCGCCGGGGACGAGCCGAGGAGGCGCGGGTCGGCCCCTCGGGACGCCTCGCCCCCACCGCGCCTCCTGACCTCCGACGACCGTCCGCTACGAGAACAGGCGCCGGATGGCCTTGCCCAGCGCCGTGCGTCGGCGGTGCCAGCCGTGGGCTTCGAGGGTGCGCTTGACCGGGCCGACGACCTTCGCCGAGTTGAACGTGTACGAGCCGCTGACCGAGCCGCGCTGCCGCTCGACGCCGATCTCGGACCTCTTGTACTCGGAGGTCTCGGGGATCAGCGTGATGCGCAGCCGGTACGACTGCTCCCGGCTGCCGAACGGCCCCGACGCCTTGTCGTAGACCCAGGTGAAGACGATGCGTCCGCCCTCGATGCTCGTGGTGAAGGGGTGCTCGGGTCGCGAGCCGAGGTCGAGCAGCGCCTGCGTCACGACCTCTGGGCTCGACGGGCTCGAGGGGCTCGACGGGGTGGTGGGCGGCGTCGTCGGGGTCATGATCCGACGCTAGTCGACGTGTGCGCGAGGATCGACCTGTCGTTCTACCGACCGGACGACGTGGTTGGCTACACGTCGGGGGCGCGAAGGCCGCGGCTCCGGGGGCACGCACCGCGGTCCCCTCCTCGTCCGGGAAGGCCTGCCCCCATGCGCACATCGACAGTCGTCTCGAGCGTGATCACCGCCTCCGTCCTGGCGACGGCCCTGGCCGGCTGCACCGCTTCGGCCTCGATCGACCGGACCGTGTCGTCCAGCGCCTTCGCCACCACGGTCGCCGACGCCCTCGAGAAGGAGGTCGGCATGCGCCCCGACGTCGACTGCGGCGACGACGCGGTCTCCGTCGTCGACCAGGCGGAGGTGCACTGCGACGTCAGGACCCCGGGCTCCGAGGTCGTCTACGACTCGGTCTCGGTGATCAGCACGGACGGCGGTGACGACTACGGCGTCGCGGTGGAGGTCGACTCCGAGCCGAAGGGCTAGGCGCGCGTCCCCCCGCGGGGTTCGAGCGGTGCGCGCGTCCGCCCGCGGGCCCCGATCAGTGCGCGCGCCCGTACCGTTCGCCGACGGGGATCTCGACCGCGACCGTGTTGCCGGGCTGGGCGAGCGGGCAGGCCCAGGCGGGGTCGTAGGCGCAGCTGGGGTTGTACGCGAAGTTGAAGTCGAGCACGATCGTGCCGGGTTCGCCGCCGGCGCCGAGGTCGGCACCCTTGACCGAGTCGATCAGGTAGCGCCCGCCGCCGTAGGTGCCGCCGGGCCCGCCCGCCAGCGCGTCCTTGACGGGGATGAACAGGCCGCCGGCGTACTGCGCCAGCTTCCACACGTCGAGGCTGCCGACGCCGGGCACGTCGGCCACGCCGACGAGGTCGAAGAGCACGTCGCCGTCGGTGCCGGTCTCGACCACCATGCGTCGCGGTTCGGCCGGCTCGACCGACACCTCGAAGCGCCAGGCCGGGTCGTACGGCTTCGTCGGCAGGCCGGTGAAGTCGGGGCGGTCCTCGGGCAGCAGCGGGGTCGAGGGGTGCGTCGAGAACAGCTCGTCGCGGGTGCGTCGCCACAGGTCGTGCGCCGCCGCCAGGTCGGTCGCCTCGCGCACGTCGCGGTAGAGCCCGTGGATCGTCCGCCGCCACGAGGCGATGTCGAGCGCTCCCTGGGCGGGCGTCGGGGAGGTGCTGTCGTCGGCGTCGGCGGTGGTCTCGGCAGAGGCGTCGACGCCGGCGTCGGCGGAGGTCTCACCGGTGGACGAGGAGGCGCGGGTCGGGTCGGTCACCTCTGCCACCGTACGCAGGCGGTCGCCCCGGTGCCCGTGGCTCGCTCACAGGCAGGTCGCCCGTCCACAGCTCGCCGTCCCGGCCGCGGCGGACGGTGCTCCCTGGCTACGCTCGCCCCATGACGACCGACACCACGACTCCCGACCCCACCGTCACCTCGGCCGACCTGGCGCGGTTGCACCGCGCGATCGTGGTCGCGCAGCAGGCTCGCGACCACGGCAACCATCCCTTCGGTTCCCTGGTGCTCACGGCCGACGGAGACGTGGTCGAGGCCGAGAACACGGTCGTCACCGAGGGCGACCCGACGGGCCACGCCGAGACGAACCTCGTCCGGCTCGTCGCGCAGCGCTTCGACAAGCCGACGCTCAAGGCCGCGACCCTCTACACGAGCACCGAACCGTGCGCGATGTGTGCCGGAGCGATCCACTGGGCCGGCATCGGCCGGGTCGTCTACGCGCTCGCCGAACAGCAGCTGCTCGGCATGGTCACCGAGCAGGAGGGCGAGGCGACGCTCGACCTGCCCTGCCGCGAGGTCTTCGCGCGTGGAGGAGGCGCGGTGTCGGTCTCGGGACCGGCCCTCCTCGACGAGGCCTCGGCCGTGCACGCCGGCTTCTGGGGCTGACGCGGAGCGGTCGACCTGCGACGGCCGACCTGCCACGGCTGAGTGCTGCTGCGGACCGCGGAGCGGGTCAGACGTGCTTCGGGTGGGTCGACGCCCCGCGCCAGGTCGGGGCGAGGGCCTTCATCCGCAGGGCGCGCCACTGCCAGGTCGCCCAGAGCCCGGGCCAGAGCACGAGGCCCAACGGCCCGGCGTGGAACTCGAGCCGGTCGCGCAGCAGCGTGTGGCCCGGACCGTCCGGCACGACGGCCATCCGGTGGTTGATGCGCATCCGGGCGAACTGGCCGCTCGTGCCCCGTCCGGTGTCGCGCTGGATCCACGCACCGTCGCGTTCGTGCCAGTCGAGGTCGACGTGCGTGCTGCCGAGCGGCAGGACGCCGAGGATGCTCGCCGACACCGGGTGCGCCTCCTCGGTCCAGCGGTCGGGGAAGCCCGACGGCGACTCGGACCGGTAGACCACCAGCGGCTTCGTCACGGCGACCATGACCCGAGGGTCGCGCAGGGCGTCGGTCGCGACATCGACGGGGCAGGCGAGGCGGAGCTTGAGCTGCACGTGCATGCCCCGATCCAACTCCCGCCGCCTGATCGCACGTCACGTCGCGTCACGCACGGGCGGCGTCCGAGTGCGGCTGCCTACGCTGGTCGGATGAGTCCGCACGGCCAGCAGAAGTACCAGGTGAGGTTCGACCACGGCGTGGCCGGAGCCGCCCGCATCGCCCCGGGCGCGCACGTCCTCGTCGTGGTCGACGTGCTCGACGGGCACGGCACGCTGACGCGGGACGAGACCGTGCGCGTCGTCGCCGGTCTGCCCGAAGTCGCGAGCGGGGCCGACGTCCTGGTCGTCACCGGCGCCGGGGCGGCACCCGAGGTGGCCCGGCACGTGGTCGAGCGTCAGGCCCGACGAGGCGACCGTGCCCTCGTGGCGATCGTCGCCGCGGGGGCGGTCGACGCGGACGGGTTCCGGCCCGCCGTCGAGGACCAGCTCGCCGCCGGAGCGGTGGTCGACGCGCTCGCCGCGGTCGGCATCGACTTCTCGTCCCCCGAGGCCGCCGTCGCCTGCGCCGCCTCCGGGGCGCTCGCCCGGGCCTCGTCGCACCTGCTGACGGCCTCGGCCTCGGCGGCCGAGCTGGTCGCCACCGACCGGGGCGACGTGGTCGACGCGGCCCGCGCCTCCTCGTCCTCCGCTGCCCTCGCCGTCGTGGCCCCGTCGGGCTCCCGAGGGGAATTCACCCCCTCGGCGTAGCGTTGCGGCCAGAGCGACCCGAACGTCGCCCCGACCGCAGGAGGAACCATGAAGGCAGTGCTCACCGACGGAACCGTCGTCGCCGAGGCCCCGAGGGACGAGCTGATCTCGATCGAGGGCAACTGGTACTTCCCGCCCGCGAGCGTGAACTCCGACCTGCTGACCGAGAGCCCCACCCAGTACCACTGCCCGTGGAAGGGCGACACGCAGTACTTCAGCGTCACGTCGGGCGACGACCTGCTGCAGGACCGTGCCTGGAGCTACCCGACCCCGATCCCGACCTCGTTCGATCGCGTCGGCAAGGACTACTCGGGCTACGTCGCCTTCTGGAAGGACGTCTCGGTCGTCGACTGACCGACCGTCGCCCGTCGCCCGTCGACCCCGCACCTGTTACGCCGCCACGAAGTAAACAGCCCGCCACGCGATTACTTGGCGGGTTGTTTACTTCGTGGCGGGGAGAGCGTGGCGGGGAGAGCGTGCGGGGTGCCGGGTGGCACGCCGGGCTGGGTGCCTGCGCGGAGGCTGAGCGGGTCAGCCGGCTCGGGCGGTGGCCGAGCGGGCCGGACAGGGTGGCCGAGCGGAGCGGCCGAACATCGTGCGCGACTCCGACCTCGGCCGGGGGAGGCTCAGCCCCTCGCGGCCCGGGCCCGGTGCGCCCGCACCTTGGCCCGGTTGCCGCACCGCTGCATCGAGCACCAGCGGCGGCTGCCCGCGCGCGACTCGTCGAAGAAGACGAGTCCGCACGCCTCGTTCGTGCACCGACGGAGGCGCGAGTCCGGTCCGCCGACGAAGCCGACGGCCGTGAAGAGGGTCACCGCGTCGCGCGCGACCGACGCCATCGCCTGCCCGAGCCGCAGGCGCCCGGCCCCGGCCTGGCGTCGTCCGCCCTCGAGCGACGGCGGGACGTCGGGCAGGGCCGCGAACAGGTTGAGGGTGTCGACGTCGTCGGGGTCGGTCGAGGTGCCGTCGGCCGCGGCGACCGCGAGCCGGGCGACCGCGTCGCGCAGGCCCCGGGCGTCGGCGAGCTCGCGGTCGCCGGCCGAGCCCGCGATGCCGTCGAAGCGCTCGCCGATCCAGTCGTCGAGGTCGGCGGGCAGCAGGAGGCCGTCCCAGGGGGTCGACCCGTCGGCGGGCAGGTCGAGGCCCGACTCCGGGCCGAAGCGCGACCCGGCACGGAACCCGCCGAGGTACGCGAAGTCGAGGCTGAGCGCGCCCGAGTCGAAGAACCACCGGGTGTCGGTGTCGGATCTGAGCCACTGTCCGGTCTGCACCTGACCACCCTAACCGGTTACGCGCTTCCTGACGGCCCTCGTCCGGCGCGGACCGGGCCCGGGAGGCGCGGTGTCAGACCGCGCGCTTCGTCCAGGTGATGAGGTGGGCCGGGTCGTACCGCCGCGAGCACTTCCCGCAGGCGAGGGGTCGCGCCGGTTGGCGGTAGCGGAAGTGCTCGTGCCCCGCCGGACAGACCCCGACCCACGGGGCGAGCTCGCTGGCGATGGCTCCGTCGTGCAGGCGCGAGCCGACGTAGCCCAGGTCGGTGGCGACGGCCTTCCACCGGGGACCGTGACCGGCGCGGGAGCCGGCGAGGGCGTGGGCGACCTCGTGGAGCAGCACCTGGTGGATCTCGTCGTCGTCGTAGCGGCCGGCGAGGTGCCGCGAGACCGTGATGCGCTTGGTCGTGTAGTTGCACAGGCCCGCGCGCGTCTTGGCGTTGTCGAAGCCGAAGGTCCACACGGCGGGGTCGAGGTGCAGGTCGATGAGCGCGGCGGCCCAGCGCCGCACCCGGTCGAGGTCGGCCACGTCGAGGTCAGGAGGCGCGGATCAGCGCCGCGGGAACGGCCAGGTGGTGGGCTCGTCGTCGCGCGGGAGGCCGTCGACCACGCCCGTCACGCCGGTGCCGCCCGTGCGGGGGCGGTCAACGGTGCGGCCCTCGTCGGCGCCGCGACGCCCGGCGTCGCCCCGCCGCTCGGCGTCGAACTCGTCGGAGTCGCGGTCGCGGTGACCCGCGGCACGCTCGGCGAGGTGGCTGATCTTGCCCCAGAGCCCACCGTCGCGTGGTGCGGCCGGAGCCGTCGCGGCGACCTTCTCGGCGCGGGCGGCGGCGGCCTCGGCCACCGGCGACGCCGCGGCCTCGTCGGGCATGGACTCGGGGTCGAAGCTGATCGCGGCGGTGCGCGCGGCGTCCATGGGCTGGCGGGCGGGGACGGCCTCGGCCCCCGCGCCGTCGCCGGAGGCCGCGGTGCCCGCGGGCACCTCCGGAGCAGAAGCCGGGGCGGGAGCGGACGCCGGCGTCGACGTGGGCGCACCACCGTAGAGCGAGGCGATGCCGTCGAAGCGGGGCACCTGGGTCCGGCCCTGGGATCGGGCCGGGGCAGTGGCCGACGTCGGCGACGCGGTCAGGGGCTGGAGCGGCACCGGGTTCGTGTCACCCACGGCCGGGGCCTCGAGTCGTGGCTGGGGGCCGGTGTCGCTGAGGTAGGCGCGCATGACGCCCTCGATCGCGACACGGAGGCCGTTCGTCCGGTCGCGCGGGGCACCGGACGCCTCGTACGCCTCGAGCGCCTTGGCCAGGGTCTCGCGCGCTTCTTCGTTGCGGCCCAGGTCGTAGAGCGTGTAGCCCTCGAGCTCGGCGGCGGCGGCCTCGAGCTCGCGCCATTCTTCGGTGGCGGCCGTGATGCGGCTGGTGTGCAGGTCGTTCAGTGCACGGTCGAGCTTGCCCTGCTCGCGGAAGATGTGGGCCCGTCGGATGCGGGCCGCCGTCGAGTCGGCCCGGTCGCCGGTGAAGTGCGCCAGACGGAACGCCTCTTCGGCGATGGCCAGGGCTTCGTCGAGGCGGCCGAGCAGGCGCAGCAGGTCGGCGCGCTCGCCGAGGGCGGCGGTGCTGCGGCTCTGGCCCAGGGCGGCGAGGCGGGCCTCGGCGACGGGCACGTCGACGGCCGTGCGCAGGCTGACGGGGTCGAAGCCGCCGGCGCCTCCGGTCCCGCGCACGACGGGCGCGGCGAACCCCGGCGGCACGGTCTGGGGGCGGGCGCTGCCGGGTGCTGTCGTGTCGGGTCGGTCGTGCTGGCTCATCGAGTACGAGGGTAACCGCCCGGCCCCCGAACGGGCCGCGCGGCGCGCAGCGTGTGAGCGAGTGTCGGGGCCGGTGTGCGGAACCCGACCCGCGCCTCCTGGGGCCGGTGTGCGGAACTCGACCCGCGCCTCCTCGGGTCGAGCGCGGAACTCGGCCACCGCCTCCACCGGTGGCGCCCGCCGGGTCAGGGGGCCGGGGTGAGGGTGACGCTGACGATGCGGTCGTCGCCGGCGCTCGGCGTGCCGCGCCCGTCCGTGTTGTTCGTCACGAGCCAGAGGGTGCCGTCGGGACCGGGCAGGACGTCGCGGATGCGGCCGAGCGACCGGTCGCCGGCGAATAGTTCGGTCGGCACGGCCTCGGAGCCGGGCGCCACCTGGATCTCGAACAGCTTCTCGCCGCCGAGCCCGGCCAGGTAGAGCGTCGTGCCGACCGCCGTGAGGCCGCTCGGGCTGGCGTCGTCGGTCGACCACTGCAGCACCGGGTCCGCGAAGCCCGCGACGTCGCCGCGCCCCTCGACGTCCGGCCAGCCGTAGTTCGCCCCGGGCTCGAGGGCGTTGAGCTCGTCGTAGGTGTTCTGCCCGAACTCGGCCGCCCAGGCGGCGCCGGTGGCGTCCCAGGCGATGCCCTGCGGGTTGCGGTGGCCGAGCGAGTAGACGAGCGACCCGGGTTCGGGGTTGTCGTCGGGCACGCCGCCGATCGCGGTCGCGCGCAGCACCTTTCCGCCGAGCGAGCCGGGGTCCTGGGCGTTCGGCCGCTGGTTCGCGTCGCCGGTCGTCACGTACAGGGCCCCGTCCGGGCCGAACGCGATGCGGCCGCCGTCGTGGTTGCTCGCCCTGGGGATGCCCGTGATCACCGTCTCCTGCTCGCCCAGGCCGTACGAGCCGACCTCACCCGTGATCGGCGCGCGCACGACGCGGTTGTCGTCGGCGGTCGTGGCGTAGGCGTAGAGGTACGACGGCGAACCCGCGAGCACGGCCAGGCCGAGCAGCCCGCCCTCGCCCTCGTGCACGACCCCGCCGATCGTGCCGGCCTCGCGGGTGCTGCCGTCGGCGAGCAGTTCGAGCACGGTGCCGGTGTCGCGCAGGCTGACGAACGACGACCCGGTGTCGAGTCGCACGACCGACCAGGGGGCGGCCAGGTCCGTGGCGACGTCGATCGTCACGGCGTCGGCCGCGACGGTGACGGCGGTCGCGTCGGTGGTCGGCGCGACCGGGCCGGGTCCGGCCGCGGCCGTCGGGTCGGTCGGGGTCTCGGACGCCGGACGCGTGGCGGCCGGGCCGCCCGAACCCGATGCGTCGTCCCCCGTGGAGCAGCCGACGAGCAGGACGGCGGTGACCGCCGCCATCGTGCCGACGGCGAACCGGTGCCGTGTGGTGCGGGGTGTCGTGATCATGATCGCGCCTCCTGGGTCCCAGGCAAGCCGATGGGCGCGACGGCCGCATCGGTCGTCACCACACCGTGACCGCCTTCGCAGCCCGTGCCCAGCCGAGGGGCGAGCCCGTGCCCAGCCGACGGGCGACCCGGTGCCCTCCCGCCGGCAGGCGGCTACGCGCGGGGGCTCAGCTCGGCGCGCAGCGGCCAGTCCTGGCCCTCGAGGATCAACTGGGCGCCCGCTCCGGTGCGCACGTTGACCACGATCGGCGCGAGCAGGTTGACCGTCATGCCGGTCGACGCGGGCGTCGCGACGACGAGCAGCAGGGCGTCGGCGGCGTCCTGCAGGTCGAGGGTGGCGGACTGGTCGTCCGACACGACGGGCGAGTAGTCGGGCAGGTGCACCGACGCGTCGAGCACGAACAGTCGCACCTCGGACCCGCTCGCCCGCAGGGCGAAGAGCCCGTGGGCGCCGTCGATGCGCTCGAGCGAGAAGTCGGTGAGCGGCTCGAGACCGAACGGAGGCGCGACGAACGTCACGACGGAGCCCGCGACCTCGCGGGCGGCGTTCGCGCTCATCGGAGGAAGTCCATCAGCGTGGGCTGCAGCACCTTGGCGGTGACCGCGAGGGCCGCCTGGTACGAGTTGTTCTGCATCTGCAGGTCGAGCACGGCCTCGCCGAGATCGAGGTCCATGATGCCGGCGCGCTGCGCCTCCAGCGTGGTCTTGGTGTCCAAGAGGGTGTCCTCGGCTCTCAGGATCTGGGACTGTCGTGCCCCGATGTCGGACTGTACGCCGCGCACGGCCGTCAACCGGGCGTCGACCTCGGTGAGCCGCGTGCCGACGTTGACGCCGGCGCGCAGGTCGGTGGCGATGCGGTCGAGCATGCTGAAGACCGAGTCGGCGCCGGTGCCGAAGGCGGCGGCTCCGTCGGCGTCGACGCGCACGTCGGTCTCGACGCCGATCTGGCGGGTGACCGACGAGCCCGGGGTGCCGGTGTAGCTGAAGTCGGGGCGGAAGGCGACGCCCGCGTCCGACGTGCCGGCGAAGACGCTGCGGCCGTTGTACGAGGTGTTCGCCACGGCGAGCAGGTCGGCCTTGAGACCGTCGATCTCGGTCGCGATGGCGTCGAGGGCGGGTTGCGACAGCGCGCCGGTGTTGGCGCCCTGCACCGTGAGGTCGCGCACCTTCTTGAGCACGTCGTCGGTGGACGACAGCGCCGAGTCGGCCAGCGAGAGCCACCCGTTGCCGTCGCCGACGTTGCGGGAGAACTGCACGTTGGCCGCCTGCTCGGCCTTGACCCGCAGGGCGTCCGCCGTGCCGGCCGGATCGTCCGACGGCTTCGAGATGCGGTCGAGGCTCGCGGCCCGCTGCTGGGCCTGGTCGACCCGGTACGAGCTGGTCTGCAGGTTGCGCTGCGCGGTGAGCATCGCCATCTGGTTCGTGGTGCGGGTGATCATCGGTTACCTCCCGACCCGTCCCATGCCGTTGATCAACGTGTCGAGCATCTCGTCGATCGCGGTCATGACGCGGGCCGCGCCCTGGTAGGCGTGCTGATAGGTGAGCAGGTTGACGTTCTCCTCGTCGAGGCTGACCCCGGCGGTCGAGAGCTGGCGCCCCTTGGCGGACGTCGCCGCGAGGTCGGTTAGGGTCGAGCGGTCGGCCTCGGTGCGGGCCGTGGCCCCGATCGTGCTGACGATCGAGCCCCAGGCGCGGTCGGGCGATCCGGTCGAGAGTCCGATCCGGCCGACGGCGCGGGCGATCGACCCGTCGAGGGCGCCCCCCGTGCCGTTGCCCGACGCGATGGTCGAGGCGCCGGTCGGCAGCACGGTGAGGCCGCGCGCCGCGGGCACCCCGGCGGTGAGGGCGAAGAAGTCGTGGCCCGTGGTGCCGTCGGCGGTCGTGCCGGTCGCGTGCACGGCGTTCACCTGGCTGGCGAGCTGGGTCGCGAGGGCGTCGTAGCTCGCGGCGGCCTCGGCCAGCACCCCGCCGGTGCCGCCGGGCGCGGCCGGGGCGAGCACCGACAGCGAACCGGCGATGCTGCCGCCGTCGAGCGAGATCGGGTCGCCGGCGCGGTGGGTCCATTCGAGCGAGACCCCCGAGGAGGCGGTGGCCAGGGTGTAGTCGCCGGTCACCTTCACCTGGCGGGCCGAGTCGCCCGACACCAGGGCGTTGCCGCCGACCAGGACGTCGACCGTGCCGTCCGCGTTGTCGCGCACCGTGCCTCCGGCGAGCGTCGCGATCTTCTCGGTCAGTGCCGAGCGGGCGTCCACCAGTTCGTTGGTGCTGACGCCCTGCTGGGTCGCGGTGCGGATGCGCACGTTGAGGTCGGCCACCTGGGTCGCGGCCGAGTTGAGCTGCGAGGCGAGGCCGTCGAGCTGCTGACGCTGCGAGGTCCACTGGTCGTCGACGGCCTTGTAGCCGGTCGAGAGGGTCTGGGCGATCGTGTTCGCCTGGCCGAGCAGGACGGCCGCAGGGGCCGCAGCCGAGGGGTCGTTCGACACGTCCTGCCAGGCGGACCAGAACTTCGTCAGCTGCGAGGCGATGCCGGTCGTGCTGGGCTCGTTCAGGGACGACTCCAGGGCGGCCGTGACCGACGCCCGCACGCCCTGGTAGCCGGCTGCCCCGGCGGCGCCGCGGACCTGGGCGTCGGCGAACCGGTCGCCGATGCGGGCGATGCCGTCGACCGACACGCCCTGTCCGGGCTGGACGCCGTTCGAGAACACGCCCACGCGGGCGGCCGCCTCGATCGAGGACTGCGTGACCCGTTGCCGCGTGTAGCCCTCGGTGTTGACGTTGGCGATGTTCTGGCCGACCACGTCGAGCCCGGTGCGGGCCGCGGTCAGCCCGCGGTATGCGGTGGCCAGGCTGCCGAAGGTGCTCACCACGTCAGAGCCGCCCGTCGAAGAGGTGACCGCCGGAGGCGCTGGCCGAGCTCGCGTGACCGGTCTGGCCCGTCGCGTCGTACGTCGCGGTCGCGGGGCCCGTGGACGCGGTGGCCAGGGTCTCCTGCGTGGCGCGGGCGGCGGCCCGCAGGAAGCGTTCGTTCTCGTCGCGCAGCTGGGCGATGCGCCCGGTCAGCTCGGTCATGGCGCGGAGGTGGGCGGTGAAGATCTCGCCCCACGGGCCGGACGGTGCCGCGGAGATGATCTCGCGCAAGGGGGCCTCCTCGTCGGTGCCCCACTCGCGGGCGACGGCCGACACCTCGACGCTCCGCTCGAGCCCCGCGGAACGGAGGCGACCGAGCACCTGCTCGACCTCGCGCGTGGCGTGGTCGACCCAGCGGCTGCGGCCCGCGGTGAGCAGCAGTTGCTCCTCCTCGAGCTTGAAGGTCAGCAGCTCGAGCAGCTCGCGCTCTCGCCAGAGCAGCGCGGAGAGTTCGTTCGCGCCCATGGGGGCCTCCTCGGTCGGTCGCATCGGGGTGTCGGGTTCGTCGTCCGTCGGCGAGGAGTGCCCGGCGTCCTCTGCACCGGTGACTATCGGCGGAGGCGCGGGGCCCGTTAGTCATCGGCCCGAACCCTGCGCCTAGCCTTAAAGCACCGCTCGGAGGAAGGGGCGGTCCGACCCAGTACGGGGGTGAGGGCACGAGGTGTGTCCCCCGAAGAGATGACGGTCGTTCCCCCGCACTGGGGGCAGTCCCGGCCTGCCGCCGCCCCCCTCCGGCTCGGTAGCGTTGCAGAGCAGCGACGGGCCCCCGACGGGTCGGTCGCCACGCATCATCTGCGGTCCGGACGACGTCTCGTCCGGTGCACCGCGCCTCCTCGGCGAACCCTGTCGACGTGCCCTGATCAGAGGGCCGTTCGTCGCGCCCGGAGTCACGATCACCGGACCACGAGGTCCCCTATCGCACTGGGAGTCGCGATGAACCGCACCGAACGGAACGCCATGGTGGTGGAGAACCTGCCACTGGTCGGCTACCTCGTCTCGGAGGTCTGCGCCCGCGCCACCCACCTGTCGCGTGACGACCTCGCCTCGGTCGGGGCCGTCGCCCTCGTCCAGGCCGCGGACGCCTTCGACCCCACGCTCGGCATCCCGTTCGGCGCCTACGCCCGCACCCGCATCGTCGGCGCGTTCGCCGACGACATGCGCTCGGGGGACTGGGCCAGCCGCGGCACCCGCAAGCGCATCAAGGAGACGCTGGCCGTCCAGGAGGCGCTCACCGCGACCCTGGGACGCGCCCCGAGCGTCGACGAGATCGCCGGAGCCCTCGGCGTCGACCGCCAGACGGCGGCCGGTGCCCTGACCGACGCGGCCCGGACCGTCTCGGCCCTCGACGACACCGTCGCGGACCACCTCGCGGCCGACCTGCCGCTGCCCGAGGAGAACCTGCTCGTCTCGGAGCGCAGCCGCTACGTCGCCGCCGCGGTCGAGGCCCTGCCCGAGCGCATGCGCCTGATCGTCGAGGGCGTCTACTTCGGCGACCGCACGGTCACCGAGATCGCCGACGAGCTCGGCATCACCCACAGCGCCGTCTCGCAGCAGCGCACCGAGGCGGTCCGCCTGCTGCGCGACGCCCTCGAGTCGCACTACGCCGACGACCCCGACGCCGAGTTCACGCCGGTCTCGAAGACCGCGCCGGCCCGCCGCAGCGCCTACCTGTCGCGCGTCGCGACGAACGCCGCCGTCGGCATCGCCCGCGCCATGCGCGAGCCCGACGCCGCCGGCATCAGCACGGCGGTCTGAGATCGCCCGAAAAAACTTCTGCGGCTGACTTACAGCCGCGGTCGACCGGCCGACAGTAGCCGGTGTCAGCCCACGGATGGGCCGACGAACACCACCCAGTCACGGAGGAGAACACCATGGGTATGCAGATCAACACCAACCTCGCGGCCAACAACACCTACCGCAACCTCAACAGCACGCAGAACGACCTGTCGAAGAGCCTCGGGAAGCTCTCCAGCGGTCTTCGCATCAACCGTGCCGCTGACGACGCGGCGGGTCTCGCGATCTCCGAGGGCCTGCGCTCGCAGGTCGGCGGACTCACGGTGGCCGCACGTAACGCCCAGGACGGCATCTCGGTCGTCCAGACCGCGGAAGGCGGCCTGACGGAGGTCCACTCGATCCTCCAGCGTGTCCGCGACCTCGCTGTCCAGTCGGGCAACGACTCGAACAACGCCGACGCTCGTACGGCGATCCAGACCGAGGTCACGGCCCTCGGCGACGAACTGACCCGCATCGGCAACTCGACCAACTTCAACGGAATCGACCTGCTCAACAGTGCCGGCTCGCTGACGTTCCAGGTCGGAGCCGGCTCGACGGCTGCGAACGACCAGATCTCGGTGAACCTCACCGACATCACGGCCGTCGCGACCGCCGTCAAGGCGCTCACGTTCGACTCGTCGGCCAACGCCCTCACCTCGATCGCCGCCATCGACACGCAGATCAAGGACGTGTCGTCGGCCCGTTCCGAGCTCGGTGCCGTGCAGAACCGCTTCGAGCACTCCATCGCGTCGACCAACGTCGCGAAGGAGAACCTCACGGCGGCTCAGTCGCGCATCCGCGACGTGGACATGGCCGAGGAAATGGTCAAGTACACCCGCTCGAACGTGCTCAGCCAGGCCGGCACCGCGATGCTGGCCCAGGCGAACCAGAGCAGCCAGGGCGTGCTGTCGCTCCTCCGCTAGTCGTAGCCGAGGAGGGTCCCGAGCTCCCAGCCCGGGCCTGACCCACCACCTCACCGCGGTTCGAGACCGGGTGGCGTCGACGGTGCAGCTGATCCTGCGCCGTCGGGCCACCCGGTCTCAGCGCTCCCCCCCCCACTTCGATCTGCCCCACGGTCCGACCCGGACACCCCACCTCGACAGGAGCACCTGATGGCCTCGCTCGGCATCGACGGCCTCGTCAGCGGGCTCGACACGACCACGCTCATCAACACGTTGATGCAGTCCGAGGCCGTGCCCCAGACGATCCTGAAGAACAAGGCCACCGTCGGCCAGACGCTCGTCACGGCCCTGCAGGGGCTCAACACGAAGATCGCCGACCTGGCGACCCTCGCGACCTCGACCGCCAAGGCGGGCTCGCTCTCCCTCTTCACCCCGACCAACAGTTCGACGGCGGTGACGGCCACCACCGCTCCCGGTGCCGTCTCCGGCTCGGTCGACCTCGTGGTCGGGGCCACCGCGTCGTCCAAGACCGCGGTGACCGCGGCGATGACGGCGTGGCCCGACTCGCCCGCGACGCTCACCTTCGTCTCGGCCGCGGGAACGACGACCGAGGTGACCGCCGCCTCCTCGTCGCTCGACGACGTCGTGACGGCGATCAACGCCTCCGCCGCCGGCGTCTCGGCCGTCAAGGTCGCCTCGGGCAAGGACGCCTCGGGTGCCGTCCAGTACCGTCTCCAGCTGTCGAGCCAGAAGAGCGGAGCCGAGGGTGGCTTCGACGTCTTCCGCGGCACCACCGCCGACGTGGCCGCCGGCACCGCCCCCGACCTCATCGCCCAGCCCGGCGCCGCCGTGATCTCGCAGGCGCGCGACGCCTCGATCACCCTCTGGGCGGGCACGGCGGCCGAACAGGTCGTCACGAGCAGCAGCAACACCTTCACCGACGTCCTGCCCGGCGTCTCGGTCACGGTCTCGGCCACGACGACCGAGCCGGTGCACCTCGCGATCGCCCGGGACGCGACCGCCGCCACCAAGGTCGCCACCGACCTGGTCGCCGGCGTCAATGCCGCGTTGAGCCTGATCAGCACCAGGAGCGCGGCCACCACCACGACCAACGCGTCCGGCGTGACCACGGTCACCGCGGGCGTCTTCGGTGGCAACTCCACCACCCGTGGCATCACACAACGCTTGACCGACTCCGTGCTCAGCCCCGTCGACGGGCAGTCGCCGAGCGTCATCGGCATCTCGATCGACGCCAAGACCGGCCAGTTCGCCGTCGACGCCACGAAGTTCGCCGCCGCCCTCGCGGCCGACCCGGCCAAGGTGCAGGCGACGATGAGCGCCATCGCGGCCCGGGTCGCCTCGACGGCCACGGCCGTCTCGGACAAGTTCGACGGTTCGCTGACGAAGACCATCACGGGGCAGCAGTCGGTCGTGAAGGACCTCAACAACCGCGTCAGCGACTGGGACGACCGTCTCTCCGCTCGGCGCGCGAGCCTCCAGAAGACCTATTCGGCCCTCGAGACCTCGCTCAGCGCCCTGACCGCGCAGCAGAAGTACATCTCGAGCCAGCTCGCCACCCTCTCGACGAGCAGCAGCTGATGGACGCCACCTCGTTCGCCGCCTTCGCCGCGGCCTCGGCCGGCCCCTCGGCCGTCGTGCAGAAGCAGCGCGCCCAGTACACGAGCGACGCCGTGCTGTCGGCGACGCCCGTCCAGCTCGTCACGATGCTCTACGACCGCCTCATGCTCGACCTGTCGCGCGCCGAGGCCGCGCAGGTCGCCGCGAACTGGGCCGCCGCCTCCGAGCAGTTGCTGCACGCCCAGGCGATCATCGCCGAGCTGTCGTCGTCGCTCAAGATCGACGTCTGGGACGGCGGCGAGGGCCTGCTCGCCCTGTACACCTACACGTCGACCGCCCTGGTCAACGCCAACGTGCACCGTGACGTCGCGCAGACCCGCGAGGTCGCCGGGCTGCTCGAGCCCCTGCGCCAGGCGTGGCACGAGGCCGCGGCCTCGCTGCAGGCCGGCGCCGCCTCGGCGGTCCCCGGCCTGGCCGGAGGCGTCGGTGTCGCCTAGGACCGAACGGACGCACGCCGCCTGGCGCGCGGCCCTCGACGAGCTGGAGGCGCTGGTCATCGAGGCGGACGCCTCGCTTCCCGCCGGCGACGGCGACCCCACCGCGCTGCCGACTCCGGCCCGTCGGTGGACGCCGCCCGTGGGATTGGGGCCGTTGCCGCAGGAGTTGGCGACCCGCGCCTCCTCGTTGGCCGAGCGCCAGCGCGACGTCCTCGGCCGCCTCGAGGCCGCCCGGGTCGCCGTGCTGCAGCACCTCGGAGCCGTCCGCACCGTCGAGGCGTCGCACGAGCCGTCGCGCCCGGTCTACCTCGACGCCACCGGCTGACCCCGCCCGGCTGACCCCGCCCGGGTGGCCTCAGCCGAAGGGGATGACCCCGACGACGACGGCGACCACGAGCATGACGACCGAGACGACGGCCGCCCGCCAGAGCACCTTCTTGTGGTGGTCGCCGAGGTTGACGTTCGCCAGGCTGACCAGCAGCAGGATCGCCGGCACGAGCGGGCTCTGCAGGTGCACGGGCTGGCCGATCACCGAGGCTCGCGCCATCTCGACCGGTTCGATGCCGAACGCCGCGGCGCTCTGGGCGAGCACGGGCAGGATGCCGAAGTAGAAGGCGTCGTTGCTCATGAAGAAGGTGAGCGGAAGGCTGAGCAGTCCCGTGATGACGGCCAGGTACGGACCCAGTTCGTTCGGGATCACCTGCACGAGCCACTGCGCCATCGCGTCGACCATGCCCGTCCCGTTGAGCACGCCGATCAGGACGCCGGCGGCGAAGACCATCGAGACGACGCCGACGATGCTCGGCGCGTGGGCGACGATCTCGGCCGACTGCTGCTTGACCTTCGGGAAGTTGATCAGCAGCGCGACCGCGACGCCCACCATGAACACGTAGGCCAGGGGGAAGAGGTCGAGCACGAGCAGCACCATCACCACGACGGTCAGCGCGAAGTTGAACCAGATCAGCCCGGGGCGCAGGGTCTCGCGAGTGGGGTCGAGCATCGTGTCGGCCATCGTGCCGGTCAGGGGCGTGCCGTTCTCGCTGGCGCCGCTGCCGCCGGGGTTGTCGACCGCGCGCTCGCCGGGGGCGTCTGCGCGGCTGCCGTCGGCGCGACCGCCGCGCAGGCCCAGGGCGACCGTGGGGCTGGTGAACATCGAGACGCCGACGCCCGCCTTGCCCGGTCCGCCACCGCGGGCGGCCGTGGCCAGCTCGCGCGACAGGGGCGACATCTTCTCGGCCGCGGCGGCCAGCACCGACCCGCCGAGCTCGACCGTGCCGAGGCGGCGGCGCTCGCGCAGGCCCATCAGCCAGGCGAACACGAACACGATGACGAGGCCCGTGATCAGCGACGGCACGAGGGGCACGAAGATGTCGGACGGCGCGACGTTGAGCGCCGCGGCGGCCCGCACGGTCGGCCCGCCCCACGGGACGATGTTGAGGGTGCCGTTGGCGAGGCCGGCGACGCAGGTCAGCACGACCGGGCTCATGCCGAGCTTGAGGTAGATCGGCAGCATGGCGGCGGTCGTCACGATGAAGGTCGTCGACCCGTCGCCGTCGAGAGAGACGGCCCCGGCCAGCAGGGCCGTGCCGAGCACGATCTTCGCGGGGTCGTTGCCGGTGACGCGGAGGATGAAGCGCACGAGCGGGTCGAACAGCCCGACGTCGATCATCAGCCCGAAGTACATGATCGCGAACATCAGCAACGCCGCGGTCGGGGCCAGGTCGCCGATCGCCTCGATCACCATGTCGCCGATGCCGAGGCCGGCCCCCGCGAACAGGCCGAAGATGGTCGGCACCATGATCAGGGCGAGCATCGGCGAGAGCCGCTTGGTCATGATCAGCACCATGAAGGTGGCGATCATCAGATAACCGAGGATGACGAGCATCTGGACTCCTTCGTCCGGTTCGTGTGTCCGGGCACGCTAGCCGCGCCTCCCGAGCCGCGTCGCGCTTGTGCGCATTGGCCGACTATCGCGCGTTGGCACCGTTCTGCGCGTTCTGCTCACGCCCGGCCTGCCCCCCGACCCCGACCCCACCCCGGCTTGGCACCGCGTTTCGTGCACCACACCGTGCCTAGACGAGGTGCGATGCACGGGACGCGGTGCGGCGCGTGCGCGAGGGCTGGGCGGGGCCGCGAGGAGGCGCGGGTCGCGTCGGCCGCGCCGGGTACCCTGGCGGGCGTGACCGACGACAGCTCACCACGGGGACGCCGCACGCCGGCGAGCCGTCGGGCGGGTGCGCGAGGCGGGTCGGGGCAGGGGACGGCGCCGCGCCTCCGGAAGCGGCGTTTCGCCACCGAGGTGCTGTTGCTCCAGCTCGCCGTCGTCACCGCCATCGTGCTGCTGACCAGTGCCGTCTTCGCGACCATCGCCGTCCAGCGCCTGGCGCGCGAGGCCGAGTCGACCGCGCTCGCCGTGGCGCAGAGCGTCGCGAGCGACACCGACGTCCGGGAGCAGGTCGCCCTGCTGAGCGTCGACGGCACCGAGATCGACCAGGAGGCGCTGGCCCGGGGAGCCCTACAGCGCACCGCGGTCGCGGCCCAGCAGCGCACCGGGGCGCTCTTCGTCGTCGTGACCGACGATCGCGGGGTGCGGCTGGCGCACCCGGACCCCTCCCGCATCGGCGAGCGGGTGAGCACCAGCCCCGACGCCGCCCTGCGAGGGGAGGAGGTCGTCGCCTGGGAGCGCGGCACGCTCGGCGACTCGGCCCGCGCGAAGGTGCCGATCTACGCTCCGGGCGTCTCGGTCGGCGCGGCGTCGGTGGCCTCCGGCTCGGCGGCGGACGTCGTCGGCGAGGTCAGCGTCGGGTACGCGCCGACCCGGGTCTACGACACCCTCGTGCAGGACGCCCTGCCCGTCGTCGGGGTGGCCGTGCTCGCCCTCGCGCTCGGCGTCGTCGCGTCGGTGCTGATCCGTCGGCGGCTCGACCGCGCCACCCTCGGGCTGCAGCCCGAGGAGCTGTCGAGCCTCGTCCAGAACCAGCAGGCCGTGCTCGGCGGGGTCGGCGAGGGGGTGCTGGCGGTGTCCGGCGACGGCGTCGTGACGGTGTGCAACGACCAGGCCGCGCGACTGCTGGCGGTCGACGCATCGACCGCCGTGGGGAGGCCGCTCGCCGGGCTCGGCCTGCCCGAGGGGCTCGTCGCGCTGCTCGGTCCGAGTGAGCCGCGCAGGCCGCGCGACGCCGTCGACGAGGCGTCGGCCGGCACCTCGGCGGGCACCCCGGCCGACACCACGCTCGTGGTCGGCCACCACGTGCTGCTCGTCGACGTGCGTCCGGTGTCGCGCGACGGGGTCGACCTGGGCCGGGTCGCGGTGGTGCGCGACCGCACGGCCGTCGAGGCCCTGACCCGCCGGCTCGACGCCGTCGGCGCGATGACCACGGCCCTCCGCGCGCAGCGACACGAGTTCGCCAACCGGCTGCACGCCCTGTCGGGGATGCTCGAGCTCGGTCGCGCCGAGCAGGCCCGCGCCTACCTCGCCGACGTCCTCGACCACGGGCCGTTGCGCTACCCGGTCGCCCACGCCGACCGGCTGACCGAGCCGTACCTGCAGGCGTTCCTCGGGGCGAAGGGCGTCGAGGCTGCCGAGCGGGGCGTCCTGCTGAAGCTCGGGCCCGAGACGCTCGTGACGGGGTCGGTCGTCGAGCCCGGCGACGTGACGACCGTCCTCGGCAACCTGGTCGACAACGCGGTCCGGGCGGCCGTCGCCGGACGGGTCACGCCCGCCTGGATCGAGGTCGAGGTGCTCGACGACGGCACCGACCTGCACCTGTCGGTGATGGACTCGGGCGACGGCGTCGCCGACGTGGACCAGCTGTTCGATCGTGGGCCGCACCGTGCCGACGACGAGCCCGACCCCGCACGCGTGCACGGTCTGGGGTTCGGGCTGCCGCTCTCCCGGGACATCGCCCGACGCCGCGGCGGCGACGTCTGGCTCGGCTCGCCGGGCGGCGACGGGCACGGCGCCGTGTTCTGCGCGAGGCTCGTGGGCGCGGTCTCGCGCGAGGCGGTGGCGACGGGCGAGGCGGTGGTGACGGGCGCGTCCGGGCCGGCCCGCGCCTCCTCGTCCCATGGCGGCGACGACCCGCGACCGCCCGGCGTCGGCACGTCCGCCGGCAGCGCCCCCGCCCCCGGACCGCCCGCCCCCGACACCCCCGAGAGGACCACCCCGTGACGACCGAACTCACCGTGCTCGTGGTCGACGACGACTTCTACGTCGCCGACCTGCACCGCCGCCAGGTCGAGCAGCTGCCCGGCCTGCGGGCGTTGCCGGCCGTCGGCACGGTCGCCGAGGTGCGCCGCGTCCTCGCCGAACGGCACGTCGACCTGCTGCTGCTCGACGTCCACCTGCCCGACGGCAGCGGGCTCGACCTGCTGCGCGAGGTCGACGTCGACGCGTTCGTGCTCAGCGCCGCGTCGGACGCCACGACCGTGCGGCGGGCCCTGCGGCGCGGGGCGCTGGGCTACCTGATCAAACCGTTCGCGTCGGGCACGCTGGTCGACCGGCTGCGCGCCTACCAGCGGTACCGCAACGTGCTCGACGAGCGGACGGCCGTCGACCAGGAGGCGCTCGAACGGGCCCTGCGCATCCTCCATTCCGGCGACGCGGCGAAGGCGGCCTCGCCGTCGCGGTCGGCGACGGAGCAGGCGGTGCTCGAGCAGTTCGGAGCCGAGGCGGATGCGGACGCCGCGGACGCCGACACCGAGGTCGGGGCCGGGGCCGGGGCCGGGGCCGGCGTCGGGCCGCTCGAACTGTCGGCGGCCGACGTCGCCGCCCGGGTCGGGGTCTCGCGGGCCACGGCGCAGCGGTACCTCGCGGCGCTCGCCGCCGACGGTCTCGTCACGATGAAGCTCAGCTACGGCACCACCGGCCGCCCCGAGCACCGCTACTCGCGCCCCTGACCCGACCCGCGCCTCCTGCTCGTCGCCCGCTCGCTCGTCCGCCTGCTCGCCACCGCGTCGCACCGCCCACTGAACATCGCACCGCCCACTGAACATCGCACCGCCCACGTCGGCGGTGCGACGTCCAGTCGGCGGTGCGAAGCCCCCCCGCTCGTCGGGGCGGGCCGCCGAGGAGGCGCGGGCCGGCTCAGTCCGCCGGTGCGGTCTCGACGACCGGACCGTTCACCTGCACGTCGACGAGGCGGCTGAGGGAACTGTCGGGTCCGCCCTGGAGGGTCACGGTGTAGGGCTCGTCCGCACCCTCACCGGGTCCGGTCACGATCCGCCGTGAGCCGCTCGGCGTGGTGTCGTCCTCGAAGACGGTGAAGCCCTCGGCGACGAGGGCGTCGACCAGCGCTGCCGTCGTCTCGTCCCGTGAGGCACCCGGGACGAGCACGACGGAATGCGCGACGGTCCACTGTCGGATGCTGCTGTCCGGGTCGTTCGGCGTGCCGGCCACACCGGCGTCGCCGTCCTCGAACACCTCGACGCTCTCGACGACGGCCGGGTCGACGAGCGCGACCACCCGGTCGACGAGGTCGTCGGCACGTCGGCCGGTCTCTTCGATGGAGGGGGTCGACTTCCCCGTGGGGGTCTCGTCGACGGTCGGTCCGACCACGCCGAGGAGGACGTAGTTCTGCCCGGTCGACGCCCCGTTGTCACCGGCCTGCACGGTCAGCTCGAAGCCGTCGTAGCGGTCCTCGTCCGAGGTCAACGTGACCCAGCGACCTCCCGCGTTCGACGTCTCCCGGTCGAGACCCACCGTCCAGCCGTCCGCGACGCGGGCATCGATCACGGACTCGGCGACGTCGAGCTGGGGTGCGTCCGGCACGAGGTTCACGTACCGCAGCACCCGCCACTCCTGGATGCTGCCGTCGGCGTCGTCCGCGGAGCCGCCGATCGACGCCGCGCCGTCCTCCTGGGCCTCGACGCTCGCCACGAGCGTCGGGTCGACCTGGGCCTGGAGGCCGTCGATCAGTTCCGTGGCGATCGTGCCGGTCTCCTCGAGGGTCCTTCCGTCGTCCACATCGCGAGGGCCCGTCGTGCCGGTGCTGCACGCGGTGAGGAGGGCGATGCCCAGCGCCGCGAGGCAGAGCGCTCGTCGATCACCCATGGAGACCCACGAACCACCAGAGCGACGCGATCTCGGCGGGCTGCCGCTGGAGGCCGATCCACAGACCGACCGGCCACAGGAGCAGGGGCAGCACGACCCCGACCGCGACCACCGCGACCACGAGGGCGAGGAACACGAGTCCGACCGCGGCACCGACCGACCGGCGACCCAGAGCGGCCTCCGCGGCCGCCTCGTCGTCGTCCACGACGATCTCCTCGTCCGGGTCGGGAGCGTGCTCGTCCCCGAGGCCCCACAGCCGTCGACCGTCCTCGTCCATGCGCGCGCCTCCGTCCCCCCGGTCCTGGGCGCGACGCTAGCAGCAGGGGCGGCCCGCCCCCAGTACGGGGCAGCCGCCTGCGCACCGCTTACGTCGCCCCGCGCCCCGCCGATAGAGCGCCGTGAGCACGGATCGCTCGCACACCGGCCACGGATCGGCCCCTCGCACTCCATCGACCCCACCGGGACAGGCATGCCACTCGAATCCGTGACGCAAGCGGCGCTGCAGAGCGCCCTCGACGGTCTCTCGCTGCGTCAGAAGACGATCGCCGCGAACATCGCGAACGTCAACACCCCGAACTACACCGCCAAGCGGGTGCAGTTCGAGGAGGCGCTGGGCCGGTCGGTCGCGTCCGGCAGCGGAGCGGTCCAGGCGTCCACGTCGCGCAGCCTCGAGCCGACGCGTCTCGACGGCAACAACGTGAACCTCGACACCGAGACCCTGTCGAACGTCGACACCGTGCTGCGGTACCAGTTCGCCACGCAGGCCATGAACTCCGAGCTGACGGCCGTCCGCGCCGCGTTCCGGACGAACTGATGACCGCCTTCGACGCGATCGGCATCGCGAGCACCGGCCTGACCGTGCACCGCAAGTGGCTCGACGCCGTGTCGGACAACATCGCCAACGTCAACACCGTGAAGTCGATGGACGACACCGCCTTCCAGGCGCGCTACGTCGAGGTGCAGGAAGGCGCCGGCACGTCCGGCGTCTTCGTCAAGGCCGACCGCTACGGCAGCGAGGCCGGCCGCGTCACGTACCTCCCCGACCACCCGCTGGCCGACGCCGAGGGGTACGTGCGCATGCCCGACATCGACCTCGGCGCCCAGATGGGCGACCTGATCATGGCGCAGCGTGGTTACCAGGCCAACGCCGCCGTGGTCGACCGTGCCAAGACGGCCTACGAGGCCGCACTCCAGATCGGACGTGGCTGATGCCCATCGCAGGAATCCAGGCCCTCGGGGCCGTGCAACAGACCGGCTTCGCCGACGTGGGCTCGCTCATGGGGGCCGGCGGTGCGTCCGACGTGACGGGCGTGGCCGGCGCGACCGGCGCCTCCTCGGCCTCGGGCGCGACCTTCGGCGCGACCATGACCGGAGCCGTCGAGGGGCTGCAGCAGCTGCAGTCGGAGGCGAAGACCCTCGCGGTCAAGGCCGTCACCGGTGACCTGACCGACATCCACGACGCGACCATCGCGGCGACGCGTGCCCAGGTCACGCTCGAACTGGTCAGCGCCGTCCGCAACAAGGGCGTCGACGCCTTCAACGAGATCATGAGGATGCAGGCCTGATGCCGAACGCCGTCAAGGGCCAGCTCGCCAAGCTCGGTGCCGCCCTCCAGAGCTTCACGGTCGCGCAGCGCACGATCGCCGTCATCCTGGTCGCCGCCCTCGTGCTCGGCGTCGTCGCGCTCGTCAGCTGGCTGGGCAAGCCCACCTACACGCCTCTGTTCAGCGGCATCGACCCGACCGACGCGAGCGCCATCGTCGAACTGCTGCAGACCGACGGCGTGCCGTACGAGCTGACCGCGGGCGGCGGCACGATCCTCGTGCCCGAGAACGTCGTCTACGACGAGCGCCTCAAGGCCGCGGCCGCGGGGCTGCCCGCCGCGAGCTCGGGCGGCGGCTACTCGCTGCTCGACACCATGGGCGTCACCTCGTCCGAGTTCCAGCAGAACGTCACCTACAAGCGTGCGATCGAGGGCGAGCTCGCCAACACGATCAAGGCGATGGACGGCGTCAAGAACGCCAGCGTGCAGCTCGCGATCCCCGAGGAGTCGGTGTTCGTCGCCGAGCAGCGCGACCCGACCGCCTCGGTGTTCGTCGAGACCCAGGCCGGTGCGACGCTGGACTCCAAGCAGGTGCAGGCCATCGTCAACCTGACCAGCGCCTCCGTCGACGGCATGAAGGCGACCGACGTCGCCGTCACCGACGCCTCGGGCACGGTGCTCTCGGCCGTCGGCAGCGGAGCGGTCGGAGGCGCGGACGGCGACGCGAGCGACTACGAGTCCAAGGTCCAGGCCTCGGTCCAGGCCATGCTCGACAAGATGGTCGGCCCCGGCAACTCGTCCGTCGTGGTGGCCGCCGACCTCGACCAGAGCTCGGGCACCAAGGTGACCGAGTCGTTCTCGCAGCCGACCTCGGGGCCGATCGCCCTGAACGAGTCGGGCACCACCGAGCAGTACGGCTCCGGGGCGAACGGGGCGAACGGCACCGGTGCGACCGGCGTGCTCGGCCCCGACAACATCGCGGTGCCCAACGGCACGGCGGCCGACGGCACGACCACCGCGGGCACCGGCGCCGACGGGGGCTACACCAACGAGTCGACCACCAAGAACAACGCCGTCGACAAGGTCACCGAGAGCCTCAACGTCCCGGCTGGCGAGGTCAGCCGCCAGACGGTGTCGGTCGCGCTGAACTCGGCCGCGGCCAACGGGGTCAACATGCAGAGCGTCCGCGACCTCGTCGGTGCCGCCGCCGGCATCGACGCCGCCCGCGGCGACACCGTCCAGGTCGCGCAGGTCGACTTCGACACCTCGGCCGCGGACGCCGCCGCCGAGGCGCTCAAGGCCGCCGACGCGGCGAGTGCCAGCGAGGCGATGTGGGGCACCATCCGCACGGTCGGCATCGTCGCGGCCATCGCGATCGCCGCCATCGTGGGGCTCATCGTCTTCGCCCGTCGCAGCCGCCGCCAGGACCGCGAGGACGTCGACCTCGGCGAGCTCTCCCCGCAGAACGGCGCCCAGACCTGGGACGCCACGATGCCGCTGTCGCTGGACGACGCCGTCGCCACCTCGCGCCTGACCCTGCCCGGCATGGGCGAGCCGAAGACCGAGCTGCTCGAGGTCGACGCCCCGACGCCGTCGCCCGAGTTCGTCTCGGCCGAGCGCCGCCGGGCCGAGATCGACGCGATGGCCGAGCGCGACCCGGGCAAGACCGCCGAGCTGCTCCGCGGCCTGATGGACGACCGGCAGCCCGCATGAGCCTCGTCCCCACCACCTTCGGCGCCCCCGCGGTCCCCGGGGTCGGCAAGCCGTTGACCGGCGCCCAGAAGGTCGCGGTCATCCTGATGCAGATGGACCAGTCCCGCGCGGCCGCGGTCATGAAGGAGTTCAGCGAGGTCGAGGCCGAGGAGATCGCGGCCGAGATCGTCCGCCTGCGTCGCGTCGATCCCGCGCTCGCCGAGGCCACCGTGGCCGAGTTCCACGACCTCAGCGTGAGCGGCCGCTACCAGCGCCGCGGCGGCCACGACGTCGCCGTCGGTCTGCTCGAGGCGTCGTTCGGTTCCGAGCGTGCCGCCGGCGTCATGGAGCGCATGGCCTCCAACATGGCCGGCAAGTCGTTCGAGTTCCTCGACGAGGCCGAGGCCGGTCAGGTCGTGGCGCTCCTCGACGGCGAGCTGCCGCAGACCATCGCCCTGGTGCTCGCGCACCTCAGGCCACAGCAGGGTTCCGCCGTGATGTCGGGCCTCGACGTCGAGCTGCGCGCCGACGTGGCCCAGGCCATCGCGACGATGGGCACGGCCACCCCCGAGTCGGTCGGCATCGTCGCGGCCACCCTCAAGGTCCGGGCCGGCGCCGTCGTCGCCCCGCGGGACCAGGTCGAGGTCGTCGGGGGCATCCAGCCGCTGATCGAGATCCTCAACCGCAGCGACGTGGCGACCGAGAAGGCGCTGCTCGAGGGCCTCGACGAACGTGACCCCGAGCTGGCCGAGGAGGTGCGCTCGCGCATGCTCACCTTCGAGGACATCGTCAAGCTCGAGTCGCGCGACATCCAGCAGGTGCTGCGCGGCATCGACGCGGCGATCCTCGCCACGGCGATGAAGGGCGCGCCGGCGGCCGTCACCGAGGTCATCCGCGGCAACGTCTCCGAGCGCAACCGCGAACTGCTGGACGACGAGCTGCAGTCGATGGGTCCGGTCCGCAAGTCGCAGATCGAGGAGGCGCGGGCGTCGGTCGTGCGCGCCATCCGCGAACTCGAGGCGATGGGCGCGATCACCATGCACCGCTCGGACGACGACGCCCTCGTCGAGTAGCCCGGCCCCCCTTCGGGGCAAGGGCTAACGCCGTCCCGGCCGAGGTCGAGAGTCGCCGGTGAGCACGGATCGCTCACCCACCCCAGGCCACGGATCGGCCGTCACCCCCAACGCCGAACGGCCCTGTGATGCTCGATTCCGTGATGACCCCCGAGGGCGCCGCCCCGGCCTTCGCGCGCGTCAGCTATCCGTCCGTCACGCGGCCGGGGTCCGACGCCGCCACCACGCGACAGGCGCACGACGCCCGCGCCGAGGCCCGGGGGCACGCCGCCGGGTACGCCGCCGGCCTCCGCGCGGCCGAGCTCGAACTCGCCGCCCGCCGGGCCGTCCTCGAGGCCGAGCACTCCGACCTGCTGCACCGCCTCCAGGCCGCCACCGTCTCGGCCGTCGAGGCCCTCGCCTCTTCGGCCCGCGCGCTCGACGCCCGCGTCGCGCCCGTCCTGGACGACGCCGAGGAGGCGCTGGTCGCGACCGCCTTCGAGCTCGCCGAGGCGGTCCTCGGCTACGAACTGCGCGCCTCCGAGTCCGTCGACGGCGGCCCGTACGGGGCCGACGCCACCGCCCGGGGCGCCGCCGACACGGTCGACCCCCGCGAAGGACGGACCGCCCGTGCGGCGGTCGCCCGCGCCCTCGCCGTGACCGATCCCGGCGACGTCGTGACGGTCCGCCTCCACCCCGCCGACCTCGCCCAGCTCGACGCGGCGACCCGCGACTCCGTGGCCGCCGAGGTGGCCTTCGTCGCCGACGCGACCCTGGCCCGCGGCGACGCCGAGGCCGAGCGTCGCATCGGCCAGGTCGACGCCCGCCTCGGCACCGCGCTCGACCGGGCGCGGACGGCCCTGCTCGGCGACCCGGCGTCGGACGGGGGCGCCTCGTGACCCTCACCGCGCCTCCTGCCGTCGTAGCGACGGGTGCCGTCGTCGACGGCGGGCGTCCGCGCGTGCCGGCCGTCCTCGCTCCCCGTCTCGCCGCCGCCCGCGTCGCGGCCCGTCCACAGCGCGTGGGCCGGGTCAGCTCGGCCGTGGGCCTCGGCCTCACCGTGCAGGGCCTCGACGCGGCCGTCGGCGAGATCGTCGCCGTGGGCGACGCGACCGCGACGTCCGGGGGCACCACCGCCGGTCCGGACCTCGCCGAGGTCGTCGCGACCACGCCCGACGGCGTGCGCTGCATGCCGCTCGGCCGTCTGACCGGCATCACGACCGGCACGCCCGTCCGGTCGACCGGCCGTCCGCTGCTCGTCCCCACCGGCACGGGCCTGTTCGGGCGCGTGCTCGACGGCCTCGGCCGACCGATCGACGGCAAGGGGCCGCTCGTCGGCGCCGACGGGGGTCGCGTCGACCTCGTGCCGCTCGACCACGAGACCCCGTCCGCGATGCACCGCGCGCGCATCGACACGCCCCTGCAGCTCGGCGTGCGCGTGCTCGACACCCTGACCACGGTCGGCAAGGGACAGCGCGTCGGCCTGTTCGCCGGCTCGGGCGTCGGCAAGTCGTCGCTGCTGTCGATGATCGCCCGCGGCTCGGACGCCCAGGTCAGCGTGATCGCCCTGGTCGGCGAGCGCGGCCGCGAGGTGCGGGAGTTCCTCGAGGACGACCTGGGGCCCGAGGGCCTCGCCCGCTCGATCGTCGTCGTCTCGACCAGCGACGAGCCCGCCCTGATGCGCCTCCGCGCCGCCTTCGTCGCGACCCGCATCGCCGAGTCGTTCCGCGACCAGGGCGCCGACGTCGTGCTGATGATGGACTCGCTCACCCGCGTGGCGATGGCCCAGCGCGAGATCGGCCTGTCGGTCGGCGAACCGCCCGCGACCCGCGGCTACCCGCCGTCGACGTTCTCGGTGCTGGCCGGACTGCTCGAACGAGCGGGGACCGACCGCATCGGCTCGGTCACCGGGCTCTACACGGTGCTGGTCGACGGCGACGACCACAACGAGCCCATCGCCGACGCGGCCCGCAGCATCCTCGACGGGCACGTCGTGCTCGACCGCAAGCTCGCCGTGACCGGGCACTTCCCGTCGGTCGACGCGCTCGGCTCGGTCTCGCGCGTCGCCTCGAAGGTGACCAGCCCGCCCCAGCGCGCCGCCGCGACGACGCTGCGCAAGGTCATGGCCGCGCGCCGGGCCGCGCAGGACCTGCTCGACGTCGGTGCCTACCAGCGCGGCACGAACCCGCTCGTCGACGCGGCGGTCGACCACCAGGGCGCGATCGACGCGTTCCTGCAGCAGGGCATGGACGACCGGGCGGCCTCGGCCGACTCGTGGAACGCCCTGGCCTCGCTGACCTCGCGGTTCGGAGCGATCTGATGGCGCGCCCGTTCTCGCTGCTCGGCCTGCTGCGGCTGCGTCACGCCCAGCAGGACCAGGCCGGTGCCGTCCTCGCCGAGGCCAACGACCGTCTGCGCGAGGCCGCCGACGAGCGCGTGCGCGCCAAGCGCACCCTGGCCGACGAGCCGTCCGAGGTCACCGACGCGGCCATGCTGAGCGCGCTGGCGGCCTCGCGGGCCTCGTCGCGCGGCATGCTCGCCGAGCTCGACGCCGTCACCCAGCGCCGTCAGGCCGACGCCGACGCCGCCCAGGCCGCCTTCAACGAGGCCCGTCGCGCGGCGATCGGCCTCGAGAAGCTCGAGCACAAGCACGCGGTGGCCGAGGCGGCCGCCGACCTGCGCGACGAGCAGATCGCCCTCGACGAGATCGCCTCGCGCCCCCGCGCCGACGGCTCGCCGTCCGGCACCGACCCCGAGAACCCAGGAGGCGCGGCGTGAGTCCCGTGACCGAGGTCCTGTCCCGCATCCAGGACATCCAGGCGACCATCGCCCAGCTGCGCGCCGGCACCACCGGTGCGACGTCCGCGACGGCCACCGCCGCGTCCGCGACGTCGGCCACTGCCTTCGCCGACGCGCTCGCCGGCACGTCCGGCACGGGGGCGACGGCGACCAGCGCCTCCGTGGACGCCGTGGCCGGGTCGGTCGCGAGCGGCAGCGGAGCCGACGGCTCGGACGTGGTCGAGTCCGCGAAGAAGTACCTCGGCGTGCCGTACGTGTTCGGCGGCGAGGACCGGACCGGCATGGACTGCTCGGGCCTCGTGCAGACCGTGTTCGGGGACCTCGGCGTCAGCATGCCGCGGGTCGTGCCCGACCAGGCGAAGATGGGCGCCGAGGTGCCCTCGCTCGCCGAGGCGAAGCCCGGCGACCTGCTCGTGCCGAAGGGCGAGGGCCACATCGTGATCTACCTCGGCGACGGCAAGGTGCTGCACGCACCCCGCCCGGGCAAGGACGTCCAGATCGTCGACAACTGGTACAAGGACTCCGACCTCAGCACGATCCGGCGCATCGTCCCGGCCGAGGGCGCGACGGGTGCCGCCTCGGCGTCGTCCGCCTCGTCCGCGTTGTCGAGCCTGTCGGGCCTGTCCGGCCTGTCGGGCTTGTCGGGTCTCTCCGGCGCCGCCGGTGCGTCGAGCGCGTCCTCGTCGGGGACCGACCTGATGACCGCGGCCCTGCAGAAGCTGATGAGCGCGGGGGTGGCCTCGTGACCCTGTCCCGCACCCTGCCGTTCGCGCCTCCTGCCTTGTCCGATGCGTCGTCGCTCCGCCCTTCCGCGGGGTCGCGGGGCCCGGGGGCCGGCACCGCCCGTGACGCCGACCGCGCGGCCACCGGCTTCGGTGCCGCCATGCGCGACGAAGGCTCCTCGACGCGAGGTGCCGACCGGAACGACCCTGTCGCGTCTCCTCCTGCCCCCACCCCGGCTCCGGCGTCCGCCTCGGCCGTGGCCGGGTCGTCGTCGCTCGACGCCCCGTCCGTCGTCCCCTGGCGCTGGCCCCTCGCCGAGGCGACCTCGGCACCGACCGCCCCGGTCGACGAGTCCGACACCGCGACCACCACGACCGAGGCCGCCTCGACGACCGGCGGCACCCCCGCCGTGCCGCGTGACGCGGTGGGCGACGCGTCGGTAGCCGGGGGCTCCGTGTCGGTCGAGGTCGCGACGTCGGCCGAGACGGTCGCCGCCGCCCTCGCCGCTCTGCTGCGCCCCTCCGCCCTCACCGCTCCGGTGCGCGTCGCGTCGCCGGCCGCCGGTGGCGCCGGGGCCGAGCCGCTCGACCCCGCGCGCGACGGATCGGCGCCCGATTCGTCCGCCGCCGCTCTCGCTCCGACGGCACCGGCTGTGCCGGCGGCACCGGCGGTGCAGGCAACCGCAGCTCCCGCCGCGGCCGCCCCCGCCGCAGCCCCCGCCGCGACCGTGCAGCCCGCGTCCGCTCCTGCCCCGGAGCCCGTCGGCACATCCGCGGTCGCGGCGAGCCCCGCGGCCGCCGGCGCGGGTGTGCCCGTCGCGCCCGGCGAGCCGACGCCGTCCGCTCCCGGTGGTGCGGTCCGCGCCGAGTCGGCCGCCGGTCCCGACACGGCCGCCGCCGTCGGCGACTCGTCCCGGAACGGTTCGCCGATGCGGGCACCCGCTCCCACTACCGTCCCGGCAGTGGTCGACCGCGCCCTCGCGCCGGCCGCCCTCGTGCTGCCCGGCACGCCCGGTCCGTCGAGCGCGACGACCGGTGCACCGTCAGCGACGCCCGCCGCGGCCTCCCCGGCCGGAGCCTCCGCCCCCGCGGCCTCCACGGCGACGGCTGCAGCCTCCACGGCGACGCCCGCGGCGTCCACCTCCGCACCCACCCCGGCACCCGCGACCACCGACCCGATCGTGTTCGCCGCCCCCGCGGTCGGCGCGACGTTCCCCGTCGCCGCGACCGCCGCCTCCTCGTCCGCGACCTCGTCGCCGGTCGCCACCCCGCCGGCGCCGTTGACCTCGCAGCTCTCCCGGCCCCTGTTCACGCTCGCCGCGGCGGGCCCCGGGGTGCACGTCGTCACGGTCGACGTCGCCCCCGAGGCGCTCGGCCCGGTCACCGTCCGGGCCCACGTCTCGGCGCACGGCACGCACGTCGAGATGTTCGCCGCGTCGGACGCCGGCCGTGACGCCGTGCGGGCGATCCTCGGCGACCTGCGCCGCGACCTCGCGACGGCCGCCTCCACGACCGCGGGAGGCGCGGGTCACCAGACCAGCGTCGACCTCTCGTCCCAGGACCAGCCGTCCGACGGCCGGGGGGACCGCTCCGGTCAGCTCGGCTCGCCCGGGGCGCAGGCCGGTGCCGACGGAGGCGCCGGGCGACAGGCCCGTGACGCCGCCGAGGCGCGCGGCGCCACCGGCCGCGCGCCGCGCGACGGAACCGACCCCCTCGACGCGACGGGCGCGGTCGACCGTGCCCGCGCCTCCTCGTCCCTCTCGACGTCCCTCGACGTCCTGGCCTGAACCGGAGACCCCATGCCCTCGATCGACCAGATATCGGGAACCGTCGACGTCGCGACCCAGATCGCCGCCGCCAACGCCGCGAAGAGCGGCTCGAGCCGTGCGACGGCGAACACGATGGACAGCGAGATGTTCATGAAGCTGCTCGTCACGCAGCTGAAGAACCAGGACCCGTCGACCCCGATGGACACCAACGCCATGATGTCGCAGACCACCCAGCTGGCGATGATGGAGCAGGTCACCGCGCAGACGACGACGGCCAACGAGAACTTCTCGCTGCAGATGCGCATCGCCGCGTCGAACCTGGTCGGCCGCGAGGTCAGCTACACGGGACCCGACGGCGTCGAGGTGAAGGGCACCGCGACGAGCGTGTCGTTCGCCGAGGCCGTCCCCAAGGTCTCGGTCGGTGGGAAGGAGGTCGCGTTGGATCTCATCTCGGGCATCGCCACCACGAAGGCGTGACACGCGTCCCCAGCGCACACCCCGCAGCACCAGCACCACCCGCACGACCCGCACGACCCGCACCACCCCTCGAACCACACCGGGAGCAGGACGCGACCGGCACCACCCGCGCAGGACGCGCCTCCAGATCTCTCCCCAGCTGAAAGGCAGCACCCATGCTCCGCTCCCTCTACTCCGGCATCTCGGGCCTCCGCTCGCACCAGACGATGCTCGACGTCACCGGCAACAACATCGCCAACGTCAACACCGCCGGCTTCAAGTCGTCGACCACCCAGTTCCAGGACACGCTGTCGCAGATCACGCAGGGCGCCGGCGGCCCGCAGACCGGCATCGGCGGCACGAACCCCGCCCAGATCGGCCTCGGCGTGCAGGTCGCCGGCATCTCGACAAACTTCGCCCAGGGGTCGGCGCAGGCCACGGGCAAGGCGACCGACCTGATGATCTCGGGCGACGGCTTCTTCGTCACCCGCCTCGGCAACGACACCGTCTACACCCGCTCGGGCGCCTTCGACTTCGACGCCGACGGCCGTCTCGTGTCGTCCGACGGCAAGATCGTGCAGGGCTACTCGGCCACGAACGGCGTCATCAACGACGGAGGCGCGCTCGGCGACATCACGCTGCCCCTGAACGCGGCGGCCCCCGCGACGGCGACCTCGAGCGCCACGGTCGGCGGCAACCTGCCGAGCGAGTCGGCGGTCGGCGACAAGATCGTCCGCGACACCAAGGTGTTCGACGCCAACGGCCTCGAGCGCACCCTGACGCTCACCTTCACCCGCACGACGGCCGGCTGGGACGCCTCCGCGACCGACGGCAACGGAGGCGCCACGGCCTCGCTGGCCTTCGCCGACGGCAAGCAGGCGGGCGCGGCGTCGCTGCGACTCAACGGCGTCACCGTCGACCTGTCCGGCATCACCGGGTTCGCGGCGCTGAACACGACGTCGATCACCGAGCAGAACGGCCGTGCGGCCGGCACGTTGCAGGGCTTCTCGCTGTCGAAGGACGGCACCCTGATGGGCCAGTTCAGCAACGGTTCGACGGTCGGCCTCGGCCGCGTCGTCCTCGCGACCTTCACGAACCCCGGCGGCCTCGAGAAGGAGGGCAACTCGGGCTACCGCGCCACCGCCAACTCGGGTGCCGCGACCGTCGGCGCCCCCGGCTCGCCCGGCATCGGCTCGCTCTCCAGCGGCTCGCTCGAGATGTCGAACGTCGACCTGTCGCAGGAGTTCACCAACCTGATCGTCGCCCAGCGCGGCTTCCAGGCCAACGCCCGCATCATCACCACCTCGGATGAGGTCCTGCAGGAGCTCACCAACCTCAAGCGCTAGTCGCCTGGCGGCAGCCCGCCGCTGGCCGCGGCTGCCCGCGGCAGTCCGCGGCACCCTTCGCACCGCGTTCCGTGCACCACACCCGATCTCGTCGCGGTGCGGTGCACGGTACGCGGTGCGTTCGTCATCAGGAGGCGCGGTGCCGGTCAGGAGGCGCGGTGCCGGTCAGGAGGCGCGGCGCCGGTCACCGGGGGACGCGCGCGAAGGCGGCGCGCAGCCGGGCCCCGCGCCCGGGGTTCAGCTGCTCGACCCAGCCGATGCGCCCCCAGAGCTGGGCCGCGAAGTCCGGGTGTCCGGCCCGGTTCTGTGCCTCGAGCCCGGTGGTGGCGGCGTTGTGCAGCACGGCCCGCAGCCGGTCGTACTCGGAGCGCATCGTGTTCGTGCCCGCGTTGACCACCACGCCGGTGACGACCTGTCGCGTGGCCGCTCCGCGCACCCGGGTCTTCGTCGCGTTCAGCAGGTGTCCCTCGTCGCCGACGATGCGTCCGACGCCCCGCACGAACGCGTCGGCCCGCCCCGCCAGCGTGCCGTCGCCGCTGAACGCCAGGTCGTCGGCGTACCGCGTGTAGGTCGCTCCCGCGGCCCGGGCGTAGCCGGCGAGCCGCGAGTCGAGCCTCCGGACCGCCACGTTCGCGAGGGTCGGCGAGGTCGGGGCTCCCTGGGCGAGGTGGGCGGCCGAGAGCGCGTGACGCAGGGCGAACCGCTGCTCGGGGCTGCCGCCCGGCGGCATGCGCGACAGCACGCCCGGCGGCACGGAGGTCGTGCAGAGCCCGGTGAGCACGTGGGCGACGGCGTCCGGCAGGCCCTCGCGGCGCAGCGCACCGAACACCTGCCCGGCGGTGACCCGGGCGAAGAACGAGGTCAGGTCGAGGGCGATGACGACCTCTCGGCCGACGTGCCGTCGCGCGCCGGTGACGGCGCTGCGCCCCGGGACGAAGCCGTGCGCCGCGTCGTGCAGCGGCACCGCCGCCAGCACCTCGTCGAGCACGACGCGTTGCAGGTCGCGCAGGCGGAACCCGGGCACCTCGAGCAGCCGCGGCGTGCGTCCGGGCCGTGCCCGCCACTCGTACCGGTGGTGCTGCAGCGGACCTCGCTCGATCCGGCGGTTCCACCGGCCGGGGTCGGCGAACCAGTCGAGCTCGCCCACGGTCAGGTGCAGCAGTCGGGCGACGTCGGCCACGGTGCCCAGACGCAGGAGGCGCGGGTCGGCCGAGCGCGCCTCCTGCGTCACGGGCACGTGGTGGACGATGCGCAGGGGCCGGCCGCGCCTCCCGGCCTCGGCCACCGCCTCGGTGAAGGCCGGATCACGGCGGATGAGGGCGGTGAGCGTGCGGGGGTCGTCGTGCGGTGCCCGGGGCAGGGCGCGGACGAGGCCGCGGGCGAGCGGACGCCAGAACCTGGCCGGTCCGTCGACGGCCTCGCCTGCGGCGGCGGCCAGTGCGCCCACGGTCCACTCGGCCGAGAGCAGGGCGTCGGCGAGGGCGGTCGCGACGGCATCGGGGCCCGGGTCGGGCTCGCGGGCGCCCACGGCGGACGCGGGGGAGTGGGCGGTCACCCGGTGGTCGTCCGACCGCCGGCCGCGCGGGTCGCGGTCGGGTGCCGCCGGGGCGGGTGCTGAGTCCGTGTCGGGGGTGACCCGCCTGCGTCCGCGGCGGGTGCGGTGGGGTGGCTGCGGCGGTGCCTCGGCGACTCGTGCATCGGTGCGGGCCGCGAGCCGCGCGGAGCGCGGTCACCGGCCTGCGGAGCGGTGCCGTGGTCGATCTGCGTGCCCCGGGGTGGCCCCGGAGAGGACGGCACAGCGCGTGTGCCCTCCACCTCGCCGAGACACCGTCGCATGCCCACACGCTAACGGCGACCCCCGACGAACGCGATCCCCCGCAGGGCCCCCCCCCCCCCCCCCCCCCCCCCCCGGGCGGCCCCCCCCCCCCCCCCCCCCCCCGTAGGGCGGGGCCCCCCGCAGGGCTGAGCCCTGTGCGTGATCGGGCCCACGGGCCCGCGACGCGAAGGAGGCGCGGTGCCTGCTCTGCAGACACCGCGCCTCCTGTGCTCCCCGGCTCGTGCGCCGGGTCGATCGACCTAGTAGGTCTGGACCTGTGCCATGCCGGCGCTGAACGCCGAGATGCCGATGATGATGCCGCCGACGAGGAAGACGGCGCTGAGGATCACGCCGGCCAGGGCGAGGCCGTGGCCGCGCTCGCCTGTCTTCTTGATCTGCGACAGGGCGATCAGGCTGACGATGAGGCCGGCGAGGCTGAAGACGAAGGCCAGGATGAACCCGACGATCGCGAGGACGTTGTAGCCCGCGGCGGTGCCGGCGGACTGGGGCATGGCGGTGTTGTTGGACATGGGACTCCTAGGTGGTGTGACGTCCGGAGACGTGCAAGAAGAAAGTGACCGCTTCGAGACGAGAATGCCTCAAACAGACCGGTCGTGCACGGAAGTCTGGCAGAAAGGTGTGATCACGTGTGTCCGACGTACCGGCCGGCCTTGTGGTTCATCGCCAGTACGAGGTTCAACACGACGGCGCCGAGGGCCGAGAGCAGCACGATCCACGGTGAGACGACGGTCAGCGAGGTCAGCACGATGACCACGTCGAAGCCCATCTGGACGTAGCCGGCGCGCAGCCCGGCGCGTTCCTGCAGCACCAGGGCGAGGATGTTGATCCCGCCGAGGCTGGCCCCGTGCCGGAACAGGATGAGCAGGCCGACGCCGACGAGCAGGTTGCCGGCGAGGGTGCCGTAGATCGGGTCGATCCCGTCGATGTCGAACATCAGCGGGTGCAGGTACGAGAAGGCGGACAGCATGACGACGGTCAACACCGTGCGCAGGGTGAACGGCCAGCCCTTCTTCCACACGGCGAGCGCGAAGAACGGCACGTTGACGAGGACGAACAGCACGCCGAAGGTCCAGCCCGTGGCGTAGCTCGTCAGCAGGGCGAGACCGGCCGTGCCGCCCGACACGGCCCCGCTCGTCTTCAGCAGGAAGAGTCCGAACGAGGCGAGGAAGACGCCGGTCACGACACCCATCACGTTCTCGGCGAGCGTGTGTTTGTTGACGTCGACGGTCTCGATCGAGCCGGTCAGGGCCGGGTCGTCGATGCCGTGCCGGGCGGGGGCTGCGGCGTCCGGGGTCGCGGCGTCCGGCAGGCCCGCGGGGGAGGACTCGGGGGCGGGCCCGTCGTCGTTGCCGACGGCGTTCCGCTCGGAGCTCGCGGCGCGGGACATGCTCGCGGTCGGGGTGGGGGAGGAGGTGCGGGTGACGTCGTCGGCGCGGGCGGCGGGGGTGGTGCCGGGGCGCGACTCGTCGAGGGGTTCGTGGGTCACCGGCACATCCTGCCAGCCCCCTGTTTCGTGCACGTGACGCGCCGCGCGCCCGCTTGTCAGCCTGCCGCACCGTCGAGTGGACGTGACGCCGCCGCATGCCGCGGTGTCTCGTCCACACGGCGGTGTCCTTCCGGAGCGATCAGGCCGCGCCGCTCATCACCATGGCGATCGGCACGACGACGGCGATCAGACCGGTGACCGCCACGAGGGCGCAGAGCACCGGACGGCGGGTCGTCAGCGGGATGACCCCGGGCACGATGGCGGCGGCGTTCTTGCCCGAGAAGACCTCATCGGCCGGCATGATCGTGAGTCGTCCGTGCTGGGCGATCTCGAGCAGTTGTCCTCCGGGCCAGTTGGCCTCGGTGAGGACGAGTCGGCGGCCCTTGCCGTCCCGGACAGCGAGGTATCCGAGCGTCTGCACGCCCTGGTTGAGCATGCAGAGGATGCCCTGGTGGTCGCCGTCCAGGGCGACGGTCGTCGTGCGTCCCCAGCGCCGACGGGCGACCGCCGTGCCCGACATCGAGAGGGTCGTCGTCCGAAGGTAGATCCCCAGGCCCACGGCCATCACGACCACCCCCGCCACGAGGTAGGGCAGGGCGGAGACGCCCATCCTGTTGATGCACACGAGGAAGGCGAGGGGGACGAGGAACACCCTGCCCTTGGCCTTCGACCAGAAGTGCGACCACGTCGGTCGGTAGGTGACGGGGGTTCTGAGGGGAGTGGTGGTCATCGGTCTTCTCTCCGGTCGGACGAGGCGTGGGGGCTGCCCTGCCGGTCGGAGCGCGTCGCGGCGTCCCGTCATCCGACATGAGCAATGTCACCAACCTACCGAGCGTCGAGCCGGGCACGGCAGGGCTGTGGACAACCGCGACCCGCACCTAACGCCCCGCCACCCCCGGCCGATAGTCACCCGTAGCCGCTCAGGACGAGCAGCGACACCTGCCCCACGGATGGCGGCAGGAGACACAGACCTAGGACGGGCCGATGATCGTCGTCACGCGACTCAACGACAGCAGATTCGCTGTCAACCCTGACCTCATCGAGCGCATCCACGAGACGCCCGACACGGTCCTGATCATGGTCGACGGCGCCAAGTACGTCGTGACCGAGCCGATGGCCGAGGTCATCGAGATGATCGCCCGTTACCGGGCCCGCATCGTCTCGCTCGCCTACGACGAGCCGTCCGCCACCGCGCCGACGCCTCAGGCGCTCGGCAACCGCACCTCCACCGGCCCGCAGCTCGGCATCGTCCGCGGCTCGTCGGGTGCAGGAGGCGCGGGTCGCGTCACCGAGTTCCGTCCCGCCGTGCAGGCTCCCGCCGTCCACGCGCCGACCGCGCCGGCTGCGCCGTCCGTGCCGACCGCGCCGTCCGTGCCGTCCGTGCCGGCCGCATCGGCCGACACCACGCAGGGACGCTGACCGTGGATCCCGCAACGATCATCGGCATCGTCCTCGCCCTGGGTGCCCTCTTCGGCATGATCCAGCTCGAGGGCGTCAGCATCGCCGGGCTGCTGTTGCCCGCCCCGATCATCCTCGTCTTCGGCGCCACCATCGGCGTCGGCATCGCCGGCACGACGATCAAGGACGCGATCCTCAGCTTCAAGAAGATCTCCCGCGCCTTCACCGGCAAGGTCGTCCCTCCGCAGTCGGTCATCGACGGGGTCGTGTCGCTCGCCGAGAAGGCCCGCAGCGAGGGCCTGCTCTCGCTCGAGCAGGAGGCCGAGAAGCTCGACGACCCGTTCATGAAGGGCGCCCTGCAGAACATCGCCGACGGCACCGACGGCGAGGAGCTGCGCATCCTGCTCGAGGACGAGATGGAGTCCCGCCTCGCCGCCGACCGCACGGCCAGCAAGTTCTTCATGAGCCTCGGCGGGTACGCCCCGACGGTCGGCATCGTGGGCACGGTCGTCAGCCTCACCCACGTGCTCGAGAACCTCGCCGAGCCCGACGAGCTCGGCCACATGATCGCCGCGGCGTTCGTCGCGACCCTGTGGGGCCTGCTGACGGCGAACTTCCTCTGGCTCCCGCTCGGCGCGCGCCTCAAGAAGCTGGCCGACCTCGACGAGCTGCGCATGACGCTGCTGATGGAGGGGGTGCTGGCGGTCCAGGCCGGAAGCCAGCCGCGCCTCCTCGGCGAACGACTCAAGGCCATGGTGCCGACGCACGCGCTCGACGGCGGCGACGGCAAGGGCGGCAAGGCCAAGGCCAAGGCCGGCGCCAAGACCGGTGGCGACGACCAGGGGCTGGCCGCATGAGCGGGGCACGCGGCGGTCGCAAGAAGAAGGGGCACGCCGAGGACGAGCACCCCGACGAGCGCTGGATGGCCTCGTACATGGACATGATCACCGTGTTGATGTGCATGTTCATCGTGCTGTTCGCCATGTCGAACGTCGACCAGGACAAGTACATCGCCCTGCGCAACTCGCTCGCGACCGGCTTCGGCCAGACCGACGTGGGCAAGGTCGACACGGCCTCGGGCACCGTCGTGAACGCCGCCGACGTGACGAAAGAGGGCAAGGGCTACTCGTCGGGCGACGAGACCGACCTGAGCAAGGCCGCCGCCTCGGGGGAGGCCCAGACCGCCGAGCAGGCCGCCGCCGCCACGGTCGCGGCCCAGGGCGAGCTCGACGACCTCACCGCCATCAAGGCCGCGATCGCCGCGAACCTCGAGGGCTCGGGGCTCAGCGCCGACGTCGAGTTCGCCGTCGACGCCCGGGGTCTGACCGTCCGCCTGATCGGCTCCGAGACCTTCTTCGGCACGAACAGCGCCGACCTCAGCGGCACGGCCGTGAACGTCATGAACGCCATCGGGCCGGTGCTGAAGACCTCGGGTCACGACGTCTCGGTCGAGGGCCACGCCGACCAGCGCAGCTCGACCGCGCCCTTCGCGACCAACTGGGAGCTCTCCTCCGCCCGCGCCACCCAGGTGCTGCGCGACCTCGTCGAGCGGGGCGGCGTGGGTGCGGACCACATCCAGTCGGTCGGCTTCGGCTCGTCGCGTCCGCTCAGCACCGGCACGACCGACGCCGACCTCGCGTCGAACCGCCGCGTCGACATCGTCGTCCTGTCGAACCAGTCCGACACGGTGAGCGCGCTGCTGCCGCAGCTCGAGCAGGCCGCCGCCGCCGCAGGAGGCGCGGTGACCGACGGTCGCAACCCCACCGTCCAGCAGGCGGTCGACACCTCGACCACGGCCGAGTCGGGTGACACGTCGACGGCGGACGCCGCGGCCGAGACGAAGACCGAGACGAAGACCGAGAAGAAGACGGAGAAGAAGACCGAGAAGAAGGAGGAGTCCTCGGGCCACTGACCCCCGACGGGCCCCTCCGGCCCGGGAGCGCGACCCCGCGCCGCAGCACGACGACGGCAACCCAGTCCGGGGGGTACGACCGATCCTGGGCTAACGCCCAGGTGGGGCGGGCCGATAGCTCCGTCCGTGACACTCCTCGACGCCCCGACGGGCAGCAGCGCACCGACCTCGACGGTCGGTTCGTCGACGCGCCCGCAGAAGACCGTCGAGGTCTACGACTTCCGCCGTCCGACGACCCTCGCCCGTGAGCACTCGCGCGTCCTCGAGCTCGCCTTCGACACCTTCGCGCGGCAGTGGGGCACCCAGCTCACCGCCAAGGTCCGGGTGCTCTCGCAGGTGACCTGCGACCAGGTCCAGATGCTCACCTACGACGAGTACGCCTCGTCCCTGCCGCCGACCACCGCCATGGTGCTCTGCACCCTCGAGGGCGTCTCGGCGAAGGCCGTCATCCAGTTCCCGTCGTCGGCCGCGCTCACCTGGGTCAGCCACATGCTCGGCGCCGTCAAGCCCGCCACGCTGCCCGAGCGCACCTTCACGCCCATCGAGCAGGCCCTCGTGCGCCGCCTGATGGACGACGCCCTCGACGACCTGCGCTACTCGTTCGGCACCATGCTCGCCGACCCGATCAGCGTCGGCGGGTTCCAGTACAACTCGCAGTTCGCCCAGGCCGCCCAGAAGTCCGACCTGATGATCGTCGCCTCGTTCGAGATCCGCGTCGGCGAGCGCGTCGCGCCCGGCACGGTCGCGATCCCCGCCGACGTCCTGCTGTCGCAGCTGGGCGAGTCCAACCCGACGATCGACGCCGCCGACGCCCGCGACCTGCTCGGCGCCCAGCTGGCCTCGGTGCCGGTCGGCGTCTCGCTGACCTTCGCCCCCGCCGCGGTGCTGCCGAGCGTCGTGCTCGGGCTGGCCGTCGGCGACCTGCTGCCGCTTCCCCACCCGCAGCACCGCCCGCTCGAGATCAGCGTCGACGGCCAGCCCGTCGGCCGTGCCGCCGTCGGAGCCGCCGGCTCCCGTCTGGCCGGCATCGTCGTCTCCACCTCCCTCACCGGCACCGAAGAAGGAACCTCATGACCGGCACGACCATCACCCTGCACACCGCGGCGGTCGAGGCGCTGGTCGCCCAGCTGCCGACGCCCACGCCCCTGCGTGCCGTGGCCGTCGACCCGGCCTCCGCGCACGGCCTCCGCCTCGCGGGCCCGTCCGTCGTGGTCACGTCGTTCGTCGGGTCGGTCTCGGCCGACACCGCGGTCCTGCTGGCCGACATGGACCAGCTCGCCGCCGCGGCGGGCACCGACAACCCGATGGTCTCGGTCTCGGACGTCCTGCGTCCCGCGCTCGAGGCCGCGACGGGCGTGCTCGGCACCGGCGTGCTCGGCGAGAGCCGTCGCGAGTCGGCCGACGCGCTCCTGACCGACCCCGAGACGGTCGTCTTCGAGCTGACGGCCGCGGGTCAGCCCGCCGGCTGGTTCGCCCTGCGCCTCCGCGAGACCGGCACGATCGGCGGCTCGTCGCCCGTGGCGCCGACCGTGGGCGCGGTGTCGACCGGCAACCTCGGTCGCATCAACAACGTCGAGATGGCCCTGACGGTCGAGATCGGCCGCACCCGCATGTCGGTCCGCGACGTCCTGGGCCTCGAGCCCGGTGCCGTCATCGAACTCGACCGCTCGGCCGGCGCCCCCGCGGACGTGCTGCTCAACGGTCGCCTGATCGCGCACGGCGAGGTCGTCGTCGTCGACCAGGACTACGCCGTCCGCATCACCAAGATCCTCGACGTCGCCGACGGCATCGCCTGATCGTGGACACCGTCGTCGTCGGCCTGCGGGTCGTCCTCTCGTTGGGCGTCGTCCTCGCCCTGCTCTGGGTGCTGCAGAAGCGCCTGGTGAAGGGCGGTCGTGCGGGCTCCCGCGCCACGTCGCAGGTCTCGGTCGTCGCCCGTCAGGGCGTCGGCGCGAAGGCCAGCGTCGTGGTGGTCGACGTCGAGGGCGAGCGTCTCGTGCTCGGCGTCACCGAGTCGTCCGTGACCGTCCTCGCGGCCGCCGACCGTCCCGTCGACGCCGGCGCCCTGACGCTGGTCCCCGAGCCCGAGGAGTCCGCGACCGAGTCCGTCACGCAGGAGGCGCGGGTCACGTCGATCGCCCCCGTCGCGTTCGCGTCCGTCCTGTCCGCCGAAGGCGCCGCGGCCCGCGACGAGCTGCCCGCCCGCCCGGCCGACGCGACCCCCGTCGACACGACCCCCGTCGAGTTGCTGCGCCCCCGCGGCGCCGCCCGCCGTGCCGCCGTCTCGCGTCCTCGTGACCTCGACGCACGTCGTCGCGGTCGCACCGCCAAGTCGATCGAGGGCTCGATCCTCGCACCCGACACCTGGCGTCAGGCGGCCGCGGCCCTGCGCAGCGGACGAGCCGGATGACCGGCCGCCGGTCGTCCGCGTCCCCGACCCGCCCCTCCTTCGCGTCCGCCCTGCGTCGCCTCGTCCGCCCGACGCTGCGGGACGGCCTGCACGGGGCCCCCCTCGGCCGCTCCCTGGTGGCCGCACCCGCGCGCTTCGCCGACACGCGCTTCGCCCGGGCCGTCGTCGTCACACTGCTCGCGCTCGTCGTGGCGTCCGCCCTCGTCATGTTGATCGGTCAGCAGGCGAACGCGGCCCCCGTCTCGCCGACGGCCCCCACCGCTCCCACCGCCCCGGCCACGGACGGCACCGAGGCCACCACCGGCACGACCCCCACCGACTTCACCGACACCGACCAGACCACGTCGGACGGCACCGGCTCGGGCGGCCTGAGCATCGACATCAACGGCCCCGACGGTGCGCCCAGCCAGGCCGTCGTCACCCTGATCGGCATCACGCTGCTGAGCGTGGCGCCCGCGCTGGTGCTGATGATGACGTCGTTCACGAAGATCTTCGTGGTGCTCGCGATGACGCGGAACGCGCTCGCGCTGCCGTCGATCCCGCCGAACCAGGTGCTCGCGGGGCTCGCCCTGTTCCTGAGCCTGTTCATCATGGCTCCGATCCTGACCCACATCAACACGGACGCCGTGCAGCCCTACCTCGACGGCCGCCTCGACCTGCAGGGCGCGATCGACGCCGGCATCGCGCCGTTGCGGGAGTTCATGCTGGCCCACACCCGCGAAGAGGACCTCGCGCTGATGACCCGGTCGGCGAACCAGCCGAACCCCGACAGCCAGGCCGACGTGCCCATGCTGACGCTCATCCCGTCCTTCATGATCAGCGAGCTGCGCGCCGCGTTCATCATCGGCTTCGTGATCTTCATCCCCTTCCTCGTCATCGACCTCGTCGTCAGCGCCGCGCTCATGTCGATGGGCATGATGATGCTGCCGCCGGTGATGATCTCGCTGCCGTTCAAGATCCTGCTGTTCGTCCTCGTCGACGGCTGGGGCCTCATCATCAAGAGCCTCATCGAGAGTTACCAGGTGGGTGCCTGATGGATTCCAACGCCGTCCTCGACCTCTCGATGCAGGCCCTGATCATCACGGGCAAGCTCGCCGCGCCCGTGCTGATCACCTCGCTCGTCGTCGGTTTCGCGATCTCGCTGCTGCAGTCGATCACGCAGATCCAGGAGGTCACCCTCTCGTTCGTGCCGAAGGCCGTCGCCGTCGGCATCGCGCTCATCGTCACCGGCCACTGGATGATCAGCGAGATGGTGTCGTTCACGACGATGGTGTTCGACCGCATCCCCCAGCTGCTCAGCGGCGGGTAGGGACGCACCGTGTCGTTCGACCTCAGTTGGCTCGAGGCCACCCTCCTCGCCGCCGTGCGCATGACCGCGTTCCTCGTGATCGCGCCTCCGTTCTCGTACCGGGCCTTCCCGGCGAGGGTGAAGGCCATGCTCGGCATCGGGCTCGCGCTCGCCGTCGCGCCCCGCGTCGCCCCCGGCTACGTGTCCCTCGAGACGGGACCGTTCGTCATGGCCCTCGTGCTCGAGCTCGTCGTCGGCGCCGTGCTGGGCTTCCTGGTGTTCGTCGCCTTCGCCGCGGTGCAGGCGGCCGGCAGCCTGATCGACCTCTTCGGCGGCTTCACGCTCGCCCAGGCGTTCGACCCGCAGTCGATGGTCAACGGCGCGCAGTTCACCCGGTTGTTCCAGATGACCGCGCTCGCCCTGATGTTCGCGACCGGGGGGTACCAGCTGATCATCGGCGGCCTCACGCGGTCGTTCGACGCCGTGCCGCTCGGCCTCGGCATGGACCTCTCCCGTCCGGTCGAGCTGCTGACGACCGGCGTCAGCCAGCTCTTCCTCTCGACCATCCAGATCGCCGGGCCGCTCTGCGTCGTGCTGTTCCTCGCCGACGTCGGCCTCGGGCTGCTCTCCCGCGTCGCGCCGGCCCTCAACGCCTACGCGATGGGCTTCCCGCTCAAGATCCTCATGACCGTCATGCTGGCCGGCGGCGTCTTCCTCGCCCTGCCCGGCGTCGTGGCCTCGTTGACCGGCGACGCCGCCGACATGCTGCTGGGGGTGGGCTGACATGGCGGACGACTCCGGCGAGCGCTCCGAGGCCGCGACCGAGAAGCGGATGAAAGAGGTCCACTCGAAGGGTCAGCTGTCCCGGTCGCAGGACCTCAGCGCCTGGGTGGGCGTCGGCGCCGCCGCCGTGATGATCCCTTCGACCATCGAGCGCGCCTCCTCGGCGGGCGTCGACCAGATGTTCTCGATCCGCCAGGCCATCACGCACCCCGACTCGGCGACCGTGGTCACCGAGCTGATGCAGGGCGCGGGTTCGATGGGGGCCACGATCGGGCCCATGCTGGCCGTCGTCGGCGTGGCCGTCCTCGCGACCGCGATCGTGCAGGGCGGCGTGCACATCAAGCGCATGACCGGCAACTACGAGCAGTTCAACCTGCTCAACGGCCTCAAGAACACCTTCGGCACGCAGGCGCTCTGGAACGGCGCGAAGGCGTTGATCAAGACGACCGTCGTCGGCCTCGTGCTCTGGTTCGCGATCCAGGGTCTGATGCCCGTGCTCATGAGCGGCGGCGGCCTCAGCGTCTCGGCCGTGCTCGAGGAGGCCAAGGCCGGCACCGGCATCCTGATCAAGGCCGCGATCGCGGCCGGCCTGCTGCTCGCCTTCGCCGACGTGTTCGTCGTCATGCGCCGCAACCGCAAGAAGACCCGCATGACCAAGAAAGAGGTCAAGGACGAGAACAAGTCGAGCGACGGCGACCCCCTGGTCAAGTCGCAGCGGCGTTCCCGTCAGCTCGCGATGAGCCGCAACCGCATGATCGGGGCCATCGCCGACGCCGACGTCGTCATGGTGAACCCGACCGACTACGCCGTGGCGGTCAAGTACGAACCCGGCAAGTCGGCTCCGCGCGTCGTCGCGAAGGGCGCCGGCACGGTCGCCGCCCGCATCCGCGAGCAGGCCACCGCCGACGGCGTCCCGCTCGTCGTCGACGTCCCGCTGACCCGAGCGCTCCACGCCGCCTGCGGCCTGGGCGAGGAGATCCCCGTCGACCTCTACACGCCGGTCGCCCGGGTGCTCACCTTCGTCATGGCGCTCAAGGCCCGCGGCACGCTGAAGGGGACGCACACGCCGCCCCGCGTCACCACGGCCGACGAGGTGGCCGGCGTCCTGGCTCCCGAGTCGCTCGAGGCCGACGCCGTGCCCCGCCGCCTCCGCATCGCCCGCGAGGCCGCGACCGGCGCGACCGGCACGACCGGCGCGACCTCCGCACCGTCCCGCACCGCGCCTCCTGCGCTCTCCCGCTCCGTCCGCCCCGCCACCCCTGGAGGCACCCGATGAAGTCCACCCTGCCCAAGCTCGCCGTCCCGGTCGGCATCGTCGGCATCGTGCTGCTGCTCGTCGTGCCGGTGCCCGCGCCGATGCTCGACGTGCTGATCATCCTCAACATCCTGTTGGCGCTGGTGATCCTGCTGACGACGCTGTTCGTCAAGAAGCCGCTCGACTTCTCGGTCTTCCCGTCGCTGCTGCTCGTGGCGACGCTGTTCCGCCTCGGGCTCAACGTGGCCTCGACGCGCCTCGTGCTCGGCGACGGCTTCGCCGGCGACGTCATCGCGGCGTTCGGGCACGTCGCCGTGAGCGGCTCGATCATCATCGGCTCGGTGATCTTCCTGATCCTCGTCGTGATCCAGTTCGTGGTCGTGACCAAGGGTGCCGAGCGCGTCGCCGAGGTGGGCGCCCGGTTCACCCTCGACGCCATGCCGGGCAAGCAGATGGCCATCGACGCCGACCTCAACGCGGGCCTCATCACCGACGAGGTCGCCAAGCAGCGTCGCGCCGACGTCAGCGCCGAGGCCGACTTCTACGGCGCCATGGACGGTGCGTCGAAGTTCGTCAAGGGTGACGCCATCGCCGGCATCATCATCATCATCATCAACCTGGTCGGCGGCATCGCGATCGGCGCGCTGCAGAACGGCATGGCCATCGGCGACGCCCTCTCGCACTACGGACTGCTCACCATCGGCGACGGCCTGACCACGCAGATCCCCGCCCTGCTGATGGCCGTCTCGACCGGCATGATCGTCACCCGCTCGGGCGCCGACACCGAGATGGGCGCGCAGGCCGCGTCGCAACTCGGCCAGTCGCGCATCGCGCTCGCCGTGGCCGGGACCGCCGCCATCGGCATGGGCTTCATCCCCGGCATGCCGATCGTCGCGTTCCTGCTGATCGGTGGGGCACTGCTGCTCGTCGCCTACCGGCTCGGCGTGGCCGCCAAGGCCGAGGAGGCGCGCGCGGCCCTCGCAGAGCAGCAGGCGGCGGTCGTCGCCCCCACCGACACGACCGACGACCTGCTCGAGCAGATGCGGGTGCACGCGCTCGAGATCCTGCTCGCGCCCGACCTCGTCGACATGGTCGGGGGAGCGTCGGACGACCTGCTCGGCCGGGTCAAGGCCCTGCGTCGCAAGATCGCGGTCGACCTCGGCATCGTCGTGCCGCCCGTCCGCACCCGGGACAGCGTCGACCTGCCGCCGGCCACCTACTCGATCCGCATCGCGGGCGTCGAGGCCGGTCGCGGTCAGGCGCCGGCCCGCTCCGTGCTGGCCCTCGGCGACGCGCTCGACGGCCTGCCCGGCACCGCCACGGTCGAGCCGGTCTTCGGCCTCGCCGGCAAGTGGGTTCCCGCCGAGATGCGCCACAGCGCCGAGATGACCGGCGCCACGGTGATCGACCGCGTCTCGGTGCTCGTCACGCACCTGTCGTCGATCATCGCCGACAACGCCGCCCGACTGCTGACCCGCGAGGACGTCCGCGTGCTGACCGAGGGCGTCAAGCAGGTCAACGCCCCGGCCGTCGACGACCTCGTGCCGAACATGCTGTCGCTCGCCGAGCTGCAGCGCGTCCTCCAGGGCCTGCTGTCGGAGCGCATCCCGATCAACGACCTCGCGCGGATCTGCGAGGGGCTGACGCTGCGGGCGAAGGTGTCGACCGACCCGGAGGGACTCGTCGAGGCGGCCCGCGCCTCCTTGGGCCCCGCGCTCACGGCGCAGTACCTCGACGGTCGCGTGCTGCGGGTCATCATGATCGACCCGACCCTCGAGCAGTCGATGCTCGAGGGGCTGCGACCGAGCGACCAGGGGACGCAGATCCTGCTCGACGGGCACCGGGTCGAGCAGGTGCTCGGGTCGCTGCGCGAGGCCGTGCAATCGGTCGAGGCGCAGGGTCTCAGCGCGGTGCTGGTCTGCGCTCCGGCGTTGCGACCGGCCATCCACCGGCTCGTGTCGGCGCAGCAGAACGGCCTGCCGGTGCTGTCGTACCAGGAGGCCACCGCCGCCGGCTCGACCATCGAGACCGTCGGCGTCGTCCGCGCGACCGACTCGATCGTGGCCTGAGATGCCGACCACGATCGTCATGACCGGCGAGACGCTCGACGGGCTGCGCCGCGAGGTGCGGGCGACCCACGGGGCCTCGGCGCGCATCGTCGCGGCGCAGAAGGTGACCGTCGGGGGAGTCGGCGGCTTCTTCGCCCGCAAGCACTACGAGGTCACCGTCGAGGTGCCCGACCCCGCGATCGACCTGCCCGTCGCCCGGGTGCGCATCACGACGCCGGTGCCGGCCGAGCGTGCGGGCATCGCGGCGTTGCTGGCGTCGGCCGACGAGGCCGAGGACGCCCTGCAGGCGGGGGCTCCGGCAGCCCGGGCCGCCTGGTCGGCGTCGCTGGCCGCGGGGGACGCGGCCGCGACGGCGGCGACGCCCGCGCGCGACGGCTTCGACGACGTGCTGACCGGTTCGGCCGTGCCCGTGAGCCCGCGTCGGGCCGCCCGCGCCGCGGCGGCCGCGGCGACGGGTCCCGGCGGGGCCTCGGCCTCGCCGTCGAGCGCAGGAGGCGCGGTGCCGGTCGCGTCCCCGGCCGACGTCTCGACGCGCACCGACGCGTTCGCCTCGATCATGGACGACCTCACCTTCAACGGCATCGCTCCGGCCGCCGGTGCCGCCGCCGGCCTCGGAGCCGGTGTCGCGGCGACGGGCCCGGGCCCCACCGCCTCCGCCGACGGTGACGCCGCCGACCCCGACGCGCCGCACGGGGCCGCTCCCCGTCGGACGGCGGCGTCGCTCGCGGCCGTTGCCGACGCCCTCGCCGCGCAGGCCCGGGCCGTGGCCTCCCCGGGCGTGCCGCCCGCCCCCGACGTGTCGCGCGGGGCAGGCGACCTCGTCGTGGTCGTCGGCCGCCCCGGCGACGCCTTCCGCGTGGCCGCCCAGATGGCCTCGACGTTCGGGCTGCGCTCCGTCGACGTGTCGGATCGCCGGAGCGGCATCCTGGCCCGGGCCACCGGCGTGCACGAGAACTCGGCCGTCGTGACGGCCCTCGCCTGGGACGCGGCCGCACCCGCCGCCCTCGAGGCGATCGCCGCCGACCAGGTCTGGGTCGCGGTCGACGTCGGGCGCAAGCACGACGACACGGCCCGCTGGGTCGAGGCCGTCCGGGCGGTCGCGCCCGTGGTCGCGGCCGCCGTGGTCGGCGAGGACGACACGGCGACCCCGGGCACGGTGCACCTGCTCGGCGTGCCGGTGGGCTGGCGCGAAGGAGGCGCGACCCGCTGAGTCGCGCCTCCTGTGGTGGTCGTCCTCCCGCGGTGGTGCCTCGTGGCCGGTGTCGTCCTGCGATCGCCGACCCGCGCCTCCTGCCTGTCGTCGTGGCCGGTGCGCCCCGCGCTCGGTAAGCTGGTCCGATGCTGGTGCTGACACGCAAGGTCGGAGAACGCATCGTGATCGGCGACGACATCGTCATCACGGTGCTCGACTCCCGTGGCGACGGCGTGCGCATCGGGATCGACGCACCGCGCGGGGTCAAGATCCAGCGCGAAGAGGTCATCAAGGCCGTGACCGAGGCCAACGTCGAGGCGTCGAAGGCCCCCGACGACGCCGAGGCCCGCCTGCGTGCCGCCCTCGGCGCCCCCGCCCCCCGCGCCGACCAGTAGCCCGCCGCGCGGCCCCCTCCGCACCTGGCCCGGGCCGCTCTGGCCTCGTGCCGCGGCGCGCTCGTGCCGCCACGCCGCCGTGCCCTCACGCCGCCACGAGATGGACACAGCGCCACCTTTTCGCCTGGCGTCGTGTCCACATCGTGGCGGGTTGCCGGAGAGAACCGCAGCCTCTGACGGTTCTGAGTAGTCGCGGCACTGTGGCTCGTGTTCCTCTCACCTGTCGCGCCCCTCGCCTCGGCCGCCGTCGTGGGCGCCACGGGGGCGGCCCACCGGCTGGAGCGGGGCGTCGTCAGCGCGCCCCGAACACGCTCCGTGACGGCTCGGGCGAGGGCACGGCCGTCGCGTCGGTGACGACGGGCGCCCCGGCGACGAAGTCGCGCAGCTCACGGCCGTGGACGACCTTGGCCGGCAGCGGGTCCGACGAGTAGAGCCGGGGCATGCGGTCGGTCGGCAGCGGCGACGGCGAACCGATCAGCACGACGTTGCCGAAGCGACGGCCCTTGAGCGTCGCGGGGTCGGCCACGGCGACGACGTGCTCGAACACGGTCGCGAGGGTCGACGCCTGGCCGCGGGCGAAGGCCAGCCCCGCGCCGTCGGCCGAGTTGACGATCAGCATGCCGGTCGGCGACAGGAACTCGGCCGCCGCCGTGTAGAACTCGAGCGACGTGACGTGGGCGGGGATCTGCGAACCGCCGAACACGTCGACGATCAGCAGGTCCACCGTGCCGCGCAGTCCGGCGGGCAGCTTCACCATGACCTCGCGGGCGTCGCCGTAGCGCACCCGGATCGAGGCCCCCCGCGGCAGCGGCAGGGTGTCGCGCACCAGGGCCACGAGGTCGGCCTCGAGCTCGATCACCTGCTGGCGCGAACCCGGTCGGGTGGCCTCGACGTAGCGGGGCAGGGTCAGGGCGCCGGCGCCGAGGTGCAGTGCGGTGACCGGCCCCTCGGGCAGCAGGTCGACGGCGTGCCCGATGCGCCGGACGTACTCGAAGGCCAGGTGCGTCGGGTCGTCGAGGTCGACGTGCGACTGGGGCGTGCCGTCGACGACGAGGGTGTACGAACCGGGGCGGTGCCGGTCCTCGTCCACGCGGGCGAGACCTGCCCCGATCGAGATCTCGACGGGCGGGTCGTCGTGCTGTGCGGCCATGCCCCAAGCCTCCCATCCCGGGGACGAGGAGGCGCGCGCGGCCCTCGATCCCGTGGAATGCCTGTGCATGCGCCCGGGTTATACCGAAGCTCGGGCGAAAGGTCAACGACAGGGCTTGCCAGGCGTGTCCGGGGCGACCTAGTATGGACCTTTGCGCTCCCCGTGCGTCCTGTCGTCATATTGCGGTCGACAACGTCTCGAGACACCCACCCCCGAATATGACGGCGGGGTGGATGGTGTCCGCCGGGTAGGGCCGTTCACTCACTCACCACATACTGTCCGACAGTGATGACCCGACGGGGTCCACGGAGGTTACTTCCTTGGCTGCTGCGAACAACGCATCCACCAACTCACCCAAGAACGGTCGCAACGCATCGCGGCTCTCGTTCGCCAAGATCACCGACACGCTGACGGTCCCCGACCTGCTGGCGCTCCAGACCGAGAGCTTCGACTGGCTCGTCGGCAACGACATCTGGAAGGATCGCCTCGCCGAGGCGACCGAGCAGGGTCGCACCGACCTGGCCCTCCACTCGGGCCTGGAAGAGATCTTCGAAGAGATCTCGCCGATCGAAGACCTCGGCGAGACCATGCAGCTCTCGTTCACGGCCCCCGAGCTCGAAGAGCCCAAGTACACGATCGACGAGTGCAAAGAGCGTGGCAAGACCTACGCCGCGCCGCTCTACGTGAACGCCGAGTTCATGAACCACCTCACCGGTGAGATCAAGACCCAGACGGTCTTCATGGGCGACTTCCCGCTCATGACCGAGCGTGGCACGTTCATCATCAACGGCACCGAGCGTGTCGTCGTCTCGCAGCTCGTCCGCAGCCCGGGCGTCTACTTCGAGCGCGCCTCCGACAAGACCAGCGACAAGGACATCTACTCGGCTCGCGTCATCCCGAGCCGTGGTGCCTGGCTCGAGTTCGAGATCGACAAGCGCGACCAGGTCGGCGTGCGCATCGACCGCAAGCGCAAGCAGAGCGTGACCGTCTTCCTCAAGGCCCTCGGCCTGACGAGCGAAGAGATCATGGAGGAGTTCAAGGGCTTCGCCTCGATCGAGGCCACCCTCGAGAAGGACGCCATCCTCACCAAGGAAGAGGCGCTCAAGGACATCTACCGCAAGCTCCGTCCGGGCGAGCAGGTCGCTGCCGAGGCCGCGCGTGCGCTCCTCGACAACTTCTACTTCAACCACAAGCGCTACGACCTGGCCAAGGTGGGTCGCTACAAGATCAACCGCAAGCTCGGCATCGACGCGCCCCTGGGCGACTCGGTCCTGACCGTCGACGACATCGTCGCGACGATCAAGTACCTCGTGTCGCTGCACGCCGAAGAGAAGTCGATGAACGGCACGCGCGACGGCGAGCCCGTCCAGCTGCGCCTCGACGTCGACGACATCGACCACTTCGGCAACCGTCGCATCCGCGCGGTCGGCGAGCTGATCCAGAACCAGGTCCGCACCGGTCTGTCGCGCATGGAGCGCGTCGTCCGTGAGCGCATGACCACGCAAGACATCGAGGCGATCACGCCGCAGACCCTGATCAACGTGCGCCCCGTCGTCGCCGCGATCAAGGAGTTCTTCGGCACCTCGCAGCTCTCGCAGTTCATGGACCAGAACAACCCGCTCTCGGGACTGACGCACAAGCGTCGTCTGAGCGCGCTCGGCCCCGGCGGTCTGTCGCGTGAGCGCGCCGGCGTCGAGGTCCGCGACGTCCACCCCTCGCACTACGGCCGCATGTGCCCGATCGAGACCCCTGAAGGCCCGAACATCGGCCTGATCGGCTCGCTCGCGTCCTTCGCGCGCATCAACTCGTTCGGCTTCATCGAGACGCCCTACCGTCGCGTGGAGAAGGGCAACGTCACCACGACGATCGACTACCTCACCGCCTCCGAAGAGGACGACTACGTCGTCGCCCAGGCGAACGCGCCCCTCGACGACAAGTTCGACTTCGTCGACGACAAGGTGCTCGTCCGCAAGAAGGGCGGCGAGGTCGAGCTCGTCGACAAGGCCGAGGTCGACTACATGGACGTCTCGCCGCGCCAGATGGTGTCGGTGGCCACGTCGCTGATCCCGTTCCTCGAGCACGACGACGCGAACCGCGCCCTGATGGGTGCGAACATGCAGCGTCAGGCCGTCCCGCTCGTCCGCAGCGAGAGCCCCCTCGTCGGCACCGGCATGGAGGGCTACACCGCGATCGACGCCGGTGACGTCGTCACCGCCGACGCCGCGGGCGTGGTCTCCGAGGTGTCGGCCGACGTCGTCACCGTCCAGCTCGACGACGGCGGCACGCAGGACTACTACCTGCGCAAGTTCGACCGCTCGAACCAGGGCGCCAGCTACAACCACCGCGTGATCGTCGACGCCGGCCAGCGCGTCGAGGTCGGCGAGGTCATCGCCGACGGTCCCGCGACCGAGAACGGCGAGCTCGCGCTCGGCAAGAACCTGCTCGTCGCGTTCATGCCCTGGGAGGGCTACAACTACGAGGACGCGATGATCCTGTCGCAGAACCTCATCAAGGACGACACGCTCTCGTCGATCCACATCGAAGAGTACGAAGTCGACGCCCGCGACACGAAGCTCGGCAAGGAGGAGATCACCCGTGATCTTCCCAACGTCAGCCCCGACCTGCTGGCCGACCTCGACGAGCGCGGCATCATCCGCATCGGTGCCGAGGTGCGCCCCGGCGACATCCTCGTCGGCAAGGTCACGCCCAAGGGCGAGACCGAGCTCAGCGCCGAAGAGCGCCTGCTGCGTGCGATCTTCAACGAGAAGAGCCGTGAGGTCCGCGACACGTCCCTGAAGGTGCCCCACGGCGAGCAGGGAACGGTCATCGGCGTCAAGGTCTTCGACTCGCAGGACGGCGACGACGAGCTCGGCTCGGGCGTCAACCAGCGCGTCGTCGTCTTCATCGCCCAGAAGCGCAAGATCACGGCGGGCGACAAGCTCGCCGGTCGTCACGGCAACAAGGGCGTCATCTCGACGATCCTGCCGGTCGAGGACATGCCGTTCCTCGCGGACGGCACGCCGGTCGACATCATCCTCAACCCGCTGGGCGTCCCCGGTCGGATGAACTTCGGCCAGGTGCTCGAGATCCACCTCGGGTGGATCGCGGCGCAGGGCTGGAACGTCGAGGGCGTCCAGGAGTGGGCGAAGAACCTGCCCGAAGAGGCGCTCAGCGCCGCTCCCGGCACGAAGGTCGCCACCCCGGTGTTCGACGGTGCCGCCGAGCGCGAGATCGAGGGTCTGCTCGACTCGACCCTGCCGACCCGCGACGGTGAGCGTCTGATCGGTTCGTCCGGCAAGGCGCGCCTGTTCGACGGTCGCTCGGGTGAGCCGTTCCCGAACCCGATCTCGGTCGGTTACATGTACATCCTGAAGCTGCACCACCTCGTCGACGACAAGATCCACGCGCGTTCGACGGGCCCGTACTCGATGATCACGCAGCAGCCGCTGGGTGGTAAGGCACAGTTCGGTGGCCAGCGCTTCGGTGAGATGGAGGTCTGGGCCCTCGAGGCCTACGGCGCCGCGTACGCGCTGCAAGAGCTCCTGACCATCAAGTCGGACGACATCCTCGGCCGCGTGAAGGTGTACGAAGCCATCGTCAAGGGCGAGAACATCCAGGAGCCCGGCATCCCCGAGAGCTTCAAGGTCCTCATCAAAGAGATGCAGTCGCTCTGCTTGAACGTCGAGGTCCTCTCGGCCGACGGACAGACGGTCAGCCTGCGCGACACGGACGACGAGGTCTTCCGTGCCGCCGAAGAGCTCGGCATCAACATCTCCTCCCGCTTCGAATCGTCGAACGTCGACGAGATCTAAGCCCCCTTCCCACAACGACACGTCGATACATCTGACAAGGGATTAAATTTTGATCGAAGCAACAACTTTCGATGAGCTGCGGATCGGCCTCGCCACTGCCGAGAACATCCGCGCCTGGTCGCACGGTGAGGTCAAGAAGCCGGAGACCATCAACTACCGCACGCTGAAGCCCGAGAAGGACGGCCTCTTCGGAGAGCAGATCTTCGGGCCGTCGCGTGACTGGGAGTGCGCGTGCGGCAAGTACAAGCGCGTCCGCTTCAAGGGCATCGTCTGCGAGCGCTGCGGCGTCGAGGTCACGAAGTCGTCCGTGCGTCGTGAGCGCATGGGCCACATCGAGCTCGCCGCTCCCGTCACGCACATCTGGTACTTCAAGGGCGTCCCCTCGCGCTTGGGCTACCTGCTCGACATGGCCCCGAAGGACCTCGAGAAGGTCATCTACTTCGCGGCCTACATGGTCATCTCGATCGACGAAGAGGGCCGTCACGCCGACATGCCCGGGCTCGAGAACGAGCTCCGCCTCGAGATCAAGCAGCTCGAGTCGCAGCGCGACACGCGCATCGCCGACCGCCTCCAGAAGCTCGAGGACGACCTGGCCGTCCTCGAGGAAGAAGGCGCGAAGAGCGACCAGAAGCGTCGTGCGAAGGACGGCGCCGAGAAAGAGATGTCGCAGACGCGCAAGTCGTTCGACGAGGACATCAACCGCCTCGAGCGCGTCTGGGAGGACTTCCGCAACCTCAAGGTCGGCGACCTCAAGCCCGAGGACGCCGTCTTCCACGAGCTGCAGGACCGCTTCGGCATCTACTTCGAGGCCCACATGGGCGCCGAGGCGATCAAGAAGCGCCTCGAGGGCTTCGACCTCACCACCGAGGCCGAGAACCTCCACCTGCAGATCTCCGAGGGCAAGGGTCAGAAGAAGATCCGCGCCATCAAGCGCCTGCGCGTCGTGAGCTCGTTCCTGGCCACCGGCAACTCGCCGGCCGCCATGGTCCTCGACGTCGTCCCGGTCATCCCGCCCGAGCTGCGCCCGATGGTGCAGCTGGACGGTGGCCGTTTCGCGACCAGCGACCTGAACGACCTCTACCGTCGCGTGATCAACCGCAACAACCGCCTCCGTCGCCTGCTCGACCTCGGTGCTCCCGAGATCATCGTGAACAACGAGAAGCGCATGCTGCAAGAGGCCGTCGACGCCCTGTTCGACAACGGTCGTCGCGGTCGTCCCGTCACGGGTACCGGCAACCGCGCCCTGAAGTCCCTGAGCGACATGCTCAAGGGAAAGCAGGGTCGCTTCCGCCAGAACCTGCTCGGCAAGCGCGTCGACTACTCGGGTCGTTCGGTCATCATCGTCGGCCCGACGCTGAAGCTGCACCAGTGCGGTCTGCCCAAGCAGATGGCCCTCGAGCTGTTCAAGCCGTTCGTCATCAAGCGCCTGATCGACCTGAGCCACGCTCAGAACATCAAGTCGGCCAAGCGCATGGTCGAGCGTTCGCGCCCGCAGGTCTGGGACGTCCTCGAAGAGATCATCCGCGAGCGCCCCGTGCTGCTGAACCGTGCGCCCACGCTGCACCGTCTCGGCATCCAGGCGTTCGAGCCCCAGCTGGTCGAGGGCAAGGCCATCCAGCTGCACCCGCTCGTCTGCGCGGCGTTCAACGCCGACTTCGACGGTGACCAGATGGCCGTGCACCTGCCGCTGTCCGTCGAGGCCCAGGCCGAGGCGCGCATCCTGATGCTCGCGTCGAACAACATCCTGAAGCCGTCCGACGGCCGTCCGGTGACCCTGCCCGCACAGGACATGATCATCGGTCTGCACTACCTCACGACGGTCACCGAGGGTGCCGAGGGTGAAGGCCGTGCCTTCTCGTCGGTCGCCGAGGCGATCCTCGCCAAGGACCAGGGCACGCTCGACCTCAACGCGATGGTCAAGATCCGCATGAACGGCGTGCACTTCGCCGAGGGCGAGGCTCCCGAGGGCTACGAGGTCGGGCAGGACATCCTGCTCGAGACGACCCTCGGTCGCGCGCTCTTCAACGAGAACCTGCCGGCGGACTACCCGTTCGTCCAGCAGGTGACCGACAAGGGCATGCTCTCGACGATCGTCAACGACCTCGCCGAGCGCTACCCGAAGGTCGCCGTCGCGGCGGCACTCGACAACATCAAGGACGCGGGCTTCTACTGGGCCTCGCGTTCGGGTGTCACCGTCGCGCTGTCCGACGTGCTCACGCCTCCGCGCAAGCCCGAGATCGTCGCGGGTTACGAGAAGCAGGCCGCCGCCGTGCAGTCCGAGTTCGACAAGGGCTTGATCTCGGACGCCGAGCGTCGCGCCGACCTGATCAAGATCTGGACGGAGGCCACGAACGAGGTCGCCGCCGAGATGCGCGCGAACTTCCCGATCGACAACACCATCAACCGCATGGTGACGTCGGGTGCTCGTGGTAACTGGCTGCAGGTGCGCAACATCGCCGGCATGCGAGGCCTGGTGAACAACCCGAAGGGTGACATCATCCCGCGCCCGATCATCTCCTCGTACCGCGAGGGTCTGTCGGTGGCCGAGTACTTCATCGCGACGCACGGTGCCCGCAAGGGTCTGGCCGACACGGCCCTCCGTACGGCCGACTCGGGGTACCTGACCCGTCGTCTCGTCGACGTGTCGCAGGACGTCATCATCCGTGAGGACGACTGCGGCACCTCGCGCGGCCTCGAGATGCCGATCGCCGCACCCGACGCCAACGGCGTCATGGTGCGCGACGCGACCGTCGAGAACACCGTGTTCGCACGGTCGCTCGCGGCTGCCGCGGTGGACGCGAATGGCACGGTGCTGGCCGAGGCCGGCGCCGACGTCGGAGACGTGCTGATCGACGAGCTCGTGGCGGCCGGTGTCGAGACCATCAAGGTCCGCTCCGTCCTCACCTGTGAGGCCGCCGTCGGTGTCTGCGCCCAGTGCTACGGCCGCTCGCTGGCCACCGGCAACCTGGTCGACATCGGTGAGGCCGTCGGCATCATCGCCGCCCAGTCGATCGGTGAGCCCGGCACGCAGCTGACCATGCGTACCTTCCACACCGGTGGTTCGGCCTCGGCCGACGACATCACGCAGGGTCTGCCCCGCGTGACCGAGCTGTTCGAGGCTCGTACCCCCAAGGGTGCGTCCCCGATCGCCGACTCGGCCGGTCGCATCACGATCGAGGACACCGACAAGGCTCGCCGCGTCATCCTGCAGCCCGACAACGGCGACGAAGAAGTGATCTACCCCGTGCTCAAGCGTTCGACCCTCCTCGTCGAGGACGGTCAGCACGTCGAGCTCGGCGAGCAGATCATCGCCGGTGCGGTGGACCCGAAAGAGGTCCTGCGCGTCAAGGGCGTCCGTGCGGTGCAGCAGCACCTCGTGGGTGGCGTCCAGGACGTCTACCGCTCGCAGGGCGTGCCGATCCACGACAAGCACATCGAGGTCATCGTCCGTCAGATGCTCCGCAAGGTCACCGTCGTCGACCACGCCGACACCGACCTGCTGCCCGGTGAGCTCGTCGACCGGTCGAAGTACAACGAGATCAACCGTGCGGCACTGACCGAGGGCAAGCGGACCGCGTCCGCCCGTCAAGAGGTCATGGGCATCACGAAGGCCTCGCTGGCGACCGAGTCGTGGCTGTCCGCCGCGTCCTTCCAGGAGACGACCCGCGTCCTGACGCAGGCCGCCATGGAAGGCAAGAGCGACCCGCTGGTCGGTCTGAAGGAGAACGTCATCATCGGAAAGCTCATCCCCGCGGGCACCGGCCTGTCGCGTTACCGCGACGTGTCGGTCGAGGCGACGGAAGAAGCGAAGGCGGAGCGGTACCCCAACCGCGTCTTCACCGACGACGCGTCGTTCAACGAAGCCGACCTGAGCTTCGTGGACTTCGACTCCTTCTCGTCGGACGACTTCACTCCCGGCACCTACAACTGAGAACCCCGTCAGGAGGCGCGGTGAGGGTCTGACCCCCACCGCGCCTCCTGAGGGCCTCACCTCGAAGGGCCCCGGCTCGCACTCCGTGCGGACCGGGGCCTTTCGTCGTCCCTCCCGGTCGGGGCGGTGACGCGAGCGGGAGGTTCCCCCGCCGGGCTGAGGCGACGTCGGGAGCCGACCCGGCAGGATGGAGGGATGCCTGACGACCAGCCCGCCGAGACCGCCACCCTGACGAGCGGCGTCGCCGCCACGGCTGCTGCCGCCACGGCCGACACCGCCGACACCGCCGTCGGAGCACCGGCCACACCGCCCCCGGTCGTCGTCGGCCGAGGCGAGGCCGCCGAGGGGGTCGGCATCGGCACGGCCGACCGCCCCGTCCGCGAGCGGGTGACGGCACCCGACGTCGTGGCGTCACCGGAGCCCGTCGCCGGTGTCACCTGGCGACCGCTCACCCTCGACGACCTCGTGCCCCTGCACGCGCTCTGTGCCCGCATGGGGTCGGTCGACCACCCCGACCGCGGCCATGCGCTCGAGGTCGTGCGTGACGACCTCACGTCGCCCGGCATCGACCTCGTGCGGGACAGCATCGTCGGGGTGGACGCCGAGGGCCGCTTCGTCGCCTGGGGCCTCAGCCACCTCGGCCCGACGCGGGTCAGCCTCGTGCGGGTGGGGGTCCCCGGCGGTGTCGACCCCGGCCGACGCGGCGAGGGTCTCGGTCGCCGCCTCCTGGACTGGCAACGGGTCCGGGGCGAGCAGCACCTGGCCACCTGTGACGAGGTGCTGCCGGCCGGTCTCGTGACCGACGTCGAGGAGGACGCCCTCGCCACGCGGGCGGCGTTCCGTCGGGCGGGGTTCGACGAGTCGCGGTGGTGGACCGAGCTGCGGCGCGACCTGACGGAACCGATCGAGCGCGTCGCGCTCGACCCGGCCGTCCGCCTGGTCACGATGACCGACGAGTGGGTCGAGGCGACGCGCCAGGCCCGCAACGACGCCTTCCGTGACCACTGGGGCAGCCAGCCGACGAGCGAGGAGCGATGGGGGCGGATGGTCGGTGCCGGCACGTTCCGGCAGGACCTCTCGCTGCTGGCCGTCGCCCGTCCCCTCGACGACCCCGAGGCCGCCGAGCAGGTCGTCGCGTTCGTGCTGAGCGACGTCGACCCCGAGGACTGGGCGGCCCTGGGGCGGCGGTGCGCCTACGTCGAGTACGTCGGCGTCCGGCGCTCCTGGCGGGGACGACACCTCGCGCAGTCCCTGCTCGCGTCGACGCTGGAGGCGCACGTCGCCGAGGGGCTCGAGGTCACCGTGCTCGACGTCGACTCCGTGAGCCCGACGGGCGCCCTGGGGCTCTACGACCGGGCCGGGTTCGTCGCCGCGAGGCGCTCCGCCACGGTGGTCCGCGCCTACTGAGTCCGACCGGGGGGCGACCGGCGCACCCCTTCGAGGGGCACCCGCTCTGGGACGTGCCGCCGACGGCGTCGCCACCGTAGCGTGAGGCAAGCTCGGACCCGACCCCGAGCGTCGAACGGCCTCGTCGTCCTACCCCCGAGGCCCTGTACTTCCGAGGAGGTACGCGTGGCTTCCATGACCGAGATCCTGATCTTGCACGGGCTGTTGCCGATCGAGCAGCTCGACGTGATCCCGCGCGGCCCTGCCGAGGAAGAGGCGTCCATCCGCGACCTCCTCTCGCGGGGCGTCGTCACCGAGATGCAGGTGGCGAGGGCCCGGGCCACCGCCGCCGACCTCGACTTCGTCGAGCTGATCGACTACCCGGTCGACCGCTCGGCCGTGACGATGGTGCCCGCGGCCGTGTGCCGACGGCACAAGGTCCTGCCGATCGGCGTGCGCGACGGTGCGTTGATCCTCGCCATGGAGGACCCGGGCGACGTCTTCGCGATCGACGACGTCCGCGCCGGCCTGCGCATGGGCGTCGACCCCGTCGTCGCCGAGAAGAACGACCTGCGCGCGGCCATCGACCGGTACCTGCGTGCCGACGACGAGTTGAACGACCTGACGTCGACCCTCGAGGAGGAGAGGGCGCACGAGACGGCGGCCGACATCACGGACGGCCCCGACGACGACGTGCCGATCGTCCGGTTCGTCAACCTGCTCGTCAGCCAGGCGATCACCGACCACGCCTCCGACATCCACATCGAGCCGTCCGAGACCGACGTGCGCATCCGGTACCGCATCGACGGCGTGCTGCACGAGATGCAGCCGGCGCCCAAGGCGATCCAGAACGGCGTGATCTCGCGCCTCAAGATCATGAGCGAGATCGACATCGCCGAGCGCCGCAAGCCGCAGGACGGCCGCATGTCGGTCCGCCACGGCGGCCGGCAGATCGACCTGCGGGTGGCGACGCTGCCGACCGTCTGGGGCGAGAAGGTCGTGATGCGCATCCTCGACAACTCGAACACCTCGATGAGCCTGCGCGACCTCAACCTGCTCGAGCGCAACTTCGACGTCTACGCCGAGTCGTACTCGAAGCCCTACGGCATGATCCTCGTCACCGGCCCCACGGGTTCCGGCAAGTCGACGACGCTGTACACGACGCTGAACGCCGTCGCCCGTCCCGAGATCAACGTCATCACGGTCGAGGACCCGGTCGAGTACCGGATGAAGGGCATCAACCAGGTGCAGGTCAACCCCAAGGCGGGCCTGACCTTCGCGAGTGCGCTCCGCAGCATCCTGCGGTCCGACCCCGACGTCGTCCTGCTCGGCGAGATCCGCGACCACGAGACGGCGCAGATCGCGATCGAGGCGTCGCTGACCGGCCACCTCGTGTTGAGCACGTTGCACACGAACGACGCCCCGAGCGCGATCACCCGACTCACCGAGATGGGCATCGAGCCCTTCCTCGTCGGGTCGGCCATCGACTGCGTCGTCGCCCAGCGCCTCGCGCGCCGGCTCTGCGACCGGTGCAAGACGCCCACGGCCTACTCCCCGTTGCAGCTGGCGCACCTGAAGTTCCGGGTCGAGCCCGACGAGAACCCCACGGTGTACCAGCCGGTGGGCTGCCAGCAGTGCTCGAACACGGGCTACCGCGGCCGCATCGCGCTGCACGAGGTGATGAGCGTCTCCGAGGACATCGAGCGGCTCGCGGTGAGCCGCGCGTCCAGCGCCGAGATCGGCCGGGTCGCCCGCGAGCAGGGCATGTTGAGCCTGCGTCAGGACGGATGGGAGAAGGCCAAGCTCGGCCTCACCAGCGTCGAAGAGATCCTGCGGGTCGTCGCGTGACGCCCGCCTCCGGCCGAGCCCGGACCGACCACGAGGAGCCCCTCTCATGAGCGCTTCGATCTACGACATCCCCGACGACGCAGCCGCCGAGGACGCCGCCCTCGCGGGGTGGACGCCGGGCCGTCCGGGCAACGAGGTCCGGTCCGCCACCGCGACCGCGACCGGCTCCGCGACCGCGTCGTCGACGGCTCCGGCCGACGCGTCGCCGTTCCCGTCCGCTCCCGCGTCGCCCGGCGGTGCCGCGACGGGCCCCGTCTACAGCCTCGACGGAGGCCAGGACCCGGTCATGGGCTGGACGCCCACGCGTGCCCCCTCGAGTCGTCGCGCCGCGCGGCTGGCCGAGGCGCTGGTCGACAAGGCCGCGCTCGCCGACCAGGAGGCCCTGCTCGTCCCCGACACCGGCCCCTCGCCCGTCCTGCCCCGATCGGCCGTGGCCCCGTCGTCGGTCTCCGCGCCCTCCTCCGTGGCCTCGTCGCCCTCGGCAACCGCCCCGGCGCCGCTCAGCCCGCCCCCCGCCGGCCACGTGCTCACCTCGACGCCGCGACCCGGCTGGGTCGACCCGCGCTTCGAGGAGCCGATCCGCGCCTCCCGGGCTCAGGCGTCCTCCCTGCAGGAGGCGCGGGCCGGCTCCGCGACGGACCTCGCCGCCCCCGCCCCCACCGTCGCGAACCCGGCCGCGGTCGGCACCCCGGCCGGCACGACGGCCACGTCGGCGTCGCTCGCGTCGTCCTCGCCGTTCGCCGCCCAGGGCGTCGTCCTGCCGAGCCCTGCCGGCACCTCGGCCGGCCCGACCGCGACGGCCCCCTGGGACGCGCCGGCTCCGCAGCACGTCGCCGCTGACGCGCCGACCGCCGTCCTCGCGACGGCCGAGGACGCGGCCGACTTCCACGGCATCGAGCTGCACCGCCACCCGCGCGACCACGCGCACGCCGGGCTCGTCTCGGCGCTGATCCAGGTCGTGCTGCAGAACGCCTCCGACCTCCACGTCACCACCGACGCCATGCCCACGATCCGCGTCGACGGCGACCTCCGACCCGCCCTCGCCGGCGGTACGGTCTGGGACGCGGCCATCGTCCGCACGGCGCTGGAGAGCCTGCTCACGCCCGAGCAGCAGCAGCGCTTCGACGAGGAGCTCGAGCTCGACTTCGCCTACTCGCTCTCGGACGAGTCGCGTTTCCGCGTGAACTTCTACCAGCAGCGCGGCTCGTTGGGGGCGGCCTTCCGGTTGATCCCCACCGAGATCAAGCAGCTCGGCGACCTGGGCGTGCCCGAGTCGGTGTCGACCTTCGCCAAGCTCCCGCGCGGTCTCGTGCTCGTCACGGGCCCCACGGGTTCGGGCAAGTCGACGACCCTCGCGGCGCTGATCGACCTCGTCAACCGCACGCGGGCCGACCACATCGTGACGGTCGAGGACCCGATCGAGTTCATGCACCAGCACAAGAAGTCGCTCGTGAACCAGCGAGAGGTCGGGCACGACACCCACAGCTTCGCGGCGGCGCTCAAGCACGTGCTGCGGCAGGACCCCGACGTCATCCTCATCGGCGAGCTCCGCGACCTCGAGACCATCTCGGTCGCGCTGACCGCCGCCGAGACCGGCCACCTCGTCTTCGCGACGCTGCACACGCAGAGCGCGGCGCAGACCATCGACCGCGTCATCGACGTGTTCCCGCCGTACCAGCAGGACCAGGTGCGCACCCAGCTCGCCTCGACGCTGCAGGGCGTCGTCTGCCAGACGCTGCTGCCCAAGGCCAGCGGCCGCGGCCGGGTCGTGGCGACCGAGATCATGATGATGACCCCGGCCATCGGCAACCTCGTGCGCGAGGGCAAGACGTACCAGATCGCGTCGTCGATGCAGGCGGGCCGCGACCTCGGCATGCACACGATGGACCAGAAGCTCGCCGACCTGGTGAACACCGGCGTCGTGACGCACAAGGCCGCGATGGAGAAGGTGCACGACCGTGAAGGGTTCGACCGCCTCGTGACGCGAGTGATCAACAAGTCCGAGAGCCAGGGGCTCGACAGCGGCATCGACTTCGGCGACTCGTTCTCGGGCGGGGCCGCCTGATGGCCGGGGCAGTCGCCTACGCCTACAAGGGGCGTGACGGGGCCGGCAAGGTCGTCAAGGGCAAGGTCGACGCGTCGAGCGAGGGCGCGGTCATCACCCGCCTCCGCACGATGGGCGTGCAGCCGATCTCGATCAGCGAGGCGGGTGCCGGCACCGGCCTGCAGCGCGAGGTGTCGATCCCCGGGCTCGGCGACCGTGCGGTCAAGATGAAGGACATCGCGGTCATGTCGCGCCAGATGGCGACCATGATCGGTTCGGGGCTGTCGCTGCTGCGCACCCTGACGATCCTCGCCGACCAGGTCGACAACAAGCGGCTGGCCAAGATCATGGCCGAGGTGCGCGACGACGTCGAGACCGGCGTCTCGTTCTCGGACGCGGTCGGCAAGCACGACAAGGACTTCCCTCCGCTGATGATCAACATGATCAAGGCGGGCGAGACCGGCGGGTTCCTCGACAAGGCGCTCGAGTCGACGGCCGAGAACTTCGAGAAGGAGGTGGCGCTGCGGTCGACGATCAAGTCGGCCATGACCTACCCCGTCGTCGTGCTCGTCATGTCGCTCGTCGCGGTCGTCATCATGCTGCTGTTCATCGTCCCGATCTTCCAGGACATGTTCACCAACCTCGGCGGCCAGCTGCCGTTGCCGACGATGATGCTCGTCTACGCGTCGCGGGCGATGCCGTACGTCGTGCCGGCCGGCATCGTCGTGGGGATCGCGTTCTCGATCTGGTGGCGGACGAACAAGAACTCGGTCAAGGTGCGGGCGTTCCTCGACCCGCTGAAGCTGAAGCTGCCCGTCTTCGGCGCGCTGTTCCGGAAGATCGCGATCGCGCGGTTCAGCCGCAACTTCTCGAACATGATCGGCGCCGGCGTGCCCATCCTCACGGCTCTGCGCATCGTGGGCGAGGTGTCGGGCAACTACGTGCTCGAGGAGGCGCTGGTCAAGGTGGCCGAGTCGGTGCGGCAGGGCGAGTCCATCGCCGGCCCGCTGACCGAGTCGGGCGTCTTCCCGTCGATGGTCACGCAGATGATCTCGGTCGGCGAGGACTCGGGTTCGCTGCAGACGATGCTCGAGAAGGTCGCGGACTTCTACGACCAAGAGGTCAAGTCGACGACCGAGTCGCTGACGGCCCTGATCGAGCCCCTCCTGATCGCCTTCCTCGGCGTCGTCGTCGGCGGCATGATCGTGGCGCTGTACCTGCCCATCTTCCAGATCACCTCGCTGATCAAGTAACGCACCAGGCACCCCCGCAGGAGGCGCGGGCCGGCTCACGAGGCCGGCTCGCGCCTCCTTCTCGTCCCGGACGTCCGGCGACCGTGCGGTCTACCCCGCAAACGGGTGCTGACCAGCGATTTCCGGCCTTTCGGGGGATACCCGAACTGGGGCCGTGTCGCAGGCCAAAACCCCCCTTCCAAGGGATTCTGGGGCACTTTCCCAGGTGGCACCATCGATCTCGGCGGGAGCTCAGTGACCGCCTCACCCCCTCACCGGGCATCACTCCCGCACCCGATCGAACAGGACCAGCGACATGTACTTCACCCTCATGGGCAAGCTCAGCGCCCGCCGCCAGAACCTCACCGAAGACAAGGACAAGGGCTTCACCCTGATCGAGCTCCTCGTCGTCGTCATCATCATCGGCATCCTCGCCGCGATCGCCATCCCGGTGTACCTCGGCGTGCAGAACAACGCCAAGGACTCGGCCGTGAAGAGCGACGTCACGAACCTCAAGACGGCCATCATCAGCCTGCAGACGAACGCGACGAGCACGCTCCCCGCCACGGCCACCTTCACCCAGACGGCAAAGCCTGCTGCGGGAACGGCGACGACTCCCGACTGGGCCGGTGCTGGTGCGACGATCAGCGACAACACGACCGAGCTGAAGTTCGGCAAGTCGTCCACGGACTCCTTCTGCATCATCGGGACGAGCTCGACCAACAAGAAGTTCTACGCCACCGGCAACTCCGGTGTCAGCGAGACGGCCTGCACCATCTCCTAGCCCTCCGGCTCCCCCTGAGGCGGGACGGCGGCTTGGCCCTCGTCCCGCCTCTTCCAACGTCCTCGCTGCATGAGGACACCCACGCCCTCGACCCGACCGGGAGGTGAACCACCATGCTCCAGCGCCTCAGCGCCCGTCTCCGCCCCCTCGACCCCGAGGCCCGCGACGCCGGCCTGTCGATCGTCGAGGTGGTGGTCGCCCTCCTGGTCTTCGCGATCATCACGGTCGGCTCGATCGTCGCCGTCGGCACCACGCTGACGATCTCGAGCGACAACCGCAGCCGCGAGGTCGCCACCAACCTCGCCGCCCAGGCCGTCGACGTCGCCCGCGCCGTGACCGACGTGATCGCGGTGGCCTCGGGCACCACGACGACCGTCGTCAACGGCACCACGTTCACCGTGGTCCAGACGGCCGCCTGGATCACCACCACCGGCGTGGACGCGACCTGCACCCCGGCCGCGTCGTCGGGCAACGGTTCGCTGTTCTACAAGCGCCTCCAGGTCGCGGTGACCTGGTCGGGCATGCGGAAGACGACCGCTCCCGTGCGCAGCGACACGATCCTGGCCCCCAACAGCCGCCTGAACGACCAGGACACCGGCACGATCGTCATCGGCGTCAAGGACACCAAGGGCGGCCCGGTCCCGGGCCTCGTGGTCACGGTCGAGCCCGACACCGGATCGAACGCCCCCGGCAAGGCGCTGACCTCGGGCTCCAAGCCCGGGGCGACCAACGCCGACGGCTGCGCCGTCGCCATCAAGGTGCTGGAGGGCTCCTACAAGGTGACCGTCTCGCGCGCCGACGCCGCGCCGTACCGCGACTCCCGGCAGCAGCCCGCACCGGTCAAGACAGGCACAGTCGTCGTCAAGGGCGACACGGCCGGCGTCTCGTTCACCTACGACCTCGGCGACGACTTCGAACTCGGCTACGCCTCGAACTACACCGGTGGCACCGTGCTCCTGCCGAACGACCTCAAGACCACCGTCCTCGGCGGGCCCGACCCGTACGTGCTCAACGGCCCGGTGAGCGACGCGTACCTCTTCCCCCTGACGACCGGCTACCAGTTGATCGCCGGCACCTACCTGCCCGCCGGCACGTCCGGCGGCAGCTGCCTCTCGCCCGACCCGGCTGCGTGGCCGGCCAACGCCGCCGGCAAGACGGCCACACGCCAGCCCTTCGTCGCCGCGTCGGACAAGACCGCTGCCTATCCGCTGCCGATGGGCGTGACGACCGTGAAGCTCGCCTCGAGCGGCGACACCCTCGTCCAGGCCCGATCGACCACCGCGCTGAACGGCGACCCCGGCTGCGCCGCCTCCCAGACCTACACCTTCACGGTCAAGAACAAGACGTCGGCCAACGAGGTGACGATCGCGCTGCCCTACGGCACCTGGGCGATCAGCTCGGGCACGTCGACCTCGAACCTCCGGTCGCTGACCATCAGCGGGTTGATCGGCAGCATCATCGGCGCCGTCTTCGGCGGCAGCGGTGGCACGGCGAACGTCGTCACACTCGACCCGAGGCCTGCCAAGTGACCGCGCTGCGGCGACTGATCGCCCGGGCCCGCCGTGACGACGGCATCAGCCTGGCCGAACTCCTGGTGGCCATCATGGTCTTCGGCATCGTCCTGACCGTCGTCTCGACGACGTTCGTCTCGCTGACGAAGGCCACGGCCCAGGCCCGGTTCATCGACGCCAACACCCGCGTCGCCTCGAACGGCCTGAACGACCTCAGCCGGACCATCCGGGCCGCCCGGACGATCGCCCAGCCCGGGGGCACCGAGGCGTCGGCGTTCACGCTCGCGACGACCGAGAGCCTCACCCTCACGACGGCCGTGAACACCGCCGACTCCCTGACCACGGTGCCGCGTCGCGTGACCTACCGCCTCGAGGCCGACCGCACCCTCAGTTCTTCGACCGTCGTGGCCACGCCCCTCCAGACCGACTTCTGGCAGTTCACCTCGCCGGCGACCAAGCGCGCCCTCGGGGGCACCGTCGTCACGGCCGCGAGCAGCGGTTCGCCGCTGTTCACCTACCTCGACTTCACGGGCAAGACGCTGACCCCCGACGCCTCGGGTGCGCTCACGGCGTCGCAGTTGCCTTCCATCGCCGCGGTGACCATCTCGTTGACCATCGACCGGACCAGCTCGATGTCGAGCCAGGCGGTCACCCTGCAGAACACCGTCTCGCTGTCCAACCTCGCCGGAGGGGCGACCACATGACCTCCTTGCGCACCCGTCTCGGGCTGGCGGGCCCGTCCGCCGAGAGCGGCATGGCCATGGCCATCACCCTCATCTTCGGCATGGTGCTCGTCATCATGGCCGCCACCGCACTGACCGTGGCCACGAGCGGGCTCAAGAAGGCCGACGGCGACCAGGACTTCAACGGTGCCCTCGCCGCGGCCTACGCCGGCGTCGAGGAGTACCAGTCCCGCCTCGCCAACGACAACAGCTACCAGCAGTACGGCGACTCCGACGCCCCGTTCAGCAAGGCGACCGCCAGCAAGCTGACCCTGCCGTCCGGCACTCAGGCCAACAAGGCGTTCGGGTCGGGTCCGTCGGGCTCGTGGGCCTCGGTGCCGGGCAGCGCCGACCTCGCGCAGTTCCGCTACGAGGTCGACAACTCGAAGTACGTCGGGTCGGGCGCCCTGCGCATCCGCTCGACGGGCAAGGTCGGTTCGGCCACGCGGTCGGTCATCGCCGACCTGCGCCAGAAGGGCTTCATCGACTACCTGTACTTCACCGACATCGAGTCCCAGGACCCCACGCTCACCCGCAGCACGAACGCGGACTGCACCAAGCACGCCTGGGAGGGACGCACCCAGGGGGACGACTGCGGCGAGATCGCGTTCAGCGGTGGCGACACCATCTACGGCCCGGCGCACTCCAACGACACGATGCGCGTCTGCTCGGCGACCTTCAAGGAGGTCGTGACCACGGCCGACCCGACCCTCGGCCGCACGTACGCCAAGGTCGACTCGAACAACAGCGCGTGCTCGGGTCAGACCTTCGACAAGGGCGTCCCCGGCCAGGTGGCGACCGTGCAGATGCCCGACACCAACAACGACAAGGTGCGCGAGACCCGCACCGACATCCCCTCCGAGGTCCCGCGCCCCGGCTGCCTCTACACCGGGCCGACCGACATCGTCTTCACCGCCGACGGCAAGATGACCGTCAAGTCGCCGTACACGAAGATGACGCAGCTCGCGAACGCCGAGGCCACCGAGGGCAGCGCACCGGCCGAGTGCGGCCTGCCGGGCACCGGGAAGGGCCAGCTCGGCTCGGCCGCCGGCGCGACCATCACCGTGCCCGTGAACAATCTGGTCTACGTCCAGGACATCCCGGTCCCCGCGTCAGGCAAGGGCAAGTCCAACGTCAACGCGTGGGCCTCCACGGGCGACCTCACCGAGACCTCGTGCTCCAACAACCACGTCGGCTACCCCCTGGCCGGCGAGTCCGTGCCGACGGCGACCACGGCCGGTGGTCCGGGCTCCGGGGCCTGCGCCTACGGCGCCCGCAGCGGAGACGCCTTCGTGAAGGGCACCTTCCAGGGGCAGCTGACCATCGCGGCCAAGAACTACCTCTACGTCACGGGCGACCTCACCTACGCGTCCACGAACGCGAGCACGAACATCCTCGGCCTGGCCTCCGACGGCGTGACCTGGGTGCACAACCCGGTCAACGCGTTCGGCGGTTCGATGCTCGGCGACCGTGACCGCGAGATCGACGCGGCGATCATCTCGGTCCAGCACTCGTTCCTCGTGCAGAACTACGGGCGCGGTGGCGACCGGGGCACGCTGACCATCAAGGGATCGATCTCGCAGGCGTACCGCGGCGTCGTCCGGAGTGGCTCCAACGGGTACATCAAGGCCTACGCGTACGACACGCGCCTGCGCTACCTCGCGCCGCCGAAGTTCCTCAGCCCGGTGACGACCTCGTACGGCGTCACCACGCAGACCGAGGTCAAGGCCGCCTTCACGTCGACCGGGGCCGCCTCGTGATCGCGGCCCCCTGGATCACCGCCGTCCTCGTGGCGGGTGGCTTCGGTCTGCTCATTGGGTCGTTCCTCAACGTCGTGGTGTACCGCGTCCCCGCGGGCATCTCGGTCGCGCGACCCGCGAGCGCCTGCCCGGGCTGCAGCACGCCGATCCGTCGACGCGACAACGTTCCCGTGGTCAGCTGGCTCGCCCTCGGCGGGAAGTGCCGTGACTGCCGCACGTCCATCTCGGCCCGGTACCCGATCGTCGAGCTGGCCACCGGCCTGTTCTTCGTGCTCGTCGCCGCCCGCCTGTGGCCGCTCGTCGGCGTGCCGACCGAGGCGCTGCCGCTCGTGGCGCGCCTCCTGTCCCTCGTCGCCTTCCTCTGGCTGGCCGGCGTGAGCGTCGCGCTCGCCGTCATCGACCTCGAACACCACCGGCTGCCGGACGCGATCGTCCTGCCGTCCTACGCGGTCGGGGGCGTCCTCCTCGCGGCGTCGAGCATCCTCGTGGGGGACTGGCCGGCGCTCGTCCGCGCCGCCATCGGCCTGGCCTCCCTCTTCGCCTTCTACCTGATCGCCGCCCTGTCGTACCCGGGTGGCATGGGCTTCGGCGACGTCAAGCTCGCCGGCGTGCTCGGCCTGTACCTCGCCTGGCTCGGCTGGGGCGAGTTCGCCGTGGGTGCCTTCGCGGCGTTCCTGCTCGGCGGCCTGTTCGCCGTCGTCCTCCTGGTCACCCGACGCGTCGAACGCACCGGTGGCATCCCCTTCGGCCCCTGGATGCTCGCGGGCGCCTGGGTCGGCGTCTTCGCCGGCGGCACCGTCGCCACGGCGTACCTCACCCTCCTCGGCCTGGCATGACCGGGCGAGCTGACAGAGAGCAGAACTGATGGGCAAGAACATCGTGGGCATCGACATCGGCAGCCGCTTCGTGCGCGCGGTCGAGGTCGCCGACGTCGACAAGGCCAAGCCGACCATCGTCCGGTTCAGCGAGGTGTCCCTGCCCGACGGTGCGGCGAGCCGCGGAGAGGTGATCGAGTCGCAGACCATGGCCGGCACGCTCAAGCAGCTGTGGTCGGCCGGGGGCTTCAAGAGCAAGCGCGTCGTGCTGGGCATGGGCAACCAGCGGGTGCTCGCGCGCGACATGACCGTGCCCAAGGCGTCGCACAAGCGCATCCGCGAGATGCTTCCGTTCCAGGTGCAGGACATGCTGCCCGTCCCGGTCGCCGACGCCCTGCTCGACTTCTACCCGTACGCCGAGGGGCTCGGCGAGAACGGTCCCGTCGTCCACGGGCTGCTGATCGCGGCGGTCAAGGACGCCGTCCTCGGCAACGTCCAGGCGAGCAAGCTCGCCGGCCTGACCACGCTGGGGGTCGACCTGATCCCGTTCTCGAACACGCGCCTCCTCGTCACCCGCCCGCGCATCGCGGGCACGGTCGCGCTGGTCGAGATCGGTCACAGCACGACCTCGGTGATCATGATCGCCGACGGGGTCCCGCAGTTCGTCCGCATCATCCCCTCGGGGGGCGACGACGTCACGCAGGCCGTCGCGACGAAGCTCGAGGTCTCGACCCAGGTCGCCGAGGGCATCAAGTTCGGCCGTGGCCTCGCCACCACCGTCACGACGCCCGACGAGCAGGCCGCGTCGTCCGCCATCTTCGAGTCCGTCAACGAGCTGCTCGGCAGCCTGCGCAACACGATCCAGTACTACGTCAACACCCGCCCGACCGAGACCGTCGCGGGCATCATGATCGCCGGCGGGGGAGCGGCCCTGCCGGGCCTGCCCGAGGCGCTCAGCGAGGTCACCCGCCTGCCGGTGGCCCTCGCCGACCCGTTCGCGACGGTGGGCTTCGCGAAGAACCTCGACGAGGCCGCCCTGCGGTCGCGCTCGACCGACCTGACCGTGGCCCTCGGCCTGGCCCTGGGGAGCGCAGCATGAGAACCCGCGGCAAAGACACCGGCATCACCGTGGGAGGCGCGCCCCGCGTCGACCTGCTGCCTCCCGAGGTCCGCGCGGAGCGTCGCGCCGCCGCCCTGACCCGTCGGGTCTGGGCCGGCGTCGTCGTGGTCGCCGTCGTGGTCGGGATCGGATCGGGTGCGGCGTTCCTCCAACGCATGCAGGCCGAGGACGGGTTGATGACCGCCCAGGGCGAGACCCAGTCGCTGCTCATGTCGCAGACGAAGTACGCGGACCTCAAGACCACGCAGGGGCAGCTCGACCTGGTCGAGGCCGCCCAGAAGGTCGGCGGTTCGACCGACATCGACTGGCCGACCTACCTCGAGAAGGTCCAGGGCACCCTGCCCGTCGGCGTGACCATCGTCAGCGTCTCGCTCGACCAGGCCTCGCCGCTCGTCCAGTACACGCAGCCCACGGCGCCGTTGCAGGGTTCGCGGGTGGCGACCCTCACGTTCCAGGCGTCGAGCCCGACCCTGCCGTCCGTGCCCGACTGGCTGAACGGGCTCGCGACCCTCCCCGGCTTCGCCGACGCCCAGCCGGGCTCGGTGACCCTCGAGGAAGGCGTCTACAAGGCGGACATCACGATGCACATCACGGCGGACGCCTTCTCGGGCCGCTTCGACCAGAAGGCTGGCGAGTGACCATGGACCGCAACCGGATGATGCTGATCGCCGCCGCCCTGACCGGCGTCGTGGTGCTGGCCCTCGGATTCTTGGTGGGGGTGCAGCCCCAACTCGTCGCCGCTTCGTCCGCCGAGTCGCAACAGCAGAGCGTCGAGGCGCAGAACGAGACCCTGCGCGAGAGCCTCGCGACCCTCGAGGCCGACAACGCCAAGCTCCCCGACCTGAAGTCCGAGCTGGCGACGCTCGACACGTCCGTGCCGTCCCAGGCCGCACTGTCGTCGTTCCTGACCGAACTCGACCAGCTGGCCGGGGCCTCGGGCACGACCGTGACGGGGTTCACCTCGTCCGACGCGACGGCCTACGAGCCGACGACCACGGACGTCGCCGCCCCCGCCGCGACCGACGCGGCGGCATCCGACGCGGCCGGGACCGCCCCGGCCGCCACCGCCCCGGCCGCGCCCACCGCACCCGAGCTCGTCACCGACCCGCTCGTCACCGCGACGAACTTCTCGTCGATCCCGATCACGGTCAGCATCCAGGGCAGCTACGCCCAGGCCCGCGACTTCCTGTCGAAGCTGCAGGGCGGGTCGCGGCTCTTCCTCGTGACGACGTTCGCCAGCACCGGCAGCTCCGAGGCCGGCGACGCGACCGGCGTCCCCGACCAGTGGACCGTCGGCGGCCTCGTCTACGTCCTCCAGGACGCCGCCGCCACCCAGGCCGACCAGGCCGCCGAGACCCCCGCCACCACGGCCGAGGGCGCCGACGACGCGAGCTCGGACACGGCCGCGGGCGAGTAGCCGCGCGCCCCCCGCACCCGCGGGCCCCCGGCACGCCCGCGGGCGCGTAGCCTCGAAAGATGTCCCGAGCCGTCTACGCCGTCATGGGCACCGTCCTCTTCGGTGCGCTCGTCATCATGGTGGCGGGGTTCGAGGCGCTGCTCCTCGACCGCGACCCGATCGACGAACCCGACGCCGGCACCCTGCTCGGCCCGTTGATGGTCGCCGCCGCCGTGTTCGTGGTGTTGCTGTCGCTGCTGCGGTCGGCGGCGGTCTCCGACGCCCGCGACGACAGGGCTCCGGAGGTGCGGGGCACGTTCCCCGCCCAGCCCGTCGTGTTCGCCCGCCCGGCCGGCGCGGGTGGGTCCCGCTCCGTCACCGGTGACGAGGTGGCCGGCCCTCGCGGGCCCGGACCGCACCTCCTCGTCGCCGCGCTCCTCACGGCCGCGCTCGTCTACGTGTCGATGCTCGCCGTCGGGGGAGTCGTCTACGGCCTCGTGCGAGAAGAGATCGTCTGGGTGCTGCTCTTCGCCGCCCGGTACGCCGTGTCGCCGTTCGTGATCGGTTCGGCGGTCTGCGCCGGGCTCGTGGTCGGGGGCACGCTGGCGGTGTCGCGCATCGACCCGGGGCGTTCCGACCCTCGACCATTTGATTAAGGCCCTACCTCAAGATAAGCTCTTTCGGGTGTGCGCCTGACCGCGCGCCCGAATAAAAGCCCCCTCGACCTCGCGGCCGAGACGGGCAGACCGTCTCGATCACCGAGACGAGGATGCCGGCTGATCAGCCGGACAGAGCAGAGCGATGCGAGAGCAGCGCGACTCGGCGTGTTCGCAAGGGCAGCGTCGAGATCCGATGAGGAGAACCAGTGCCAACTATTCAGCAGCTGGTCCGCAAGGGACGCACGCCGAAGGTCGTCAAGACCAAGGCCCCCGCCCTGAAGGCCAACCCCCAGCAGCGTGGCGTGTGCACCCGTGTGTACACCACCACCCCCAAGAAGCCGAACTCGGCGCTCCGCAAGGTCGCCCGCGTCAAGCTCTCCAACGGCACCGAGGTCACCGCCTACATCCCCGGCGAGGGCCACAACCTGCAGGAGCACTCGATGGTGCTCGTCCGCGGCGGTCGTGTGAAAGACCTCCCCGGCGTGCGCTACAAGATCGTCCGTGGCGCGCTCGACACCCAGGCCGTCAAGAACCGCAAGCAGGCCCGCAGCCGCTACGGAGCGAAAGCAGAGAAGAAGTAATGCCTCGTAAAGGACCCGCTCCCAAGCGCCCTGTCGTCGCCGACCCGGTCTACGGTGCGCCGATCGTCAGCCAGCTCGTCAACAAGATCCTCCTCGACGGCAAGAAGGGCCTCGCCGAGCGCATCGTCTACGGTGCTCTCGCCGGCGTCACCGCCAAGAACGACCAAGATGCAGTGGCCACGCTGAAGAAGGCGCTCGACAACGTGCGCCCCACGCTCGAGGTCCGCTCGCGTCGCGTCGGCGGTTCGACCTACCAGGTCCCCGTCGAGGTCAAGCCCCACCGCGCCAACACCCTGGCCCTCCGCTGGCTCACCAGCTACGCCAAGGCCCGTCGCGAGAAGACGATGACCGAGCGTCTCATGAACGAGATCCTCGACGCGTCGAACGGTCTGGGCGCCGCTGTGAAGCGTCGCGAAGACACTCACAAGATGGCCGAGTCGAACAAGGCCTTCGCGCACTACCGCTGGTAACCGGCACGAGGAGGCGCGGTGTGCGCACGACGCGCACCGCACCTCCTCGTCCCCCCAACTTCCCCACCTACCCCTTCGGAGGAACCTGTGGCACAGGACGTGCTCACCGACCTGAACAAGGTCCGCAACATCGGCATCATGGCGCACATCGATGCTGGCAAGACGACGACCACCGAGCGCATCCTGTACTACACGGGCATCACCCACAAGATCGGTGAGGTGCACGACGGTGCGGCCACCATGGACTGGATGGCGCAAGAGCAAGAGCGTGGCATCACGATCACCTCGGCGGCGACGACCTGCTTCTGGAACAAGAACCAGATCAACATCATCGACACCCCGGGACACGTCGACTTCACGGTCGAGGTCGAGCGTTCGCTCCGCGTGCTCGACGGTGCCGTCGCCGTCTTCGACGGAAAAGAGGGCGTCGAGCCCCAGTCCGAGACCGTGTGGCGTCAGGCCGACAAGTACGACGTGCCGCGCATCTGCTTCGTCAACAAGATGGACAAGCTCGGTGCCGACTTCTACTTCACGGTCGACACGATCATCAACCGCCTCGGCGCCAAGCCGCTGGTGATGCAGCTCCCGATCGGTGCCGAGAGCTCCTTCGAGGGCGTCGTCGACCTGGTCGAGATGCGTGCCCTCACGTGGCGTGGTGACGCCAAGGGTGACGTCGAGCTGGGTGCGAAGTACGAGATCGAAGAGATCCCCGAAGACCTCAAGGAGAAGGCGGCGGAGTACCGCGCCAAGCTCCTCGAGACCGTCGCCGAGTCCGACGACGTGCTGCTCGAGAAGTACTTCGGTGGCGAAGAGCTCACGATCGCCGAGATCAAGGGCGCCGTCCGCAAGATGACGGTCAACTCCGAGCTCTACCCGATCTTCTGTGGTTCGGCCTTCAAGAACCGCGGCGTGCAGCCCATGCTCGACGCGGTCATCGACTACCTGCCCTCGCCGCTCGACGTGCCTCCCATGGAGGGCCACGACGTCCGCGACGCCGAGAAGATCATCATCCGCAAGCCCGAGTCGACCGAGCCCTTCTCGGCTCTCGCCTTCAAGGTCGCGGTGCACCCCTTCTTCGGTCGTCTCACCTACGTCCGCGTCTACTCGGGCTCCATCGAGTCCGGCGCCCAGGTCATCAACTCGACCAAGGACAAGAAAGAGCGCATCGGCAAGATCTTCCAGATGCACTCGAACAAGGAGAACCCCGTCGACAGCGTGACCGCCGGTCACATCTACGCCGTCATCGGGCTCAAGTTCACCACCACGGGTGACACCCTCTGCGACCCGTCCGAGCAGATCGTCCTCGAGTCGATGACGTTCCCCGAGCCCGTCATCGAGGTCGCGATCGAGCCGAAGACCAAGGCCGACCAAGAGAAGCTGTCGCTGGCCATCCAGAAGCTCGCCGAAGAAGACCCGACGTTCCGCGTCGAGCTCAACGCCGAGACGGGCCAGACGGTCATCAAGGGCATGGGCGAGCTCCACCTCGACATCCTGGTCGACCGCATGAAGCGCGAGTTCAACGTCGAGGCCAACGTGGGCAAGCCCCAGGTCGCGTACCGCGAGACCCTCAAGAAGGGCATCGAGCGCTACGACTACACCCACAAGAAGCAGACCGGTGGTTCGGGTCAGTTCGCCAAGGTGCAGATCGCTCTCGAGCCCTTCGAGGTCACGGCCGAGTCGACCTACGAGTTCGTCAACAAGGTCACCGGTGGCCGCATCCCCCGCGAGTACATCCCCTCGGTCGATGCCGGCATCCAGGACGCCATGCAGGTCGGCGTGCTCGCCGGCTACCCGACGGTGGGCGTCCGCGCGCTGCTGCTCGACGGTGCGGCGCACGACGTCGACTCGTCCGAGATGGCGTTCAAGATCGCTGGGTCGATCGCCTACAAAGAGGCGGCTCGCAAGGCCCAGCCCGTTCTCCTCGAGCCGCTCATGGCGGTCGAGGTCCGTACGCCCGAGGAATACATGGGCGACGTCATCGGCGACCTCAGCTCGCGACGCGGGCAGATCTCGTCGATGGAAGACGCCAGTGGTGTGAAGGTCGTTCGGGCCAGCGTGCCGCTGTCGGAGATGTTCGGTTACGTCGGAGACCTGCGGTCGAAGACCTCGGGCCGGGCCGTCTACTCGATGACGTTCGAGTCGTACCAAGAGGTGCCCTCGGCCGTCGCCGAAGAGATCATCCAGAAGAACAAGGGCGAATAGTCCTGAACCGCGTGGTCGTCCGACGACCGCGTAACATGTACACACACCAATCCGCAGGGCGACCGGTAGGCCGGGTCATCGACCCGGCCCCCGGGCCGCACTGCAACCGAGTCCTGAGGAGGACCCACAGTGGCTAAGGCCAAGTTCGAGCGGACCAAGCCGCACGTCAACATCGGAACCATCGGTCACGTCGACCACGGCAAGACCACGCTCACCGCGGCGATCACCAAGGTCCTGCACGACAAGTACCCCACCCTCAACACGGCGTCGGCGTTCGACCAGATCGACAACTCGCCTGAAGAGAAGCAGCGCGGCATCACGATCAACATCTCGCACGTCGAGTACCAGACCGAGAAGCGCCACTACGCTCACGTCGACGCTCCCGGCCACGCCGACTACGTCAAGAACATGATCACCGGTGCGGCTCAGATGGACGGCGCGATCCTCGTCGTCGCCGCCACCGACGGTCCCATGCCCCAGACGCGTGAGCACGTCCTGCTCGCCCGCCAGGTCGGCGTGCCCTACATCGTCGTCGCGCTGAACAAGGCCGACATGGTCGATGACGAAGAGATCATGGAGCTCGTCGAGCTCGAGGTCCGCGAGCTCCTCTCGAGCCAGGAGTTCGACGGCGACAACGCCCCGATCGTCCAGGTCTCCGCTCTCAAGGCCCTCGAGGGTGACGAGAAGTGGGCCGAGACGGTCGCCGAGCTGATGAACGCCGTCGATGAGAACGTGCCCGAGCCCGTTCGCGCCACCGACCAGCCCTTCCTCATGCCCATCGAGGACGTCTTCACGATCACCGGTCGTGGCACCGTCGTCACCGGTCGTGTCGAGCGCGGTCAGCTCAACGTCAACGAAGAGGTCGAGATCGTCGGCATCCGCCCGACCGTCAAGACCACCGTCACCGGCATCGAGATGTTCCGCAAGCTGCTCGACTCGGCTCAGGCCGGCGACAACACCGGTCTCCTCCTCCGCGGCACCAAGCGCGAGGACGTCGAGCGCGGCCAGGTCGTCGTCAAGCCCGGTTCGGTCACGCCGCACACCGAGTTCGAGGCGAACGTCTACATCCTGTCGAAGGACGAGGGTGGGCGTCACAACCCGTTCTACGCGAACTACCGTCCGCAGTTCTACTTCCGCACCACCGACGTCACGGGTGTCATCACGCTGCCCGAGGGCACCGAGATGGTCATGCCCGGCGACACGACCGAGATCAGCGTCCAGCTGATCCAGCCGATCGCCATGGAAGCCGGTCTGCGCTTCGCCATCCGTGAGGGTGGTCGCACGGTCGGTGCCGGTACGGTCACCAAGATCAACAAGTAAGTCCTGTTCACGCAGAACTGCTGATCTGACGAGAGAGGTCAGGCCCTTCGGGGCCTGGCCTCTTTCGCGTCAGCAGGGCACGATGGGGGAGACGCCGGACGGACCGGCGCCGACGGGAGGACGTCATGGCAGGTTTCGACGACATCACCAAGAAGGCCCAGGCCTTCCTCAAGGACGGAAAGGTCCAGGAGGCGCTCAAGAGCGAGAAGGCCGAGGGTGTCAGCGACAACATCCTCGACGCGGTCGCCTCCGCGGCCGACAAGGCCACCGGCGGCAAGCACGCCGACAAGATCCAGCAGGCCAAGGAGCAGGCCGACAAGAAGCTGGGCAACCAGTAAGGCGCGAGCGATGCCCCCGCCGTCGAGCGGGGGCTTCGCTGTACCCCGCCCAGGCCCCTCGACGACGTGCGGTGTTCACTCGACCGATGCCGCGCCTCCGGAGGACCGATTCGAGCCGACCCGGGCTGACGCGGGTCCGGGCAGGACGAGGGTTCTCGTACCGGACGGCCGACGGGACCGCCGTCGCCGACGCCGAGCTGCGGGCCCGCATCGAGCACCTCGCCATCCCACCGGCCTGGACCGACGTCTGGATCTCCCCTTACGAGAACGGCCACATCCAGGCCACGGGAGTGGACGCCGCGGGTCGGCGTCAGTACATCTACCACCCGACGTGGCGTGAGCAGAAGGACCGCATCAAGTTCGACCGGGCACTCGCCCTCGCCGAGTCGCTGCCGACCGCGCGTCGATTCGTGACGCACGACCTGCGCGTCCAGGGGGCCGGCCGTGAGCGGGTCCTGGCCGCCGCCTTCCGCATGCTCGACACGGGCTCCCTCCGGGTGGGCTCCGAGCGCTACGCGCAAGAGCACGGCAGCCACGGGTTGTCGACCCTGCTCTGTGCGCACGCGACCGTCTCCGGCGACACGGTGTCGCTGGCGTTCCCCGGCAAGAGCGGCCAGGACTGGGACTCCGAGATCCGCGACGCCGACCTCGCCGCCGTCGTCCGCAGCCTCAAGCGGCGGGGCGGGCGGGCCCGGTTGCTCGCCTGGAAGGCCGACGGCGGGGGAGCGGGGGAGGCGCGCGCGGCCTGGCACCCGCTACGAGCGACCGAGATCAACGACTACGTCAAGGAGCGGGCCGGCGACGAGTTCACCGCCAAGGACTTCCGCACCCTGCACGGCACCGTCGCCGCCGCCGTCAGCCTGGCCCGCTCCGGGCCGCAGGCGTCGGCCTCCCGGCAGTCGAAGTCCCTCGCCCAGGCGATGCGGGACGCCGCCGCCGTGCTCGGCAACACCCCGGCCATCGCGAAGTCGTCGTACGTCGATCCCCGACTGGTCGATGCGTACCGGCACGGGGAGACCATCGATCCGGCCCGCCTGCACGCGGCCGAATCCGAGGTCCGGGCATTGCTGTTCCGCTGAGCCGTCGCACACCCGAGGTGGTCCGCGGTCTGCGAACGGTGCGCGTCGTGACGTAACCTAGAGGGTCGCGTCCCGTTCGGGTCGCCCGAGAGGAACAACTGCAGTGACTGACGAGTGCATCCACGGATTCGAGCGAGAGTTGTGCGACATCTGCGCTCCCCGCAAGCGCGAGGGCGTCGCCGACGGCATGCCCTCGACCGCCGCACGGTCGGTCACCACCCGCCGCCGCCCCTCCAACCGCAAGCCCGAGTCGCTGCGCAGCACGCCCGCACTCGCCCGTGACTCGGCCGCCGTCGCCGTGGCCGCGCAGGCGGCCGCCACACCCGTCCCCGAGTTCTCGACCCAGCGTGCCTACCACTGGACGCACGTGTCCAACCTGCCCGGCATCCTCGAGGCCGGCGCGCTGCAGGCCGGCGCGACTCCCGTGCTCGACGTCAGCTCCGAGGCGACGCGGGCCCTCCGCGCCTCCGTCACGACCGCGTCGGGTCAGCCCGTCGCTGCGCACGTGCCGTTCTCCCTGTCGCCTCATGCGACCGCCTGGGACGCCGTCCGTACCGGAGCCGAGGGCTACGAGTGGTCTGATGCGGCACGTGAGGCCCGTGCCATCGATTTCGTCATGCTCGTCGTTCCCGTCGCCTCGCTCGGCGACGACTTCGTCGTGACCGAGGGTGACGCGGCCGTCGAGGGCGTGCGTGCGGCCGCAGGGCTCGACGACGCATCGTCGATGGTGCGGCGGTTCAGCCTCAAGGACCCCGACCTGCTCGCTCCAGAAGTGCTCGTGCCCGGTTCCGTGCCCTTCTCCTCGGTGACGCTCGTCGGCGTCCCGAACGACAAGGTCCGCGACGCCGTGAAGGAGACGCTCGCCGGGCTGGGAGCCGAGGCGCCGCGCGTCGCCGTCTACCCGCCGTGGTTCCGGCCTGCACCGGTCGTCGAAGCCGTCTGACATCCGCGACACGCCCGGGTTGCAGCAAATGCAGGCGTGTGGCAAAATCGTCTAGTTCAACATTTCGAGCCTGGCCTCTGCGCCGGGTGTCGGATCACTGCCAGGCAGTGCACAGACGCAAGGCGTCTGGGCCGCGGGTAGCAGGACGCATCTCACAACGAAACCACCGCCGTGACCTCAGGTCGCGGTGTGCCGGGGCGAAGCCCCGGGTGCGGGTGGCGGTGGCGAAGATGGCCCTCCCCGGGTCCTTCCTCGCGGGCACCGGCCGGTTTCGGCAGATGGATTGACACAAGAACAGCGGTACGCGAGAGACACGTAGTGCCAACAGATGTTCGCCCAGCGAACAGCGTCAGGCGGCCCCCGAGGTGCGCGACGTCCGAACGAGAGAGAGTCACACATGGCGGGACAGAAGATCCGCATCCGACTTAAGTCGTACGACCACGAGGTCATCGACACTTCCGCGCGCAAGATCGTCGACACGGTCACCCGCGCGGGCGCTACGGTCGTCGGCCCCGTGCCGCTCCCGACCGAGAAGAACGTGGTCGTCGTGATCCGTTCGCCCCACAAGTACAAGGACTCGCGCGAGCACTTCGAGAAGCGCACGCACAAGCGCCTCATCGACATCGTCGACCCGACGCCGAAGGCCGTCGACTCGCTCATGCGTCTCGACCTGCCTGCCGACGTCAACATCGAGATCAAGCTGTAGGGGGGCGACCATGACCATCAGCACCACCAAGAACGTCAAGGGCCTGCTCGGCAAGAAGCTCGGCATGACCCAGGTCTGGGACGAGAACAACAAGCTCGTCCCCGTCACCGTCGTCGAGATCGCCCCGAACGTCGTGACCCAGGTCCGCTCGCTCGAGAAGGACGGCTACACCGCCGTCCAGATCGCGGCCGGCCAGATCGACCCCCGCAAGTCGAACAAGCCCTCCACGGGTCACTTCGACGCCGCGGGCGTCACCCCCCGTCGCCACCTCACCGAGGTCCGCACCGCCGACGCCGCCGAGTACGCACTCGGCCAGGAGCTCACGGTCGACACCTTCGAAGCCGGCCAGAAGGTCGACGTCGTCGGAACGTCCAAGGGCAAGGGCTTCGCCGGTGTCATGAAGCGTCACAACTTCAAGGGCGTCAGCGCCTCGCACGGTGCGCACCGCAACCACCGCAAGCCCGGTTCGATCGGTGCCTCCTCGACCCCCAGCCGTGTCTTCAAGGGCATGCGCATGGCCGGTCGCATGGGTGGCGAGCGCGTCACCATCCTCAACCTCACGGTGCACGCCGTCGACGCCGAGAAGGGTCTGCTGCTCGTCAAGGGCGCCGTCCCCGGTGCTCGTGGCCGCATCGTTTTCGTCCGCACCGCCGTGAAGGGGAAGTAGCTCATGGCCACCACTACCGCATCGGCCGCTTCGGTCGACGTCGTCGACGCCAAGGGCCAGAAGACCAGCACGGTCGAGCTCCCCGTCGAGCTCTTCGACGTCGTCACGAACGTCCCGCTCATCCACCAGGTCGTCGTCGCCCAGCAGGCCGCCGCACGTCAGGGCACGCACAAGACCAAGCGTCGCGGCGAGGTCTCCGGCGCCGGTCGCAAGCCGTTCAAGCAGAAGGGCACCGGCCGCGCCCGTCAGGGTTCGATCCGCGCTCCTCAGATGACCGGCGGTGGCATCGTCCACGGCCCGCAGCCCCGCGACTACGCCCAGCGCACCCCCAAGAAGATGATCGCCGCAGCCCTGCTCGGTGCTTTGTCCGACCGCGCTCGTGGCGCCCGCGTCCACGTCGTCGAGAGCTTCGTCGCCGACTCGATCTCGACCAAGGTCGCTCTCGAGCTGCTCGCGTCGATCGCCTCGAGCAAGCACGTCCTGATCGTCACCGACCGCGACGACACGCTGACCCTCAAGAGCGTCCGCAACGTGCCCACGGTCCACGTGATCACGTTCGACCAGCTGAACGCCTACGACGTCCTCGTCAGCGACGACATCGTCTTCACGAAGAGCGCCTTCGACGGCTTCGTCGCCTCGAAGACCAAGAAGGAGGCCACCGCATGAGCGGCTACGGAAAAGACCCCCGCGACGTCATCATCGCGCCCGTCGTCTCCGAGAAGAGCTACTCCCTGATCGACCAGGGCAAGTACACCTTCCTCGTGGACCCGCGTTCGAACAAGACCGAGATCAAGCTCGCCATCGAGAAGATCTTCGACGTCAAGGTCGACAGCATCAACACGCTCAACCGAACGGGCAAGACCCGTCGCACCCGCTTCGGCACCGGCAAGCGCAAGGACACCAAGCGCGCCATCGTCACGCTGAAGTCCGGTTCCATCGACATCTTCACGGCTGTCGGCTAGGGAGCAGAGGCATAAATCATGGCAATTCGTAACTACAAGCCCACGACCCCGGGTCGCCGCGGTTCGTCGGTCGCCGACTTCGCGGAGATCACGCGTTCGACGCCCGAGAAGTCGCTGCTGCGCCCGCTCTCGAAGTCCGGTGGCCGTAACAACGCCGGCCGCATCACGACCCGTCACATCGGTGGTGGCCACAAGCGCCAGTACCGCGTCATCGACTTCCGTCGCAACGACAAGGACGGCGTCAACGCCAAGGTCGCTCACATCGAGTACGACCCCAACCGCACGGCTCGCATCGCGCTCCTGCACTTCGTGGACGGCACCAAGCGGTACATCATCGCGCCGAACAAGCTGAAGCAGGGCGACGTCGTCGAGTCGGGTGCCGGCGCCGACATCAAGCCCGGAAACAACCTGCCGCTCAAGAACATCCCGGTCGGTACCGTCATCCACGCCATCGAGCTCAAGCCCGGTGGAGGCGCGAAGATGGCCCGCTCGGCCGGTGCCTCGGTGCGTCTCGTCGCCAAGGACGGCCCCTACGCGCAGCTCCGTCTGCCGTCGGGCGAGGTCCGCAACGTCGACGCCCGCTGCCGCGCCACGATCGGCGAGGTCGGCAACGCCGAGCAGTCGAACATCAACTGGGGCAAGGCCGGCCGCATGCGCTGGAAGGGCGTCCGCCCGACCGTGCGTGGTGTCGCCATGAACCCCGTCGACCACCCGCACGGTGGTGGTGAGGGCAAGACCTCCGGTGGACGCCACCCGGTCAGCCCGTGGGGCCAGAAAGAGGGCCGCACGCGTCACCCCAACAAAGAGAGCGACAAGCTCATCGTCCGTCGTCGTAACGCTGGCAAGAAGCGTAAGTAGGAGTTGTAGAAGATGCCACGCAGTCTTAAGAAGGGCCCCTTCGTTGACGACCACCTGCTTCGCAAGGTCGTCTCGCAGAACGAGGCCAGCACCAAGAACGTCATCAAGACCTGGTCGCGCCGTTCGATGATCGTCCCCAACATGCTTGGGCACACCATCGCCGTGCACGACGGACGCAAGCACATCCCCGTGTTCGTGACCGAGAGCATGATCGGCCACAAGCTCGGTGAGTTCGCGCCCACCCGCACCTTCCGTGGTCACGTGAAGGACGACAAGAAGGGTCGTCGCCGCTAACGCGGCGACGTGAAGGAGGAGAGAAATGGTGGAGTCGATCGCACGCGTGCGTCACATCCGCGTCACCCCCATGAAGGCCCGTCGTGTCGTCAACCTGATCCGCGGCAAGCAGGCCGCCGAGGCTCTGGCGATCCTGAAGTTCGCACCTCAGGGCGCCAGCGAGCCCGTCTACAAGCTCGTCGCGTCGGCCATGGCCAACGCCCGGGTGAAGGCGGACGCCTCGAACAGCTACCTCGACGAGCAGGACCTGTACATCAGTCGTGCATTCGTCGACCAGGGCGCCACCCTCAAGCGGTTCCAGCCGCGTGCACAGGGCCGCGCCTTCAAGATCCTGAAGCGCACCAGCCACATCACGATCGTCCTCTCGACGCCTGATGAGGTCGAGGCTGCCGACGCTACGAAGAAGGCGAGCAAGTAATGGGCCAGAAAGTCAACCCGTACGGCTTCCGTCTGGGCATCACCACCGACCACGTGTCGCGGTGGTTCACCGACAGCACGAAGCCGGGACAGCGTTACAGCGACTACGTCGCCGAGGACGTCAAGATCCGCACCCTGCTGAAGACCTCGCTCGACCGCGCCGGCGTGGCGAAGATCGAGATCGAGCGCACCCGTGACCGCGTCCGCGTCGACATCCACACGGCCCGTCCGGGCATCGTGATCGGTCGTCGTGGCGCCGAGGCCGAGCGCATCCGCGGCGACCTCGAGAAGCTCACGAGCAAGCAGATCCAGCTCAACATCCTCGAGGTGAAGAACCCCGAGGCCGAGGCCCAGCTCGTCGCCCAGGGCATCGCCGAGCAGCTCGCTGCTCGCGTGGCGTTCCGTCGTGCGATGCGCAAGGGGCTCCAGGGCGCCCAGCGTGCCGGTGCCAAGGGTGTCCGCATCCAGGTGTCGGGCCGTCTCGGCGGCGCCGAGATGAGCCGCTCGGAGTTCTACCGCGAGGGCCGCGTCCCCCTGCACACGCTCCGCGCCAACATCGACTACGGCTTCTACGAGGCCAAGACCACCTTCGGTCGCATCGGTGTCAAGGTCTGGATCTACAAGGGCGACATCACCAACAAGGAGCTCGCGCGCGAGCAGGCGAACCAGAAGTCGTCTCGCCCCGAGCGCCGCAACGACCGTGACGGCGCCCGCCGCGGCGGGGGCGACCGCGCTCCCCGCGAGCAGAAGGCACCCGCCACCACAGGAGCTGAGGCGTAACCATGCTTATCCCCCGTCGTGTCAAGCACCGCAAGCAGCACCACCCCGGCCGTAGCGGCCAGGCCACTGGTGGCACCAAGGTCAGCTTCGGTGAGTACGGCATCCAGGCCCTCACGCCCGCTTACGTGACCAACCGTCAGATCGAGTCCGCTCGTATCGCCATGACGCGTCACATCAAGCGTGGCGGAAAGGTGTGGATCAACATCTACCCCGACCGTCCCCTCACGAAGAAGCCCGCCGAGACCCGCATGGGTTCCGGTAAGGGCTCGCCCGAGTGGTGGGTCGCGAACGTCAAGCCGGGTCGCGTGCTCTTCGAGCTCAGCGGCGTGAGCGAGGAGATCGCCAAAGAGGCACTCACTCGCGCAATCCACAAGCTGCCCCTCAAGGCACGCATCATCAAGCGCGAGGAGGGCGACGCATAATGGCGATCGGTTCCAAGGAGCTCCGTCCTGTCGAGCTCGACACATTCGAAGACGAGCGTCTCGTCGATGAGCTGAAGAAGGCGAAGGAAGAACTCTTCAACCTCCGCTTCCAGTCGGCCACCGGCCAGCTCGAGAGCCACGGCCGCCTGCGTGCCGTGAAGCGCGACATCGCTCGCATCTACACGGTCCTGCGTGAGCGCGAGCTCGGCATCCGTGCCACCCCCGCCCCGGTCGAGGCGGCCCCCAAGGCCGCCAAGAAGTCGACCAAGAAGGCTGACAAGCCGGCCGAGACGGCTGACGAGACCGCCGAGGAGAGCAAGTAATGGCCACCGAGAACAAGACCGAGGTCGACTCGGCTGCCGTCGAGGTCCGCGGCTACCGCAAGACGCGTCGCGGCTACGTGACCAGCGACAAGATGGAGAAGACCATCGTCGTCGAGGTCGAGGACCGCGTGAAGCACCCCCTGTACGGCAAGGTCATCCGCCGCACGTCCAAGGTCAAGGTCCACGACGAGGCCAACTCGGCCGGCGTCGGCGACCTCGTCGTGATCAGCGAGACCCGTCCGCTCAGCGCCTCCAAGCGCTGGCGCCTGGTCGAGATCCTCGAGAAGGCGAAGTAGGCCTCGCGGCCTGCTTGCGTAGAAGGAGACACAAGTGATTCAGCAAGAATCCCGCCTCAAGATCGCCGACAACACCGGGGCAAAAGAGATCCTCACCATCCGCGTGCTCGGTGGCTCCGGCCGTCGTTACGCCGGCCTGGGTGACGTCATCGTCGCCACGGTGAAGGACGCCATCCCCGGTGGCAACGTGAAGAAGGGTGACGTCGTCAAGGCCGTCATCGTCCGCACCAAGAAAGAGGTCCGTCGTCCGGACGGCTCTTACATCAAGTTCGACGAGAACGCCGCAGTGATCCTGAAGGCCGACGGAGACCCCCGCGGAACCCGCATCTTCGGACCGGTCGGTCGCGAACTCCGCGACAAGAAGTTCATGAAGATCATCTCGCTGGCGCCGGAGGTTATCTAAGTCATGGCAAACATCAAGAAGGGTGACCTCGTGCAGGTCATCACCGGTGCCTCGCAGGCCCGCGGCGGAGACCGCGGCAAGCAGGGCAAGGTCCTCGAGGTGCTCGTCGAGCGCAACCGCGTGGTCGTCGAAGGCGTCAACTTCGTGACCAAGCACGTGCGCGTCGGCCAGACCCAGCGTGGTTCCAAGACCGGTGGCATCGAGACGCACGAGGCTCCGATCCACGTGTCCAACGTCGCCGTCGTCGACCCCAAGACCAAGAAGCCCACCCGCGTCGGCTTCCGCGAAGAGACGGTCACCAAGGACGGCGTGTCCAAGACCGTTCGCGTCCGTTACGCCAAGAAGTCTGGTGAGAACCTCTGATGACCGACACCACCACGCAGGCCGCCACGGCCCTCCCGCGGCTGAAGGCCAAGTACCGCGCCGAGATCATCGAGCAGCTGAAGTCCGACTTCGGTTTCACGAACGTGCACCAGGTGCCCGGGCTCGTGAAGATCGTCGTCAACACCGGTGTCGGTGAGGCCGCACGCGACAGCAAGATCATCGACGGTGCCATCAAGGACCTGACGGCCATCACGGGCCAGAAGCCCCAGGTCACCAAGGCACGCAAGTCCATCGCGCAGTTCAAGCTGCGCGAGGGTCAGCCGATCGGTGCCCACGTCACGCTCCGCGGTGACCGCGCCTGGGAGTTCCTCGACCGACTGCTGTCGCTGGCGCTGCCCCGCATCCGTGACTTCCGCGGTCTGAGCGACCGCCAGTTCGACGGAAACGGCAACTACACCTTCGGTCTCAACGAGCAGAGCATGTTCCACGAGATCGACCAGGACCGCATCGACCGCGTCCGTGGCTTCGACATCACCGTCGTCACGACCGCCAAGAACGACGACGAGGGTCGCGCGCTGCTCAAGGCGCTCGGGTTCCCGTTCCGTTCGGCCGACTCGGCCAACTAAGATCGTCCGGTCGGCAACTCTCTCGTAGAGTTGCCGGCCGTTCCCCTGAGGTCGACGAGAACCGCTTGTCGACCAATCGATCGCCCAGGTCGGCACCCGGTGTACCGGATGTCGAAACCGGACGAGAAAGTGACAAACCGCATGACGATGACAGATCCGGTCGCAGACCTGCTGACCAGACTGCGCAACGCGAACTCGGCTTTCCACGAGACCGTGTCGCTCCCGAGCAGCAAGCTCAAGTCCCACATCGCCGAGATCCTCAAGCGCGAGGGTTTCATCGAGTCGTGGAAGGTCGAAGACGCCCGCGTCGGCCAGACCCTCACGATCGACCTCAAGTACGGCCCCGCCCGTGAGCGCTCCATCAAGGGCATCAAGCGCGTGTCGAAGCCCGGCCTCCGCGTCTACGCCAAGTCGACCGAGATCCCCCAGGTGCTCGGTGGCCTCGGTGTCGCCATCCTGTCGACTTCCTCCGGTCTGTTGACCGACCGTGAGGCCCAGAAGAAGGGCGTAGGCGGAGAAGTCCTCGCCTACGTGTGGTAACTCGTCATGTCCCGAATCGGAAGACTCCCCATCTCGATCCCTGCCGGGGTCGACGTGAAGATCGACGGCCAGGCCGTCAGCGTCAAGGGCCCCAAGGGTGAGCTGTCGCTCGTCGTCAAGAGCCCCATCGAAGCCAAGATCGAAGAAGGCACGGTCGTCGTGACCCGTCCGGACGACGAGCGCGAGTCGCGTTCGCTCCACGGCCTCACGCGCACCCTGATCGCCAACCAGATCATCGGCGTCACCGAGGGCTACACCAAGGGCCTCGAAGTCGTCGGAACCGGTTACCGCGTCCAGGCCAAGGGCTCGAACGTCGAGTTCGCCCTGGGCTACTCGCACCCCATCACCGTCGAGCCGCCCGCGGGCATCAGCTTCACGGTCGAGGGCAACAACAAGCTCACCGTCGTCGGGATCGACAAGCAGGCCGTCGGCGAGATGGCTGCCAACATCCGCAAGCTGCGCAAGCCCGAGCCCTACAAGGGCAAGGGTGTCCGCTACGCCGGCGAGGTCGTCCGCCGCAAGGCCGGAAAGTCAGGTAAGTAATCATGGGTCTCGGTACACGAGGAAAAAGCAAGTCGGCTGCCACCAAGCGCCGTCACACCCGCCTGCGCAAGAAGGTCGTGGGCACCGAAGAGCGCCCCCGTCTCGTCGTCACCCGTTCGGCCCGGCACGTGTTCGTGCAGGTCGTCGACGACAGCAAGGGCTTCACCGTCGCCAGCGCATCGACCCTCGAGGCCGACCTGCGTACGTTCGACGGTGACAAGACCGCGAAGTCCCGCAAGGTCGGCGAGCTCGTCGCCGAGCGTGCGAAGGCTGCGGGCATCGAGGCCGTCGTGTTCGATCGCGGCGGCAACAAGTACGCCGGACGCGTCGCGGCCATCGCCGAAGGCGCCCGAGAGGCTGGTTTGAACCTGTGAGCGACGCTACGAACACCACTCCCCCCGCAGAGACCGAAGCGACCAAGGCACCGGCTGAGGCCGTCGTCGAGCGTCCCGTCGAGACCGCTGCCGGCTCGGAGTCGAACAACCGCGAGGGTGGTCGCACCGACCGCCGTGGCGGCCAGGGTCGCGGTGACCGCAACCAGGGTGGCCGCGGACGCGGCGACCGTGACGACAAGAGCCAGTTCCTGGAGCGCGTCGTCACGATCAACCGCGTGTCGAAGGTCGTCAAGGGCGGTCGTCGCTTCAGCTTCACCGCACTCGTCGTCGTCGGTGACGGCAACGGACTGGTCGGTGTCGGCTACGGCAAGGCCCGAGAGGTCCCCACGGCCATCAGCAAGGGCGTCGAAGAGGCAAAGAAGAACTTCTTCCGCGTCCCGCGCATCGGCAACACGATCCCGCACCCCGTGCAGGGTGAAGCCGCTGCAGGCGTCGTCATGCTGCGTCCGGCCTCGGCCGGTACCGGTGTCATCGCCGGTGGTCCCGTCCGCGCCGTGCTCGAGTGCGCCGGCGTGCACGACGTCCTGAGCAAGTCGCTCGGTTCGTCGAACACGATCAACATCGTCCACGCCACGGTCGAGGCGTTGCAGCAGCTCGAAGAGCCGCGTGCCGTCGCCGCCCGTCGTGGACTCGACATCGACGCTGTCATGCCGGCCTTCATGGTCCGTGCCGAGCAGGCAGCCCGTACCGCCGCGACCGAGAAGGCAGGTGCCTGATGGCCGCCAACCTCAAGGTGACCCAGATCAAGTCCGTAATCAGCGAGAAGCAGAACCAGCGTGACACGCTGCGGAGCCTGGGCCTCAAGCGCATCGGCCAGTCGGTCGTTCGCGAGGACACCAAGCAGAACCGCGGCTACGTCAACACGGTCGCCCACCTCGTGAAGGTCGAGGAGATTGACTAATGGCTGACGAGAAGAACGAGGCCGCCGCGAAGGCCGCCCCGAAGAAGGCCGCCGCCCCCAAGGCGACGACCACCAAGGCAGCAGCTCCCAAGGCTGCCGCCAAGAAGCCCGCAGCCGACAAGGCCGCTGCTTCGACGGGTTCGACCACCAAGGCCGCTCCCGCCTCGACGACGTCCTCCGACGACGTCGCGCGTCCCCAGGTGCTCAAGGTGCACCACCTTCGTCCGGCTCCCGGTGCCAAGAAGGCGAAGACGCGCGTCGGCCGTGGTGAGGGTTCGAAGGGTAAGACGGCCGGTCGTGGCACCAAGGGTCAGAAGGCCCGGTACCAGGTCAAGGTCGGATTCGAGGGTGGCCAGATGCCGCTCCACATGCGTACTCCGAAGCTGCGCGGGTTCAAGAACCCGTTCCGCGTCGAGTACCAGGTGGTCAACCTCGAGAAGCTGAACGAGCTCTACCCGCAGGGTGGTGACGTCACCGTCGGTGACCTCGTCGCCAAGGGTGCCGTTCGGAAGAACGAGAAGGTCAAGGTCCTCGGACAGGGCGACCTGAGCGTCAAGCTCACCGTCGCGGTCGACAAGGTCTCCGGCTCCGCCGAGGACAAGATCGTCGCCGCCGGCGGGTCCGTCAGCAAGTAAAAATCACCTGAGGGGGTGGTCCGCCAGGGCCACCCCCATCAGTCGTCTATCCTTCATACCGGGAGGCCCCACGTGTTCAGAGCTGTCGCGCGCATCATGCGCACCCCCGACCTGCGTCGCAAGATCGGGTTCACGCTCGGCATCATCGCGCTCTTCCGGTTGGGGAGCTTCATCCCCGCGCCGTTCGTCGACTACCAGAACGTGCAGGCCTGTCTCGCGGGCAACCAGGGCACCTCGGGTCTCTACGAGCTCGTCAACCTGTTCAGCGGCGGCGCTCTGCTGCAGCTGTCCGTGTTCGCGTTGGGCATCATGCCCTACATCACCTCGTCGATCATCGTGCAGTTGCTGCGCGTGGTCATCCCTCACTTCGACACCCTCTACAAAGAGGGCCAGTCCGGGCAGGCGAAGCTCACGCAGTACACGCGGTACCTCACCATCGCTCTCGGCGTCCTCCAGTCGACGACGCTCATCACCGTGGCCCGCTCGGGTGCCCTGTTCGGTTCGTCCGGCATCGCGGAGTGCAGCCAGCTGATCACGAACGACGCCTGGTACGCCGTCATGCTCATGGTCGTCACGATGACCGCCGGTACCGGCCTCATCATGTGGATGGGCGAGCTCATCACCGAGCGCGGCATCGGTAACGGCATGTCGCTGCTGATCTTCACCTCGATCGCCGCGCGCTTCCCGACCGCCCTCTGGAGCATCGCGCAGTCGCGCAGCTTCGAGATCTTCCTGCTCGTCATCGCGGTCGGACTGATCATCATGGCGCTCGTGGTCTTCGTCGAGCAGTCCCAACGGCGGATCCCCGTCCAGTACGCCAAACGCATGGTCGGTCGGCGCACGTACGGCGGCAACAACACGTACATCCCGATCAAGGTCAACATGGCCGGCGTCGTGCCGGTCATCTTCGCCTCGTCGCTGCTCTACCTCCCCGCCCTCGTCGCCCAGTTCAACCAGCCCTCCGACGGAACGGCTCCGCCCGCCTGGGTCAGCTGGGTGCAGGCCAACCTCACCTCGGGCGACAACCCGCTGTACATGGTGCTGTACTTCGCCCTCATCGTCGGGTTCACCTACTTCTACGTCGCGATCACCTTCAACCCCGAGGAGGTCGCCGACAACATGAAGAAGTACGGCGGGTTCATCCCGGGCATCCGGGCCGGTCGCCCCACGGCCGAGTACCTCGATTACGTCCTGACGCGTGTGACGCTGCCCGGTGCCCTGTACCTCGGCATCATCGCGCTCATCCCGCTGATCGCGTTGGCCACGGTCGGTGCGAACCAGAACTTCCCCTTCGGAGGCGCCAGCATCTTGATCATCGTGGGCGTCGGCCTCGAGACGGTCAAGCAGATCGACTCGCAGCTGCAGCAGCGTCACTACGAGGGCCTGCTCCGATGAGCGCCGCTGAGACCCGACTCAGCCCGCGCCTCCTCATCGTCGGTCCCCCCGGGGCCGGCAAGGGCACCCAGGCGGTCGCGATCGCCGAGTCGTTGGGCATCCCCGCGATCTCGACCGGCGACATCTTCCGCGCCAACGTCAAGAACGAGACCGAGCTCGGTCTCAAGGTCAAGGCGATCCTCGACGCGGGCGACTACGTACCGGACAGCCTCACCAACGAGCTCATCTCCGACCGGCTGTCGCAGGTCGATGCGAGCGAGGGCTTCCTCCTCGACGGCTACCCACGCACGCTGCAGCAGGTCCAATTCCTCGACGAGCACCTCGCTGCGCAGGGGCAGTCCTTGACGACCGTCGTCCAGCTGGTCGCCGAGCGGGACGAGATCGTCGAGCGACTGCGCCGGCGTGCCGTCGACCAGGGTCGTTCCGACGACACCGAGGACGCCATCCGCCACCGCCAGGACGTCTACCTCCGCGAGACCGCACCCCTGATCGACACGTACCGAGATCGAGGAATCCTCGTCGAGGTCGACGGTCTGGGCAGCATCGACGAGGTCGCCGGGCGCATCGAGTCGGCCTTGGCCGCTCGCGGCTTCACGTCCGTCGCCTCGGCCTCCTGACCTCGTGGCGTTCCGCCGCTCCGGCATCTACAAGACGGCCGACGAACTCAGACGTCTGGTCGCGCCGGGGCTGTTGACGGCCGCGTCGCTCGACGCCGTCCAGTCCGCCGTTCGTCCCGGCGTGTCCACGCTCGAACTCGACGCCGTCGCCGAAGCCGTCATCCGAGACGGTGGGGGAGAACCCAACTTCATGTTGGTGCCCGGCTACCGTCACACGGTGTGCGCGTCGGTCGGTGACGAGGTCGTCCACGGCATCCCCGGTGCGCGCGTGCTGGCGGCGGGGGACCTCGTCTCCGTCGACAGCGGAGCGCAACTCGACGGCTGGAACGGCGACAGCGCACGGAGTTTCGTCCTGGACGATGCCGGCCGCCCCGACGTGGTGGCCGAGCGGCGTCGGTTGAACGAGGTCACCGAGCAGTCCCTCTGGCACGGCATCGCCGCGCTGGCGTCGGCCTCGCACCTCAACGAGGTGGGGGGCGCCATCGAGGACTACATCGACGGGCAGGGCGACTTCGGCATCATCGAGGACTACACCGGCCACGGCATCGGTCGTTCGATGCACGAGGACCCGCCGGTGTTCAACTACCGCGTCCGCGGACGTGGCCCCGCCGTCCGGCCCGGCCTGGTGATCGCCATCGAGCCCATGGTCACGTCGGGCGGAATCGACACGGTGACCCACGACGACGGGTGGACCGTCAGCACGCGCGACGGCTCGATGGCCGCGCACTGGGAGCACTCGATCGCGGTGCACGACGGTGGCATCTGGGTGCTCACGGCACAGGACGGCGGCGCCGCGGGTCTGGCGCCGCTGGGAGTGACACCCGTCCCGATCGCCTGACCCGCGCCTCCTCGGCTCACGCCGACGACGCGAGGAGGCGCGGTGCGGCTCAGCGGGACGAGCCGACGCTGCAGGTGGCCTCGGCCGCCGACTGGCCCGTGATGGTCGAGGGCAGCGTGGTCGTCGGCGCGTCCGTCGCGGCCGGGGCGGCCGGCACGGCGGACTCCGACGTCGTGTCGGACGGCGTCGACGTCTCGCTCGGTGCGGCGGGGGGCGTGGTCGCGACCGGGGCCGTCCCGTCCGAGACGGAGCCACGTCCAGCGCTGTCGTCACCGAGGGTGAACTTCTGGTCGGCGTTCAGGGCGGCGTTCAGGGCCGCGGCGTCGGTCGTGGACTGCACCACCCTGTTCGGGTCCCGCGGATCGTCGACGACCGGGTACTGGACGAAGACGATCCCCGCGGGCTGGATGTCCCTCAGTGCGAGGGCCAGGCGCACGAGCGTGTCGGGGGAGTCGAGGGTGGACGACAACGTCATGTTGCTCAGGGCGGCCGAGGCGAGCTTGTAGAGCGTCGTCACGTCGCCGAGGGTGCCGCCCGAGATGATCTTGCGCATCATCGACGACAGGAAGACCTGCTGCGAGCTGATGCGCGCGATGTCGCTCCCGTCGCCGACGCCGTGTCGGGTCCGCAGGAAGGCGAGGGCCTCGGCGCCCTGCAGGGTGTGGGTGCCCGCAGTCAGGTCGATGCCCGAGTCGGTGTCCCGGATCGTCCGCGTGACGCAGACGTCGACCCCACCGATGGCGTTCGACATCTCGATGACGCCGTCGAAGGTGATCTTGCCGGCGTAGGGGATCGCCAGTCCGGTCATGCCCTCGACCGTCTTGACGGTGCACGAGAGCCCACCGCGTCCGAGGGTCGTGTTGAACTGCACGTAGTCCTCGGCCGGGTACACCTGGCCGTCGTCGCCGACGCATTCGGGCACGTCGATCATCAGGTCGCGGGGGAAGCTCACGGCCGTCAGCTGGGTGTGGTCCGCCGAGAGGTGGGCCAGGATCGTCACGTCGTTGCGGATGCCGTCGACCTCGCCGGCGTCGACCTGGCTGCCGTCGTCGCGTTCGTCGCTGCCCACCAGCAGGATGTTGGCGCCGCCCTGGATGGCCGAGATGTCGACCCCGGCGACCTCGTCCTCGTTGCCGAGAGAGACCGTCTGCACGCCCGAGGTCGCGGAGCGGACCGCGATGGCCGCGACGGACACGCCGCTCACGAGCACGACGGCCATCGTCCCGGCGACGAGCCCCAGGAGCATGCGGGCGGGGCCGCCGCGGCGGAGTCGGCCGTGACGAGCGACCCCCCGAGGGGAGGAGGGGGTGGTCGAGCGGTCAGGCATGGTGCTCCCGGCAGTCGTGACGCGTACCCGACGAGACGACGGCCGAGGTGGGCGGCAGAGGTCGGCGGGTGCTCCGGCGTGTCGGGTTGACCAGCCGGGTTGCTGAACTATACCGGCATCACCTAGGATCGACCTTTGGTGTTCCGTGTGCGTTTCTGCGCGCCTGGGCATCGCATCCCCGCACGACCAACACCCCTATTCTTAGCGACAGTGAGGCTATGGCCAAAAAAGACGGTGTCATCGAAATCGAAGGCGCAGTGATCGAAGCTCTGCCCAACGCGATGTTCCGCGTTGAGTTGACCAACGGACACAGGGTCCTCGCGCACATCTCCGGCAAGATGCGGCAGCACTACATCCGCATCCTGCCCGAAGACCGTGTGATCGTGGAGCTCAGCCCCTACGACCTGACCCGCGGCCGGATCGTCTACCGCTACAAGTAGGGCGTGCTGGAAAGGAACGGCCCCACGCACCCGTGGGGCACGAAGCCAGCGAGATCAAGGAATCAGCAATGAAGGTCAACCCCAGCGTCAAGCCCATCTGCGAGCACTGCAAGGTCATCCGCCGCAAGGGCAACGTCATGGTCATCTGCAAGAGCAACCCGCGCCACAAACAGCGCCAGGGCTGACTCGTCCGTCGCTCCGGCGACGTGCCGATGCCGACCCGGCCGAGCCGGGTCACACAGCAACACCCTCCCAGCAGCACCAGAACTCGTCACGGACGCCCGACAGGGTCGACGGAGGCGGGGGACACCCCGGGTCGGAGGCCCGGGCACCGGTGCTGTGACAGACCTCCACCATCTCTGAAAAGAGGCCATCATGGCACGTCTAGCAGGCGTTGACATCCCGCGCGACAAGCGCGTCGAAGTCGCACTGACCTACATCTACGGAGTCGGCCGCACCAGCGCGCTCAAGACTCTCGCCGAGACCGAGATCGACGGCAACATCCGCGTCAAGGACCTCACGGACGACCAGCTCGTCCTGCTCCGCGACTACATCGAGGGCAACTACAAGGTCGAGGGTGACCTCCGCCGCGAGGTGGCCGCCGACATCCGCCGCAAGGTCGAGATCGGTAGCTACGAGGGCATCCGCCACCGCCGCGGCCTCCCCGTCCGCGGCCAGCGCACCAAGACGAACGCTCGTACCCGCAAGGGCCCGAAGCGCACCGTCGCCGGCAAGAAGAAGGCTCGATAGGCCTCGGCTCCCGCCGTACGCCCCTCAAGGTTGTAGGAGAAAAAATTGGCAGCACCGAAGACGGCCGCGCGTAAGCCCCGCCGCAAAGAGAAGAAGAACGTCGCCGTGGGCCAGGCCCACATCAAGAGCACGTTCAACAACACGATCGTCTCGATCACCGACCCCTCGGGCGCCGTCCTGAGCTGGGCCTCGTCCGGCGCCGTCGGCTTCAAGGGCTCGCGCAAGTCGACCCCGTTCGCCGCGCAGCTCGCCGCCGAGTCCGCCGCCCGCCAGGCGCAGGAGCACGGTGTCAAGAAGGTCGACGTCTTCGTCAAGGGCCCGGGTTCGGGTCGCGAGACGGCGATCCGCTCGCTCCAGGCCGCAGGCCTCGAGGTCGGTTCGATCAACGACGTCACCCCCCAGGCGCACAACGGCTGCCGCCCGCCGAAGCGTCGTCGCGTCTAACTGAGTTACCGCCCGCCGTGCCCGACGGGCCCCGTCACCGGGGTCCGTCGGGTTCGGCGGGCTCCCCCGCGTCAGCACCGCCTCCCGCGTGTTCGCCCGAGGTGCCCACAACTCAACAGACCCGACGGGCCAGCCACCTGTCGTACCGCCAAGAGTCATATAGCGGACTCTTCGCCGAAAGGATTAAACAGTGCTCATTGCACAGCGCCCCACCCTCACCGAGGAGAACATCTCGGAGTTCCGCTCCCGCTTCGTGATCGAGCCCCTCGAGCCAGGCTTCGGTTACACCCTCGGCAACTCGCTGCGCCGCACGCTTCTCTCGTCGATCCCCGGCGCTGCTGTCACCAGCATCCGCATCGACGGTGTGCTGCACGAGTTCACGACCGTCCCCGGAGTGAAAGAGGACGTCACCGAGGTCATCCTCAACATCAAGCAGCTGGTCGTCGCCAGCGAGCACGACGAGCCCATCACGGCCTACCTGCGCAAGCAGGGTGCGGGTCAGGTCACGGCCGCCGACATCTCGGCTCCGGCCGGCGTCGAGATCCACAACCCCGAGCTCGTCATCGCCACGCTGAACGACAAGGCGAAGTTCGAGCTCGAGCTCACGATCGAGCGTGGCCGTGGTTACGTGTCGGCCGTGCAGAACCGCAGCGAGTTCAGCGAAGCCGGTCAGATCCCGATCGACTCGATCTACTCGCCCGTGCTCAAGGTCACCTACCGCGTCGAGGCGACGCGTGCCGGTGAGCGCACCGACTTCGACCGCCTGGTCGTCGACGTCGAGTCGAAGCCGTCGATCTCGCCCCGTGACGCCATCGCCTCGGCCGGTCGCACGCTGACCGAGCTGTTCGGCCTCGCCCGCGAGCTGAACACCGCCGCCGAGGGCATCGAGATCGGCCCCGCGCCGGTCGACGCCGTCCTGTCGAGCGAGCTGCAGACCCCGATCGAGGACCTCGACCTGTCGGTCCGCAGCTACAACTGCCTGAAGCGCGAGGGCATCAACACGGTGTCCGAGCTGGTCGCCCTGTCCGAGACCCAGTTGATGAACATCCGCAACTTCGGTCAGAAGTCGGTCGACGAGGTGAAGGACAAGCTCGTCGAGCTCGGCCTCTCGCTCAAGGACACGGTCCCCGGGTTCGACGGAGCCCACTTCTACAGCGGTTACGACGAAGAAGAGACCACCAACTAGGTCTCTCCGCCCGACGCCCTCCACTCTCGACTCACTTAGGAACAGACAATGCCCAAGCCCACCAAGGGACCCCGCCTCGGAGGCGGCCCGGCGCACGAGCGCCTCATGCTGGCCAACCTGGCCGCCTCGCTCTTCGAGCACAAGACGATCAAGACGACCGAGACCAAGGCCAAGCGCCTCCGTCCCGTCGCCGAGCGTCTCGTGACCTTCGCGAAGCGTGGCGACCTGCACTCGCGTCGTCGCGCCATGCAGACCCTGCGCAACAACAAAGAGGCCGCCCACATCCTCTTCACCGAGATCGCCCCGCTGGTCGAGAACCGTGACGGCGGCTACACCCGCATCACGAAGCTCGGCTTCCGCAAGGGTGACAACGCGTCGATGGTGTCCATCGAGCTCGTCCTCGAGCCCGTGAGCCCCAAGGTCAAGAACTCGAAGACCACCGCCGCGGCGGCTCCGGTCGCCGAGCCCGTCGCCGAGGAGCCCACCGAGGCTCCCGTCGACGAGACCGAGACCGTCGGGGAGTCGGCTCCCGTCGAGACCGAGACCGAGACGGCTGCCGCCGACGAGGTCGAGGCCGACGCCGCGGCGAAGTCGGACGACGAAGCAGCCAAGTAGTCCCACCAGCACCACCCGGAGGGCCCGTCACCGCGAGGTGACGGGCCCTTCGTCGTGCAGGGAGCAGGAGGGGGTCCGCACAAGAGAGGACTGGCCCCCCGGGCGGGGGTCGTTTACCTTGGCGATTGTTCTGCGACACCTGTGGTGCACCTGTGCCGCCTACGGTGACCGGAGCCCGACCCGATCACGAAGGACGTCATGTCGCCACGCCCCCGCCCACTCAAGGCCCTCGCCCTCACGACGGGCATGGCCCTCGCGCTCGGGCTCGCCCCTCTCGCGACCGCCGCGCCCGCCCTCGCCGCGCCCGACGGTTCGTCGGTGGTCATCAACGAGGCCTACCTCAAGGGAGGCAGCGCCAACGCTCCCTTCAACCGCAAGTTCGTCGAGCTATACAACCCCACGACGGCGTCGGTGTCGCTGGCCGGCTGGTCCCTGCAGTACCGCTCGGCGACGGGCGCCGGGCAGTTCTCCGCCGCCGAACTCGCCGGCACCATCGCGGCCGGTGGCTACTTCCTCGTGGCGATCCCGGGCAACGGCACCACGGGCGCCGACCTGCCCGCCCCCGACGCGAGTGCCTCGCTCAACCCGAGCGGCACCACGGGAACGGTCCTGTTGTCGAACGGCGCCGTTCCGTTGACGCTCGCACCCGGTTCGGTCCCCGCCGGGACGCCGGGCGTGGTCGACCTGCTCGGCTACGGCGCCTCGAACACCTTCGAGACGACCGTCGCTCCCGTGACGGGAACGAACCCGACGCCCAATTCGTTGGCCCGCACCGCTGGTGTCGACACCGACGTCAACGCGGCCGACTTCTCGACGCAGACCACCGTCACCCCGCAGAACTCCGGCGGCACGGGCACCGAGCCCGGTCCGGAGCCCGAGCCGCAGCCCGAGCCGACCCCCGAGGCCGACGTGACGGTCGCCCAGATCCAGGGTGCGACCGGCACGAGTCCTCTCGTCGGTCGCACGGTGACCACGCGGGGCGTCGTCACGGCCACCTACCCCACGGGTGGTCTCGACGGCTACGTCATCCAGACCCCGGGCACCGGAGGCGCACTCGACCTGGCGACGCAGGTCGCGTCGGACGCGCTGTTCGTGTACTCCGCGAGCACCGCCCCCTCGGTCGCCGTCGGCGACTACGTCGAGGTCGACGGGACCGTCACCGAGTTCTTCGGCCTGACGCAGATCACCGTCACCGGTGCGGCGTCGCTCCGGGCGCTCGACGCCTCGACCGTCGCGGCACCCCAGGCGGCGACCGTCGGCCTGCCCGCCACCGACGCCCAGCGCGAGACGCTCGAGAGCATGCTCGTGCTGCCTCAGGGCGAGTTCACCGTCGCGGACACCTACACGACGAACCAGTACGGCGAGGTCGAGCTCGCCTCGGGTGACCGGCCGCTGATCCAGCCCACCGAGGTCGCCCGACCGGGTTCGCCCGGCTACGCGGCGGTGGTCGCCGACAACGCGGCCCGTGCCGTGACCCTCGACGACGGTGCCACGACGAACTTCTTCACCGCGGCCAACCAGTCGATCCCGCTGCCCTACCTCTCGAACGAGAACCCCGTCACGGTGGGCGCCTCGGTCGCCTTCACGAAGCCGGTCGTGTTCGACTTCCGCAACTCGGCCTGGAAGTACCAGCCGACTGCCCGTCTCACCGGAGACACCGCCTACGGCGACCTGCCGGTCACGTTCGAGGACATCCGCACCGACGCCCCGCGCGAGGTGGGAGGCGACCTGAAGCTCGCCAGCTTCAACGTGCTCAACTACTTCACGACGACGGGCGACCAGCTGCGCGGCTGCACGTTCTACACGGACCGCGCGGGTGCGCCGGTGACGGTGAACAGCGGCTGCGACGCTCGTGGTGCCGCGAACGCCGAGAACCTCGCCCGCCAGCAGGTGAAGATCGTCACGGCGATCACCGCCCTGGGCGCCGACGTCGTGTCGCTCGAGGAGATCGAGAACTCGGCCCGCTTCGGCGAGGACCGCGACTCCGCACTCGCGACCCTGGTCGGGGCGCTCAACGCCGCGGCCGGCAGCGAGGTCTGGGACTACGCGCGCTCACCGGAGGCGCTGCCCGCCAACGAGGACGTCATCCGTCTGGCCTTCATCTACAAGAAGGCCGTCGCCGAGCCCGTCGGAGGGTCGACGATCCTGACCGGATCGGCCGCGTTCAGCAACGCCCGGCAGCCGCTCGCGCAGGCCTTCCGGCCCGTCGGCGGTGACGCCGGGTCGACCTTCGTCGCGATCGCGAACCACTTCAAGTCGAAGGGCAGTGGTTCGGGCCCGGACGCCGACCAGGGGGACGGTCAGGGCGGTTCGAACGGCTCGCGCGTCAACCAGGCGAACGCCCTGGTCGCCTTCGCCGCCGAGCGTGAGGCCGCTGCGGGGACCGACAAGGTGTTCCTGCTCGGCGACTTCAACGCCTACAGCCAGGAGGACCCGATCGAGGTGCTCCGCCAGGCCGGCTACGTCGACCTCGGCTCGACCGGGACCGACGAGTACAGCTACGTCTTCAGCGGTCTCAGCGGGTCCCTCGACCACGTGCTCGCCTCGCCCGCCGCGGCCGAGGCCGTCACGGGCGTGGACATCTGGAACATCAACTCGGGTGAGGGCATCGGCCTCGAGTACAGCCGCTTCAACTACAACGCCGAGCAGCTGTACCAGCCCGACCAGTTCCGCTCGAGCGACCACGACCCGGTCGTCGTCGGGGTGTCGCTGCTCGCCGCTCCCGTCGACCCCGCCCCGCCGGTGACCGACCCGGGCGCGACGCCCGGAGCCGGAGCCGGTCCGACCGTGCCGGGTGCCGGTCCCGGGGCGGTCACCCCGGGCACGACCGCACCGACCGCGGACGGCTCGCTCGCCTTCACGGGCTCCGCGCCCCTGGCCGGGTGGCTGGCGCTCGCCCTGGTGCTGATGGCGATGGGTGGCACGGTCCTCGTGGTCCGGCACCGCGCCTCCCGCATGGGCTAGGCGGAGGCGCCCGACGGCGGTCGTGACCCGGGTGACCGGGTCGCGGCCGCCGTCGTCGTCCGCCCACCCGGCAGGCCGAGGAGGCGCGGTGTCGGCCCCGTAGGATCGTCGGGTGACGATCGACGCCCCGGCCCTGACGCGCCTCCGCCTCGGGGTGGCGTACGACGGCACCGGCTTCTCGGGCTGGAGCGAACAACCCGGCCGCCGCACGGTGCAGGGCGAGATCGAGGCCGCTCTGCAGACGCTCTTCCGTCGGCTGGGGGACGTGCCGACCGTGACCGTGGCGGGTCGCACCGACGCCGGCGTGCACGCGCGCGGGCAGGTGGTGCACCTCGACCTCACCGACGCCCAGATCGCCCAGCTGCAGAAGCCGCACCGCGGCATGCGCGACCAGTCCCCGCTCGACGCCCCGACCGTGCTGGCACGGCGGCTGAACGGGCTCGCGGGCGCGTCCGACGAGATCGTGATCTCGGGTGCGCGAGTCGCGCCTCCGGGTTTCCACGCCCGTTTCGGCGCCCTCTGGCGCCGGTACGAGTACCGCATCGCGGACCGGGGGGCCGAGCGCGACCCCACGAGGCGCAGCCACACCCTCTGGTACGACCAACGCCTCGACCTCGAGCTGATGAACGCGACGGCGTCCGGCCTGCTCGGCCTGCACGACTGGGCCGCGTACTGCCGACACCGCGACTACGCGACCACCATCCGCGAGCTGCAGGAGTTCTCGTGGAGGCGCGAGGCAGACGGCGTGCTCGTCGCCTCGGTGCAGGCGGACGCGTTCTGCCACAACCTCGTGCGCAACCTTGTGGGCGCCTGCGTGGCCGTCGGCGAGGGAGCGATGGAGGCGCATCGTGCGGTGGGCGTGCGGCGCGAGGCCCAGCGCAACGGCGAGTTCCGGGTCGTGCCCGCCCACGGACTCACGATGGTCGAGGTCGGCTACCCGCCCGACGCCGAGATGGCCGCCCGGGTGGCCCTGACGCAGGTGAAGCGGTCGCACGATCAGCTGGGGGAGTGACTCCCCGGGGCGAGGCGGGCGATGGTTGACCGTCCGGCCCGTGTCGGGTAACGTGAACCCTTGGTGTCTGCGCAACTGCGCGCTTTCGCCCGAAGTTGAGCCCTCCACCTGACTCGTTCTCATCGCCTCTGCGGTGACAACGGCAACGGAGCGGGATTCACGAACCTCTCACCTCGACCAGAAAGCAGCACTACTGTGACGCGCACTTTCTCCCCCAAGCCGGCTGACGTTCAGCCGAACTGGCTGATCATCGACGCCAACGACGTCGTGCTCGGCCGCCTCGCGAGCCACGTGGCAGCCCTGCTGCGCGGCAAGCACAAGCCGACCTTCGCCCCCCACATGGACATGGGCGACTTCGTCATCGTCATCAACGCCGACAAGGTGGCCCTCACCGGCTCCAAGCTGGCCGAGAAGCTCTACTACCGTCACTCGGGTTACCCGGGCGGCATCACGGCCACCACGTACTCCGAGATGGTCGAGAAGCACCCCACCCGTGCGGTCGAGAAGGCCATCCGTGGCATGCTGCCGAAGAACTCGCTGGGCCGTGCCCAGATCAAGAAGCTGAAGGTGTACGCGGGTGCCGAGCACCCCCACGCTGCTCAGCAGCCCACGGTTTACACCCTCGACCAGGTCGCCCAGTAGCGTCCGCCTTCAGACTTAAGGACCCCCACACAGTGGCTCAGATCGCAGATTCCATCGACCAGGCTCCCGAGAGCTTCACCACCGAGAGCTCGGCCCCCGAGGCCGCCGCGACGCCCCGCCCCGTGCTGAGCGTCGGCGGTTCCGCCGTCGGTCGCCGCAAGGAGGCCATCGCTCGTGCGCGCCTCACGCCCGGCTCCGGCACGATCGTCGTGAACGGTCGCACCCTCGAGGACTACTTCCCCAACAAGCTGCACCAGCAGCTGATCAACGACCCGTTCAAGGTCCTCGACCTGCTCGGCTCGTACGACGTTGCCGTCAAGGTCACCGGTGGTGGCCCCTCGGGCCAGGCCGGTGCCCTCCGTCTCGCCATCGCCCGTGCGCTGAACGAGATCGACCGCGAGAACAACCGCGCCACGCTCAAGAAGGCCGGCTTCCTCACCCGTGACGCCCGCGTCATCGAGCGCAAGAAGGCCGGTCTCAAGAAGGCCCGCAAGGCCTCGCAGTTCTCGAAGCGCTAACCAGCACCACACAAGGCAGGTCTCGCGATGTCGCGTTTGTTCGGTACCGACGGTGTCAGAGGCCTCGCCAACCGTGAGCTGACCGCCGCGCTCGCCCTGGGGCTCTCCCAGGCGAGCGCGGTGGTGCTCACGAAGGGGCATCACGCCGATGCCCGTCGTGCCGAGGGGCGGCGCCCCGTCGCCGTCGTCGCGCGCGACCCCCGTATCTCCGGTGAGTTCCTCACCGCGGCCGTCTGTGCCGGGCTCGCCAGCTCGGGTGTCGACGTGCTCGACGCCGGAGTCATCCCGACCCCCGCCGCGGCCTTCCTGGTCGACGACATCGGCGCCGACTTCGGCGTGATGATCAGCGCATCGCACAACGCCGCGCCCGACAACGGCATCAAGTTCTTCGCCTTCGGCGGAACCAAGCTCCCCGACGAGGTCGAAGACCGCATCGAGGCCGCCATGTCCGATCCGCAGCTGATGCCGATCGGTGGCGACGTGGGCCGCATCCGTCGGTTCGCCGACGCCGAGGACCGCTACGTGCTGCACCTGCTCGGCGCCCTGCCCAACCGACTCGACGGCATCCACGTCGTCCTCGACTGTGCCCACGGGGCCGCCTCGGCCGTCTCGCCCGAGGTGTTCACCGACGCCGGCGCGACGGTCACCCTGATCGGCGCCGATCCCGACGGCGTGAACATCAACGACGGCGTGGGGTCGACCCACCTCGACAACCTCGCGAAGGCCGTCCTCGAGCACGGGGCCGACGTCGGCATCGCGCACGACGGCGACGCCGACCGCTGCCTGGCCGTCGACGCCACCGGCGCCGTGGTCGACGGCGACCAGATCATGGCCATCATCGCCCTGGCGCAGAAAGAACGTGGCGCCCTCGTCGACGACACGCTCGTCGCCACGGTGATGAGCAACCTCGGCCTCATCCGCGCCATGGCCGAGCACGGCATCACGGTCCGCCAGACCAAGGTCGGCGACCGCTACGTGCTCGAGGACATGAACGAGCACGGCTTCACCCTCGGCGGCGAGCAGTCCGGCCACATCGTCTTCGCCGACTACGCCACCACCGGCGACGGCATCCTCACCGGTCTCTCGCTCGTGGCCCGCATGGCCGCGACCGGCAAGAGCCTGGCCGAGCTCGCCTCGGTCATGACGGTCTTCCCGCAGATCATGATCAACGTGCGGGACGTCGACCGCTCGCGAGCCGCGTCCGACGAGGGCGTGGCCGAGGCCGTCCGCCGGTTCGAGGCCGAGCTCCGCGACACCGGCCGCGTGCTGCTCCGCCCCTCGGGCACCGAGCCCGTGGTGCGCGTGATGGTCGAGGCCGCCGACCAACCGACCGCCGACCGCGTCGCCCACTCGCTGGCCGACGTCGTGCGCGAGCGACTCGCCCTCTGACCCGGGCGGCGGACGGGGCGCGACGTCCCGGTGACGTCACCCGCGCCTCCTGACCGGACGCGGCGCGCGACCGGACGCGGTGCGCGACCGGACGCGGCGCCCGACCGGACGCGGTGCGCGACCGGCTGCGGCGCCCGCCCGGACGCGGCTCCTCAGCCGACCCGGCGTCGCCGCGGATCAGATCTTGCGCAGCAGGACCGAACTGACCTTGTGGTCGGCCGCCTTCCGCAGGACGAGCGTCGCCCGTGACCGGGTCGGCAACACGTTCTCGATCAGGTTGGGCTCGTTGACCGACTTCCAGATGCCCGAGGCGAACGACCGCGCCTCGGGTTCGCTCATGTCGGCGAAACGGTGGAAGAACGAGCGCTCCTGGGTGAACGCGCCCTTCTGCAGCGCGAGGAACCGTTCGACGAACCAGTTCTCGATGTCGCCGGTGCGGGCGTCGACGTAGACCGTGAAGTCGAACAGGTCGCTCAGGGCGAGCCGGCCGGCGACGGCGGGCTGCAGCACGTTCAAACCCTCGACGATCAGGATGTCGGGCCGCCGCACGACGACCTCGGCGCTCGGCATGATGTCGTAGCTGGTGTGCGAGTAGAACGGCGCCCGCACCTCTTCGGCGCCGCTCTTGACCTGCGAGACGAACCGCAGCAGGTGGCGGCGGTCGTACGACTCGGGGAACCCCTTGCGGCTCATGATGCCGCGGCGTTCGAGTTCGGCGTTCGGGTAGAGGAACCCGTCGGTGGTCACCAACTCGACGCGGGGGGTGTCGTCCCAGCGGCTGAGCAGCTCCCGCAGGAGGCGCGCGACGGTCGACTTGCCGACGGCCACCGACCCGGCGACGCCGATCACGAAGGGCGTGCGCTGGGCCCGTTCGCCGAGGAAGTCGCTCGTGGCCCGGTGCAGGTTGCGGGCGCCGGCGGCGTAGAGGTTGAGGAGGCGGCTGAGCGGGACGTAGACGTCCTGCACCTCGCGCATGTCGAGGCGGTCGCCGAGGCCGCGCAGCTGGACGATCTCGGTCTCGGTCAGCGGCAGGCGCGTCGTCGGGGCCAGGTCGGCCCAGGCGTCGCGCCCGATCTCGACGAAGGGGCTCGCGTGCACGGCGGAGGGCGCGGTCGTCGGGTTGGCTTCGGCCATGCGCACGAGGCTACCGGTCCGGGGTCGACGCGAGTCGGCACGGCCCGCCGGGCTCTCGGACGGGAACCTCTAGGATCGACCCCATGTGTGGAATCGTGGGATACGTCGGAACGGGTGACAAGAGCATCGAGGTGCTGCTGGGCGGCCTCAAGCGACTCGAGTACCGCGGGTACGATTCGGCGGGAGTCGCCGTGATCGACGCCGCGGGCGACCTCGGCACCCGCAAGAAGGCCGGCAAGCTGCAGATGCTCGTCGACGACCTCGAGGCGACGCCGCTCACCGACGGCACGACCGGCATCGGCCACACCCGGTGGGCGACCCACGGTGGCCCGACCGACGCGAACGCGCACCCCCACCTCGCGGACGACGGCAAGCTCGCCCTCATCCACAACGGCATCATCGAGAACTTCTCCGAGCTCAAGGCCGAGCTGCTCGCCGAGGGCGTCGAGTTCCTCAGCGAGACCGACTCCGAGGTCGCCGCGCACCTGGTGGCCCGGGCCTACCGTTCCTCCGGTGACCTGACCGAGGCCCTGCGCACGGTCGTCAACACCCTCGACGGCGCCTTCACGCTGCTCGTCGTGCACGCCGACCAGCCGGGCGTCGTCGTCGGCGCCCGCCGCAACTCGCCCCTCGTCATCGGCCTGGGCGAGGGCGAGAACTTCCTCGGCAGCGACGTCGCGGCCTTCGTCGCCCACACCCGTCGGGCCATGTCGATCGGGCAGGACCAGCTCGTGACGATCCGTCCCGACTCGGTCGAGGTCGTCGACTTCTCCGGGGCGCCCGTCGAGACGACCGAGTTCGAGGTCGACTGGGACGCCTCGGCCGCCGAGAAGGGCGGCTGGTCCAGCTTCATGGCGAAAGAGATCAGCGAGGAGCCCGAGGCCGTCGCCAAGACGCTGCTCGGCCGCATCACCGCCGAGGGCGCCGTGACCCTGACCGAGCTCGACGGCGTGCGCGAGCGCCTCCTGACCGTCGACCGCGTCATCGTCATCGCCTGTGGCACCGCCGCCTACGCCGGAATCCTCGGCAAGTACGCCATCGAGCAGTGGGCCCGCATCCCCGTCGAGGTCGAGCTGGCGCACGAGTTCCGCTACCGCGACCCGGTCCTCGACGAGAAGACCCTCGTGGTGTCGATCAGCCAGTCGGGCGAGACGATGGACACCCTGATGGCCGTCAAGTACGCCCGAGAGCAGGGCGCCCAGGTGCTGTCGATCTGCAACACGCAGGGCTCGACGATCCCGCGCGAGTCCGATGCCGTGCTCTACACGCACGCGGGCCCCGAGGTCGCCGTCGCGTCGACCAAGGCGTTCGTCGCCCAGGGCACCGCGCTCTTCCTGCTGGGCCTGCACCTGGCGACCCTGCGCGGCACGCTCAGCGCCGAGGCCATCGCCGAGCAGGTCACCGACCTGCACGAGATCCCCGGCAAGATCGAGCAGGTGCTCGAGTCGTCCGAGCGCATCAAGACCCTCGCCGGCTGGATGGCCGACACCCGGTCGGTGCTGTTCCTCGGGCGTCACGTGGGCTACCCCATCGCCCTCGAGGGTGCGCTCAAGCTGAAAGAACTCGCCTACATCCACGCCGAGGGCTTCGCCGCCGGCGAGCTCAAGCACGGCCCGATCGCCCTGATCGAGCCCGGTCAGATCGTCTTCGTCGTCGTCCCCAGCCCGCGCGACCCGCGGTCGTTGCACCCCAAGGTCGTCTCGAACATCCAAGAGATCCGCGCGCGCGGCGCCCGCGTCATCGCGATCGCCGAAGAGGGCGACGCCGCGGTGCTGCCCTTCGCCGACGAGGTGCTGCACATCCCGCTGGCGGCCCCGCTCTTCGAGCCCCTGCTGTCGGTCGTGCCGCTGCACATCTTCGGCATGGAGCTCGCCGCCGCCAAGGGCCTCGACGTCGACCAGCCGCGCAACCTGGCCAAGTCGGTCACCGTCGAGTAGCGGGTCGTGCAGCCGGGGCAGGGCGTCAGGCGAGTGAGGACGTGATCGTGGGCATCGGCGTCGACGTCGTCGACCTCGGGCGCTTCGACCGCTCGATCGAGCGCACGCCGGCGCTCGCCACGCGTCTGTTCCGAGCCGACGAGCTCGTCCTCCGGGACGGCAGCCCCCGCGGGCGCCCGTCGCTCGCGGCCCGCTTCGCCGCCAAGGAGGCGCTGATCAAGTCCCTGGGCGGCTCCACCGGGGTGCGCTGGCACGACGTCGTGGTCGTCTCCGACGACCAGGGAGCCCCGTCGCTCGTGCTCAGCGGGGGAGCGCGGTCGCTCGCCGACTCGCGAGGCGTCTCGCGCCTCCATCTGTCGCTCAGCCACGACGGCGGGGTGGCGGTCGCCTACGTCGTCGCCGAGGGCGACGGCCGGGCCCCCGTCGACCACGACGCACACCACGAAGGGGCGGGCCGATGACCCACGACGTCACCATCACCGTCGACACGGCCGCGCTGCGCCACAACGTCGAGGTCCTCCGGGCCGCGGTCGCGCCGTCGGCCGTCATGGCCGTGGTCAAGGCGAACGCCTACGGCCACGGTGCCGTCGAGTGCGCCCGGGCCTTCGTCGAGGCCGGCGTCGACTGGCTCGGGGTGGCCGACCTGACCGAGGCCGTGGCCCTGCGTCGAGCCGGTGTCGAGGCGCCGGTGCTCGCGTGGCTGCACGCTCCCGACGAGGACTTCGTCGAGGCCGCGGCGCTCGGCATCACCCCCGCGGTGTCCAGCGTCGACCAGCTCGAGGCGGCCGTGGCGGCCGGCGTCCGCGCGGTCCACCTGGCGATCGACACGGGTCTGAGCCGCAACGGGGCCGTCGAGTCCGAGTGGCCCGAGCTGTTCGACCGCGCGGCCGGCCATGACGCCGTCGTGCCGGTCGAGGGCCTCATGACCCACGTGTCGAACGCGTCGTCCGAGGACGACGGCCTGCAGACGGCCCGCTTCGCCCGGGCGTCCGCGATGCTCGACGAGCGGGGGGTGCGGCCGCCCCTGCTGCACGTGGCCGCCTCGGCGGCGGCGCTCGACTACGTCGGGACACGAGCCACGATGGTGCGCTTCGGCCTCGCGAGCTACGGGCTGAGCCCGTACGCCGACCGCACGTCCGCCGAGCTCGGCCTGCGCCCGGCCATGACCGTCACGGCGCCGGTGACCACCGTCAAGCGCATCCCGGCGGGCGAGGGCGTGTCGTACGGCTACCTCTTCCGTCCCGAACGCGACACGTCGATCGCCATCGTGCCGGTCGGGTACGCGGACGGCATCGACCGGGCCGCGAGCGAGCGCGCCTCCGTCACGATCGGTCGGCGCACCTACCGCGTCCGGGGGCGCATCGCCATGAACGCCCTCGTGATCGACGTGGGCGACGACCCCGTCGAGATCGGCGACGAGGTCGTGCTCTTCGGCGACCCGGCGCTGGGTCGGCAGTCCGCCGCCGACTGGGCCGAGGCGATGGGCGGCATCACCTACGAGGTCGTCGCCTGCCTGGCCGCCGGCCTCACCCGGAGGTACACCGCATGAGCGCCGCGACGTCCCTGCGACGGGCCACGGTCGACCTGGCCGCGTACCGGGCGAACCTCGAGTCGTTGATCGCCCGTGTCGACCCGGTCGAGATCCTGGCGATCGTCAAGGCCGACGCCTACTCCCACGGCGCCCACGTGCTCGTGCCCGAGGCCGTGGCGGCGGGCATCCGCTGGTTCGGCACGGTCGAACTCGCGCCGGCCCTCGAGATGCGACGGCTGGGCATCGGCGGCGACGCCTCGTTCTTCGCCTGGCAGCTCAGCCCGTCCGACGACCTCGAGGCGGCCGTCGACCTGCGCGTCGACCTGGGGGTGTCGACCTTCGACCAGCTCGACGCCGTCGCGGCGGTCGCGCGGGCCCGCGGCGGTGTCGCCCTCGTCCACCTGACGATCGACACGGGCCTGCACCGCGAGGGGTGCCTGCCCTCGGACTGGCCGGCCTTCGTCGCCCGTGCCGTCGAGTTGCGCGACGAGGGGGTGGTCCGCCTGCGCGGCATCTTCTCGCACGTCAGCGAGACGAGCGAGGCCGACGACCAGGCCGCGGCCCGCGTGTTCGAGCAGGCCGTGGCCGAGGCCGAGGCGCTCGGGGCCACCGTCGAGAAGCGGCACATGTCGTCGAGCTCGGCCGCACTCGAACACCCCGAACGACGCTTCGACATGGTGCGCATGGGGTCGAACGGCCTGGGCATCCCCGTGACCGAGGGCGTCACCGCCGCCGACCGGGGACTGCGGCAGGTGCTCACGCTGAGCGCGTCCGTGGTCAAGGTCAAGCGCGTCGCCGCGGGCACCGGCGTCTCGTACGACTACACGTTCCGTGCTCCGTCCGACACGACGCTCGCGCTCGTGCCCCTGGGGTACGCCGACGGCGTCAGCCGGCGGGCGCAGGGCACCGTGCACGTCATCGTGAACGGCGCGCCCCGCCCGATCGTGGGCCGGGTCGCGATGGACCAGTTCCTCGTCGACATGGGCGACGACCCCGTCGCGGTCGGTGACGAGGTCGTGTTGTTCGGGCCGGGCGGCCAGGGCGAGATGACCATCGGCGAGTGGGCCGACGCCACCGACACGATCCCCGAAGAGGTCGCCTGCCGCGTCGGAGCCCGGGTGCCCCGCGTCTACGTCGGCGGACGGCCGTGACCGTCCAGGGCGACCCCGTCGAGCTGACCGTCGCCGACGCCGACGCCATGGAGGCGCTGGGGCGTCGGATGGCCGGGTCGCTGCGGGCGGGTGACCTGCTGGTGCTGACCGGACCGCTCGGCGCCGGCAAGACGACCTTCACGCGTGGCCTCGGCGAGGGGCTCCAGGTGCGCGGCCAGGTGGCGAGCCCGACGTTCGTCCTGGCGCGCACGCACCCGACCGCGTCGGGCACGCCCCTGGTGCACGTGGACGCGTACCGGCTGTCGGGCGAGGCCGAGCTCGACGACCTGGACCTCGACTTCGAGGGCTCGATCGTCGTGGTCGAGTGGGGAGCCGGGCTGCTGGACGGCGTCGCCGAGTCGTGGCTCGACATCGTCGTCGAGCGTCCGACCGGGGCGGCCGAGGCGCCGGTCGTCGACGCGTCGGACGACGGGTCGGCGGGGCACGGGCCGGACGACGAGCAGGAGGCGCCCGCTCCCGAGGTGCTGGACGAGCCGAGACGCGTGACGATCACGCCGCACGGCACCCGCTGGGCCGACACGGCCCTGCTCGCGGACTGACCGTCACGGGCACGGGCACCCCCTCCGGGGGTCGTGAGGACCTCTCTGCTCCGGGTATGCTCGCCAGGTTCCACCACCTCAACCCGGGAGTGTCCGTTGGATCCTCAGCACTACTGGCGCGCTCTCCTGAAGAGTTGGCCCCTCGTCGTCGTCCTCGCCCTCGTCGGCGGAGGCGCGGGTTACGCGTACGCCCAGACGCAGCCCGACTCGTTCCGGGCCACGAGCAGCGTGTTCGTCTCGGCGACCGAGGGCTCCGACCCCAACGAGCTGTTGCAGGGGTCGTCGTACACGCAGAACCTCGTGCAGAGCTACACGCGTCTCGCCACGTCGTCGGTCGTGCTCGAACCCGTCATCCAGCAGATGGGACTCGACGTGACCCCGACGCAGCTGGCACGTCAGATCACCGCCGAGAACCCCCTGAACACCGTCATCATCGACGTCGCCGTGGTGGACGGCGACGCGCAACGGGCGGCCGACGTCGCGAACGCGGTCACCATCTCGTTGAGCCGGCAAGCCCGGGCGCTGTCGCCCGAGAACACCGCCGGCAACTCGACGCTGAGCGTCGCGCCGATCGCCGAGGCCACGCCCCCGACGTCGCCCATCAGCCCGAACCGCCGACTGATCGCCCTGAGCGGTCTCGCCGTCGGAACCGTCCTCGGCATCGCCCTGGCGCTGCTGCGATCGGTGGTCGACACCAGGCTCCGCACCGCCCGCGACGTCGAGGACCTGCACCTCGTGCCGTTGCTCGGCAGCGTCACGCGCCGCAACCGTGGCGTGCTGGCTCTCTCCGACGAACCCCAGGGCGCGGCGGCGGACGACTTCCGTCGCATCCGGGCCCAGCTGCAGTTCGCGGACGTCGACCGGGCCACCCGGACCATCGCCGTCTCGTCGGTCGCGGCCGACGAACGCGAGGGGAGGGCGGCGGTCGCCCTCGACCTCGCGCTGGCCTTCGCCGAGCGGGGCCTCGAGGTGCTCGTGGTGGACGCCGACCTGCGTGGCAGCGGACTCGCCGAGCTCGCCGCCGTCTCGGACGAGGTCGGCCTGACCGACGTCGTCGTCGGCCGACTCGAGTTCGCCGCCGCCGTGACGTCGTGGCGCGACGGCGTCGACATCCTCACGGCCGGCGACGTGCCGCCGAACCCGAGCCCGCTGCTGAGCTCGCGATCGATGGCCCTGCTGCTCGAGACCGCCGGGGAGCGCTACGACGTCGTCGTGGTCGACGCCCCCGCGGTGCTCACGTCGTCCGACACGCTCGAGATCGGTCGCCTGACCGACGGCGTCGTCATCGTCGCCACGGCGGGCCGGTCGACCCGGCCGCGGCTCGTGTCGGCCGTCCGCGCGCTGACGAACGTGAAGGTGCGCGTCATCGGCGTCGTGTTCGACGGGGTGGCCCCGGGCCGTCAGCGGGCGTCGCACGACCTGCCGCCGTCGGTGCTCGTGCCCGTCTCGACGTCGTCCGACGAGCAGACCTATCCCTTCGGCACCGCCACGACGGCCGACGCGACCGCCACGACGGCCGCCACGAGGGCCGCCACGACCGACGCCGCGGCCCCGGGCAGGTCCCGCCGTACCGCGGGCCGCCAGGGCGACGCCACGTCGTGAGCCCCACCCGCCTGGCCCGCCCGTCCCGGGGGCGCACGCCGCGCCTCCCGGCGGTCCGCCTCTACGAGTCCGTGCGCACGGCCCACCTCGAGCGGGCGCACGAGCTGGCGCCCGCCAGCATCGTCTACCGCGTCACCCGCTACGACTTCGACGACTCGCTCGCCGCGGGGCTCGACCTCGTGCAGGCCGGTCCGCTCGCCTCGGCCTGGCTGATCGCGCGGTCACGGGTCGAGACGCTCGAGGTGAACGAACCGCTCATGACGTCGAGCCTGCCGACCACGGCGCTGGTGCTGGCCGCCCTCGCGGTGCGACGCCGGCTGACCGGCCGCCGCACGGTCGTCGTCAGCTACCTGATCGGCAACGCCGACCCCTTCGACGCGGCCACGGCTCCGCGCCTGCGGACGCGACTGCGCCGACGAGGCGAACGCGTGCTGGCACGCGCGGTCTGGCGCCGTCTCGACCGGGTGGTCTTCGGGACGGACGCCGCGCGCGAGACGTACGCGCGCCTCCTGGGGGCCGCCTCGCCCCGTGTCACTATGACCACCGTGCCGGCCCTGCCGACCCGGCACGCGGACGCCCGCGGTGGCGGCGTCCGCCCGCCCGCGGTGGCCTTCGTCGGCTCGTTCGTCGAGCGCAAGGGGCTGCGCGTCCTGGCGGCGGCCTGGCCGCTCGTCGTCGCCGCCCGCCCCGAGGCGACGCTGACCCTGCTCGGCAAGGGCGCCCTCGAGCAGGAGGCGCGGGCCCTGTCGGTCGCGCAGCCCTCGGTCGCCGTCGAGGTCGACCCGCCCCGTCCCCGCATCCACTCCGTGCTCGAGGAGGCGCGCGTGCTCGTGCTCTGGTCGCAGCCCAGCCCGACCTGGCGCGAACAGGTGGGGCTGCCGATCGTCGAGGGGCTGTCGCACGGCTGCACCGTCGTCACGACCACCGAGACGGGGCTCGCCGACTGGCTCGACGCCCACGGTCACGTGGTCGCGTCCGACCCCCGCGCACCACAGGTGTTGGCCGACGCGATCGTCGAGGCGCTCGACGCCGGACGCTCCGCCGACGACGTGCTGGCCGACCTGCCCGACCGGGACGGGCGCCTCTCCGCGGACGACCGACTGTTCAGGAGCGCCTCGTGAGCCGGTCGACGACGGGCTCGGCCGGTCGTCCCCGCCGGGGCGGCGCGATGGCCGCCGTGGGCTCGACCGCGGCGACGAAGGTCATCGTGATGGGCCTGTCGGGCGTGCTCGGCATCATCACGAGCCGCATGATCATCCAGAACTTCGGCACCGACGCCTACGCGCAGTACGGGCTGCTCTCGACCTTCCCGACCCTGTTGCCGTTCGCCGACCTCGGCATCGCGGCCATCGTCATCAACGCGGTGGCCGGGTCGTCGTCGGTCCGCACCGACGACTTCGTCAAGCGCTCGATCGTCACCGCCTTCCGCGTGCTGCTGGTGTCGGGCGGCATCATGGTCGCGGTCGCCCTGCTCATCACCCTCGCGGGCTGGTGGCCCGTGCTGCTCGGCGAGGGGTTGCTGCCCGACGGCGGCTCGCTCGCGGCGGGACTCTGTCTCGCGGTGTTCGGCCTCGTGATCCCGCTCACGGTCGGGCAGCGCATCCTCGTGGGGCTGAAGAAGACCAGCACGCAGGTCGCCAGCCAGGCCGTCGTGGCACCGTTCATGCTGCTCGCCATCGGTTCGGCCGTCATGTTCAGCGTGCCGGTCGGCAGCTACCTCGCGGTCATCTCGTACGTGGCCAACAGCCTCGTCTCGGTGATCTGCCTGATCGTGGCGGCGCGCGCGCTGTCGCCGCAGATCGGGTCGGCCGTCAAGCTCGTGCCCCGCATCCGCAGCTACCGCGGCGTGCCCGCGCTGGGCCTGGCCTGGCCGATGCTCGTGCAGATGATCGCCCTGCCGGTCGCGATGCAGACCGGCCGCCTGCTCCTCAGCCACCTGGCCGGGCCGGACGAACTCGCGCAGTACAACCTCGCCTCGCAGCTCTTCGGCATCGTGCTGCAGACCGTCGCGGCCGCGGGCATCGCCCTCTGGCCGGTGTACGCCGCGGCCCGCTCGGCCGGGCGGGTGGAGTCGCCGACCGTGCCGACCCTGTGGTTCCTGCTGGGGGGACTCGTGCTGGGCACGGCGCTCGCCGTGCTGAGCCCGTTCCTGGCGCGCTTCGTCTCGGGCGGGGCGATCACGCTCGACGGCTGGATGCTCGTCGGCTTCGTCGTGTTCGTCGGCCTGCAGGCGGCGAAGTACCCGGTCGGCATGTACATGACCGACAAGACCGGGCTGGTCTTCCAGGTGCTGCCGATCGTGCTGATGGTGCCGCTCAACCTGGGGCTGTCGTGGTGGTTCATCGGGCAGGTCGGGGCCGCCGGACCCGTGCTGGGGTCGGCGATCTCGGTGGCGCTCTGCCAGCTCGTGCCGAACCTCTGGTACGTGTCGCGCGACCTCGGTCGCCGTCGGGCCGAGGCGGCAGCGGGCGGAGCGGCCGGCGACGATGCCGACGACGACGGCACCGTCGGCCTCGACGTCGACGAGCAGCGTGGCGACGAGACGGCGACCGACCAGGCCATCGTCGAGCGGGCGGCGGCCGAACAGGCCTCCGACGCACGGTCCGGCGACGGGCGTGGCGACGGACCCGAGGAGGCGCGGTGATCGAGGTCCTGTTCGCGAGCGAACGCGACGTCCCCGGTTGGGCGGCCGACCACGCGGCGGGCCTCCGCCCCGGCCTCTGGCCGTACGGCCTCGAGGCGCTGCGCGACGCGGACCCGGAGGCGCGCATCGCGTCCGTCCCGGAACCCGGCCGCCTGCAGGTGCTGCGCGACCGGGTGGTGCCGCGCCGCGCCTCCTCGTCCGGGGTGCCGTCCGACGACGTCGGGGTGACCTGGGACGAGAACGTCGCGCGTCGGATGCTGCTGGCACGGCCGCACGAGCACATGTACACGGGCGTGATCTGGGTGACGGACCGGGTCGAACGCGGGCAGGACGTCGGGCGCATGCGTGACGTGCTGCGACGCATGAGCGGGCTCTGGGTGATCAGCCGCGGGCAGGTCGAGCCGTTGCGACGGTTCGTCGGCGAGGACGGCCCGCCGGTCGGGTTCTTCACCTTCGGGGTCGACGAGGGCTTCTTCGCGGCGCGCCCGTGGCCCGCCCGGCCGATGGTGCTGAGCATCGGAGGCGACCGCGACCGCGATCCGGCGACCCTGTTCGCGACGCTCGAGCAGGTCCACGCCGAGCGACCGGACGTCGAGCTGGTCGTGCAGACGACGAGCGACGCGGCCCCGCCCGAGGGCGTCACCGTGGTGCCGCACGTCTCGCACCGCGAGCTGGCCGAGCTGTACGCCCGTGCCTCGCTCGTCGCCGTGGCGACGCGCGACAACCTGCACGCGTCCGGCATGACGGTCAGCCTCGAGGCGATGGCCACGGGTCGTCCCGTCGTGATGACGGACACGCCGGGCATCGAGGACTACGTGGTGCACGAACGCACCGGGCTGCTCGCGCCGGTGGGGGACTCGGCGGCCCTCGCCGGGCACGTGCTGCGGCTGCTCGGCGACGAGGCCCAGGCACGTGCGTTCGGCGCGGCGGGACGGGCCCTCGTCGAGGAACGGCTGACGACGCGGCACCTCGCGGCGTCGCTGGCGGAGTTCGTCGGCGCCTCGGCATGAGCTCGGGGGCGCCGAGGGGCATGGCCCGGTTGTGGCCGTTCAAGCGCAGGGACGCGAAGGTGCCGGGTGTCGGTGGCGGAACCGTCCGGACCGAGGCGAGCGAGGCCGTCGAGGGTGCCACGCACGTGAAGGTCCGCGTCCTGCTCGACCAAGAGGACGGGTGGCCGGACACGGAGTCCGAGGGGCTGTGGGCGCTGCCGCTGATCTCCGGTGACTACCGCCTCGAGAACACGCCGTTCTTCGCCTTCGGGATGTCGAACGGCGACGAGGTCGCGGTCTCGTCGGATGCTGACGGCGTGCTCTGGGTGAGCGGAGTCGTCTGGCGCAGGGGACGCATGACGGTCCGCATCATCACGAGTGATCGAGACGACTCGCTCGAGGGCATCCTCGCGGAGTTCGCGCCCCTCGGCGTGATGGGTGAGGGCTTTCAGCAGTTCCGGTTGCTGTCGTTCGACCTCGGCCCGGAGTCGGACGTCCCCGCCGCGAAGAGGCTGCTGGCGCACGGTGCGGCGTCCGGGCGCTGGGAGTACGAGGAAGCCGACGTGTCGGACGCGTGGCTGGCCCTCTGAGGTAGTCAGCGAGCGGCCGGCGGCTGCACATGTGGACCCCCAGGACTTCGTTCGCATCGCTGGTGGGCGACCGCGGTGACGACTTCGCGACGACGAGCTCCATGGTGGGCCCGTGTTCGCCTCGACCTCGATCTCAGCCGGCGGGCCGGCTCTCGACGCGGCCGAGCAGCACGAGGCGGTGGGCTCATCTGTCAACCCCCCGACGGTGAACGGCGGCTGTCATTTGCATGAACTGCAACCTTGTGATCGGCTATGAGTTCGCCCACACCGCCGTGGCTCAGGAAGGCCGAGATGACGACCGAACACCGCACCCCCACCGAGACACCGTCCCGCCGAGGCCTGACCGCCTTCCTCGCTGCTCCACCGCCCGCACCCCGGCTCGACGACGCGAGCGTCGCCCGTCGCTACCCGCGCCTCCGTCTGCAGGTCTTCATCGGGATCTTCATCGGGTACGCCGCCTACTACCTCATCCGCAACAACGTGCCGTTGGTGTCGACCATCCTCAAGGACGAGAACGGCTTCAGCACGCTCGGCCTCGGCGTCATCACGAACGGCGTCCTGCTGGCTTACGGGTTCAGCAAGTTCCTGAGCGCCATCGTGAGCGACAGGAGCAGCGCACGGTTCTTCCTGCCCATCGGCCTGGCGTTGTCGGCCCTCGCCAACCTCGTCATCGCCTTCGTGCCGGCGGTGGGCGCCTCGGTGGCCCTCTTCGCCGTCGTGATGATCGTCAACGGGTTCTTCCAGGGCATGGGCTGGCCGCCCAGCGGCCGCACCCTGGTGCACTGGTTCTCGACGTCCGAACGTGGTGGGAAGACCGCGATCTGGAACGTCGCCCACAACGTGGGAGGCGCGGGTGCCGGTGGCCTCGCAGGTGTCGCCCTCGCCTCGTTCGGCACCTGGCAGAGCGTGTTCTGGTTCCCCGCGATCGTCTGCCTCGTGATCGCCGTCGTGGCGCTCGTGCTCCTGCGCGACACCCCGGAGTCCGAAGGGCTCCCGCCCATCGAGGAGTACCGGAACGACCCGGCCCCCGTCGAGGCCGACGCCGCGGACGAGGGTGCCTCCACCTGGACCACCATCCGTCGATACGTGCTGACGAACCGCACCATGGTGAACCTGGCGCTGGCCAACGTCTTCGTCTACACGCTCCGCTACGGCGTGCTCGTCTGGGCGCCCGTGTACCTGTCCGAGGTCCGCGGCGCGAGCCTCGGCGAGGGCATCGCCGGGTTCTCGCTGTTCGAGCTGGCGGGCATCCCCGGCACGCTGCTCTGCGGCTACATCAGCGACAAGGTGTTCCGGGGCCGCCGGTCGCCGACGGGCATCCTCTTCATGAGCGCCGTCGGAGTCGCCGTCGCGGTCTACTGGCTTTCGCCGGTCGAGGGCCCCCTGTGGATCTCGCTCGCCATGCTCGTCGCCATCGGTGGCCTGATCTACGGCCCGGTCATGCTGATCGGCCTGCAGGCCCTCGACCTCAGCCCGCGATCGGTCGCCGGCACCGCGGCAGGGTTCACCGGCCTCTTCGGTTACGTGCTCGGCGCCACGCTCGCCTCCACCGGCATCGGCCTGGCCGTGCACGCGTTCGGCTGGGACGTCACCTTCGTGCTCATCCTCGTCTGCGTCGTGCTCGCGATCGTCCTGCTCGCGATCGTCGGACGCGACGAGCGGGCCCTGAACGCGAGGAAGCGCGCCCGCGAGGCGCAGTCACCGACGGCACGGTGATCCCGTCGCTCCGGGCGGCCGGCCCGGCCGTCGTCACGCGGTCGTGGTGGACACGGGCTGCGTGGCGTCGGGTCGGGCCGCCCGGACGACGAGCGCCAGCTGCACGCGGTTGCCGACGTCGAGCTTGTCGTACGCGTGGCCGACGTGGGTCTTCACGGTCGCGACGCTGACGAAGAGGTCGGCGGCGATCTCGGCGTTCGACGCCCCCTCGGCCACCGCGACGGCCACCTCCCTCTCGCGGTCGGTCAGCAGGGCCAGCCGGGCGCGGGCGTCGGCGGCCGAGCCCGCCTCGTCCGCCGAGGTGGTCCGGGTGGCGGCGGCGATGACGCGGTCGAGCACGCTCGGCGAGAGGATCGATCGCCCCCGCGCGACGGCGAGGACGGCCTCGACGAGTTCGTGCGGAGGGGTGTCCTTCACGAGGAACCCGCGGGCGCCGCGCTGGAGGGCCCCCAGCACGAGGTCGTCTGCCTCGAAGGTCGTCAGCACGATCACCCGCAGGTCGGGCCGTCGGACCAGTTCACGCTCGGTCGCCTCGAGCCCGTCGCAGCGCGGCATGCGGATGTCCATCAACACGACGTCCGGTTCCGTGCGGTCGATGACGTCCTCGGCGTCGAGCCCGTCCACGGCCTCGCCCACGACGTCGACGTCCGTGTGCCCGCCCAGGATGAGGCGCAGCCCCGACCGCACCAGGGCGTCGTCGTCGACCACGACGACCCGCACCGGACGCACGACGGTCATCGCGTCCACGGCAGGTCGGCCTCGACGACGAAGTCGTCCCCGTCGGGGCCGGCCCGGAACCGACCGCCCACCAGGCGGGCGCGTTCGGCCAGCCCGGCGAGGCCGTGGCCGTCCCTCGCGGCGTCGGACGGCCCGTGGGGCGCCGGGTTCGTCACGCGGATGCGGACGACGTCCGTCGGAGCCGCCTCGACCGACACCGTCACCCGGACCGGCTGCCCGGGAGCGTGACGTCGGGCGTTCGTGAGGGCTTCCTGGACGATGCGGTAGGCGTGCCGTCCGACGGCGGTCGGCACCTCGGCCGAGCGGGCCGCGTCGTCGATCACCGACGTGACCGGTGAACCGGCCTCCCGCGCCTCCTCGACCAGGGCGTCGAGCTCGCGCAGCGTGGGTTGAGGAGGCGCGGTGACCGTGACCTCGGAAGCTCCGCCCGCCTCCGGGTCGCGCAGCACCCCCAGCACGTCCCGCAGGTCGGAGAGGGCCGAGTGGGCCTCGGCCCGGACGACGGCCGCGGCGGCGACGGTCTCGTCGGGGTCGAGGTCGCGGCCCCGGTACTCGAGCGCCCCGGCGTGGAGGGCGACGAGGGATAGCCGGTGGCCGAGGAGGTCGTGCATCTCGCGGGCCAGGTGTGCCCGCTCTCCGTCGCGGGCCCGCTCCTCGCGGAGCACCTGGTCGCGTTCGACGAGGAGGGCCCGTTCGCGCAGCGAGGCGATCAGGGCGCGTCGGGAGCCGACGACCACCCCGACGAGAGCGAGGAGAGCGTAGGCGAGGGCGACGACGGCCAGGGCGACCGCCGCCCACCCGGCGGACCACCCGTCCTCCCACGAGCGGAACACGAGGAGTTCCGCGACCACCGTGGCCGCGACGAACACGACACCGGCGGCCACGATCTCGCCGGGCCGTCGGCGCGTGGCCAGCGACACGACGACCAGGACGGCGGCCCCGACCGCGAGCGTCGAGAACGATCCCAGGGCGAGGACCACGAGGCCGACGACGAGCGGTGCCCGGTGGCGGAAGGGGACGAGGGCGAGGGCGGTCAGCCCGGCGAGCACGTCTCCGACCAGGGAGGCCCCGAACCGGGCGTCGCTCCAGCCGCTCACGTCCGTCGACGGCCAGACCACGGCGAAGGAGACCAGCCCGACGAGGACGGCGACGGCGAGGCGCCACGAGCCCGCCCAGAGCCGGCGGGCGCGCGACGGCCCGGCACCACCCGCCGACCCCTCGCCGTCGGCGCTCGCCGGTGTCGCGGTCTCGGGTCGTGCGGTGGCTGTGCTCATGGGTCGAGCTTAGGAAGCGCCCAGCCACCGGGGATCGACCGATGGTCGGAGATCGTGGTGGCACCGACCCCCACCGGGGTGCGACTCCTGGTCGGGCTCAGGCGGTCCGGGGCCAGTCCGTCGTCAGGTACGCCTCGACGGCACGGTTGCGGAACGCGTACGGCTTGCCCCGGCTCACCACCCCGCGCACCGTGTCGAGCCGTTGCGACGTGGGCCCGAGCTGGGCGCCCGAGGCCAGGCCCATCGCCTCGGCGATGGCGTTCAGGGTGCGCTCTGCCGGGGGCAGCGACGCCATCGCCCGGAGGAACTCGTGCTCTCGTGGGGGGAGGCGGTTCAGGATGCGCTCGACGTGGGCCGACGCTTCGCCCTCGGCTCCGCGCCAGCCCGCCACGACGTCGTCCTCGGACACGACGGGTGCCGTCCCGAGGTTCCACGCCCGCTGCCCGGCGAGCTGGAACAGGAAGGGCTCTCCGCAGCTGAGGGCCGCGATGGCCCTGGCCGCCGCGGGGTCCATGCGGACGGTCTCGACGACGCCGTGTTCGCCCGGGGTCTCCCAGCCGGCGATCACGAACGGCTGGAGTGCCTCGAGGATGTCGCCCTCGTCGAGGGGGCCCAGCGTGGTGGTCCGGAACCGCCGGGCGAAGGTCGCCCCCTTGCGGGCACCCGCCATGTCCTCGAAGTCGGGGAGGCCGGTCAGGTAGACGGCGACGGGCAGGTGCCGGGACACGGTGCCTCCACCGGGGACGGCGACCTCGACCTCGTGCGAGAGGGTGTCGCCGAGCGCGATGAGGAGCTGCGAGAGGGCGGCCTCGTCGCCGATGTTCTGCACCTCGTCGACGTGGATCACGACGACGGCGTCCTGCTCGATCGCCGCCTGCCCGAGTTCGACGAGGAGTTCGAAGAGCGCCGTGAACGGCTCGGGGCCGTCGGCGCCGCGCGTCGTCACCGAGAAGCCGGTCACGGCCACCTGCTCGACCCTGGCGAGCAGGTCCAGCACGCCCCGACGGGTCGAGGCACGGAGCCCGGCGCCGTCGGCCAGACGCAGGACGGCGGAGGCGATGATCTTGAGCGGATCGGCCCCGGTGGGCATGCGCAGCTGAGGCGTGACCCAGTCGCCGGCCTCGGCGGCGTCGCGGGCGATGCGTCGGACGAGGCTCGACTTGCCGGTGCCCGGTTCGCCGAGGATCGTCCGTCCGGTCTCGTACAGACCCGCACGTCGTCGGGGTCGCAGGACCTGGTGCCAGTCGCTCAGCTGCTCGGTTCGGCCGGCCCAGACGTCGGGGACGACGTCGGAGCCCGCCTGGAACGGGTTGGTGAGGGGAGATCGCACGGTGATAAATTTATCAGAGCCCGGGTCGACCGTTGATAAATTTATCAGACCCTCTCTCGGGCTCGTCGTCGACGCAGCTCGGTCGCCACGATCCGTCGCCCCTCGAGGACGGCCCGCAGTCCGACGAGCAGCGTGCCCGGTGACCGGACGAACTGGCGCCGCCCGCCCTGCAGCAGCACCTCCCACGCGATGCGGGGGGTCAGTCGGCGCCACCGGCGGACGTCGTCGTCGCCGAGGTGCTTCGCGGCGAACAGCAGCCGGTTGCGGATGTTGTACCGGTAGTACCCCGCCGATTTCGCCTGCCCCGACCGGTCGGCCCCGCCGTCGGTCTGCGTGCCGCCCTCGGCGTGGACGACGGTGACGTCGTCGAGCAGCCGCAGCGCGCCTCCCGAACCGACGACGCGACGCGACAGGTCGACGTCCTCCCAGTACAGGAAGTAGTCGTCGTCGAAGCCGCCGCAGCGCTGCCAGAGGTCGTCGCTCAGCACGAGGCAGGCGCCGCTCAGCCACTCCTCGACGCGGGCGCCGGGCAGCCGTCGTCGCCGCGAGCGGATGCGGCCGTCGTCGAGGTACAGGTCGCTGCCCGCCGACCAGACGCTGCCGTCGGGGCGCAGCACGGTCGGCGCGCTCATCGTCAGCGGGTCGGACGAGGAGGCGCGGTGCAGGGCGGCGAGGGCTCCCGCGTCCGCGACGGCGTCCGGGTTGAGCAGCACGTGGTGACGCGCCCCGGCCTCACGGGCCCGGGCGACGCCGAGGTTGACGCCGGTGCCGAAGCCCTCGTTGCCGTCGGGCGCGACGAGGTGCCAGCCCTCGGCCGCAGCGAGCTCGCTCACGCGGGCGCGCTCGGCCGCTCCCGACCAGTTGTCGACGACGACCACGACGAGGCCCTCCGTCGCCCGTGAGACGGGCGCGAGGTTCTGGCGCAGCAGGTCGGTCGAACCGTAGTTGACGACGACCACCGAGAGGCCGGCGAGCGACTCACCCACGGTTCGTCCCCCGTCCACCCGCAGGAGGCGCGGTGCAGGGCCCGTCGCCCCTCACCGACCTGACATGCTGGGGGCCGTGACGACCGACCCGACCACGCCGCGCCTCCTGACCATCGCCGTGCTGACCTTCCGCCGGCCGCGCGATCTCGACGCGGTGCTGCCGCTGCTCGTCGAGCAGGCCCGCAGCGTCCGCGGACTCGGCGTCGAGGCGCGCGTGCTCGTCGTCGACAACGACGCGAGCGGGTCGGGCCGTGGACGCGTCGAGGAGGTGGCGCTCGCGGCGGCCGACCCGGGCGACGGTGCCGGACCCGTGACGGTCGACTACGTCGTCGAGGCCACGCCGGGCATCGCCTCGGCCCGCAACCGTGCGCTCGCCGAGAGCGGCGACGGCGACGTGCTGGTCTTCATCGACGACGACGAGCGGCCGTCCGACGGGTGGCTGGGCGCCCTGGTCTCCCTGCAGGCCGAGACGGGTGCCGCGGCCGTCGTCGGTCCCGTGCGCAGCGAGTACGAGGTCGAGCCCGAGCCCTTCATCGTCGAGGGACGCTTCTTCGTGCGACGCCGACTCGCGACCGGCACGCCCGTCGACGTCGCCGCCACCAACAACCTGCTGCTCGACCTCGTCGAGGTGCGTCGCCAGGGCCTGGCCTTCGACGTGGCCCTCGGCCAGCTCGGTGGCGAGGACACCCTCTTCACCCGCAGCCTGGTCGCCGGTGGCGGCACGATCCTGTGGTGCGCCGAGGCGGTCGTCACGGACGTCGTCCCCGCCCACCGCGTCACGCGGCGATGGGTCGTGCAGCGTGCCTACAGCAGCGGCAACGGTTGGAGCCTCACCTCGGTGATGCTGTCCGCGCGAGGGGCCTCGCGACTGTCCACGCGCCTCCGGCTGTCGGCCAAGGGCGGCGTGCGCGTCGTCGGCGGGCTGGGCCGGTACGCGGTCGGCACGGTGACCCGCCCCCTCGGTCGACGGTCGCTGGGGCAGCGGGCTCGCGGCATCCGGACGATGGCCCGGGGCGCCGGCATGGTGGCGGGCGCGTGGGGCGCGGGGTACCGGGAGTACGGCCGCGTCGACGGCTGAGCTCACGGGCGCGCCCGGCGTCCGCCGACGGCACGTCGACCACGGGTCGCGGCGATCGCCCGACGGTAGGCCGCGACGTGTGCCTCGCCGGCGCGGTCCCAGTCGCGGGCCGACAGGTCGGGGCGCGCGTCGTCGTCGAGCCGCGAGGCCGCGTCGAGCGCGTGCTCGACGTCGTCGGGACCGAGTTCGTCGGCGTACTGCCGGACCCAGTCGGCTCCGACCTCGTCGGCCAGGCGGGCGTTGACCTCGTTGGCGGGCACGAGCACGGGCCGGCCGAGCGACAACGCCGTCAGCACCCCGCCCGAGTTGTGCATCTCGCGGTAGGGCAGCACGACCAGCTCGGCCCGGCGCACCACGTCGATGAGGTCCTCGTCGTCGAGGAAACGCAGGTCGAGGCTGACCCGGGGATCGTCGGCCGCGAGCTGCTCGAGCCCGTGGGCGAGCTCGGGCGTCGAGGGCTTGCCGGCGGCGTGCAGCCTCCGGTCGTCGCCCCGGACGCCTCGGAAGGCCCGGACGAGGCCGTCGACCCCCTTGTAGCGGCGGATGAAGCCGAAGTACGACACCCGGCCTGCCTCGCGCGACGGCCACGGCCAGCGGGCGAACCAGTCGACGTAGTGGCCGTGGGGGATGAGCGCGCCGAGTGCGTCGGCGTGCTCGGGCGTCTCGTCGTTCAGCCGCACCCAGAGCGCGGTGCGTCGCTCGATCCAGCGCAACAGGACGCGCTCGCGCCGGGAGATGCCGCTCGGCAGCTCGAGGTTGTGCTCGGTGCGGACGATCGGGGTGCGCGTCAGCCGCAGCTTCGTCACCAGGGCGACGGTCAACGCCTGACGCACGAGCGCCTTGAGCGGGCTCTGCCCCGAGACGAGGATCTCGGGCCAGTGCACGTGGAAGACGTCGTAGCGGCCCAGGAGGGCGCCCTTCCAGTCGAAGGTGCGCACCTCCACCCCGGGCACCGCGCCGACGGCGTCCCGGAGCATCACGAGGTAGGGGTTCGTCGTCGGTCGCGGTCGCGGGAACGACTGCTGGACGACGAGCCTGCTCGCGTGCTCCGGGGCGGCGTCGGTCACGGCTTGAAGACGCTCAGGTCGTCGAACGAGACCGTCTGGGGGGCGTTGGTGGTGCTTCCCGAGGTGTAGGCGCCGAGGGCGACCCAGCCGGGTGCCTGCAGGCCGGCGAAGGTGTCGGTGGTCGACACCGTCCAGGCCGTGGGCTCCGCGGTGCCGTCCGCCCAGACCTTGGCGCGGATCGTCGTCGTGCCCGAGCCGCTCACCTCGAGTCGGACGTTGAGCTTCGCGCCGGGGACGATCGTGCCGGGCACGAGCGTCTCGCCCACCAGGTTCACGCCGGAGGCCGATCCCTTGAAGGCGGTCAGGGCGACGACGGCGCGTCCGTCGGAGCGGTAGCGCAGGGTCGCACGATACTCCGAGTTCGTCGCCACCTTGCGGCCGGTCACGTAGACGAAGGTGCCGCCACCGGTGGCCGCCTTGTCGAGGCTCACGCTGGTGCGCAGGTCGGCGTCGGTCGTGCTGACGCCGGTGAGTGCCATCGAGGTGTTGTAGCCCGCTGCCCCGAGGAACTGCGTGCCGACCCCGCCGGTCACCGCGTACTGCGACGCGCTGCCGGTGCGGGCCCAGGTGCCGCCGACCTCCGCCGTGCCCCAGCCGCCCGTCACCGAGCGTCCGAAGCCGTCCTTGACCGCGGCCGTGACCACGGGAGGCGCGGTGACCGTCACCGTGGAGGTGCGGGTCGCGGTGGCTCCCTTGTCGTCGGTCACCGTGAGGGTCACGGTGTAGGTGCCGCCGACGGCGTAGTCGTGGGCCGCCGTGCTGCCGGTCGCCGTGCCTCCGTCGCCGAAGTCCCAGGCGTACGCCGTGACGGTGCCGTCGGAGTCGGTCGAGGCGCGTCCGTCGGTCGAGACCGAGAGGGCCTTGGCCGACGTCGTGAACGAGGCCGTCGGAGCAGCGTTCGGGATCGGCGCGACGGTCACGCTGCCGGTCGAGGTGCCCGTGGCGCCCTTGTCGTCGGTCACGGTGAGGGTCACCGTGTAGGTGCCGGCCGCCGCGTAGGTGTGCGCGGCCGTCCTGCCCGTGGCCGTGCCTCCGTCACCGAACGTCCAGGCGTAGGCCGCGACGGTGCCGTCGGGGTCGGTCGACGCGGTGGCGTCGGTCGAGACGGCCAATCCCGTGGCGGCGCTCGTGAACGAGGCCGTCGGGGCCATGTTCACCGGGGGAGCCGGGGCGACCGTGACCGTCCCCGTCGAGGTGCCGGTGGCACCCTCGGAGTCCGTCACGACGAGCGTCACCGTGTAGGTGCCGGCAGCGGCGTACGTGTGGTTCGCGGTCGGGCCCGTCGCGGCCACGGTGCCGTCACCGAAGTCCCAGCGGTACGACGCGACGGTCCCGTCGGAGTCGGTCGAGGTGCTCGCGTCCACGGCGACGGCCAGGTGGTCGACCACCGAGGTGAACGAGGCGGTCGGTGCCGCGTTCACCCGGGGCGCCGTCACGGTGACGGTGGCGGTCGACGTGCCGACGGCTCCCTGGTCGTCCGTCACGGTGAGGGTGACGGTGTAGGTGCCCCCCGCGGCGTAGGTGTGCGAGGGGGTGGCGCCGCTGGCCGGGGCGCTCCCGTCGCCGAAGTCCCAGCCGTACGAGGCGATCGTCCCGTCGCGGTCGACCGAGGTGCGGCCGTCGAACGCGACGCCGAGACCGGTGGGCGTCGAGGTGAAGGCCGCCGTGGGCGCGGCGTTCGGCTTGTTCGCACCGAGCGCGTAGTGCTGCGCGACCGTGGTGGCGTCGAGGGGGCGGGCGTAGACCGCGGCCTCGTCGAGGCTCCCGGCCCAGTAGCCCGAACCCGAGTTCCACGAGCTGTCGCCGCCGAGGCGCCAGAACCCGCGGTAGCCGTCCGAGGCCGTGGTCGGGTTCGACCCGACCTGGGCGCCGTCGACGTAGAGCTTCATGCCGTCCGAGCCCTGCGTGGCGACCACGTGGTGCCAACGGCCGTCGTTGTAGCTCGCCGTGCTGCTCGCGAGGTTCATCCGACCGGTCCAGTTGCCGAACTGCAGGCGACCGTCCTGCTCCATGTACACGTGGCGGTCGTAGTTGCCGCTGTAGCCGGTCTGCTGGTTGCCGAAGCCGATCAGCTTGCCGCCCGAGGTCGTCGTCGTGTTGAACCAGGTCTCGAGCGTGTAGTTGTTCGGGGTGTCGTACGAGGTGGTGGTCGCGACGCCGGCGTCCTGGCCGTTGAACGTGGCCGACTGGCCGGAACCGCCGACGGCGGACGTGCCGCCCGTGGTCACGCCACCGCTGACGACGCCGTTGGTGCCGACGGGCGACGAGTCGGCCGAGACGGTGGAGGCGTCCCCGTCGAGGCGGAAGTACGCCTCGGGGTCGTCCTGGAACACCCGGGCGCCGTAGGCATCGGCCGGGGCCTTGGGCAGCTTGCTCGTGCGGCCCGAGGCGACCCACTGGCCGTCGACCTGCTTGGCGCTCAGGGCGGCCGGGTACACGGAGACGTCGTCGATGTCGCCCTGGAAGTACGGGGCGCCGTCCCAGTTGTTGTCACCGCCGATGCGCCAGTAGCCCGTGTAGTCCTGGCCACCCGTCGTGCCGGCGTCGGTCGCGACCTTCTTGCCGTCCACGAAGAACGACTGGCCGGCCGAGCTCAGCGTGCCCACGACCTGGTGCCACTCACCGTCGTTGAGGGCGGTCGGGCTGGTGATGATGCGGGACGAACCCGGGTAGACGCCGAAGGACACACGGCCCCGGGGGTCCATGTAGAGGTGCCGGTCGTACGAGTTCGAGGCGCCGGTGCGGTTGCTGCCGAAGCCGACGATCTTGCCACCGGTGGTCGACGTCGTGCGGAACCAGGCCTCGACCGAGAAGGTCTGCGGGCCGGCGATGGCCGAGGTCGTGGACGAGAGGCCCGTGTCGGTTCCGGAGAAGGTGCTGGCGCCGTCGGAGTCGGACGTGGTCTGACCGGTGGTGCCGCGGGTCACGCCGGCCTGGGCCTGCTGGTCGTCGTAGCCGACCCAGTCGTAGACGGTCGAGCCGCTCTTCTCGCCGAGGCGCCAGAGCGAGGTGGCTCCGTCGGCGGCGACCTGCTTGACGTAGGGCGAGGCCTTGTCGGCGGTCACGGTGACGTCCACGCCGTCGCCCAGCACGGTGTTGCCGAGCGGGTCGGTGGCCCGGATGCGGTAGCTGTGCGTGCTGCCGGGCGCGAGGTCCTTGTCGACGAAGCCGAGGGCGGGACGCTTCCAGAAGGTCGAGGCGGAGGTCGTCGTGTACACGGGGTTGGTGAGGTCACCGTCGCGGTAGACGGCGTAGCTCAGGTTCGCGTTGTCCTTGTCCCAGTTGGACTGCCAGCTGACCCGGACCGTGCCGGACGACAGCGAGACCAGGCTCGGGGTGAAGAGGGCGCCGGAGGCCTCGGGGCCCGTCTTGTTCGGGGCGATGCTCGACACCGCGAAGCGCACGAGGCCGTTCTGCGCCTTGCCGTTGACGGACGGGAACTCCCCGCCGTAGACCACGTACTTGTCGTTGGCGGCGACGCTCCACGGGCCCTGGCTCAGGCCGGTGTAGGTGCCGGTGGCGAAGTCGGGGAACCAGTTCAGGATGCTGGGGGCGGGAGTGCCGGCGAAGTTGTAGTAACCCATCGGGTCGTTGGTGATGGTCTGCGTGGCCGAGTCGCTGAACGCCATGGCGCGCTGGAAGGTCCAGGGGTTGGTCTGCGGCTGTCCGCCGATGTTGCCGCAGTAGTGCGGGTGGCCGGCGACGTAGACGGCGGTGCTGTTGGCCGCGACCGAGTAGGTGTCACCGTGGCAGTCCTCGACCCACTGGAGGTCGCCGTTCCAGGTCGCCTTGAAGGCGCCTTCGAGTCGACCGCCGCCGCCGAACGTGTAGCCCGACCCGTAGAAGCCGTTGGCCGTGGCGCTCAAGCTGTAGATGGCCGCCTGGCCGCCACCGTTGCGGACGACGTCGTTGGCCTGGACGGGCAGGTTGGCCGCCGAGGTCGCGTCGACCATGGCGAGACCGTACCCGGGCTGCGACGAGCCGTTCACCGAGCTGAACGAACCGCCGAGGACGATCTTCGAGCCGTCGGGGCTGGCGACGAGGCCGAGCACGTCACCGCCGGCGATCTGCGGAGCCCACGGGAGGTTCGTGCCGTTCGAGGCGGTGACCGCGGCCGCCTTGGCGCGCGTGTCCTTGCCGATGCTCGAGAAGACGCCGGCGATGTAGACGTTGGGGCCCACGGCGGCGATCGCGTTCACCGTGGCGTTCGTGCCGGGGTTCCAGCTGGTGACGAGGGCGCCGGTGGTCGGGTCGAGGGCCGCGAGGCGGTACTTGTTGACGCCGTTGACCTTCGTGAAGGCGCCGCCGATGTAGAGACGTTTGCCGTCGGGGGACGCGGCGAGGGCCTTGACCTGCCCGTCGATCACCGGCGCGAACGTCGTCGAGAGCGCTCCCGTGGTGATGTCGTACGCGAGCAGGTAGCTGCGGGGGACCTCGTCGACGCCCGCTGCCGAGCCCGCCGGGCGGGCCTTCGTGAACTTGCCCGCGGCGTAGACGGTATTGCCCACGATCACCTGCGTGAAGACGGACCCGTCGATCTGGGGTGCGGGGAGCGCGTCGGCCGTGACGGTCGCCGGCGTCGACGGCGACGTCGGGTCGAGGGGGGCGGAGTCGGCCGCAGCGGGCTGGACTCCGACCAGGACGGACAACAGCACGGCGGACGCAGCGACGATCGCGGGGAGACGAAGGCGCGACGAGACGGTTCTTCCCATGGGGGAGCCTCATTCGGGTCGGGTAGGCGTCATCGGCATTCGGGTACCGATGGCTTGACGACTATAAGGTCCCCCCAAGGGGGGACAATGGCCCCCGTTGTGGGTACAGGGGTATTACGAGGTCGATCCCTCGAAGACGACGACCGGCACGTCGACGGCGTAGTCGAAGGTCAGGCGGAGGTCGGAATGCCCGTCGACGGGCACGGCGAAGACGTAGACGCCGTCGGCCGTGGCGCCCGCGGCCACGCTCGCCGGGAACGAAGAAGTCCCGGTCGAGAACGTGTTCGCGGGTGTGCGGTCGGCACCGTAGGCCAGGTTGACCACGACGGTCGAGAGGTCCACGGGAGCAGCCGACGAGTTGTACACCTCGAGTTCGGCACGGACGGCCGGGCCGGTCACCTCACCGGGCAGCGCGGCCTCGCCGTCGACCGCGTCGAGGCTTTTCACCCGGACCGTCACCCCGTCCACGACGGCGGGCGACTCGTCGAGGCCCACGGGTGGTGCCTCGGGTGTGTCCGGCCCCGCGGCGGGAGGCACGGTGTCGGTCGGGGCCGTCGTCCCGTCGTCCGACGACTCGCCGGTCGTCGGCGAGCTCGAGCCCGACCCCGGTCCGGCGGCGCCGGGCTCGTCGGCGTCGCCGCCCGAGACGGCGGGCACGACCACGAAGGCGACGACGAGGGCGAGCGCCACGGCGACGGCGGCCAGCGCGATCACCAGGCGCCGACGGGACCTCGTCGGTGTGGGGTCGGGCGTCTGGTCGTCTGACGACATGGTGGCTCCTCGGTCGGGTGGCCCGTCCCGCCGGACGCCGGTGGGGTCCAGGGCCGCTGCTAGCATGCCAGCACTCCGGGCCACCCGCACCCGACCCGTCGGTCCGGTCGCCCTCTCCCTCGTCCACGAGGCGAGGGCTCGCGGTCGGCACGCACGAGGACGGCCATGACGACCACCACCCCGACGACGACCCGCCCGGCCGGGTCCACGGCGTCCTCGAGACGACCTCGCGCCTCCTCGATCGGCGTCCCGCTGGCGCTGGGTCTCGCCGGCACCGCCGTGGCGCTGGTCGGTTCGTCGACGGTGTCGCTGTGGACCGACGAGGCCGCGACGGTCTCGGCGGCCACCCGCAGCCTCCCCGAGCTCTGGGCCCTCGTCCAACGCATCGACGCCGTGCACGCCGCCTACTACCTGCTGATGCACGTCTGGACGACCGTCGCCGGGACCTCCCCGGTGGCTCTCCGCCTCCCGAGCGCGGTCGCGGCCGGAGTCGCCGTCGTCGGCGTCCACCGGCTGCTTGTCGTGCTCGGACGCCGGGACGCCGCCGTCGCGGGTGCGGTGGTCGCCGTCGTGCTGCCGCGCATCACCTGGATGGGGATCGAGGCGCGTTCCTTCGGGCCCAGCGCGGCCGTGGCCGTGTGGGCGACCGTCCTGCTCGTCGTCGCGCTGAACCGAGGAGGCGCGGCGCGGTGGATCGGGTACGCCGCCCTCGTCGGGGTGGGCACCGCCCTCAACATCTACGTCGCCCTGCTGGCCGTCGCCCACGCCGTGACCGTGGCCGCCTGGCGTCGGGTCCCGGTGAGGCGCCGCCTGGCCTGGCTCGCCTCCGCCGCGGCGGGCGGTCTCGTGGCGTCGCCGGTGGTGCTGCTGGCCGCCGGTCAGCAGGGGCAACTGGGCGACAACGACCTGGGTCTCGTGCAGATCGCCCGGGGGATCGTGGTCAACCAGTGGTTCCTCGGGGGGACCCCCACGCGCGTGGACTCGACGGCGTCGCCCACCGAGCCCTGGGCGCTCGCCTCCCTGGCCCTGGCCCTCGTGGGGTGGATCGCGATGGCGGCTGCGATCGTCGCCGGGGTGCGCGGCCGTCGTGCCGGGCCGCTGTGGGTCCTCGTCCCCGTGCTCGTCGTGCCCACCGCCGTCGTGGTCGGCTACAGCCTGCTGGTGAGCCCGCTCTACAACCCCCGCTACTTCACCTTCGCGGCGCCGGCGTGCGCGGCGCTGGTCGGAGTCGGCGTGACCGCACTCCGCCACCGTGGCGCCCGGGTGGTCGCCCTCGCCGTGATCGTCGCCCTGTGCGTCCCGGTCTGGCTGTCGCAACGTCAGGTCACGGGGAAGAGCGGCACCGACTGGTCCGAGGCGGCGGCGGTGGTCGAGCGGGGCGCGCGGCCCGGCGACGGGGTCTACTTCGCGCCTCTCGACGCCGATCCGCCTCGGGTCGTCGAGCGGTCGACGTCCAACGTCGCCGTCGTCTACCCGGATGCCTTCGACGGTCTCGTCGACGTCACGGTCCGCAGCCGGCCCGTCGACCAGGACAGCCTGCGGGGGACGGCCTGGCCCCTCGGCTCGCCGGAGGCGAGGCTCGACGCGGTCGACCGCCTCTGGGTCGTCGAGCCCGCCGACGAGCCCACGGCCCGCGCCGACGACGTCGTCCTCGAGACCGCCGGCTTCGAGGTCGTCAGCCGGTGGGCTGGCGGGATGACGGCAGTCGAGGAGTGGCGCCGACCCTGAACCGGTCGATCCCGTCGCGGGCCACCGGCACGAATGCCAGGGCCAAGGCGACGACCAGGGTCGGGAACGCGCTGTAGAACGGCGCGAAGAAGAGGTTCCAGCTGCTCTGCGCCGCGGTGTAGAGCAAGATGCCGCTGGCGGTGCCGTCCGCGATGCGACGGACGACGCCGACCCCGAGGACGCCGAGGACGACGGCGGACAGCACGAGCCCGACCACGCCCGACTGCGCCCAGAGGTCGCCGACGACCGAGTGCAGCTCGAAGTGCCCGCCGAACATGAACCGCTCGACGTAGCCGTTGTCGGGTTGGTACCCGATGCTGCTCATGCCCTCTTTGGCGATCTGGATGTCGCCCGCCGTCGGGACGACGCCGGCCCCGAAGCCCCAGGGGTGGTGCTCCATCAGGGCGGCGGTGGCCGCGAGCTCGGGGCGCCCGCCCAGGATGAGGGAGCCCGACACCCTGAGCTGCTCCACGCTGCGCGACTGGGTCGCGAGGCCGAGGTAGCCGTCGAGGATGAGGGCCTGACCGAGCTGGAAGACCACGACCCCGAGGACGCCGAGCCCGATCAGGACGGCGGCGGCCGACGGGCGCCGGTGCGGGCGGACGATCGCCAGCTGGGCGAAGACCAGCAACGCCGCGAGGAGCAACAGGCCGAACGCCGAGCGGAAGTCGCTGAGCGCGGCGACGATCGTCAGGGCGAGCAGGACGGCCAGTTCCCACCGGCGTCCGTACCGGGCGGCGAGGGCGAGGGCGATGACCGTCACCGGCAGGGCGAACCCGAACTTCCAGGGGTTGCTCGCGAAGAGCGGTGTGCCCGTGCTGAAGCCCAACGCCAAGCCGATGCCGAACCAGAGGACGGCCCGCTCGGGCGTCAGGACCTCCGTTCCCCACAAGAAGAGGCCGACGCCGAGGAGGGTCCCGAGGAGGATGACCGTCATCGGCACCGTCGAGGGCGACGACGAGACGTGGTCCCCCGAGTTGGCGACGCCCAGCCAGAGCCCGAGCGCGACGGCCAGGAGGCCCGCCACCATGAACGCGACCCCCCAGTGGTGGCGCCGCAGCGAGCCCCACCACACGGGCAGCAGCAGGGCGGCCACGACGAAACCCGCCTGCATGCCCTGCGGCAGGGTGAAGCGCATGCCGAGCACGACGAGCGCGGCGGCGGCGATCGCCCGGACCCAGGCGCGCGCGTCGCCGGGGGAGGCGCGGGACCGCTCGGGACGGCCGGCCGCCGGCGCCGACGGGGCGGCTCGGAGCAGCGTCATGGGACGAACTCTAGGCGACGCCCGCGACCTCGACGACCCCCGTCCTGGTGTCCCCCACAGTGCCGACACCCGAGGGGGAGCCACCTTGTTGGGGGCTGACGCCCCCTTGCGGAGTACGCGTGAATGTAACAAGATCACCTCTTGTCCTGACCGGGTGAGATTCCGTCCCCTCAGATCCATCCCGCGCAAGCCCCCGTCCTGGGGGCACGGCGTGGTGTTCTTCCTCTCGCACGAGCCTCCGTCCCCGAGGCATGTCGCGGGATCGCCCACACCTTCCCTTGATGAAAGCAGTGACGATGCCCAGCGCCCCCGAGCACCGCCTCTCTCCGCCCGTCCGCGTCCGCACCGCCGTGGGTGCCCTGGCGACGGCCCTCGCCGTCGTGGCCGGGGTCCTCGTCCCGGTCACCAGCGCCTCCGCGGCCCCGACCACGGTCGCCACCGACTCGTCGGCGCGCACGTCGACCACCGGTTGGGGGTCCGCCGACAAGGGAGGGGCCTGGTCGACCTGGTCCGGTCCGTCGAAGGCGTCCTTCACGGTCGGGTCCGGCACCTCCACCATCTCGGACCTCGCTCCCGGTTCGACCGCGACGGCGACCCTCGCGAGCGTGTCGGTCAAGGACGTCGAGGTCGAGGGCACGGTCTCCCTGCCGAAGACCAAGGCCGGCTTCTACCAGGGCTGGGAGCTCCGTCGCCAGGGTGACGGCTCCGCCTACCGAGGCCGACTGGAGTCGGGCAGCTCGGGCAAGGTGGCCCTCGCGGTGACCAAGGTGAAGAAGTCCGGCGAGACCCTGCTCGGCCGCGTCGCCCTTCCCGCCAGCGTGACTCCGGGTTCGACCCTGGCCGTCTCGTTCCGTGCCGAGGGCACGACCGCCGTCGCCCTCAAGGGCAAGGCCTGGGTCGACGGTTCCGCCGAGCCGGGTTGGCAGCTCGCCGTCTCGGACTCTGCGGCGGACCGCGTCTCGCAGGGCGGGTCCGTGGGCCTCTGGCAGTACGCCAGCGCCGGCAACACGGCCCGCTCGAGCACGTCGTTCGACGACCTCGTCGTCATCGGCAGCCCGTCGGACGCCACGCCGGCGCCCACGCCGACGCCCACGCCGACGCCGACGCCGACGCCTGCACCTGCACCTGCACCTGCTCCTGCTCCTGCGCCTGCTCCGGCACCCGCGCCCGAGGTCGCTCCCGTCGGCTCGCGGGGTTCGCTCCCGGTCGGCTCGGCCTCCTACCCCGTTCCCTCGGGCGCGATCGTCGTGTCGCCGTCGGGCGACGACGGCGCGGCCGGGACGCAGGCGGCGCCGCTGCGCACCCTCGCGGCAGCCGTCGCCAAGGCGAAGTCCGGGGCGACGATCGTCCTCCGTGCCGGCACCTACAACGAGAGCGTCGTCGTGCCCTTCCAGAAGAAGGTCACGATCCAGTCCTACCCCCGCGAGGCCGTCTGGCTCGACGGCTCCGTCCCGGTCACGTCGTGGTCGCGGTCGGGTTCGGGGTGGAGCACCCCGTGGTCGGCGTTCCCGTCGTCGGTCATGGACAACGTGGCGGACAACCCCCGCTTCGTGTCGCCGTCCTTCCCGCTCGCCGCTCGTCCCGACCAGGTCTTCCTCGACGGGGTGCAGCTCACCCAGGTGACTCCCGACCGTCTCGTCCCGGGCACCTTCGCGGCCGACCCGGGCTCCGGCCGCATGCTGATCGGCAGCGACCCGGCCGGTCACTCGATCCGCATCAGCAACAAGGCCCAGGCCATCTGGGTGCAGTCGCCCGACACGACGGTTCGTGGCTTCGGCGTCCGGGGATACGCGACTCCCTACGCCGAGCGAGGCGCCATCCGCCTGGGCAACACCGGGGCGACGGCCGAGAACCTCGTGATCCAGGACAACGCCATGATCGGCATCAACCTCGAGAACAACGGTGGCACCCTGTCGAAGCTGACGGTCGAGCGCAGCGGCCTGCTCGGCATCGGCACCAACGCCTCGTACGACCTGAGCATCACCGACTCGGTGATCCGTCAGAACAACTGGCAGCGCTTCAAGGAGGCGCCGGTCTCGGGCGGCATCAAGATCACGCGATCACGCGGTGTCACCGTGTCGAACAACGACATCAGCCGCAACTACAGCTCGGGTCTCTGGCTCGACGAGTCCGTCTACGACAGCAAGGTCATCGGCAACACGGCCGAGGGCAACGAGTGGACGGGCATCCAGCTCGAGCTCTCGAGCAAGGCCGTCGTCGCCGGCAACACCATCACGGGCGGCAAGGCCGGACTGCAGATCTTCAACACCGACGACGTCCGCGTCTACAACAACTCGATCGGCGGCTTCAGCCAGTTCGGCATCAAGGTCACGCAGGACGAACGTCGGCAGGCCACGGCCTCCACCGGCCAGGACCGTCGCCGTCCGTTGCCCGATCCGACGGTGACCTGGGTGACGGGCAAGATCACCATCGCCAACAACGCCTTCGGCAGTGGTGGTTCGTACCAGATCTTCGTCCTCGACGGCAAGACGAACCGGTCGGCCGACTCCATGGGCATCACGGTGACGGGCAACGCCTTCAACCAGCGACGCACCACGGCGCAGGCGACGCTCGTCGGCTGGGGAGCCGGGGACAACAAGACCGTGACCCGCCTCGACTCGGTCGCCGCCCTGTCGGCCAAGAACGGGTCGTGGCGCAACGTCGAGACGTCCGGGGTGCTCGACCTCGGCGGCATGGGCAGCCTGCTCGCCTCGTCGCTCGGCATCGTGTCCACCCTGCCGGCGGACGTCGCGGCGCTCCTCGGGCAACCCGGGACCGCCCGCCGCATCGGCGCCTTCTGATCGACCGACGACGCCCGGCACCTCGTGGTGCCGGGCGTCGTCGCGTCCGGTCCGGGGTCGACGGGGCACCGGTCGAGGAGGCGCGGGTCGCCTCGTCGACACCGCCTACGATTGACCCCGTGATCCTGGCCATCGACACCTCCGCCGGCTCGTCCGTCGCCGTCGTCGACCGCGACGGCGGCGTCCTCGCCGAGCACACGGTCGCCGACACCCGGCGACATGCCGAGGTGATCGGCCGTCTGATCGACGACGCCCTGCGCGAGGCCGGCGTGACCCCGTCCGAACTCTCGGCCGTGGTGGCCGGTCGGGGCCCGGGCCCCTTCACCGGCCTGCGGGTCGGCATCGCCGCCGCCCGGGCCTTCGCCTTCGGTGCGGGGGTGCCGTGCCTCTCGGTCGGCAGTCACGACGCCGTCGCGTTCGAACGACTCTCGGCGGCGGCGGGCCGTTCCGTCGGCGCCTCCGGCGGGTCCGTCGACTCGCCGCTCGTCGTCGTCACGGACGCCCGTCGCCGCGAGGTGGCACACAGCTCGTGGTCGGGGCTCGACGACGACGGCCTGCCCGTGCGGGTGGCCGGCCCCGCCCTCGTGAGGCCGGCCGACCTCGACGAGGCGACCGGCGCCTCCTCGTCCTGGCCGCGCACCGACCCCGACGCGACGACGGTCTCGGCGGCCGCGCTGGGAATGCTCGCCGAGCGGCTCTTCGAGCACGGCCGCGCCTTCGCCGCCGCCGAGCCGCTGTACCTGCGCGAACCCGACGTCACCCCGTCGGCCGGCCCGAAGCCGGTCACGCAGTGAGCGTGCTGCTGCGCACGGCCACCCTCGACGACCTCGACGGCATCATGGCCATCGAGACGTCGACCTTCCTCACCGACGCCTGGTCGCGGGCGAGCATGACGCACGAGCTCACCGCCCCCGGCGGTCGCTACCTGGTCGCCACAGCCGAGGGCGACGACACCACCGTCATCGGTTACGCGGGCATGCTGGCGCTGAAGGGAGCTCCCGAGGCCGACATCCAGACCATCGCCGTCCTCGCCGAGCACCAGGGGCGCGGGCTCGGACGGGCGATGCTGACCCAGCTGCTCACCGAGGCCCGTCACGGCGGGGTGCGCGAGGTGTTCCTCGAGGTGCGGGCCGACAACCCCGGAGCGCAGCACCTCTATGAGACGCTCGGCTTCGAGCGGCTCGCCGTCCGTGCCCGGTACTACATGCCCGACGGGGTCGACGCGGTCGTCATGCGACTGCGCGTCCCGCCGGCCGTCACCGAGACCACGGCGGGCGCCCTCGAGCCGATCGACGACGTGCCCCTCGACGAACAGGACGTCCGCCCGTGACCGCGACCCGCGCCTCCTCGTCCGCCGCCGAGCAGGCGGCCGCCGAGCCCGCCGTCCGCGAGCCCCTCGTGCTCGGCATCGAGACCAGCTGCGACGAGACCGGCATCGGCATCGTCCGCGGCCGAACCCTCCTCGCCAACGTCATCTCGTCGTCGATGGACGAGCACGCCCGCTACGGCGGCGTCGTGCCCGAGGTCGCCGCGCGCGCGCACCTCGAGGCACTCGAGCCCGCCCTCGCCGCGGCGCTCGCCGAGGCCGGCGTGACGACGGCCGAGCTCGACGCGATCGCCGTGACGAGCGGACCCGGGCTCGCCGGGGCGCTCATGGTCGGCGTCGGTGCCGCCAAGGCCCTCGCCCTGGCGACGGGCAAACCCCTCTACGCCGTGAACCACCTCGTCGGCCACGTCGGGGCGGACGTGCTCCGCGCCGACGGCAGCGAACTCGAGTTGCCGACCATCGCGCTGCTCGTCTCGGGCGGTCACACCTCGTTGTTGCACGTGCGCGACCTCGTCGACGACGTCGAACTGCTCGGCGAGACGATCGACGACGCCGCGGGTGAAGCGTTCGACAAGGTGGCCCGCCTGCTCGGCCTGCCCTACCCCGGCGGGCCGCAGATCGACCGTGTCGCCGAAGGCGGCGACCCGAGGGCCGTCCGCTTCCCGCGCGGGTTGACCCTCCCGAAGGACCTCGCGAAGCACCGGTACGACTTCTCGTTCTCGGGGCTGAAGACGGCCGTCGCCCGCTGGGTCGAACAGCGTCGCAGCGAAGGAGGCGCGGTGCCCGTCGCCGACGTCGCCGCCAGCTTCCGCGAGGCCGTCGCCGACGTCCTGCTCACCAAGGCCCTCGCGGCCTGCGCCGACCGAGGCGTCCCCCGCCTGCTGCTCGGCGGGGGAGTCGTCGCCAACGCCCGCGTGCGCGAGCTCGCGGCCGAACGCTGTGCGGCGGCCGGGGTCGAGCTGCGCGTGCCGCCCCTCTCGCTCTGCACCGACAACGGCGCCATGATCGCGGCACTCGGTGCCGAGCTCGTGTCGCGGGGTCGGGCGCCCTCGCCTCTCGACTTCGGGGCCGACTCGACGCTGCCCGTGACGACGGTCCAGGCCGTCTGAACCCCTCGGCGGGGCCCGGGCGACCCGCCCCCGGTCACAGGCCATGGGCCGCCGATAGCATGGGCGCTCGACCGACCGCGGCCGTCACCGGCCGACCCTCAGCAGAAGGACGTCTCCGATGACCGACCAGAACCCCACGCCCCACGGCCAGCCCTCGCCGCAGAACCCCTACCAGGGCCAGCAGCCGGCCTACCCGGGGCAGCCCTCCGGTGGTCAGCCCTCTTACCAGGGGCAGAACGGCGCTCGTCCCGGTCAGCGCAACACCCTCGCCCTCGTGTCGATGATCCTCGGCATCGCGGGCTTCGTGACCTCGATCACGGCCATCGGTGCCATCGTCACCGGCCACATGGCGTTGAGCCAGATCAAGAAGCGGGGCGAAGAGGGCCGGGGGATGGCCCTGACGGGGCTCATCCTCGGCTACGTCGTCGTGGCGCTGACGATCCTGACGATCATCCTGCTCTTCGTCGTCTTCGGTGCGATCGCCAGCAACCCCGACCTCTACGACGGCAGCTACAACTCCTGAGGCCGCGGGCGCGCCCGCGTGGGCGACGCCTCCCAGGGGCCGCTCATCGGCGGCCTCGCTAGCATGACGGGGTCCGCACCGGACGGTGCGGGCCCTTTCGTGTCCCGGGACGCGACCGTCACGGGTGTGACCGGCCGCCCCGATGGCACGACCGACGCACCGCTCGCGAAAGGCAGCTGATGGCCACCGACGACACCACCCCCGAGAAGCCGTCCTCGGCGCCGACCGCGCCCTCGGCTCCGACGCCGCCCGCGGCACCCACCGCGCCCCCGATGCGCCCGACCGAGGGTGGCGACGCGGCCACCGCCCCACCGCCGCTGCCTCCCACCGCCTTCCCGGGAGCCGCTTCCCAGCAGCCGTCGTCCCAGCCGCCCGCGTCGTCGCCCTACGCCGGGGCCGGCGTGCCGCCGACGGGGTCGGCGCCGTACGGGGCACCCCAGGGCGCCCCGGCGCCGCAGTCCCGTCCGGGGCAGGTCCCGCCGGGTGCTCCTCAGCCGCCCCGGCCGCCCTACGGCCAGCCGGGTGCACAGCCGCCAGCGGGGTACGGGCAGCAGGGCTACGGGCAGCAGGCGCAGAACCGGCCGCAGGGCTACGGGCAGCAGCCGGGGTACGGCCAGCAGCCGGGGTACGGCCAGCAGCCTCAGGGTCAGCGACCTGGCTACGGGCAGCCACAGGGGCAGCCCTCGGGCCAAGGCCAGCCTCAGGGCCAGCAGCCGGGGTACGGTCAGCCCCAGGGCTACGGCCAACAGCCCCAGGGGCATCAGCCCTCCGGGCAGTCCGGTGCGCCGTACGGTCAGCAGTCGTTCGGTCAGCAGTCTTTCGGCCAGCAGGGTCAGCCCGTCGGACAGTACGGTCAGCAGCCCTACGGCCAGCAGCCGTACGGCCAGCAGGGCCAGCCCGGCGGAGCGTACGGCCAGCAGGCCTACGGCTCGCCCTACCCGCCGTACGCCTCGGCCGGCGCCGCACAGCCCCCGCGCCTCCTCAGCCTCCTGGCGATGATCGGCTCCATCGCCGGTCTCGTGCTCGCGCCCTTCACCTTCGGGCTCTCGATCGTGGCGTCCATCGCGGGCATCGTGCTCGGGCACCTGGGCATGTCGCGTGAGCGTCACGCGAGGGGGTTCTGGCTCACCGGGCTCATCGTCGGCTACGCCGGCGTCGTGCTCATCGTGATCGGCTGGATCGCCTTCGGCCTCTTCATCGCCGGCTTCTCGTCGGGTTCCGACTACTACGGCGGGTACTGAGCCCGGCCCCACCTCGGTGGGGCACGAGTGGGCAGGAGGCGTCGCCGCAGGGGCGAGAAGCGTCTTCTGCCCACTCGTGCGTCACCACGAAGGCGCGACGGCGGGGGTCGGACAGCAGCGAGACCCGCCGCTCTCGCGTCCCGCCCGGCGTCAGACCAGGCGCTCGCAGAGCAGGGCGGTGTGCCGCCCCGCGACCCGGGTGAGGACGAGGGTCGCCGACCCGGTCCCCTGCAACGAGAGTCGCTTGCGGAACGTCGCGGGGTCGACGTCGACTCCGCGCTTCTTGATCTCGAGTCGCCCGATGCCCCGGGCCCGCAGCTCGCGCTTCAGCGTCCGCTCGTCGAGCGGGAACGTCTCGAGCACGCGGAATCCCTGTGCGAAGGGGGTCTCGACCCGCGCCTCCGTCGTCAACCAGGCGATGTCGCGACTGATCATCCGGGCGTCGATCGAGCGGGCCAGGTCGCCGATGAGGCGTGCCCGGATCACGGCGCCGTCGGGTTCGTAGAGGTACTCGCCGAGGTCGCCCGGGTCGACGTCGTCCGAGTCGGCGGCGGCCGTCAACTCCGACGCCCCGGAGGTGCCGATCACCAGGGCGGACCGACCCACTCCCGGCCGCGCGAGCGGCCCGAACCACACGCCCACCTCGACCACGTCGCGGTCGACCGAGATCCACTGGCACTCGGCGTCCGTCGGCAGGAGCTCGCGGTCGACGCCCGGACCGAGCTTGATCCCGGTGGGCAGGCGGTCGGCGAAGCCGAAGGCGACGTCGAGGCCGGGGGACCAGTCGGCCGGATCGGCGAGGCGCTTGGTGGCGGTGTGGCCGGACGTCCGTCGCGCCGGGTCGAGGAAGACCCCCTCGACGCCTGCGAGGTCGGTCGTGGCGGCGTCCCCCTGCTCGACCCGTGACGACGGCCACGGCGCGAGGTTGTACGAGGCGACGGCCGCGGTCACCTCGTCGCGGTCGACGGCGAGCACGTCGAGGTCGAGTGCGGCGAAGGCCAGGGCGTCGCCCCCGATGCCGCAGCCCAGGTCGGCGACGCTGCCGATCCCCGCCGCGGCGTAGCGTCCGGCGTGGCGGGCGGCGACCGGGAGGCGCGTGGCCTGTTCGAGGCCCGCCTCGGTGAACAGCATGCGGCTCGCGAACTCGCCGAACTTGGCCACGGCCCGGCCGCGGAGCCGGGCCTGTGTGAGCACCGCCGACACGAGGGCGGGGGAATGGCCCTGCTTGCGCAACGCGGCCACCGTGCCGACGACGTCGTCACCGGAGGCGCCGCCCGCCGGCAGCGAGTCGAGCAGCCGCAGCCCCTCGGGCGAGAGGACTTCGAGCAGCTCGGAGGAATCCATGTCGTCCAGTGTGACGCACGCGGGCAGACGCGTTGGCACTCGGATTGACCGAGTGCCAGTCTCGTCCTACAGTTGTTCTGGCACTCGCCCCCGGCAAGTGCCAGCCCCCATGTTTTCGTAGCACCGAGAAAGAAGAGGTCACCCGTGTCGGTCAGCATCAAGCCGCTCGAAGATCGCATCGTCATTCGTCAGGTCGAAGCCGAGCAGACCACTGCTTCGGGTCTCGTGATCCCCGACACCGCCAAGGAGAAGCCCCAAGAGGGTGAAGTGGTGGCGGTCGGCCCGGGCCGCATCGACGACAACGGCAACCGCGTGCCGCTCGACGTCGCCACCGGCGACAAGGTCATCTACAGCAAGTACGGCGGAACCGAGGTGAAGTACGGCGGAGAAGACCTCCTCGTGCTCTCGGCTCGCGACGTCCTGGCGGTCATCGTCCGCTAGCACCCCGGCACGGCTCCGGCCGTGCTCCGCGACCCCGGTCGCCGTCCCGAAGGCCCCTGCTCCGGCAGGGGCCTTCGCCGTGTCGGCACCGTGCCGGCCGACGAGGGCCCGTCCCCAGGCGTCGTCGTCCGTCGATCGATCCACGGTGGCAGGAGTGGCCGTTCCGGCGGCGGGCGCAGCCACCTAGAGTCGCCTGGTGACCTCGACCCGCGCCTCCTCGTCCCCCTCCGCCCCGACCTCGGGGCTCGGCGTCGACGGGGCCGGCGGGGCGGGCCTCGCCTACGCCCTGGGGGCCTACGGGCTCTGGGGCGTCCTGCCGGTGTACTTCCTGCTGCTGGCCCCGGCCGGCCCGTTCGAGATCGTCGCCTGGCGGGTGCTCTTCTCGCTCGTCTTCTGCGCGGTGCTGCTCGTCGTGACGGGGGCGCTGCGCTCGTTCCTGGCCCTGCTGCGACAGCCGCGCCTGGTGGCCACCATGGGGGTGGCCGGCGCGTTCATCGTCGTCAACTGGACGGTCTTCATCTCGGCGACGCTCAGCGGGCACGTGGTCGAGGCGGCGCTCGGGTACTTCATCAACCCGATCGTCACCGTCCTGCTCGGCGTGGTCGTGCTGCGCGAGCGTCTCCGCACGACCCAGTGGGTGGCCGTCGGGCTGAGCGCCGTCGCCGTCCTCGTGATCGCCGTCGGGGCTGGCCGGCCGCCGTTCATCTCGCTCGTTCTCGCGTTCTCGTTCGGGCTCTACGGCCTGGTCAAGAAGCAGGTCGGCGGTCGGGTCGACGCGGTCGGCGGGCTCACGCTCGAGACGCTCTGGATCGCCCCCTTCGCGGCCGTCACCCTGATCGTGCTGCACGTGACGGGCCTCGGCGGCGGCGTCGTGCTCGGCACCGTGAGCGTCGGGCACACCCTCGCCACGATCGGCACGGGCGTGATCACGGCCGTGCCCCTGTTGCTCTTCGCCTCGGCGACGCGTCGGTTGCCCCTGACGACCGTGGGGTTGACCCAGTACGTCGCTCCCGTGTTGCAGTTCGTCGTGGGGGTCGTCGTGCTCGGCGAGCACATGTCGACCGCGCGGTGGGTCGGCTTCGCCATCGTCTGGGTCGCATCGATCGTGCTGACCGTCGACATGGTCCGTGCAGGGCGACGATCGCGCCGGCCCCTCGCCGTGGCCCCGACCACCTAGAAGCGACCATCCCTCGCAAAGTCACGAATGGCTAACGAAACGTCACTTTGACGTCGAGAACACACGCCAGAAACATTCGACCCCTAGTTTCGGACCAATCGCGGCAGGTTCGACCGCCACCGGTCGGGCTGCACTGCCGCTGTCCACGAAAGGGTTCCACGGATGATCCGATCCAGCACCGCCCTCCGAGCACTGGCTCTCGCCGGCGCAGCCTCCGTGCTGCTCGCTGCCTGTTCGACGGCATCTCCCTCTGACGACGCCTCGTCGTCGTCGTCGGCCAAGGCCGATCCCGCCGCCAAGTGCGAGGTCGGGACGCCCAGCACCGATCCCTTCGCGATCGGCACCATGCTGCCGCTGACCGGAACCCTGGCCTACCTCGGCCCGCCCGCCATCGCGGGCGCCAACCTGGCCATCAGCGACATCAACGCCGCCGGCGGCGTGCTCGACCAGCCGGCCGAGATCTCGACCAGCACCGACTCGGGCGACAGCAACGACATGACCGTGTCGAGCAACGCCGCGACGCAGCTGATCGACGCCAAGGTGCCCGTCGTGCTCGGTGCCGAGTCGTCGAGCGTCACGCTCAACGTGGTCGACCAGCTCACCAGCAACTGCATCATCGAGATCTCGCCCGCCAACACGGCGAGCTCGCTCAGCGGCTACTCGTCCTACTACTACCGCACCGCTCCGCCGGACTCGGTGCAGGGCTCGGCGCTCGGCCAGCAGATCACGGCCGACGGCAACGCCAACGTCGCGTTCCTCGTCTTCAACGACACCTACGGCACGGGTCTGCGCGACTCGACGCAGAAGTCGATCGAGAGCTCGGGCGGCACCGTCGTCTACGGCGGCACCGGCAAGGGCGAAGAGTTCCCTCCCGGTCAGACCACCTTCTCGTCCGAGGTGTCGGCGGCCATCGCCGCCGAGCCCGACGCGATCGTCATCCTGGCCTTCGACGAGACCAAGTCGATCGTGCCCGAGCTGAAGAGCCAGGGCTGGGACATGAGCAAGGTCTACATGTCCGACGGCAACACGGCCGACTACAGCGCCGACTTCGAGCCCGGCACCCTCGCGGGCGCCAAGGGCACGATCCCCGGTGCCGACGCGAGCGCCGACTTCAAGTCGAAGCTCGTGGCCGGCTACAAGGCGAGCGAAGGCGGCGACCTGGCCGACTTCTCGTACGCGGCCGAGTCGTACGACGCCGTCATCCTGACCGCTCTCGCGGCACAGGCCGGTGGCGGCACCGACGCCGGGACGATCCAGGCCAACATGGCCGCGGTCTCCGGAGCGGACGGCGGCACCGAGTGCACGACGTACGCGGACTGCAAGACCGCGCTCGACGCCGGTGACGACATCCACTACACCGGCCCCTCGGGCATCGGAGCGTTCAACGACAACAACGACCCGTCGTCCGCCTCGATCGGCGTCTACACGTTCGACGACGACAACAAGCCCGTCTACCAGACCGGCATCGAGGGCAAGGTCGAATAACGGCACCTCGCACCACCCGGGGCCCGGCACGAGTCATCGTGCCGGGCCCTTCGGCGTGCCGAGGAGGTGCCGTGTCGGGTCTCGGCCCCGGCCCCGGCCCAGCACCTGTCCGCCCCGCCCCACACCTCGTCACACCGCGTTTCGTGCACCGCACCGCGTCGAGACCGGGTGCGGTGCACGAAACGCGGTGTGCACGACGGCACGTCCCGGCGCCAAGGCCCTTCTGCGTGCCAGGGAGGCGCGGAGGCGGGCCGCAGGACGGTCGCGACGTCCGCGCCCTCCGGGGCCGCGCCTCCTCGTCCCCTGGCCCCACCGGGCGTGGCGTCGCACTCCCTCCGCACCGCGTCTCGTGCACCGCACCGCGTCGAGACCGGGTGCGCTGCACGAGACGCGGCGCGCAGCACCCGCGTCCCCGGCGCCCGGCGCCAGACGCCGGCGCCCGGCCCCTGGCGCCGGACGCACGCACGAGGCCCCGACCACGCCGGGGCGTGATCGGGGCCTCAGGGCGCCACCGGGGGCGTCAGGACGCGTCGACGTCCTTCGCCAGGGTGCCGAGGTAGAGCTCGATGACCTTGGGGTCGTCGGCCAGCTCGCGGCCGGTGCCCGAGTAGGCGTTGCGGCCCTGGTCGAGGACGTAGCCGCGGTCACAGATCTGCAGGCAGCGGCGGGCGTTCTGTTCGACCATGATCACCGAGACGCCGGCCTTGTTGATGCGGCGGGTGCGGATGAACGTCTCGTCCTGGCGCACGGGCGACAGGCCGGCGGACGGCTCGTCGAGCAGCAGCACCTTCGGGTCCATCATCAGGGCCCTGGCCATGGCGACGGACTGCCGTTCACCGCCCGAGAGCGAGCCGGCACGCTGGCCGCGACGGTCGGCGAGCACCGGGAACAGGTCGTAGATGACCTCGAGGCGTTCGGCGAACTTCTTGGGCCGCAGGAACATGCCCATCTGCAGGTTCTCCTCGATGGTGAGCGAGGGGAACACGTTGTTGGTCTGCGGGACGAAGCCGACGCCCGCCTCGACCAGCTTGTTGGCCTTGAGGTTCGTGATGTCGGTCCCGCCGAGCGTGACCGATCCCGAGTGGATCTTGACCTGGCCGAAGAGCGCCTTGAGCAGCGTCGACTTGCCGGCGCCGTTCGGGCCGATGATGCCGATCAGTTCGCCCGGGTAGCAGACGAGGTCGCACCCGTTGAGGATGTTGACGCCGGGCAGGTAGCCCGCGACGAGGTCCGTCGCGTTCATCACCGGCTCGACGCCCGCGAACTTCTCGGTGCCCGGGTGCTTGGCCGCGGTGGTGGCGCCCGCGCCGTCCTGTGCCGTGCTCATCGCTTGTCTCCGCTCTGCCGTCCGTCGGACAGCTGGTCGTCGGCCGCGTTCGTGGCCTGCGGGGTCGAGGGGTCGGGGTGGCCGGGCAGGTCGCGTCCGGCGACGCCGCCCGTCGACGAGGAGGCGCTGGTCGCCTCGGCCGCGCGGGCCGCGTCCTCGCGTGCCACCTCTTCTTCGAGCTGTTCGAGCGTGGCGTCGTCGAGCAGCGAGTCGTCGCCCAGGTCGGTGTCGTGGTGTGCACCCAGGTAGGCGTCGATGACGGCCTGGTCGTCCATGACCGTGTCGGCCGGGCCCTCGGCCACGATGCGTCCCTCGGCCATGACGATCACCCAGTCCGAGATGTGGCGGACCATGTGCATGTCGTGCTCGACGAAGAGCACCGTGGTGCCGTCGTCGCGCAGGCTCTGGATGTGCCCCAGCAGCGACTGCGTCAGTGCCGGGTTCACGCCGGCCATCGGCTCGTCGAGCATGATCATGGCCGGGTCGCTCATCAGGGCACGGGCCATCTCGAGCAGCTTGCGCTGGCCGCCCGAGAGGCTGCCGGCGAAGTCGTCCTTCTTCTCGAGCAGCTTGAACCGGGCGAGGAGGTCCTCGGCCTTGGCCTCGATCTCGCGCTCGCGCTTGCGCCAGAGCGGCGCGACGATCGCGACGAAGAAGTTCTCCCCGGGCTGGTCCTTCGCGCCCAGGAGCATGTTCTGCATCACCGTGAGCCGCGAGAGCGCCTTGGTGAGCTGGAACGTGCGCACCATGCCCGAGCGGGCGACCTTGGCGGCGCCGACGTTGCCCATGGCCTTGCCCTCGAACACCCACTTCGCGACGCCCGGGCCGCTGCGCTTGAACGCCGTGGGGGCGGACGAGGCCTTGTCGAAGCCGGTCAGCAGGTTGAAGAAGGTCGTCTTGCCGGCGCCGTTGGGGCCGATCAGTGCCGTGATGGCACCGCGCTGCACCTCGACGTGGCCGACGTCGACGGCGGTCATGCCGCCGAAGCGTCGGACGACGTTGTCGACCGTGAGGATCGGGTCGGGCTTGGCGGACCCGGGGGTCCGCTCGACCGTGGTGAGCTTCGAACGCAGGACGCTGCGGTCGTAGTCGTAGCCCTCGCGGCGGGGCAGCGTGCTGCCGCTCGAGGCCGGTCCGTTGGTGGTGCTCGAGGTGTCAGACACTGAACGCCAACTCCTTCTTCTTTCCGAGGATGCCCTGTGGCCTGAAGATGATCAGCAGCATGAGGGCGATGCCGACGAGGATGTACGAGAACTGCTCGGCCTGCTGGCCGTTCATGATGCTCGACGGGATGAAGTCGCCGGCGAGGGTGCGCACCAGCAGGCGGGTGACGAAGAACAGGATCGCTCCGAGCACCGGGCCGAAGACGGTGGCGGCACCACCGAGCAGCAGGGCCGTCCAGATGAAGAAGGTCATCGACCGTCCCATGCTGTCGGGCTGCACCGAGCTCGGCAGCACGTAGATGATGCCGGCGAGCGACCCCATCAGCGCACCGAGCACGAGCGCCTGCATCTTGTACGAGTAGACGTTCTTGCCGAGGCTGCGCACGGCGTCCTCGTCCTCACGGATGCCCTTGAGCACGCGGCCCCACGGGCTGCGGCTGAGCAGGAAGACCAGGAGGCTGAGGAGGGCGACGATGCTCCAGCCGGCGATGCGGATCCACCAGCCGTTGACGCCGTTGTTCTCGTAGGTGAACCACAGGATCGTCGTCTGGCCGTCGGGCAGCGGCGAGAGGGCGGTGAAGGCCTCGCGGTACGAGGCCCCGGGGATGCCGTTCGAGCCACCCGTCGTGGTCGTCAGGATGCTCGACCGTCCCACGTACCGGATGATCTCGGCCGAACAGATGGTGACGATGGCCAGGTAGTCGCCCCTCAGCTTCAGCGTCGGCACGCCGAGGATGAGCGCGAAGACCAACGAGCAGAGCAGGGCGATGATGACGGCGAGGCCGAGGGGCAGGCCGTTGCTGATCGAGATGGCGAAACCGTAGGCACCGAGCAGCAGGAACGCCGCCTGGCCCATGTTGATCAGGCCGGTGAAGCCGAAGTGGATGTTCAGGCCGATCGCCGCGATGGCGAAGGCGGCCGTCGTGGGCGCGAGGGCCTCGGCGCTCAGCGCCCGCAGGAGTTCGATGAAGTACATGGTCGTGTCCCCTTAGCCCACTCGTTCTTTTCGCCCGAAGATGCCCTGTGGTCTGAACACGAGGATCAGGATCAGGATCAGCAGCGCCGTCGCGTACTTGAAGTCGCCGGGCAGCCAGATGTTGGTCAGCTCGACGATGATGCCGATGATCAGCGAACCGACCAGGGCCCCGAAGGCCGTGCCGAGGCCGCCCAGGGTGACGGCGGCGAAGATCAGCAGCAGGATCTGCAGGCCGGTCATCCAGTTGACGCCGTTGAGCACGAGGCCGAGCATGACGCCCGAGAGGCCGGCCAGGCCGGCGGCCAGCGTCCAGACCAGGCGGATGATGCGGTCGACGTCGATTCCCGAGGCCGCGGCGAGGGCCGGGTTGTCCGACACGGCGCGGGTGGCGCGGCCGGTGCGGGTCTTCAGCAGGAACAGTCCCGTGCCGACCAGCACGACCACCGAGATCGCCATGGCGACGTACGACTGGACGGTGAGGGTCACGCCGAGGAAGTCGACGGTGGTCGGGTTGTCGCGGTCGATGCGCACGGTGCCGGCGCCGTAGAAGTACTGGAAGGCGTACTGCAGGGCGATCGAGAGGCCGATGGTCACGATCATCAGCTGGGTGAGGCTGAGTCGGCGCTTCCGCAGCGGTTTCCAGATCGCGAGGTCCTGCAGGTAGCCCGTCGCCGCACAGATCACCGTGCTGAGCACCGCGGCCAGGATCAGCGGCACCCCGATCGAGGTGAACGAGTAGGCCAGCAGACCGCCGAGGGTCACCTGCTCGCCGTGCGAGAAGCTGCTGAGGCCCGTCGTGCCGTAGATCAGCGACAGGCCGATGGCGGCGAGGGCGAGCAGCAGGCCGAGCCGGATGCCCGAGGCGAACTGCTGCGCGAAGCGGTCCCAGTTGAAGCTCGACGCGGTCGCGGCGCCGCTCGTGGCGCCTTCCTCGGCGGTGAGGGCGAACAGGGCGCTCGCCGTGGCGCCGAGGTTCACGGTCACGGTGCGCTCGGCGTTGTCGGCGTTCACCAGGAACTGGCCGTCGGGCAGGGTGTCCTGGTCGACCGTCACGGTGTAACTGCCGGCCTCGGTCACCGCGATGCTCCACCGACCGGTGTCGTCGGTGGTCGCGGTCTGCTCGTCGCCGGTCGCGTTCGTCGCGATCACGTCGACGCCCGAGGCGGGCTCCCGCTCGCTGTCGTTGATCGTTCCCTGGATGCAGCCGGTCGTCGCGTCGGTGGTGCAGGCGGCGGCCGCGGCGTGGGCGGCCGTCGGGGCGAAGGCCCCCATGAAGGTCGCCAGGAGTCCGAGCAGTACGGCGGAGGCCGTCACGATCAGGGACTGCCGCAGCCGTGGCCGCGACGCGATGGTCGTCGAGAGTCTCACAAAACCTCCTGGTGGGAAGCGCCCCGTCGAGATTCGGGCGGTCTCGTTCTGCTCCCGGGGCGTCGTCGTCGCTGACAGTAACTCCGCTGTGTGTCGAGCATGTTTCAGGTGCGCGACGGAGTGGAGTCGGTACAGAATCCCCCATGTCGAGCGAGAATCACGAATCTTCCGTGTGTCGGATCGGTAACGGTGCCGTTCCGTTGCGTCCCGGGGGGCCGCGCGCGCCTCCTCGGCGATGCGGCGGGTGCGCCGCCGAGAGGAATGCAGGAGGCGCGGGCTGGGTTAATATCGACTACCGGGCTCGACGGCGATCCGGTGCCAACCCACCCACCCTCATCTCGCTCCTTCGAAGGGGACTCATGGACCAGCCGGACCCGTTCGGATTCATCGGACTCACCTACGACGACGTCATGCTGCTTCCGGGCCGCACCGACGTCATCCCGAGCGAGACCGACACCTCGTCGCAGCTCACCAAGCGCATCCGGGTCGCGGTGCCGCTGCTCTCGGCCGCGATGGACACCGTGACCGAGTCGCGCATGGCCATCGCCATGGCGCGCCAGGGCGGCATCGGCATCATCCATCGCAACCTCTCGATCGCCGACCAGGCCGCGCACGTCGACAAGGTCAAGCGCAGCGAGTCGGGCATGATCACCAACCCCGTCACGACGACGCCCGACGCCACGGTGGCCGAGGTCGACGCGCTCTGCGGGCAGTTCCGCGTCTCGGGCCTGCCGGTCGTCGAGGGCGACGGCACGCTGGTCGGCATCATCACCAACCGAGACATGCGATTCGTCTCGCCGTTCGAGATGTCGACGACGCTCGTCCGCGACGTCATGACGAAGGCCCCGCTGATCACCGCGCCCGAGGGCGTCGACCCCGACTCGGCGATCGCCATCTTCGCGCAGCACAAGATCGAGAAGCTGCCCCTGGTCGACGAGGCCGGGCACCTGCGCGGCCTCATCACCGTCAAGGACTTCGACAAGAGCGAGAAGTACCCCGACGCCACGAAGGACGACGAGGGCCGCCTGCGGGTCGGCGCCGCGATCGGCTTCTTCGGCGACGCGTGGGAGCGCGCCAGCGCCCTGCGCGACGCGGGGGTCGACGTGCTCGTGGTCGACACCGCCAACGGCGAGAGTTCGGGCGAGCTCGACATGATCCGTCGCATCAAGGCCGACCCGAGCTTCGCGCACATCGACGTCATCGGCGGCAACGTCGCCACGCGCAGCGGCGCCCAGGCCCTGATCGAGGCCGGCGCCGACGCCATCAAGGTCGGCGTGGGCCCGGGTTCCATCTGCACCACCCGCGTCGTCGCGGGCGTCGGCGTGCCCCAGGTCACGGCCGTCTACGAGGCGTCCCTCGCCGCTCGCGAGGCCGGCGTCCCGGTCATCGCCGACGGTGGGCTGCAGTACTCGGGCGACATCGCCAAGGCCCTGGTGGCCGGCGCCGACACGGTCATGCTCGGTTCGCTGCTCGCCGGCTGCGACGAGAGCCCGGGCGACCTGGTGTTCGTCAACGGCAAGCAGTTCAAGAACTACCGCGGCATGGGCTCGCTGGGTGCGATGCAGACGCGTGGCAAGAACACGTCGTACTCGAAGGACCGCTACTTCCAGGCCGACGTGCCGAGCGACGACAAGCTCATCCCCGAGGGCGTCGAGGGTCAGGTGCCCTACCGCGGCGCGCTCAACAACGTCGTGTACCAGCTCAGCGGTGGTCTCCGTCAGTCGATGTTCTACGTCGGAGGCCGCACCGTGGCCGAGCTCAAGGCGAACGGCAAGTTCGTCCGGATCACCGCCGCAGGCCTGAAGGAGAGCCACCCGCACGACCTGCAGATGGTCGTCGAGGCCCCCAACTACCGCCGGTGATGCCGCCGGGCCGGGGGCGCGACCCCCGGCTCCGGTAGGGTGGCACGGTGACTGAGGTAGAGATCGGCGTCTCCAAGCGAGCCCGCCGCGCGTACGCGTTCGACGACATCGCCATCGTTCCGAGCCGGCGTACGCGCGACCCGCGCGACGTCTCGGTCGGGTGGTCGATCGACGCGTTCCAGTTCGAGTCGCCGGTCATCGCCGCGCCCATGGACTCGGTGGTCAGTCCGGCCACGGCCATCCGCATCGGCCAGCTCGGCGGCCTCGGCGTCCTCGACCTCGAGGGCGTCTGGACGCGCTACGACGACCCCGAGCAGGTGCTGGCCGAGATCCGCGAGCTCTCCGACGACGACTCGGTCGCCCGCATGCAAGAGATCTACAGCGAGCCGATCAAGCCCGAGCTCGTCCGCGACCGCCTCGCCGAGATCCGCGCCGCCGGGGTCACCGTGGCCGGCGCCCTCAGCCCGCAGCGCACCCAAGACCTGTACCAGACGGTCGTCGACGCCGGCGTCGACCTCTTCGTCATCCGGGGCACGACGGTCAGCGCCGAGCACGTCGCGAAGAACAGCGAGCCGCTGAACCTCAAGAAGTTCATCTACGAGCTCGACGTCCCCGTCATCGTCGGTGGCGCCTCGACCTACACGGCCGCCCTGCACCTGATGCGCACCGGTGCCGCCGGCGTCCTCGTCGGGTTCGGGGGCGGCGCAGCCAGCACGACCCGCGCCTCCTTGGGCATCCACGCTCCCATGGCGAGCGCCGTGGCCGACGTGGCGGGCGCGCGCCGCGACTACCTCGACGAGTCGGGCGGGCGCTACGTGCACGTCATCGCCGACGGGGGCCTGGGCACCTCGGGCGACCTGGTCAAGGCCATCGCCTGCGGCGCGGACGCCGTCATGCTGGGTGCCGCGCTGGCCCGGGCCGACGACGTGCCCGGCGGTGGCTACCACTGGGGCGCCGAGGCGCACCACCCCGAACTGCCCCGCGGCCGACGCATGCACGTGGGCACGATCGGCTCGCTCGAGAAGATCCTCTACGGCCCCGCCACGACGGTCGACGGCACGTCGAACATCATGGGCGCGCTGCGTCGTTCGATGGCGACCACCGGCTACAGCGACCTGAAGGAGTTCCAGCGCGTCGAGGTGGTTGTGGCCCCCTACCAGCCTCACTAGCGTTTGATGGGGTGGTCCGGTCGAGAGACCGGGCCGACCGAATCCAACGATGGAGGCTCGCATGGCCAAGTCCGCGTCCGTTTCGCTCTCCACGAAGCTCGGCCCCGACGAACGGGCCGCAGCCGTCGAGGCGTTGAAGACGAAAGAACTCGACATCCTCGTGATCGGGGGTGGCATCGTCGGTGCGGGTTCCGCGCTCGACGCCGTGACGCGTGGGTTGAGCGTCGGCATCGTCGAGGCCCGTGACTGGGGCTCCGGCACGTCGAGTCGCTCGTCGAAGCTCGTGCACGGTGGCATCCGCTACCTCGAGCAACTGAACTTCCGTCTCGTGCGCGAGGCGCTGATCGAGCGTGGCCTGCTGTTGCAGCGCCTGGCACCGCACCTGGTGAAGCCCGTGCGGTTCCTCTACCCGCTCAGCAAGCCGGTCTACGAGCGGTTCTACATCGGTGCCGGCATGGCGCTCTACGACATCTTCAGCTGGACCGGTGGTCGCCCGCCCGGCGTCCCCCACCACCGTCACCTCACCAAGACGCAGGTGCTCCGCGCCATCCCGAGCCTGTCCAAGGACGCGGTCGTCGGCGGCCTCACCTACTACGACGCCCAGGTCGACGACGCCCGCTACGTCTCGTCGCTGGTGCGCACCGCGTCGAGCTACGGCGCCCACGCGGCGAGCCGCATCCGGGTCGAGGGCTTCGTCAAGGTGGGCGAGCGGGTCGTCGGCGTGAAGGCGCACGACTACCAGACCGGCGAGCACTTCGAGATCCGCGCCAAGCAGGTCGTCAACGCGACCGGCGTCTGGACGGACGACACGCAGGCCATGGTCGGCGAGCGGGGACAGTTCAAGGTGCGGGCGTCGAAGGGCGTGCACCTCGTGGTGCCGCGCGACCGCATCCACTCCGACATGGGCATGATCTTCCGCACCGAGAAGAGCGTCCTGTTCGTCATCCCGTGGGGCCGTCACTGGCTCGTGGGCACGACCGACACCGACTGGGACCTCGACAAGGCCCACCCCGCGGCCACGGCGGCCGACATCGACTACATCCTCGAGCACGTCAACAAGGTCATGGCCGTGCCGCTCACCCGGGCCGACGTCGAGGGCGTCTACGCCGGTCTGCGTCCGCTGCTGGCGGGCGAGTCCGACCAGACGTCGAAGCTCTCGCGCGAGCACATCGTCGCCCACACCGTGCCGGGCCTCGTCGTCGTGGCCGGTGGCAAGTGGACGACCTACCGGGTCATGGCCGAGGACGCCATCGACGAGGCCGTCGCGGCCCTCGACGGCCGCATCCCGTCGAGCACCACGATGGAGATCCCGCTGATCGGCGCCGAGGGGTACCACGCGGCGTGGAACAAGCGCGGCAAGATCGCGAAGGCGTTCGGCGTCCACAAGGTGCGCATCGAGCACCTGCTCAACCGGTACGGCACCACGACGGACGAGATCCTCGACCTCATCCGCGACGACCCGTCGCTCGCCGAGCCCCTCCCCGGGGCAGACGACTACATCCGCGCCGAGGTCGTCTACGCCGCGAGCCACGAGAGCGCCCTGCACCTCGAGGACGTCCTCGCCCGCCGCACCCGCATCTCGATCGAGGCGTGGGACCGGGGCGAGTCCGCCGCTCCCGTCGCCGCCAAGCTGATGGCCGGCGTGCTCGGCTGGAGCGACGACGAGGCCGAGGCCGAGGTGGCCAACTACCTCAAGCGGGTCGCCGCCGAGCGGGCGAGCCAGCTCGAGCCCGACGACGAGTCGGCGGACCGCGTCCGCCTCGAGGCGCCCGACATCACCTTCGGCTTCGACGAGGACGACATGGTCGTCGCCGGTGCCGACCAAGGAGGCGCGCCCAAGCCGGGCGAGGAGGTCACCGAGCCCGCGGGCACGCCGGGCGACGACACCTCGGCGGGCAGCCCGGGCGGTCGCCAGGGCTGATGCCCGGTCGCTCGCGCGACCACCTGCAGGAGGCGCGGTGCCCGTTCGTCGGGCACCGCGCCTCCCGCGGTTCCTCCGTCCGCGGACACGGGAACACCTGTGGAGGGTGACGGGTTGTCCCCACCGTGAGCAGCCCGGCTGCCGCGGCCGAACCCGCCGCTAGGCTGAGACGACTGCCCCCGAGTCCACTGGAGACGAACCATGGTTGACGTGCGTCGAGTCAAGCTCCCCGGCGTGGGTGTGCTGCACACCTTCATCACCGACGACGGCGGCAAATGCGGTGTCATCACGCACCGCTCGGGTCACAGCGACCTCATCACGTTCAGCGACGACGTCGACGGCGACCACGTCAAGAAGGTCTCGCTGCGCCTCAGCGAAGACGAGGCGCACACGCTCGCCGAACTGCTCGGCGGCACGCGCATCACCGAGTCGCTCTCGGCCCTCGACCAGATCCCCGGCCTCAGCATCGACTGGTTCACGGTCGACTACGACGACCACATCGCCGGTCAGCCGCTCGGCGACCTCGGCGCCAAGGGCGTCGTCGGCCTGACCGTCGTGGCGGTCGTCCGGGGCGACGCGGCCAACCCGGCGCCGTCGGGCGACTTCAAGGTGTTCCCCGGTGACACGCTCGTCGTGGCCGGTTCCCCCGAGAAGGTCGCGAAGGCGTTCTCGTTCTACCGCACGGGCGAGCTCAAGCACCGCTCGCCGGTCGACGCCCCACCCGGGGGCTAGGCCGATGCACCTGGGTGAAGAGCTGATCGTCCTCGGCATCCTGCTGCTGATCGCGTACGTGCTCGGCCGCGCCGGCAAGCTGATCGGCCTGCCGTCGATCCCGATCTACATGATCGTCGGCCTGCTCGCCAGCACGAACACGGGGTGGTTCCCGCTCAGCTTCGAGTCCGACAACATCGAGTTGATCGCCATCTTCGGGTTGATCCTGTTGCTGTTCAACCTCGGCCTCGAGTTCGACCAAGACGAATTCTTCTCGAACGCGGGGCGGCTCATCGTCTCGGGCGGCAGCTACATCGCCATCAACATGGGCGTCGGGCTGATCTTCGGCTTCATGCTCGGGTGGGGCACGCGCGAGGCGCTGATCATCGCGGGCATGACGGCGACGTCATCGAGTGCGATCGTCACCAAGCTGCTGATCGAGTTGAACCGCCTGGCGAACCGCGAGACGCCGATGATCCTCGGCGTCACGGTCGTCGAAGACATCTTCATCGCCATCTATCTCGCGATCGTGTCCGTCGTGCTCAGCGGCGAGACCGACCCCGGGCCGGTGATCCTGAAGCTCGGCATCGCCTTCGCGTTCCTCGTCGTGATGTTCGGCGTGGCCCGATGGGGTGGTCGCGTCGTCTCCCGGCTCATGCGCACACGTGACGACGAACTCTTCACCGTGCTGTTCTTCGGACTGGCCGTGCTCTTCGCCGGCCTCGGCGAGGTGCTCGGGGTGACCGACGCGATCGGCGCGTTCCTCATCGGCCTGATCATCGGGGCCACGAAGTTCCGCAACCGGGTCGAGCAGTTCGCCCTGCCCATGCGCGACGTCTTCGGGGCGTTCTTCTTCCTGAACTTCGGCCTCGGGCTCAACCCGGCCCTGTTCCCGAGCGTGCTCGGCCCCGTGGCCATCGCCGTGGGCATGACCGTGCTGCTCAACGTAGGTGCCGGGCAGTTCGTCGCGTGGCTCAACAAGCTGGGGCCGCAGGCGGGCATCAACACCACGGTCATCCTGGTCAACCGGGGCGAGTTCGCGTTGATCCTGGCGACCTTGTCCGCGGGTGCGGGTCTCGACGAGCGGTTGCAGCCCTTCGCCGGTCTGTACGTGCTGATCATGGCGGTGCTCGGGCCGGTCCTCGCCTCGAACAGCGAGCGCATCGGCTCGGTGCTGTTGCGGTCGCGCAAGAAGGCCGAGCGTGCCGAGGCCGAGGCCCGTCGTCTCGAACGCGAGGCGCGCAGCGGTGACGAGATCGCCCTGATGGAGGCCGCCCTCGCCGGTGACGACCTGGACCAGGCCGAGGTCACCGAGGACGACGACGAGCGCGAGACCGAGCGGGTCCGGGCCGGTGCGGCGCGGGCCGCCGCAGGCCGGGTCGACACCACGCGACACGGGGCCGACGCCGATGCCGACGCGGACGACGACCTGGACGACCTCGACGCGATGGACGCCGACGAGGCCCGCATCTGGGCCGAGCAGGCGGGCCAACAGAGCGACCAGCGGGCCACGCGCCGACGCGACCCCGAGTACTGAACCGCTCGCCGTCGTCCCAGCGGGTTCGTGGGCGACGCGAGGTACGATCGCCTCCGTGACCCAGACCGAGCAGCGCCCCGCCCTCCTCGGCGTCGACGGCGAACCGCTGCCCGCGACCATGTGGCACGTCGCCCGTCGACCCCGCTGGATCGCCCTGCTCGGCCTCGCCCTCGTCGTGGCGGCGATCTTCGCCTGGCTCGGTCACTGGCAGATCGAGCGCAGCGTCGAGAGCGTGCAGGTCGTCAACCCCGAGACCGAGACCAGCAAGGTGTTGTCGTCGGTCGCGACCCCGCAGACGCCCTTCGCCGACTCGCTCGGTGCCCAGCGCGTGTCCGTCACCGGTGAGTTCGACCCGGACGACTTCGCCGTCATCGGTGACCGCGTCAACGGCGGCGAGACCGGCTACTGGCTGATCGGCCGTTTCGTCGACGACGCCAACGGCGCCTCGCTGCCCGTGGGGCTCGGCTGGTCCGCGACCCGCGAGGGTGCCGAGGCCGCCGAGCCGTCCGTGGCCGCGACCTCGACCGTCACGGTCGAGGGCCGCTACTTCCCGTCCGAGTCGCCGACCGAGAGCGACTTCGAGAGCGGTGCGCAGACCGTCGTGTCCGTGGCCGCCCTGATCAACGAGTGGCCCGGCTTCGACGGCCAGGTCTACGGCGGCTACGTCGTCTCCGACTCCGCACCCGCGTCGCTGAGCGAGATCGACTCCGCGCCTCCGGCGTCCGACGTGCAGTTCAACTGGCTCAACGTCTTCTACGCGATCGAATGGGTCGTCTTCGCCGGCTTCGCCGTCTTCCTCTGGTTCCGGCTCGTCCGCGACGCGTTCGAGCGCGAGCACGAAGAAGCCGAGGAGGCGCGGGCCGAGGCGGACGCGCGCGGCGCGACCCAGCCGACCCGCGCCTCCTGACCCCGCGCGTCCCGACCTTTCGACATCGACAGGTGCCGTCCTGGCGCAGGGGCGGGCGCGGCTAGAATCGTCCCCATGCCTCTGAAGCCCCGGCAACGCGACATCCCGAAGATCCCGGGTGCCGTCAGGTTCTACAAGATCTCGGCGTACGTCACCGGCGTGATGCTGCTGCTGCTCATCTTCGAGATGCTGTTCAAGTACACGCCCCTGCAGCTCGAGATGCAGCTCGGCGGTCAGGGCGGGTTCCTCGTGCCCGTCGACTCGACCACGGGCTTCAACCTGTCGACCGCGATCCTCATCGCGCACGGTTGGCTCTACGTCGTCTACCTCTTCGCCGACTTCCGTCTCTGGAGCTTGATGCGGTGGCCGTTCTCGCGGTTCTTCCTCATCGCGCTCGGCGGCGTCGTGCCCCTGCTCTCGTTCTTCGTCGAGAGCCACATGACCAAGCTCGCGACACGGCAGTACGAAGCCCTGACCGCCGAGACCACCCCCACGACCGAGGGAGCCCCCGCGTGACCGACGCACCCGAGACCGCCGAGGCGTCGGCGACGACCGCCGCAACGGCCCCCGCACCGGCCGACCGAGCGCCCGAGACCGCGCAGAGCCCCGTGCTCGTGATCGACTTCGGCGCCCAGTACGCGCAGCTGATCGCCCGGCGCGTGCGTGAGGCAAACGTCTACAGCGAGATCGTGCCCCACACGATCACCGCGGCCGAGATCGCCGAGAAGAACCCCGTGGGCATCGTGCTCAGCGGCGGCCCGTCGAGCGTCTACGAAGAAGGCGCGCCGAGCATCGACGCGGGCATCTTCGACCTCGACATCCCCGTGCTGGGCATCTGCTACGGCTTCCAGGCCATGGCCAAGGCGCTCGGCGGCGAGGTCTCGCAGACCGGCCAGCGTGAGTACGGCGCCACCGACGTCACGCTCGCCGAGGGCGACAGCACGCTGTTGTCGGGCCAGCCGGCCTCGCAGACGACGTGGATGAGCCACGGCGACTCGGTGTCGAAGGCCCCCGAGGGCTTCGACGTGCTGGCCTCGAGCGCCTCGACCCCCGTCGCCGCGTTCTCGAGCGACGCCCGCAAGCTCTACGGCGTCCAGTGGCACCCCGAGGTCAAGCACTCGTCGTACGGCCAGGCCGTGCTCGAGAACTTCCTGCACCGCGCCGCCGGCATCCCCGCGGACTGGAACAGCGGCAACGTCATCGCCGAGCAGGTCGCCCGCATCCGCGAGCAGGTCGGTGACGCACGCGTCATCTGCGGTCTGTCGGGCGGGGTCGACTCGGCCGTCGCGGCCGCCATCGTGCACGAGGCCGTCGGAGACCAGCTGATCTGCGTCTTCGTCGACCACGGTCTGCTGCGCGCCGACGAGCGTCGTCAGGTCGAAGAGGACTACGTCGCCTCGACCGGTGTGCGACTCGTCACGATCGACGCCGAGCAGCAGTTCCTCGACGCCCTCGCCGGGGTGACCGACCCCGAGCAGAAGCGCAAGATCATCGGCCGCGAGTTCATCCGCAGCTTCGAGGCCGCCGCCGAGGCGCTGGTGCTCGAGGCCGCGGCCGAGGGCGACTCGGCCGTGAAGTTCCTCGTGCAGGGCACCCTCTACCCCGACGTCGTCGAGAGCGGTGGCGGTACGGGCACGGCGAACATCAAGAGCCACCACAACGTGGGCGGCCTGCCCGAAGACCTGCAGTTCGAGCTCGTCGAGCCGCTGCGCACCCTCTTCAAGGACGAGGTGCGCGCGATCGGGCGCGAGCTCGGTCTGCCCGAGGTCATCGTCGGGCGTCAGCCGTTCCCCGGCCCCGGTCTCGGCATCCGCATCGTGGGCGAGGTGACGCACGAGCGACTCGAGTTGCTGCGTGCGGCCGACGCGATCGCGCGGGCCGAGCTGACCGCGGCCGGCCTGGACGACGAGATCTGGCAGTGCCCCGTGGTGCTGCTCGCCGACGTCCGCTCGGTGGGTGTGCAGGGCGACGGTCGTACGTACGGTCACCCGATCGTGCTGCGTCCGGTGTCGTCCGAGGACGCGATGACGGCCGACTGGACGCGTCTGCCCTACGACGTGCTGGCCCGCATCTCGAACCGCATCACGAACGAGGTGGACGGCGTCAACCGCGTCGTGCTCGACGTCACCTCCAAGCCCCCGGGAACGATCGAATGGGAATGACCGGGCTGTTTTCGATGCGAAGCATCGAGCCCGGTCATTCCGGGGGAGCCTGCGACCCCGGTGCCCACCAGTAGCCGCGAACGTGGAGTGAGGCTGACGTCTCGCGAAGCGCAGTGACGCGGAGCCCCCTCCGGCAGACGCCTGCCCAGAGGGGGTTTCGTCGTCTCCGCGGGATGTCGTCGTTCCTGGATCTCGGGGTGCTCTCGGGCCAGGGTACGAACGAGCGGGCAGAACGTGCTCTTCATCTGCCCACGAGCAGCACCTTCTGCCCCCTCGGCCATCGACCCCCACCCCCTCGGCCGTCGACCCCCACCCACACAGAAGCGGGGCCCGTCCCGGTCGGAACGAGCCCCGCTTCGGGGTGGTGCGGGTGACGCCGCGCTGGCTAGTCGCTGCCGCGCAGGATGGCGAGCATGCGCAGGATCTCGACGTAGAGCCAGATCACGGTCATGACGATGCCGAAGGCGGCCGACCAGGCGTAGATGCGGGGTGCGCCGCGCTCGACGCCGGTCTTGACCTGGTCGAAGTCGAGGACCAGCGAGTACGCGGCCATGATCACGACGAGGATGCCCAGGATGAAGCCGAGCGGGATGCCGAAGATCTCCATGCCGCGGAGGCCCCAGGGGTTGCTGTTGGCACCGAAGATCATCAGACCGAAGTTGATCAGCGAGAAGACGCCGTAGCCGATCATCGCGATCATGAAGACCTTGGTGGCCTTGGCCGACGCGCGGATCTTGCCACTCTTGAAGAGCAGCAGGGTCGTGGCGAACACCGCGACTGTGCCGATCAGGGCCTGGGTGACGATGCCGTCCCACTGGCTCTCGAAGATCGACGAGATGCCACCGACGAAGAGACCCTGTGCCGCCGAGTAGGCGAGCACGAGCCCGGGGGAGGGCTTCTTCTTGAAGATGTTGACGAGCGCCAGCACGAAGCCGGCGATGGCCCCGACGAAGGCGAGGGCCGGGATGAACCATCCGATGGCCGCACCGACGAGCACGACACCGAACGCGAGCAGCGTCTTGGTGATGGTGTCTTCGTAGGTCATGCGGTCGGTCTGCGTGGGGCCGGCGGCGGGCTGCGAGTAGAGCTGCTGCAGCTGTTCGGCGGTCATGCCGTTGTACTCGACCGGCTGGGCTGCGCCCTGCTGCTGACGGATGACGGGCCCGCCGTTCTTCGAGAAGGCCGGCGACTGACTGAAGCCGGGATTCGAGAATGCCAAGGGGTTCCTCTTCTGATCGCTAGGGATGTGTGGATCGCCCGCGCAGGTTCACGAAGGCGTTTCCGTACAGATGAGGCTAACGCCTGTCGTGCAACGAATGGCTGAAGATCTGCCTGATGAGAGCCGCATTCTCGCAGGGCGAACGTGCGTGCCGTGCATCTTTTGCGTCTGCGGGGGGCGAGACGCCTCGTCCCCAGGGGCCGCGCCTCCTCGTCTCTCCACAGACGGTCTTTCCGCAGACGGCCTCTCGCCGGGAGGTCGGGCGGCTCGGGCTGCGCACGGGGACGCCGGTTAGCGTGACCGGGTGTCCACCTCGCCTCTCGTCATCGCCCATCGCGGCGCCAGCGGTCACCGACCCGAGCACGGCGAGGACGCCTACCGTCTCGCGATCGAACTCGGGGCCGACGCCATCGAGCCCGACCTGGTCGCGTCGAGCGACGGCGTGCTCGTCCTGCGGCACGAGAACGAGATCTCGGGCACGACCGACGTCGCCGACCACGACGAGTTCCGGCACCGCCGCACGACCAAGACCATCGACGGCACGAAGGTCACGGGCTGGTTCACCGAGGACTTCACCTGGGACGAACTCAGCACGCTGCGCATCCGCGAACGGCTGCCCGAGCTTCGGCCCGAGAGTGCGGCGCACGACGGCGAAGGGCGCATCCAGCGGCTGGCAGACCTGCTCGACCTGCTCGACGCGGCCGATCGGCCGGTCGGGCTCGTCGCCGAGGTCAAGCACGCCACCTACTTCGACTCCATCGGCCTGCCGCTCGGCGAGCTGCTCGCCGACGAGCTGCGGCAGCGGCGCTGGGTCGACGACCCGCGGCTGACCATCGAGTCGTTCGAGCAGACCGTGCTCGGTCGCCTGGCCGACCAGCGGCTCGGTGCCCGACTCGTCTACCTGCTCGAGAGGGCGGGCGTGGCGGCCGACCTGGTCGCGGCGGGGCGGACCTCGGTGGGCTACCGCGACCAGCTGCACGCCGAGTCGCTCGAGTCGTTCGTCGACGCAGGCCTGCACGGCGTCAGCCTCGACAAGCACACGCTCGTCGACGCGCAGGGGGCGACCGACGGTCGGGTCGTCGACCGGGCGCACGCGGCCGGCCTCGACGTCTTCACCTGGACGCTCCGTGCCGAGAACGCCTTCCTGGCCAAGGCCCACCGCGGCCCCGGTGGCAAGGCGGCCTTCGGCGACTGGCAGGCCGAGTTCACCTCCCTCATGACGCTCGGCGTCGACGGGGTCTTCGCCGACCAGCCCGAGCTCGCCGAGGAGGCGCGGGTCGCCTTCGCGTCCCGCTGACCCCGCGCGACGCCGCCTGCGCCCCTGGTCGCCCCGCGCCCTCTCGCCATGTCGGTGGTCGCGCTTAGACTCGACGGGCCATGACGATCGTGCTCGAGCCCTCTGACGCTGCCGGCGGTTCCGGCGACCCCCTGACCGCCGGTCTCAACCCCCAGCAGAAAGAGGCGGTCGAGTACCGCGGGCAGTCGCTGCTGATCGTGGCCGGCGCCGGTTCGGGCAAGACCAGCGTGCTGACCCGCCGCATCGCGGGCCTGCTGGCGACGCGCGAAGCGTGGCCCAGCCAGATCCTCGCCATCACCTTCACCAACAAGGCCGCGGCCGAGATGCGCGAGCGCGTGGCGCACCTCGTCGGTCAAGCAGGCGAGGGCATGTGGATCAGCACGTTCCACTCGGCGTGCGTGCGAATCCTCCGGCGCGAGGCTGAACAGTTCGGCTTCACCAAGAGCTTCACGATCTACGACTCCGCCGACTCGAGGGCCCTGCTCAAGCGCATCCTGAAAGAGCTCGACGCCGACCAGCTCGGGCTGACCGTCAGCATGGCCTCGGGCAAGATCTCCAAACTCAAGAACGAGCTCAGCGACGTCGAGTCGTACTCGCGCCAGATCAACATGAACGACCCGCAAGAGGTCATGTTCCTCGAGATCTTCCGGCAGTACACCCGCGAGCTGCAGCGGGCCAACGCCTTCGACTTCGACGACCTCATCGCCCAGACCGTCTACCTGTTCCGCGCCTTCCCGCACGTGGCCGCGCAGTACCAGCGGCGGTTCCGGCACATCCTCGTCGACGAGTACCAAGACACCAACCACGCGCAGTACTCGCTCATCCGTGAGCTGACCCGGCCGGTGCAGGCCGACCTCGTCGACGAGCTCGAGAGGGGCGGCCAGTTCGTCCAGTCGATGCGCGACGGCAGTGGCGGCATCCCCGGGGCGTCGCTCACCGTGGTGGGTGACTCCGACCAGTCGATCTACGCGTTCCGCGGCGCCGACATCCGCAACATCGTCGAGTTCGAGCGCGACTTCCCGAACTCGAAGGTCATCCTGCTCGAGCAGAACTACCGCTCGACCCAGAACATCCTCGACGCCGCCAACGCGGTCATCTCGAACAACTTCGACCGACAGGCCAAGAACCTGTTCACCACGGTCGGCGCCGGCCAGAAGATCGTCGGGTTCACCGGCTACACCGGTCACGACGAGGCCCAGTTCGTCGCGGACGAGATCGCGGCGTTGCACGAGTCCGGCACCGACTACAAAGACATGGCCGTCTTCTACCGGACCAACTCGCAGACGCGGGCGCTCGAAGAGATCTTCATCCGCTCAGCCATCCCCTACCGCGTGCTCGGCGGCACGAAGTTCTACGAGCGTGCCGAGATCAAGGACGCCATGGCGTACCTGATCACCGTCGCCAACCCGGCCGACCCGCTCGCCCTGCGACGCATCATGAACGTGCCCAAGCGCGGCATCGGTCCGGCGACCGAGACCGCGATGCAGCGCTGGGCCGACACCAACGAGGCGCCGCTGCGTGACGCGATGCGCAACGCCGACCAGCTCGGCCTCGGGCCGAAGGTCACCGGTGCGATCACGGGCTTGGCGAAACTGCTCGACGACGTGCAGGCAACGGCGGCGACCGCGCCCGTCCACGAGATCCTGTCGGCCCTGATCGCGGGCAGCGGCCTGGTCGAGGTGCTGCGCGCGTCGCGTGACCCGCAAGACGAGGCCCGCGCCGAGAACATCGACGAACTCGTCGCGGTGACGAAAGAGTTCCAGAAGAACAACCCCGACGGCACGCTGCTCGACTTCCTCACCGAGGTCACGCTGGTCGCGGCCGCAGACGACCTCGACGACACGAGTGGCACGGTGTCGCTGATGACCCTGCACACCGCCAAGGGGCTCGAGTACGAGGCGGTGTTCCTCACCGGCGTCGAAGAAGATCTGCTGCCGCACCGCATGTCGGCGAACGAGCCCGGCGGTCCGTCCGAAGAGCGACGACTGTTCTACGTCGGCATCACGCGTGCGCGACAGCGGCTGTTCCTGTCGCTCGCGATGACGCGGGCGCAGTTCGGCGAGGTCAACGTGGCGATGCCGTCTCGGTACCTGCAAGAGATCCCCGTCGAGCTCATCGATTGGAAGCAGTCGCCGGGCATGGCCACGAGCCGTGGGGGCACACAGCCGCGGGCGCTCAACGCCCGTCGCGAGGGTGGCGACGGCAACCGCGGAGCGACGCCTCGAGCGTCGGGTGGCTATGGCTCGGGCAGTTACGACCGGGCCACGGCGGCGGCCAAGACGAAGCCCAAGACCGAGTGGGCGAACCGGGTCACGGGTACCGTGCGCGACAACGGCGACATGGAGCTCGAGGCCGGCGACCGCATCTCGCACGTCGACTTCGGCGAGGGCCGTGTCATGGCCGTCACCGGCATCGGCGCCCGCCGCATCGCCGAGGTGCTCTTCGACGGCGCCGGCCGCAAGAAGCTCCTGATCAAGGTCGCGCCGATCGAGAAGATCTAGACCCCCTCCGCGTTCTCGCGAGAGGTCGTGTCGTGTGTCCTAGAAAGCAGGAGGGCCGCGGTCGTGTCGCTCTCAGGTCGGTGCCGGACGACCGTCACGCTGTGGTCGCCGATCGACAGCAGCGATCCGACCCGGGCGCGCGCCGGGGTGTGAGCCTCGAGTTCGGTGACCTCGCCGGTGGTCGCCACGAGGGTCGTGCCGTTTCCCGAGCCGAGATCGGTGACCCAGACGGCCGCGTCGGTACCGATCACGATCGAGACGTGATGGCGAGACAGCGACCGGCCGGCGTCGTCGAGGGGCACGACATCGGCGTCGGGCGGCGGGGGCAGGGGGCGGTCGGTTCGACGCCCGACCACGATCGCGCGCCGTGTGACGGGGACGACGCTCTCGTCCGGCAGCCGCAGGCCGTAGTGCCGAGGGCGAAGCGTCGTCGCCTCGAGATCGGGAACGGGTGGCACCGCGTCACCGCCGGCCGGCTGATCGGGGGCTGACCGCCTCGGGGTGGTGGCGGCAAATCGCGGCGCGTGAGGGATCGGGGCAGCGCGGGGTGCGAAGGTCGCGAGGGGCGCGGAGGGTGCGGCGGCGGACGGTGGCGTGCTCTCCGGGATGACGGGAGCCTGCTGTGCCGGCCCGCTTCGGCGCTCCTCGACGACGAACCCAGAGGAGGCGCGGGTCGGCGGGGGAGGGGACGTCACGATCGGCGCGGGCGGCTGGAGGGGCAGGGTGGTGACGCGCGAGAGCAGCCCTTCGGCACGTTGCTCACGAATCGTCTCGGCGGTGATCACCGGAGGTGGCGTCGGGTGTTGCTCGCGCCTCCTGGGCTTGTCCTTCTTGCGACGCATGTCGACTCCGATCTGTGGAGAACCGTTACGCAAACTATCAGGCATGACATATTGGTCGAGTCCGACCGACCGGTCGGCACCACCAACGAGAGGGACCACCTCATGGCCAATGTCACCGTCACCTACGACGACCTGCGCACGCAGGCCACCCAGCTGCGCAACGGGCAGCGTGCGATCGAAGACCAGCTGGGTCAGATGAAGTCGCAGATCGACAACCTCGTCGGCTCGGGCTACGTGACCGACAAGTCGTCGAAGGCATTCGACGCGACGTACACCGAGTTCACGACCGGGGCGTCGAAGACGATCTCGGCGGTCGAGAGCATGGCGACGTTCCTCGAGAACGCGGCAAGCACCCTTGAGGGCGCCGACCAGCAGCTCGCCAGCAGCCTGGGCTGACCGACCACACACGGGGACGGCCGGGGCGGGTCGCGGTGAGACGCGACGCGCTCCGGCTTCCGGCACGAGGGGAGGACCTCATGGCTCGAACGAGCCTCAACATCGACGGTGCGGGTCTCGAGGCGTTGCTCGCCGACCTGGCCAGCGTGAAGACCGAGTTCGAGTCGAACGACTCCTCGGTGTCGGCCACGGCCGAGGCTTGCGGGCACGTCCGGCTGGCGGCGAAGGTCACGTCGTTCGCGACGAACTGGAACGACCGGCGGGCGAAGCTCGCCGAGCAGATCACCGAGCTGGGCACGGCGTTGTCGACGATCGACGAGACCTTCACCGAGGTCGACGGAGAACTCGAGGGCGTCTTGGTCGGGGGCGACAGATGACGGCCGGCACGCTCGCCGGTGTGGCGGCCGATTCGCTGGTGGGGGTGTCGGGCGACCCGGTGCTGTTGAACTCCATGGCGAGCCATTACGAGTCGGTGGCGGCCTCGATCCGAGGTGCGGCAGCGAAGCTGCGATCGCTCGAGACGGGGTCGTCGTCCAGCGACGCCCTGGACGCGTTCGTGGTCAAGGCCGAGGAGGTCTCCGCGAGTCTCGGCAAGGCCGAGGGACGATACGGAGAAACGGGGGCTGCGCTCAAGGCGTACGCGTCCGAATTGTCGCTGGCCCAAGAGGCAGCTGCGCCGGCCCTGGCGAACCACCGAGACGCCGTCGACGACCTCGCCGCAGCCGAGAAGCTGGTCGAGCGGTACGAGCACTTCGCGCTGGTGGCCACCGACGAGGTGACGAAGCAGGAGCACCTCGACCAGGCCGCGGCGCAGCGCACGAAAGCCGAGGAGGCGCGGGGCCGGGTCACCCTCTACGCGCGCCGCCTCACCGATGCGCACACGTCCGTCGAGACCGCCGCGACGGCTGCCATCGCGAGGATCGACGACGCCACCGACGACGGCCTCGCCGACACCCTCTGGGACGACCTCGGAGGCGCGTGGGACGCGGGCTTCGCCGCCTTCCAGAAGTGGATGGAGGAGAACGACTCGTGGATCAGCACGCTGCTGGACGTCTTGACTGTCGTCGGGGTGGGGCTGGCAGCCATTGCTCTCCTCATACCAGGAGTCAACATATTGGCCGCCATAGTTGTCCTCGCCTCATTTGCCATCACGGCAGCTCGAGCGACCGCAGGAACAGGCACCTGGACCGACGTCGCCCTTGCTGGCCTCTCAGTCGTGACCATGGGGCTCGGAGGTCTCGCCGTAGGTTCGGCTCGCGGCATGATGGCGGGACTTGCTCGGACGAGAGCGAACCACCTAGTTTCGCAGGGCTACTCGAAGGGGCTCGCCTTCGGGTCCGTGAGCAGGAGTTGGCAGCGCGCCCGCCCCGGGTTAGGTGACTGGTCGCTCGTCAAGGGGTTAGGTGACGCCGACGTCGGCCGCATGCTTCATTTCATGAGGGCCAGTCGGCCGGGTGCGCTGGCTGATGATGCTTCGGAAGTCTCACGTGTGATGGTCCGCCTCAATGTGGCGCGGGGGTTACAGTCCTTCGACCACTTGCGCGGGTTGAGCGACGCGACGCAGCTGGGCATGAGGCAGATGCAAGAATCCAAGGGCTCGCAGAGCACGTGGCGTATGTCGCCGGGCACTCAACTCTGATGGCGGGCCGACGAGTCGCAGTGGTGTCGCCGCGTCAGCGACTAGACGGGCTCCTGCCCGTCATCGCCGGGGCCTTGTCTATCACGCCGGCTGTCTATTCACAGGCGATGCGCCTCACCCTCGGTCTCATCGCCATTCCGCAGGGCGGTAATCTCCGCGTGAACCCTGCGGGCAAATCCCTTTTCGAAGCGGGACAGAATTGGCCCCCCGCTCCCTGGCCTAGTTTTCCCTTCTGGGTTTCGGCAATAGGGCTGGCGCTGGTTGCCGTCCATCTCCTACGACGAGGGGGCTTCGATGTCCCCTACACCATGCATCCCTGGGTTTTGGCGTTCTGGTGCGGGCTCAGCGCTGGATACGCCTGGGTCTTCGGAGATCTCTTCAGAAGGTCCGCAGACTGGCCGCGCGATTCGGCTTTAGCCGTAGGTCTATTCCTCGCGGAGTTCGTCGCCTTCATCGGTTTGGGAATCGTCTTTCTGCAGCGAAAGAGAAAACACGGACGCGAGAAGACACGGGCTCCGGCAGAGGTGCCCCTCGCCGAGAATCGTCCATCGTGTTCAGCCAGCACGAACCCGAAGGACATTCCGTGAGCGGCCCGGGGCGCGTGGGGCGGACGGCCGGGACGGTGGCGGCGTCGTATTCGATCGTCGTGCCTCCGGGGTTCGTCCGGGTGCCGGGTGGAATGGACGCGCCTGACGCAGCGGCGTTCGTCGCCGAGCAGCTGGGAGACCAGCCCGCACCCGGAACCGGAACGGCCCCCGACGACTGGCGGATGCGGTTCGGGTCGGCACTCGGGCGTGCGCTCGCGGCCGACGTCAACGGCCGTGTGCTCGACTCGTACCTCAGTGCGGGCCCGCTGCCCGGCACCGACATCGTGTGCTCGATCGTCGTCGCGTCCGTGCCCGTCACCCGGACTCCGCATGCCGACCTCGACCGGCTGCTGCTGCGACGCGTCGCCACCCACGGGGCGGCTCCGATCGTCCTCGCCGGCGACCCGGCGGTGGTCTGGACCGACCCCGCAGCTGAAGCCCCGGCGCAGGACGACCGTGCCGCACCCGACGAGGTCGCCGACCTGACGCCCCTCCGCCGTCGGACCGTCCTCACGCGAGTCGCCGGTCATGACGACCGACTGCTCACCCTCGTCCTCACCATCGGCTCAGCGACCGATGCGTCGGCCGTGCCGGGCGACGCCGACGCCGACACCGGGTCCGACATCGACGCACGAACCCGCATCGTCGACGCCGTCACCGACGTCTTCGACGCCATGCTCAGCACCTTCCGCTGGCGTGACGCCGAAGGGCGCCTCGTCACCGACCGGCCCCTCGCCTGAACCCCCTCGACTGCCACAGAAAGCGACCTGCGCCATGACCGAAACCGGCACCGATGCCACCACCGACTTCGACATCCTCATCGGGCACGAACCCGAGACCTGGGTGGCCCTTCCGACCTCTTGGCCGCATGACGGTCACCGCGCGCCGCGATCGTGGATCAAGGCGACCGTGCGCACCGTGGCCGAGCGGTCCGAGGTGTCGACCCGCGCCTCCCGGTCCTGGCTGACGGAGGTGCTCTCGGCCCTCGCGCGCTGGTCGCCCGAGGACGAACGCCGGTACCTCTACCTGCCGGACATCGCGACCCCTCCGTCGCTGCTGCGCGTCCAGTACGGGTTCGTCGAAGGCGATCGTGATGTCGCCCTCCGGGCCATGGTCTTCGACAGCGACGTGGCCGCGGTCGAGCCTCCCGTCGTCGAGCAGGTCGAGGCGAGCGGTCTCGGGCAGGGGCTCCGAGGCGTGCGGTACGCGGCCTTCGACGGCGACGCCGGCCTCCACGCCACGCTCGTCTACGCCTTCCGGGCCGAGCCGTACGACCTCCGCGTCACCTGCCAGGTCGGCGGGCCGGAGGGCGTCCTCGGCATGATCGACGAAGTCGACGTGTTCGTGGACGACATCAGCGTGGTGCCCGCCGCGTGAGGCTGAGCGTCACCGTCCTGCACGTCCCGACGGGCCACCGGGCGGACCGCTCGGTCCTGGTCGATCCGGACACCACCGTCGACGCCGTGGCGCGGCACCTCGCGTCGTCACTGGGTCACTCGGGTCACGCCCCGCCCGCTGAGCCCGGGAGCATCACGGTCGACGGGGTGCCGGTCGACCCGACCGCGCGCATGAGTTCGGGAGTCCTGCTCGACGGCGCCGTCGTCGGCTTCGGCGGCCCGGCGACGCACCTCCGTTCGCCTGCCGATCTGCCCACCATCCGCATCATCGGAGGCCGCGGGGCAGGGACGATCCACGTCGTCGACGTCGGGCTCGTCCACCTCGGAAGCGGTCCCGACGCAGGCGTGAGGCTGGACGACGTGCGGGTGCCGCCGATCGTCGCGACGATCGAACTCGACGGCGCCGGGCGCTTCACGCTGACCCCCACGGCCGACGCCTTCCCCGAGTCCGACGACGAGGCTCGCGGGCCACTCGTGCTCGTCGACCGCGTTCCCGTCCGAGGTACGGCCGCCGTGGACGAACACTGCGTCATCACCATCGGCGACGTCCTCCTCGCCGTCGCGCCGGCCGGGCACCCGTCCGCCGCGATCACCGTGAGCGAGGGGGGAGGCACCCTCGACCACGCACGCCCACCGCGCCTCCTGCCGGAACCGCCGACCACGACGTTCCGGTTCCCCGCCGAACCCCAACAGGGTGCGAAGCGGCCCCTGCCGATCGTCGCGGCGCTGGCGCCGATGCTGATGGCCGTCGTCATGGTCAGCGTGTTCGGGAACGTCGCCTTCCTCGCCTTCGGGCTCATGTCGCCGGTGGTCATGATGGGCAACCACCTCTACGACAAGCGCAACGGGAAGGTCTCGCACCGGCAACGCCTCGCCGACCATCAGGCCACGAAGGAGGCGGTGGCGGCGGATGCCGAGAGCGCCGTGCGGCAGCTGCAGCGCGAGTTGCGACACCTCAGTCCCGACGCCGCCACCGTGCTCGACATCGCCGCCCGGCGTCGCTCACGGTTGTGGGAACGCCGTCGTGACGATCCGGACCACCTGCGCGTCAGGATCGGCACGGCGGATCTGCCCTCGGGTGTCACCATCGAGGACCCGGCCGAACTCGAGCACCGTCGGACCGTCGCTCGCCCCGCGGTCGACGTGCCCGTCACCGTCGATCTGGCCGACCACGGGGTCGTCGGGGTGGCAGGCCGATCCGAACACGCCAGACCTCTCGTCGCGTGGATGCTGGCTCAGCTCGCCGTCGCACAGAGCCCCCGCGACGTGCGGTTGGTCGTCCTGACCGAACACGCTGCGGGCGACGACTGGTCCTGGCTGGCCCATGTCCCCCATGCCCGTCCCGAGAACGGTCGTCCAGCCGCCGCCTGGGTCGGCAACGACGCCGAGACCGTCGCCCGCCGCATCGCCGAGCTCGGGGCCGAGATCGACTCTCGCCGGCGGGCGGTGCGGGAGTCGCAGGGGGCCCTCCGTGCGGCCACCGACATCGTCCTCGTCGTCGACGGTGCGCGGCGGTTGCGGGCACTGCCCGGGCTCGTCCGCGTCCTGCGGGACGGGCCCTCCGTCGGCGTGTACGCCGTGTGCGTCGACGCCGAACGCCGATCCCTTCCCGAGGAGTGCGTCGCCGTCGTCACCTGCGGCCTCGCGCGGCATTCCCTTGATGTGCACCGCACCGCCGACGTGCGCGAGGTCAAGGCCGACCTGCTGCCCGCCGGCTGGTTCGAGGCCGTCGCCCGGGCCGTCGCCCCGGTGGTCGACGTCGACGACGGCGGCGGAACGGGCGGGCTCCCGGCGCGTTCCCGGCTGCTCGACGTGCTGCAGCTCGAACCCCCCACCGCCGAGGCCGTACTCGACCGATGGGCTCGCACGGGCCCCACGACCGAGGTCGTCATCGGAGAGAGCCTCGACGGCCCGTTCGCATTCGACCTCCGTAGGGACGGTCCGCACGGTCTCGTGGCAGGCACGACCGGCTCCGGCAAGTCCGAGTTGCTGCAGAGCATGGTCGCGTCGCTCGCCGCCGCGAACACCCCCGAGTCGATGACGTTCGTCCTCGTCGACTACAAGGGTGGTGCCGCGTTCCGGGACTTCGCGCCGCTGCCCCACACCGTCGGGATGGTCACCGACCTCGACACGCACCTCGTGGAGCGGGCGTTGCACTCGCTCGGGGCCGAGCTGCGACGCCGCGAGCACCTCCTCGCCGACGCCGGAGCGAAGGACCTCGAGGACTACGTGGAGGGCGCGGTCGGTGACGATGCGAGGCCTCCGTTGCCGCGCCTCCTGATCGTGATCGACGAGTTCGCCAGCATGGTCCGCGAGTTGCCGGACTTCGTGACCGGCCTCGTCAACATCGCCCAGCGCGGGCGTTCTCTCGGAATCCACCTCGTGCTCGCGACGCAGCGGCCGACGGGCGTCGTCACCGGCGACATCAGGGCGAACACGAACCTGAGGATCGCCCTTCGCGTGACCGATGCAGGTGAGAGCAGCGACGTCATCGACGCGGGTGACGCGGCCGGCATCTCCAAGTCGACACCGGGTCGCGCCTTCGTCCGATTGGGGGCCAGTGCACTCGTCCCGTTCCAGGCAGGCCGTGTCGGTGGCCGACGCCCCGGGGCGGTGGCCGAGGTCGTGCCCGAGGTGTGGTCGAGTCCGCTCGACTGGCGGGACCTCGGGCGGGTCGTGGCCGAGCCGCCGCCACGGACGACGACCGAGTCCGCCGGTCGCACCGACCTGGCCGAGCTCGTCGACGCGCTCGCCGCGGCCTGCACCCGTCTCGGGATTCCTCGCCCGCATCGTCCGTGGCTCGACGCCTTGCCCGACAGGCTCGTGCTCGACGACCTGGCAGGGTCCCGGACGGGCTCGGACGTCGACGCGTGCGTCCCCGGCGACGTGGCCGTGCTGCCCTTCGGTCGGCAGGACTTCCCGGCCGAACAGCACCAGGCCCCGGCCGCGCTCGACCTGCAGACCCTGGGGCATCTCTTCGTCGTCGGCGCCCCGCGGACGGGACGCTCGCAGGTGCTCCGCACGGTCGCGGCCTCCCTCGCCGATCGGACGAGCTGCGCCGACGTGCACCTCTACGGCATCGACTGCGGCAGCGGTGCCCTGCTGCCGCTCGAGAGCCTTCCGCACGTCGGAGCCGTCGTCCAGCGGACCCAGCTCGACCGGGTCCGGCGCCTGCTGACGAAGCTCGTCGACGAGACCTACCGGCGGCAACAGGTGTTCGCAGCGGGAGGTCATGCGGGCGTGGTCGAGCAGCGACGAGCCTCTCCCGAGGGGGACCGCCTGCCGCACCTGGTCGTCATGATCGACCGGTGGGAAGGGTTCACGGGCAGCTTCGCCGAGATCGAGCACGGCAAGCTCGTCGACCAGGTGGGGGTGCTCTTGCGTGAGGGTGCCGCGGTCGGGCTCCACGTGCTCGTCACGGGTGACCGGCAGCTCGTCGCGGGCCGGCTCGCCGCCCTGGTCGACGACAAGCTGCTCCTGCGCCTGACCGACCGGGCCGACTACGCCCTCGCCGGTCTGAACGCGCGGGCACTGCCCGACGTCCTGCCCCCAGGGCGGGGCTTCACCGCCGAGACCTCGATCGAGACGCAGGTCGCCTTGATCGATGCCGAGGCCACGGGGCAGGCGCAGGCCGAGGCGCTGAGACGGCGGGCGGCGTCGGCGGCTCACCGTGACCGTGATGTTCCTGCCGCCCGTCGGCCCTTCCGCGTCGACGAACTGGCGGGCCCCATCTCGTTCGACGACGCCTGGTCCCGCCGGGGAGCGGCTGACCCGGCGAGCGTCTTCGCCTTGATCGGCGTCGGTGGCGACGACCTCGTTCCGTGGGGTCCCGACCTCGCCGACGGCCCGGGCAGCTATGTCGTGACGGGCCCCCCGAAGAGCGGGCGCAGCACCGTCCTGGTAGCCGTCGTCCGGTCGCTCACGGCCCAGCGCATCGGAGTGGTCGTCGTCGCCCCACGGCGATCGCCGCTGCGGGCGCTCGAGGGGTTGCCCGGCGTGGTCGCGGTGATCACCACCCGGACCGTCGAGGAGGCCCTCCTCGCGCCCTTCTTCGCAGACGCCGACGGCCCTCGCGTGCTCGTCATCGACGACGGCGAACACCTCAAGGACTGCCCCGCGGGCGAGTGGCTCGCGGAGTTCCTCAGGTCGTGCCCCGACACCGGTCGCGCACTCGTCGTGGCCGGGACGACCGGCGAGGTGTTGTCCGGGTGGGCCGGCTGGCAGGTCGACGTGAGGAACAACCGGTGCGGCGCCGTGCTCAGCCCACAGCTGCCCAACGAAGGTGACCAGGTGGGGCTCCGGCTGACGAAGTCCGACCTCGCCGACCGGCCGACGCCCGGGTTCGCCCTCGTGGACGACGGCAGCGGTCGAGCCGTCCGGGTGCAGGTGCCGTTCGACCGGGCCGGTTGAGCCCGGGCCGCTTCGGGGCACCTGCACCCGGGGGCTCATCGCGCCTCGCCCAGGCCGAACGACGACAGGGCGTCGGTCTCGACCGCACGGCAGGCAGTCTCCGAGCCCCGGTCCGGGCGGCGCCTCCGAAGGTGCAGCGCACCTGCCGCCGTCACGAGCACCAAGCCGGTACCCATGATGCCGAGGGCGACGAGCAACGGTTGCCCTCCACCGGTCGAACCGGTGAAGGCCAGCCTCGCCGGAGGCGCGGGGGCATCGGCCGGCGCCGGTTGTCGGACGGTCGTCATCTCGCTCCGGTAGACGGTGGTGTCGGCGAAGGCCGGCACGATCCTGCTGCCGTCCTCGGCGGCCGCCGACCCCTCCGACGAGAACAGGAAGACGTACGTGCCGGGTCGCTCGAGCGTGACGCAGGGCGTGGCGTAGGTGCCGTCCTCGCTGGTGGCGACGGTCTCGCGGGCCACGATCAGGTCCGGGTCGAGGCGGCCGATCTGTCCGAGGTCGCTTCCCACCTCGGGGGCCTCGGCGAACGGTCCGACGAGCACCGACTCGACGTCGATCCCGCCGGGCACGTCGGGGTGGAGGTCGACGACGGTGAGTTCGTCGCTGACGCAGGCACCGGGGTCGATCTCGGCGTCGGACACCACGGTCGAGATGGTCGGCGTCCAGGGCACGAACGTCGTCTCGGTCGCCGTGCCGAAGGGAGAGCGCCAGGAACCCACCCGGTCACGCCCCGCTTCGACCGGAGTGTCCGCAGGATCGATGGTCTCGACCCACGTGTAGTAACCGCCGGCGGGCAGCTCGCAGCCCGGCGTCGAGTAGGTGCCCGGACCGTCGACTACCTCGAGGGCGACCTCGCAGACCAGCGGGGCGTCGTCCGGCCACGCGGCGGCCTCGACCACCGGAGCGAGGAAGGGCCCCAGCAGGCGGCTCCGCACCGTGACCGGTACGGGACGCCAGCTCCCCGCGTCGTCGTATCGACCCCACTCGGACAGGAGCCCGTCTCCGGGCCGCACGCCGAGCGTCACCTGGTCGGTGACGACCGTCCCGGTCTCGGCCACGGTGTCGCTGGTGACGGTCGACACCGTGGGCTGGAACGGCAGGGGCGACAGCTGCTCGACACTCGCGGCTTCGGAGGCGGAGGCCGCGACCCCGCCCGAGAAGAGGATCATCTGTGAGCCCGCGGGACTGTTCCCCACCGTGGTCACCCGTCCGTACGGCAGGTCGACGAACTCGACCGAGGCGTTCACGGTGACGTGGGCAGCGTCACCGGTGGCGACGACGGACACGCTCTCGCCGTTGCGGACGACGGCCGTGGTCGAGCCGTCCGCGAACACGGCGCCGTCCAGGGTGACCGTGCCTGCATGTGTCGGTTCGAGGCTCGTCGGCCCGCCCGCCACACGGTCGACCGTGAGGTCGGGGCGGATCAGCCCGGTGCCGTCGTCCGAGAGTTCGACGGTGATCGATGCCGCGACGGATTTCGACGCGGCCGACGAGGCCTCGGCGAGCATCTGGTTCGCGCGTTCGAGCACGATCGGCCACCGCTCGTTGGCACGGCCGGCGTAGTACCGCTGCGTGTGGCCGTTCAGGCCGGTGATGGTCCAGACCGCGAGCTGTCCCGCGGCGGCCGTGTCGGCGTCGGTCGTGCCGCCCCAGGTGCGGGCGATGTACGCGAGCCGCGCGTGGTCGTCGGTCGAGACGCCGATCACGTCACCACCCGTGGTCGTGTCGTAGTGGTTGCCGACGGGCGAGCTCTTGCCGGCTTCGAGGCAGAACGCCTGGGTGCCGTCGTCGAGTCGGTAGGTGCCGAGCCACGAGACGTCGTCGCCACGCCAGAGGTGGCCCGGGCCGAGTCCCGTGCCGGTCACGGCGGCGGCCGGAGCGTGGCCGAGCAGCCCGACGGCGACGGAGAACAACAGGGCGAGGGCGAGCGCGAGGCGCCGTCTGGGGGGCCCGAGGGCCTTCGTTGGTGATGTCATGCACCGACGATCGGGCAGCCACCCCGGCTGCCGAGGCCGGCACCGCGCCTCCTGTGCACGGTTCCCGCTGACGCAGGCCGGGGGAGGAGCCGTGACGCGACGACGCCCCCGCCGCGAGGTGCGGCGGGGGCGTCGTCAGACGGTGGTGACCGAGGTCACTCGGTCTCGTCGAGGTCGATCTCGTCGCCCTCGAGGTCGTTCGAGGCGTACTCGGGCGAGCCCTCGCGGGGCGCGCCACCGGTGGGGCCGTCGTTGCCCTCGCCGACGCCGGGGAAGACCGTCTCGCCGGCCACGGCGTCGTTCGTCGCGATCTGCTCGGACTCGGCGAACTCGTCGGCCTGGTCGTAGGGCTGCTCGCCCGATGCTGCGGGGGTGTTGGTGTCGCTCATGGTGTGTCCTCTCGAAGGCGGTGCGGGGTGGTGGGGGAGCGGCTCAGGCCAGACCGAGTTGCTGCTTCATGCCGGCCTCGTCGGTGGCGCCCCAGCGCTCGACGAGCAGGCCGTCCTCGTCGAACCGGCCGACCTGGATGCCGCGCACGGTGAACGACTTGCCCGTGGGCTCCGCGCCCTGGAACGTGCCGGTGTGCGTGCCCGAGATCGTGAAGACGGCGGTGACGTTCTCGTCGTCGGCGACGAGGGTCTCGACCGCGAGGTCGGCGTCGGGGAAAGCCGCGAAGAACTCGGTCCAGAAGGCCTGGATGCCGGCGAGGCCGGCGGGTGCGTCGGGGGCCGGGTCGTGGTCGACGACGTCGGCGTGGAAACCCTCGCCGAGGCGGTCGATCTCACGGGCGGTCAGGATCTCGCCGAGGCGCTCCTGCGTGGCGAGGTTCTTCTCTTTCGACATGCGTGTCTCCGTCTTCTGGTTCTGTCGGGGTGTCTCTCGTCTACTCCCCAGGCGGCAGCTGGCCCCCGATGCTCACAGCAGACGCCACGCTCGGCGTACCCCTGGGGTCGCCCGCTAGGCTGACCGCGGCCCATATGTCTTCATGTCGAGATGGCTCGATGTCGAGACGGATCATGGTGAGACGACGCAGCGATGCGGATTGGAAGAACAGCGTGGATCTTTTCGAGTACCAGGCCAGAGACCTGTTCGAGCAGTACGGCGTGCCCGTGCTGCCGGGCATCGTGGCCGACACCCCCGAGGAGGCGCGAGCGGCGTCCGAGAAGCTGGGTGGCGTCACCGTCGTGAAGGCCCAGGTCAAGGTCGGCGGCCGAGGCAAGGCCGGCGGCGTCAAGGTGGCGAAGACCCCGGACGACGCCGAGGCCGCGGCGAAGGACATCCTCGGGCTCGACATCAAGGGCCACGTCGTCAAGCGCGTCATGATCGCCGGCGGCGCCCAGATCGCCCGCGAGTTCTACTTCTCGGTGCTGCTCGACCGTGCCAACCGTTCGTACCTGTCGCTCTGCAGCGTCGAGGGCGGCATGGAGATCGAGCAGCTCGCCGTCGAGAAGCCCGACGCGTTGGCGCGCATCGAGGTCGACCCCCGAGCGGGCATCGACCTCGCGAAGGCCACCGAGATCGCGAAGGCCGGCGGGTTCCCCGACGAGCTCGTCGAGAAGGTCGCCCCCGTGCTGGTGAAGCTCTACGCCGTCTACGAGGGCGAGGACGCGACCCTCGTCGAGGTCAACCCGCTCGTGCTCACCGAGCAGGGCGACATCGTCGCCCTCGACGGCAAGGTCTCCATCGACGAGAACGCCGAGTTCCGTCACCCCGGCCACGCCGAGCTCGAGGACGCCGACGCGGCCGACCCGCTCGAGGCGAAGGCCAAGGCCGCCGGCCTCAACTACGTGAAGCTCGACGGCGAGGTCGGCATCATCGGCAACGGTGCAGGTCTCGTCATGTCGACGCTGGACGTCGTCGCGTACGCCGGCGAGGCGCACGGCGGCGTCAAGCCCGCCAACTTCCTCGACATCGGCGGCGGAGCGAGCGCCGAGGTCATGGCGGCGGGGCTCGACGTGATCCTGGGCGACGCCCAGGTCAAGAGCGTCTTCGTCAACGTCTTCGGTGGCATCACCGCCTGTGACGCGGTCGCCAACGGCATCGTCGCCGCCCTCGGCATCCTCGGCGACGCGGCCACCAAGCCGCTCGTCGTGCGACTCGACGGCAACAACGTCGACGAGGGTCGACGCATCCTGGCGGAGGCGGCGCACCCGCTGGTCACCGTCGTCGCGACCATGGACGAGGCTGCCGACAAGGCCGCCGAGCTGGCTTCGAAGTAAGGACTGCACAGAACAATGTCGATCTTCCTCAACAAGGACAGCAAGGTCATCGTCCAGGGCATCACCGGCGGCGAGGGCACCAAGCACACCGCACTCATGCTCAAGGCGGGCACGAAGGTCGTGGGCGGCGTCAACGCCCGCAAGGCCGGCACGACCGTCACCCACGGTGACGTCGAGCTCCCCGTCTTCGGCACCGTCACCGAGGCCGTCGCCGAGACCGATGCGGACGTCTCGATCGTCTTCGTGCCGCCGGCGTTCGCCAAGGACGCCGTCGTCGAGGCCATCGAGGCCGAGGTGCCGCTCGTCGTCGTCATCACCGAGGGCATCCCGGTGCAGGACAGCGCCGAGTTCTGGGCGCTCGCCAAGGCCAAGGGCGGGACGACCCGCATCATCGGCCCGAACTGCCCCGGCATCATCACGCCCGGCGAGTCGCTGGTGGGCATCACGCCCGCCTCGATCTCGGGCTCGGGGCCCATCGGCCTCGTCTCGAAGTCGGGCACCCTGACCTACCAGATGATGTTCGAGCTGCGCGACCTCGGCTTCTCGACTGCCATCGGCATCGGTGGCGACCCGGTCATCGGCACGACGCACATCGATGCCCTCGAGGCGTTCGAGGCCGACCCCGACACCAAGGCGATCGTCATGATCGGCGAGATCGGCGGCGACGCCGAAGAGCGTGCAGCCGACTACATCAAGGCACACGTCACCAAACCCGTCGTCGGCTACGTCGCGGGCTTCACCGCCCCCGAGGGCAAGACGATGGGCCACGCCGGTGCGATCGTGTCCGGCTCGGCCGGCACCGCCCAGGCGAAGAAAGAGGCGCTCGAAGCCGCTGGCGTCAAGGTCGGCAAGACGCCGAGCGAGACCGCGGCGCTGCTCCGCGAGGTCTACGCCTCCCTGTAGGGGCCGACCCGCGCCTCCTCGACGGGCGTGTTCGTCACGGCTGGTCGTCCTCGGACGCCGGCCACGACGGACACGCCCGTCGTCGTGCGGACGGGCCGTCGGGTGCGGAGCGGCGTCGTCGTCGCGGGCGGCGGGGCAGCAGGCCGGCCCCGGTCGGCACCGGTACAGTCGCTCGCGATGAACCGCCCAGTCACCGCTCTCTTCTCCGCGCTCGAAGCCCTGCTCGTCGTGGCCATCGGCGTCGGCATCCCCCTCGTCGTGCTGACCTCGCTCTGGGCGTTCCAGTACGGCCTGCAGATCGACTGGGTCGTCTTCTGGCGCGCAGCCGTCGATTCGTGGCTCGTCGGGCACGGCGCCGACCTGACCGTCCAGCTCAGCGCCGACGCGGCCGCGGCGACCGGCATCCCCGGGGCGGACGCCCCCATCGTCATCTCGCTGGCCGCGCTCGGCTTCGCCCTGCTCACGGTGCTGATGGGCATCCGCGCCGGCCGCGCCGCGGCCGAGACCGCGCACCGCCTGACGGGCGTGCTCGTGACCATCGGCACCTTCGCCCTGCTGTCCCTCGCCCTGGCGGCCTCCGCGCAGCACGAGCTCGCACGCCCGTCGTTGTGGCAGGGCACGCTCCTGCCCGCGCTCGTGTACGCCGTGCCCGTCGTGGCCATGGCGGAGGTCACGCGCCGGCGTCGGGGTGAGGCCGCCGACCCCGTGACCGGTGCCGTGATCGGCCTCCTGTCGCGACTGCCCCGACAGGTGACCGGCATCGCGGCCGCCGGACTGCGGCTCGGGACCGTGGCCGCATCCGCCGTCCTGGCCGTGTCGGCCCTGATCGTCTCGGTGCTGATCGTGACGAACTACGCCCAGATCATCACCCTGTACGAAGGCGCGCACGGCGGGTTCCTCGGAGGGCTCGCGTTGACGCTCGGTCAACTCGCCCTGCTCCCCGACGTCGTCGTGTGGGCGGCGTCGTGGCTGGTCGGCCCCGGCTTCGCCATCGGCACCGGGTCGTCGATCTCGCCCCTGGGCACCGCCGTCGGCCCGATGCCCGCGATCCCGTTCCTCGGCGCCCTGCCCACCGCCGACCTGACGTTCGGTTTCGTCGGGCTGCTGGTCCCGGTCGTCGCCGCGTACGTTTGCGCGACCCTCCTGAGGCCGCGGCTGCAACGGATGCTCGCCGGGTACGGGGTCGACGACCTGGTCCGTCGCATCGTCGTCGCGGTCGTCGGCGGGGTCGTCGGGGGAGCGCTGCTCGGCCTGCTCGCCTGGGCGGCCTCGGGCTCGGCCGGGCCCGGACGCCTGACCGACGTCGGACCCGACCCGCTGCTGGTCGGCGGGTTCGCGGCGCTCGAGTTCGCCGTCGCCGGCGTGCTCGCGATGGTCGTGACGCCACCGAGGTTCGCGGGTGATCGAGCCGAGACGACGCCGGACGGCTCCGGTGCGAAGCGGCACGACGACCCGGTCGTCGACGACACCACGCCGACGGGCCCTGTGCCCGTGGCCACCCTGCGGCGCGACGGCGACGACACCGAGCGCATCGAGGGCATCACGCGCTGACGCCGTCGTCCGACGGACCGCCGCCCCCCCGGTGCGCGCGCCCGGGCCGCTAGGCTTGCCGGGTGCTGAAGCTCGTGGTGCTCATCTCCGGTGGCGGCTCGAACCTCCGGGCTCTGCTCGAGGCCGCGAGCGACGCCGAGTACCCCGCCCGGGTGGTCGCCGTCGGCGCCGACCGCGAGGCCGACGGCTTCGAGCACGCCGAGCACTTCGGGGTGCCGACCTTCTCGGTCGCCTTCTCGAACTTCGCCGACCGTGCCGCCTGGGGTGACGAGCTGTTGGCCCAGATCGAGCAGTGGCAGCCCGACCTCGTCGTGCTCAGCGGTTTCATGCGGCTCGTGCCGCCACGGGTCGTCGCCGCCCTCGCACCGAACCTCATCAACACGCACCCCGCCTACCTGCCCGAGTTCCCCGGCGCGCACGGCGTGCGCGACGCGCTCGCGGCGGGCGTCGAGCAGACGGGCGCGAGCGTCATCGTCGTCGACGAGGGCGTCGACAGCGGCCCGATCCTCGCCCAGCGTCGCATCCCCGTCCTGCCCGGCGACGACGAGTCGTCGCTGCACGACCGCATCAAGGTCGTCGAGCGCGAACTGCTCGTCCAGACCGTGCTCGACATCGCCAACGGAACGACCACCCTCGAACAGGAGCCCACCGCATGAGCGGCCACGCCATCGACCCCAGCCTCTACCGCGACCGTGACGCCGTGACCGTGCGTCGTGCCCTGATCAGCGTCAGCGACAAGACCGGCCTGCTCAACCTGGCCGCCGCCCTCTCGGCCTCCGGCGTCGAGATCGTGTCGACCGGCTCGACCGCCCAGACCATCCGCGACGCCGGTCACGCCGTCACCGAGGTCAGCAGCGTCACCGGGTTCCCCGAGTCGCTGGACGGCCGCGTCAAGACGCTGCACCCCGCGGTGCACGCCGGCATCCTCGCCGACCTGCGGCTCGAGTCGCACGAGGCGCAGCTGGCCGAACTCGACATCGCCGCGTTCGAGCTCGTCGTCGTCAACCTCTACCCGTTCGTCGAGACCGTCGCCTCGGGTGCCGACGTGCCGACCGTCATCGAGAACGTCGACATCGGGGGGCCCGCGATGGTCCGGGCCGCCGCGAAGAACCACGCCAACGTCGCGATCGTCGTCTCGCCGACGAACTATCCCCAGATCGAGAAGGCGCTCACGCTGGGGGGCACGACCCTCGCCCAGCGTCAGCGCCTGGCCGGCGAGGCCTTCGCCCACACGGCCGCGTACGACACGGCGGTCGCGGCGTACTTCGCCGCACACGTGGGTGTGCGCGCCGAGGCCGACGCGTCCGCCGCGGCGACCGGCGCCTCCTCGTCCGTCGTCGACCAGCAGGAGGCGCGGGCCGGCTTCGAGCCCACGGTCACCGTCTCGGCCGAGCTGCAGGACACCCTCCGCTACGGCGAGAACTCCCACCAGGCAGCCGCGATCTACGCGACGCCCGGCGCGCACGGCATCGCGCAGGCGACGCAGCTGCACGGAAAAGAGATGTCGTACAACAACTACGTCGACGCGGACGCGGCCCTGCGCGCCGCCTACGACTTCGACGAGCCCGCCGTCGCGATCATCAAGCACGCGAACCCGTGCGGCATCGCCGTGGCCTCGCCCGACGCCGTCGACGCCATCGCCGACGCGCACCAGCGGGCGCACGCCTGCGATCCCGTCTCCGCGTTCGGCGGCGTCATCGCGGCCAACCGCCCGGTGACCCGCGCCATGGCCGAGACCGTCGCGGACATCTTCACCGAGGTCGTCATCGCCCCGGCGTTCGACCCCGAGGCCGTCGAGATCCTCAGCGCGAAGAAGAACATCCGCCTGCTGACCCTGCCCGCCGACTTCACCCGCGACGCGCGCGAGGTCAAGCAGATCTCGGGTGGACTGCTCGTCCAGGACGCCGACCGGTTCGACGCGTTCACGTCCGACGGCTGGACGCTGGTGGCCGGCGACGAGGCCGACGCCTCGACGAGAGCCGACCTCGAGTTCGCCTGGAAGGCCTCGCGCGCCGTCAAGTCGAACGCGATCCTGCTCGCCTCGGGCGGCGCGTCCGTCGGGGTGGGCATGGGCCAGGTCAACCGCGTCGACTCGTGCCACCTCGCGGTCGACCGCGCCGGTGCGCGTGCCGCCGGGTCGGTCGCGGCGTCCGACGCGTTCTTCCCCTTCGCCGACGGCCTGCAGGTGCTGCTCGACGCCGGCGTGGCCGCGGTCGTCCAGCCCGGCGGGTCGATCCGCGACGACGAGGTCGTGGCCGCGGCGAAGGCTGCCGGCGTGACCATGTACTTCACGGGCGAGCGCCACTTCTTCCACTAGGTCGCCGTCGGCCGGGGCCCCGGAGGCGCGCGTCGCGTCGTCCACGATTCCGAACCGTTCCGTCTTGCGGCGGAGTCGACGGCACGCATATCCTGTAAGGCTGCTCACAGCCGGTCGGACACGACCGTACGGACGGATGACGACACTCAGGAGGACATGATGACGACGACGACACTGACCACGGTGGGCACGGCCACCGACGGTGCTCGCGTGGGTCGCGCCTCCTCGGCGTCTCCGAGCCCGGCGCCGATCGTCTAGACGAGACGGTCCGCCGCCCACCGGCACCCCTCCGACACACCGCCCGCCGACGTCTCCGGGCGCGACCGCGGGACCGCGCGTCCTCCCCGGACGGTCGCCGCACCACCTTCTCCACCACGGGTCACCGCTCCGTTCGGTCGCCCGTGCCAGATCACGACACTTGGATCACCCATGTCTCAGAAGTCCTCGTCCGCACGCCCGCCCGACCCGGCGAAGCGCCCCTCGACGGTGCAGTCGCTCGTGCGGCTCCACCCCTACGTCAAGCCGGCCCTGCCCCGCATCGTGCTGGGCATGGTCGCGGCCCTGCTCGCCGCCGTCGTCGCCCTGCTGATCCCCCTCGTCCTGCAACTGCTCGTCGACGGCCCCCTGTCGAGCGGTGACCGATCGCAGGTCTGGCCCGCGTTCGCCGTCGTGCTGGGCCTCGGAGTGGCCGAGGCGATCCTGATCGGTGCCCGCCGTCGCCTGGTGCTCACTCCGAGCACGCACGTCGAGGCGACCATGCGCAACGCCCTCTACGCCAAGCTGCAAGATCTGCCGGTGGCGTTCCACGACCGTTGGCAGAGCGGTCAGCTGCTCAGCCGGTCGGTCAGCGACCTGAGCCTCATCCGCCGCTGGCTCGCGTTCGGTGTCGTGCTGCTCGTGGTCAACGTGCTCACGATCGTCGTCGGCTTCGTCGTCCTGTTCTCGTACAGCTGGGTGCTCGGCCTCGTCTTCCTCGTGGCGTCGCTGCCCGTGTTCTTCGTCAGCTTCGCGTTCGAGAAGCGCTACTCGGTCGTCGCCCGCCGCAGCCAGGACCAGGTCGGCGACCTGGCGACCAGCGTCGAGGAGAGCGTCCACGGCATCCGCGTGCTCAAGGCCTTCGGTCGCGGCAAGCACTCGCTGCGCGAGTTCGCCAAGCAGGCCGAGGACCTCCGCGGGACCGAGATCGAGAAGGCGAAGGCCATCTCGAAGCTGTGGCTCTGGCTGCTGCTCGTCCCCGACGTGGCCTTCGCGCTCTGTCTGCTCGGCGGCGTCTGGTTGGCCGCCGACGGCCAGCTGACCGTCGGCCAGCTGTTCGCCTTCTTCGCGACGGCGACCGTGCTGCGCTGGCCGGTCGAGTCGATCGGCTTCCTCCTCTCGATGACCTTCGACACCCGCACGGCCGTCGACCGCTACTTCGAGGTGATGGACAGCGAGAACACGGTGACCGACCCCGAGGACCCGGCGACGATCGCCGAACCCCACGGTCGACTCGAGTTCAAGGGCACGCACTTCCGGTACCAGGACTCGCCGGCCCAGTTCTCCGACCTCGTCAACGGGGTCGACCTCGTCGTCGAGCCCGGCGAGACGATGGCCCTCGTCGGTCTCACCGGTTCGGGCAAGACGACGCTCCTGTCGCTCGTGTCCCGGCTCTACGACGTCACCGGCGGGCAGGTCCTGATCGACGGTGTCGACGTCCGCGACCTCAGCCGTGAAGAGCTCCGCCGTCACATCGGCATGGCCTTCGAGGACGCGACGCTGTTCAGTGCGTCCGTCCGTGACAACGTCCTGCTCGGTCGCCCCGACCTCGCCGACGACGCCGACGAGGCCGACCGGGTGATGCGCGAGGCACTCGAGATCGCGCAGGCCGACTTCGTCGAGCGGCTGCCCGAGGGCGTCGACACCCGCGTGGGTGAAGAGGGCCTCAGCCTGTCCGGCGGCCAGCGTCAGCGCCTCGCGCTGGCACGGGCCATCGCCGCGCGCCCGGCCGTGCTGGTGCTCGACGACCCGTTGTCGGCCCTCGACGTCGACACCGAGGCGCGGGTCGAGGCCGGTCTGCGACGCGTGCTCGCGTCCACGACCTCGCTGATCGTCGCGCACCGGCCGTCGACGGTCACCCTGGCAGACCGGGTCGCGCTGCTCCAGAACGGCACGGTCACCGCGGTGGGCCGGCACTCCGACCTCATCGCGAGCAACGAGCACTACCGCTACGTCATCTCGTCGCTCGACGACGACTCCACCACCACCCGAGAGGAGGTGCTCGCATGACCGACACGACACTCGAGGACGACCGTCCCGATCGTCCGGCGGTCGCCGACGGCCCCGTCGAGCGCGAGGCGTTGGACGGCCGCACGCCGGCCGAGAAGCGCGCCGAGCAGGGCTCGACGACGCAGGGCGTCCGCGGCGAGGAGCGCGAGAACTTCACCAAGGACGAGAGCAAGAGGCTCCGCCGTCGGTCGCTGCGCCTCCTCGGCTCGCTCGTGCACCCGCTGCGCTGGCGACTCGCGTTGATGGGCGTCGTCGTCGTGATCAGCACGGCCTCGCAGGTCGCGGGGCCGGCCCTGATCGCGATCGGCATCGACACCGCCCTGCCGGCCCTGATGGACGACCAGGACTGGGCACCGGCGATCCTCGTCGTGGTCGCCTACCTGGTGACCGGCGTGATCGGTGCGGTGCTGATGGCGCAGTACACGGTGCTGTCGGCGCGCATCAGCCAGGCGATCCTGTTCGACCTGCGCAAGCGGCTGTTCCTGCACACGCAGCGGCTCAGCCTCGAGTTCCACGAGACGTACACGTCGGGCCGCATCATCTCGCGCCAGACGAGCGACCTGGACTCGATCCGCGAGCTGCTCGACTCGGGCATCAACCAGCTCGTGTCGGGCCTGCTGTACATGGTCTTCACCGCCGTCGCCCTGGTCGCGCTCGACCCGCAGAGCGGCCTCGTCCTCGCGGTCGCCCTCGTGCCGCTCGTGGCGTTGACCCGGTGGTTCCAGGTGCGCTCGCAGAAGCTGTTCCGGGCCACGCGCGTCACGAGCGCCCGCGTCATCGTGCACTTCGTCGAGACGATGACGGGCATGCGCGCCGTGCAGGCCTTCCGCAAGGAGGCGCGCAACGAGAAGGAGTACGCCGGTCACGTCGAGGACTACCGGCAGGCCAACTCGAAGGTGTTCACGTTGTTCGGCACCTTCGACCCGGGCCTGGTGCTCATCGGCAACGCGACCCTTGCGGCGGTCGTGCTGTTCGGCGGCTTCCGGGTGATCGACGGCTCGCTCGAGATCGGTGCCCTGCTGGCGGTGGCGCTCTACGCGAAGCGGTTCTTCGACCCGGCCGAAGAGATGGCCATGTTCTACAACGGCTACCAGTCGGCGTCCGCCGCGCTCGAGAAGATCTCGGGCGTGCTCGAGGAGCAGCCGAGCGTGCCCGACCCGACGCGCCCGGTCGACCTGTGGGACGCCAAGGGGCAGGTGCACTTCGACGACGTCGAGTTCGCCTACAACGCCGACACGGTCGTGCTGCCCGGCTTCGACCTCCACGTGCCGGCGGGGCAGACCATCGCCCTCGTCGGATCGACGGGGGCCGGCAAGTCGACGTTGGCGAAGCTGATCTCGCGCTTCTACGACCCGACGCGCGGTGCCGTGACGCTCGACGGCGTCGACCTGCGCGACCTGCACCCTAAGGACCTCCGCCGCGCCATCGTCATGGTGACGCAGGAGGCGTACCTCTTCTCGGGTTCGGTGGCCGACAACATCTCGCTCGGCAAGCCCGACGCGACGCGCGACGAGATCGTGCGGGCGGCGAAGGCGGTCGGGGCGCACGAGTTCATCGAGGCCCTGCCCGACGGGTACGACACCGACGTGAACAAGCGCGGCGGCCGGGTGTCGGCCGGGCAACGCCAGTTGCTGTCGTTCGCCCGGGCGTTCATCGCGAACCCGAGCGTGCTGATCCTCGACGAGGCGACCGCGTCGCTCGACATCCCGTCCGAGCGCATGGTGCAAGAGGCCCTGCAGACGCTGCTCGCCGACCGCACCGCGGTCATCATCGCGCACCGCCTGTCGACGGTCGCGATCGCCGACCGGGTGCTCGTGATGGAGCACGGCAAGATCGTCGAGGACGGCACCCCCGACGACCTGATCGCGGGCACCGGCCGCTTCGCGCAGCTCCACGCCGCGTGGCGCGACTCGCTCGTGTGAGGCGGGGCCCGGACGGCGGGCCCCGCCCGCCGTCCGGGCTCGGCTAGCGTGGCCTCGATGACCGACGCGACGAGCTACCTGCAGGCCTACGACGAGCAACTCCGCACCGATGCCGAGACGCCGAGCGCGATCGCGGTCACCCGCCACGGTCCGTTGCGGCTCGTCACCTTCGCCGGTGGTCGCGGGTTCGTCACCTACCGCGACCTCGGCGACGCGGACGCCGACGCGGTGCGCGCGCTGGTGGCGGCCGCCGTCGAGCACTTCGACGCCGACGACGAGATCACCCGGGTCGAGTGGAAGACCCGGGGGCACGACCGTGCCCCCGGGCTGCACGACGCACTCATGGCCTCGGGTTTCGAACCCGGCGAGCCCGAGTCGATCATGATCGGGCCGCTCGCCGCACTCGCGGGCCTCGGCGAGGTGCCCGAGGGCGTGACGGTGCGTCGGGTCACCACCGAGGCGGACGTGCGGGCGATGAGTGCGATGGTCGACGAGGCGTTCGGCGAGGCGGTCGACGCGCGGATGGCCGACGCGCTGCTGTCCCGGTTGGTCCGTGGCGACGGCATGGAGCTCTGGGTCGCCGAGGTCGACGGCCGGATGGTCAGCGGAGGCCGGCTCGAACCCGTCCCCGGCACGGACTTCGTCGGCATCTGGGGCGGCGCCACGCTCGAGGCGTACCGCCACCGGGGCATCTACCGGGCGTTGACCGCGGCGCGCGCGCGTTCCGCCCTCGCGCAGGGCAAGACCCTCGTGCACAGCGACTCGACCGACGACTCGCGTCCGATCCTCGAGCGGTCGGGTCTGGTCGCCGTGTCGACGACGACCCCCTACGACCGGACGCGCTGAGGCGACCCGGGCGACGGCGGGCGGCGCCGGGGGAGGCGGGCGGTCGTGGACGACCGTCTCCGACGAACATGCCCGTCCCGGTGATGCCGGTGGTCCGTGGTGCAGTCGCTCAGGGACGGTGGGAGGCGCGCTCCAGATCGACGCGGAAGGTGCCCGACCGGCTCCACAGCAGAGGCGTGCCCTCGACCCGGTACTGCTCGAGGGCGCGCTGCTCGTGGTCGCGCGGGGCGTGGCCCGAGGCGCGGATCACCCGCCACCAGGGCAGGTCGGCCCCGGCGTAGGCCATCACCTGGCCGACGGCACGGGAGGCCCGCGACCCGAGGGCGGCGGCGACCGACCCGTAGGTCATCACGCGGCCCGGCGGGATCGACTCGACGACGGCGAGGACCTGCGAGACGAAGTCGTCGGGGTCGGGGTCGGGGCCGGGGCCGGGGGCCAGGCCGGGCCCGGGGTCGGGGCCGGGGTGCGGCGCGGGCTCGCCGCCGCGGGCGGAGGCGCCCGGGGTCACGACGTCGACCTCACGCGGTGCCGGCTCAGACCTGCGACGACGCCAGGGTCAGGCCCGCGACGTGCTCGCCGTAGGGCGTCTCGCCGATGACCTCGAAGCCGATGTGGTGGAAGAAGTCCTCGGGCCCGTCGTCACCCGGCTCGTAGATGACGGTGACCCGGTCGAAGCCGCGGCTGCGGGCCTCGTCGGCGAGGGCGTGCACGGCGAACCGGCCGATGCCCCGACCCTGGGCGTCGGCCTCGACGTTGATGCGCCAGATGCAGCTGCGCAGCGCCTCGTCGTCGGCCTCGGCGTCGAAGTTGCCCATGATGAAGCCGACCACCGTGTCGTCGTCGTCGACCACGACGCGGGGCCAGGCGGTGGTCGGGTTGACGTACGCCTCGGCGATCGAGTGCGAGACGGGGGCGACGAACTGCTCTTGCCCCGGCTTGAGGGTGAGGTTGTTGGCCGCGACGACGGTGGCGGCGGACAGTTCTTCGAGGCGCAGTCCAGACATGCGTTCAGGGTAACGGGGCGTCCCGACGGGCACCACCGTCGGGCGGATGACCGGCGGTGGTGCGCGCGCGACCCCCCGACGTCGTGGATGATGACGAGAATGAACCGCGGGACGAACCTGCCGGCGATCGGCGGCTACAACCGGTCGGTCGTGCTCGACGCCATCCGGCGGGAGAGCGCGGGCCTCAGCCGGACCGAGATCGCCGGGCGCACCGGACTCAGTCCCCAGGCCGTGACGAACGTCTCGCGCAGATTGATCGAGGCGGGGCTCATCCGCGAGAGCGGCACCGTCATCAGCGGTCCCGGCAAGCCCCGCACCATGCTGCAGCTCGAGTCCCGCGGGCGCTTCGCCGTGGGCGTGCACATCGACCCCGCCGTGCTGACGTTCGTCCTGCTCGACCTCGTCGGCACGGTCGTCGCCCACGCCCGAGAGTTGACGCCCTCCGCCAGCGAACCCGACGAGGTGGTGGCCCTCATGGCACGGGCCATCGACGGACTGGTCGTCACGAGCGGCGTCGACCGCGACCTGCTGCTGGGGGTCGGCATCGCCTCGCCCGGCCCGGTCGACATCGGGCCCGGCCTCGTGCTCGACCCCCCGATGATGCCCCTCTGGCGGCACGTGCCGTTGCGTCGGGCGCTCAGCGAGGCGACCGGTCTGCCGGTGCTGCTCGAGAAGGACGTCACGGCCTGCGCGGTCGCCGAGCTCTGGCTCAGCGACGGAGGCGCGGGTGAGCGCAGCGACTTCGCCTTCGTCTACTACGGCACCGGTTACGGCACCGGGCTCGTGCTCGGCGGCGACGTGCTGCGCGGGGCCAGCGCGAACGCGGGGGACTCGGGGCACGTGATGGTCGACGACCACGGCCACCGATGCACCTGCGGGCGCATCGGCTGCGTCGGGGAGCTCATCACGCCGCACGCCCTCGTGCGGGAGGCCGCGGCCACGGGAGTGCTGCTCGAGGGGGACGTCTCGGACGAGGCGCTCGCCGAGGCGGCTCGCAGCGGGGACGACGTCGACATGCGCCGCATCGACGAGGCGTTCGGCGCCCTGGTCGGCAAGGCCGACCTGGGAGACGCCGGCGCCCTCGGGGTGCTGCACGGCGCGGGCCGACACCTCGCGCGCGCCCTCGTGACCATCGTCAACCTGCTCGACCTCGACGAGGTCGTCTTCGGCGGCCCGTTCTGGGCGCCGCTGTCGCGGCACGTCCTCGCGGTGCTGCCGGCCGCGCTCCGCGACGACCCGGCGCTGATCCCGAAGCACCCGATCCGGCTCGTCGAGTCGTCGATCGGCATCGACGTCGCGGCCGTCGGAGCCGCCTGCCTCGTGCTCGACCAGACGTTCTCGCCGCGACCCTCCGCCCTGCTGATCCGCGCCTGACGGGGCCGACCCGCGCCTCCTCGGGTCCCGACCCGCGCCTCCTGCGGTCGTGACCCGCGCCTCGCGGGGGCCCGACCCGCGCCTCCTCGGCTCGGGCGCCGTTACCGGACCGATGCGGGCCGACGTCTTGACACGAGTTACTCCATACGATGTAGTAATCGCATCGCGGTCGGGCAGAGCAGCCCGGCGCCGACGCGACTGGAGCAAAGGAGCACCATGTCACGCACGTTCACCTCGGTCCGGGGGCGCAAGCGCGCACTGGCCGTCGCCGCCGCAGCGGTCGCCACGGCCCTGCTGGCCTCGGGTTGCTCGGGGGGCGCCGGCAGCGGCGACTCCGACACCATCAAGGTCGCGTACCAGAAGTTCGGGACGTTCACGCAGATGGACGCCCACATGAAGGAGACCGCGAAGACCTTCGAGGCGGCCAACCCCGGCATGAAGGTCGAGTTCGTGCCCATCGCGGCGCAGAACGACGACTACTTCACCAAACTCGCGCTGATGAACCGGTCGGCGGCCACCGCGCCCGACGTCATGTACGAGGACACCTTCAAGGTCAAGAGCGACGCAGCCGCCGGCTACCTGCTGCCGCTCGACGAGTACACCGACGCGTGGGAGGACTGGGACGCGTTCTACGACAACGCCAAGGAGGCCGGCGTCGGCGAGGACGGCAAGACCTACGGCATCCCGATGGGCACCGACACCCGGGCGCTCTGGTACAACAAGGACCTCTTCGCGCAGGCCGGCCTGCCCGTGCCGTGGGAGCCGAAGACCTGGCAGGACGTGCTCGACGCGGCCGAGACGGTCAAGGCGAAGGTGCCCGACGTGGTCCCGCTCAACGTGTACTCGGGCAAGCCGCAGGGCGAGGGCGCGACCATGCAGGGCTTCGAGATGCTGCTGTACGGCACGCCGACCGGCACCCTGTACGACGACGAGACCGGCAAGTGGCTCACCGACTCGCAGGGCTTCGTCGACTCGCTCGGCTTCATCGAGGACGTCTACCAGGGCGGCATCGGACCGAAACCCGAGGAGGCGCTGGACACCAACATCGCCACCATCGTCGGTGGGGAATGGCTCCCGCAGGGCAAGCTCGCGATCGCCCTCGACGGCTCGTGGATGAGCGGCACCTGGCTGGAGACCGGCACCAACCCGTGGCCCGAGTGGAACGACGTGATGGGCCAGGCGCCCATGCCCACCCAGGACGGTGCGAAGCCGGGTGCGACGAGCATGTCGGGCGGCTGGACGCTGGCCGTCGGCTCGAAGACCAAGAACCCCGACAAGGCGTTCGAGTTCATCGCCGACGCCCTCGACAAGGACGGTTCGCAGAGCTACGACATCGCCGCCAGCCAGATCGCGGTGCGCAGCGACGTCGCCGAGGACCCCGAGTACGTCGGCAGCAACCCGACCTTCGAGTTCTTCTCGTCGATCGTGCCGGTGACGCACTTCCGTCCGGCGACCACCGACTACAGCCGCATCTCGAACGAGATCACCGTCGCGATGGAGGCCGTCATGACGGGCCAGCAGAGCCCCGAGGAGGCGGCCGCCGCCTTCGACGACCAGCTGGTCGGCATCGTCGGTGAGGACCAGACGCAGAAGGCGGGGGACTAGCCACATGGCGACCATCGCCCCCACCCCGGTCGGCCGTGAGAGCGGCCGACCGGGGGCCTCCGGGCCCGGCCCCGGGCCCCACGGCGAGAAGCCGGGTCGCCGGGCGGGGGCGTCGAAGGCGCGCGCCCTGCGCACCGGCGCCCGCACCCTGCCGCTCGTCCCGGCCTTCGTCCTGCTGGCCCTGTTCCTGCTGGGGCCCGTCATCTCGAGCTTCTACGGCTCGTTCACCGACGCCTCGCTGACCGGCTACGCCGCCGGCGGCTCGGAGTTCATCGGGTTCCGCAACTACACCGAGCTGTTCGCCGACCCGGACTTCCCGAAGTCGGTGCTGCTGACGCTCGCCTTCGTCTTCTTCTCGGCCGTGGTGGGCCAGAACGTCGTCGGCCTGGGGCTCGCGCTACTGATGCGGAACGGCCACAAGGTCGTGCGCTCGATCGTCGGCACGTTCGTCATCGCCGCGTGGGTGCTGCCCGAGATCGTCGCCGCCTTCGCGGCGTACGCGTTCTTCAACGACGCGGGCACGCTCAACACGGTCCTGTCGTGGTTCGGCATCACGGGCGCCAACTGGCTCTACGCGATGCCGATGCTCTCGGTGATCCTCGCCAACATCTGGCGTGGTGCCGCGTTCTCGATGCTCGTCTACTCGGCGGCGGTGCAGGAGGTGCCCCCCGAGATCACCGAGTCGGCGGAGGTCGACGGCGCCACCGGTTGGCAACGCCTGGTCTTCATCACGCTGCCGGTCATCCGACGGAGCATCTCGACCAACCTCATGCTGACCACGTTGCAGACGCTCTCGGTGTTCACCCTGATCTACGTGATGACCGGCGGCGGGCCCGGCGTCAACAGCACGACCCTGCCGATCCTGGCCTACCAGGAGGCGTTCCAGTTCTCGCAGCTCGGCTTCGGGACCGCCATCGCCACGATCATGCTGCTCGTCGGCGCGGTCTTCTCGATCATCTACATCAGAGCCCTCAAACCGGAGGTCGACTGACCATGGCCATGACCTCACCCAGCGGCCGCAGCATGAAGGCCGTCTCGAACGCCGTGCTGATCGTCATCGCGATCTGCTTCGCCGTCCCGCTCGCCTGGCTGCTGCTGGCCTCGTTCGACCCGTCGGCCACGCTGTCGGCGAAGGTGCCGTCGCAGTTCACGCTCGACAACTTCACCGCCGTGCTGACGCCCGAGATCTCGTTCGTCCCGCTCGCCAACAGCCTCATCGTGTCGGGCGGCTGCGCCCTGGTGACCGTCGTCGTGGCGATCCTCGCGGCGTACCCGCTCTCGCGGTACCGGATGCGCATCAACAAGCCGTTCCTCTACGGCATCCTCTTCGGCACCGGCCTGCCCATCACCGCGATGATGGTGCCTGTCTACAGCCTGTTCGTCTCGCTGAACCTGATCGACTCGATCGGCGGCACGGTGTTCTTCCTGGCCGCGACCAGCCTGCCGATGGCGATCTGGATGGCGAAGAACTTCATGGACTCGGTGCCGATCTCGCTCGAAGAGGCCGCGTGGACCGACGGGGCCTCGATGTTCTCGACCCTGACGCGCATCGTGGTGCCGCTCATGCGGCCGGGCATCGCCGTGGTGTTCATCTTCGTGTTCATCCAGGCCTGGGGGAACTTCTTCGTGCCGTTCGTCCTGCTGCTCAGCCCCGACAAGCAGCCGGCGGCCGTGAGCATCTTCAACTTCTTCGGGCAGTACGGCTCGGTGGCGTACGGCCAGCTGGCGGCGTTCTCGATCGTCTACTCGGTACCCGTCATCGCGTTGTACGTCCTCGTCTCGCGGACCCTCGGCGGCTCGAACGCGCTGGCCGGCGCCGTGAAGGGGTGAGGCGCCTCCCCACCAGTGCCCCCGCCGCCCTCCCGGTCCACAGAACGACCCGCCCCACCGTGCGCCCCGGCGCGCCCGTCAGGAGACTGATCCCATGCACGACAACACCGTCCTCGTCGAGGCCCGCATCGACCGCTTCGTCCGCGACCGCATCACCCCGGCGGTCTACCGCCGGGCCGTCCCGCTGACGATCGCGGCCTGGGAGGCGCCGGGTGAGCCGGTCCCCTTCGCCGAGGCCGTCTCGCAGACGTTCGAGCCGTTCGCCGTCGGCTCGCCGTGGAGCAGGCCGTGGGGCACCACGTGGTTCCACGTCACGGGGACGGTGCCCGACGACCTCGGCACCGACCCGGCGACCGCCCTCGAACTCGTCGTCGACCTGGGCTTCAGCATCAGGCAGCCCGGGTTCCAGGCCGAGGGCCTCGTCTGGCGACCCGACGGCACGATCGTCAAGGCCATCGAGCCGTACAACGGCTACGTGCCGCTGACGGCGATCGGCGCGGGCGTCACCCCGGGCAGCACGATCGACGTCTACGTCGAGGCCGCGTCGAACCCCGACATCGGTGGCGACGACTTCCACGGCGAGACACCGCTCGGCGACCCCGAGACCGCGGGCGACGCCCCGATCTACGCCCTGCGCAGCATCGTGCTCGCCGAACGCGACGAGGTGGTCGCCGAACTCGACCGCGACGTCTGGACCCTCGTCGGGCTGATGCGCACCCTCGCGCTCACGTCGCCGCGACGGCACGAGATCCTGCGGGCGCTCGACCGGATGTGCGACGTCGTCGACCACGCGGACGTCGCGGGGACCGCGGCAGCCGGGCGTGCCGCGCTCGCCGAGGTGCTCGCGGCACCGGCGAACGCGAGCGCGCACCGGGTCGTCGCGACCGGCCACGCGCACATCGACTCGGCCTGGCTCTGGCCCGTCCGCGAGACCCAGCGCAAGGTCGCCCGCACCTTCTCGAACGTCGTCGCCCTGATGGACGACGACCCCGACTTCGTGTTCGCCGCCTCGAGCGCGCAGCAGTACGCCTGGTTGAAGGAGCGCTACCCCGAGCTGTTCGCACGGGTCGCGCAGAAGGTCGCCGAGGGCCGGTTCGTGCCGGTCGGCGGCATGTGGGTCGAGTCCGACACCAACATGCCCGGCGGCGAGGCACTGGCCCGGCAGTTCGTCGCGGGCAAGGGGTTCTTCCTCCGGGAGTTCGGCATCGACAACGACGAGGTGTGGCTGCCCGACTCATTCGGCTACACCGGGGCGATGCCTCAGATCGCCCGAGCGGCCGGCGCCAGCTCGTTCTTCACGCAGAAGGAGTCCTGGAACGAGACGAACCGCATGCCGCACCACACCTTCCTGTGGGAGGGCATCGACGGCAGTCGCGTGTTCACGCACTTCCCGCCCGTCGACACGTACAACTCCGACCTCTCGCCGGCCGAGCTCGCCCACGCCGAGAGCGGCTACGCCGAGAAGGGGTTCTCGAACGTCTCGATCGTCCCGTTCGGCTGGGGTGACGGCGGTGGCGGCCCGACCCGCGAGATGATGGCGGCCGCGCGCCGGGCCGGCGACCTCGAGGGCTCGCCCCGCGTGACCGTCGGCACCCCCGCCTCCTTCTTCGCGCAGGCACGGGCCGAGCTGGCCGACCCGGCCGTGTGGTCGGGCGAGATGTACCTCGAGTTCCACCGCGGCACGTACACGTCGCAGGCCCGCACCAAGCAGGGCAACCGTCGCAGCGAACACCTGCTGCGCGAGGCCGAGCTGTGGAGCGCCACGGCGACCGCACGCGGCCTGCTCGACTACCCCTACGACGAGCTCGAAGAGATCTGGCACGTCGTGCTGCTCCAGCAGTTCCACGACATCCTGCCCGGGTCGTCGATCGCGTGGGTGCACCACGAGGCCGAGCGGCACTACGCGCGGGTCGCCCAGCAGCTCGAGGCGATCATCGGTTCGGCCCAGCGGGCACTGGCGGGGACGGGGTCGGCGACGACCACGTTCAACGCCGGGCCGGTCCCGTCGGCCGGGGTCGACGCCGCGGCCGGGTCGGCCGCGGGACGGGCCCAGGAGGCGGGGGTCGGGTCGGTGGCACCGGTCGCCTCCGACGGCGGCTGGGTGCTCGACAACGGGTTGGTGCGTGCGGTGTTCGACGGTGACGGCCTGGTCGCCTCGCTCGTCGACGCCACGTCGGGACGCGACCTCGTCGCCCCGGGGGCCCGGCTCGGGCTGCTGCAGCTCTTCCGCGACACCCCCAACCAGTGGGACGCATGGGACGTCGACCAGGCCTACAAGAACGTCCGCACCGACCTGGTCGAGGCCGAGTCGGTCGTCGCCGATGGCGGGGCGCTCGTCGTGACCCGCCGCGTCGGCGACTCGACCATCCTGCAGCGCTGGTGGCTCGACGACGGCGAGGGCGAACTGCACGTGCAGACCGAGGTCGACTGGCACGAACGGCAGAAGCTGCTCAAGCTGGCGTTCCCGCTCGACGTGCACGCCGACCGGGCGGCCTCCGAGGTGCAGTTCGGTCACGTGCAGCGCCCGACCCACCAGAACACGTCGTGGGACTTCGCCCGGTTCGAGACCGTCGCGCACCGCTGGGTGCACGTCGCCGAGCCCGGCTTCGGCGTGGCCGTGGCGAACGACGCCACCTACGGCCACGACATCACGCGGAGCACCCGCGAGACGGCCGAGGGCGGCGACGGCGGCACGACGACGCTCGTGCGCCAGTCGCTGCTGCGGGCACCCACGTTCCCCGACCCGCACGCCGATCAGGGGCGGCACGTGCTGCGCTCGTCCGTGCGGGTCGCGCCCGACGTGCTCGACGCCGCGACCGCGGGCTACCGCATGAACCTGCCCGTCCGACGGGTCGAGGGGTCGTCGGGCGCCGGGGTCGCTCCGCTGGTGTCGTCGTCGTCGCCGGCCGTGCTGATCGAGGCGGTCAAGCTGGCCGAGGATCGGTCAGGCGACCTGATCGTGCGGCTCTACGAGGCTCTCGGTGCTCGGGCGGCCACCACCGTCACGGTCGACGCCGACAGCGGGTTCGGCGAGGCGTGGCGCACCGACCTCATCGAGCGCGAGCTGGCGTCGGGCACGGCCGGGGCCGGTCGGTGGGCGTCGGGCTCCGCGGTCGAGTTGACGCTGCGCCCGTTCGAGATCGTGACGCTGCGGGTGGCCCGGGCGTAGCGCCGCACCTGCGGGCACCGCACCTCGCGATGGTCACAGCGCCAGGTTTTCTCCTGGTGCTGTGACCATCTCGTGGCGACGTGGCGACGTGGCGACGTGGCGACGTGGGGGCAGGCCGTGGTGGCGGTCAGAGGGCGGCAGCGACGGCCGTCGCGGGTCCGCGGGCCCCGGTCGTCGCGGCACCGACGGCCGTCGCGGGTCCGCGGGCGCCGATCGTCGCGGCACCGACGGCCGCCACGGGGAACCCCGGCGGCAGCAGCTCGATGCGCGACGACAGCTCGAGCGAGGCGAGGAAGGGCGACCCCGCCGCCCACCGGTCGAGCACCCCGGCGACGTCGTCGAGCAGGGGTCGTCCCAGGTTGCTGAGGCCGCCGCCGATCACGACGGAGTCCACGTCGGTCGTCAGGACGAGGAGGCGCACCGCGGCCGCCACCCCCGCCGCGAGGTCTGCACGCACGCGGACGGCCTCGGGGTCGCCGGCGTCGGCCGCCGCGAACAGCGCCACGGCCGGGTACGCCCCCTCGGTCGGCCAGTGACGGGACACCGCGGCACCGGCCGCGACGGTCTCGAGGCAGCCGCGCTGCCCGCAGGGGCAGAGCTCGCCCCCGGGGTCGACGGGGACGTGACCGATCTCGCCCGAGACGCCCCGCGAGCCGCGCCAGAGTTCGCCGTCGACGACGAGGCCCGCAGCGAGGCCGGTGCCGAGGTTGAGGTAGCCGACGGACCCCGACAGCGACATGGCGAGGTACGCGCCGAGCGCGGCCGCGTTGACGTCGTTCTCGACCCGGACCGGGACCCCGAGCCGGGCGCTCAGCGTCGGCCCCACGGCGACGTCGTCGAAGCCGATGTTCACGGCGTGCCGCACGCGACCCGTCGTGCCGTCGACGAGGCCGGGGATGCCGACGCCGACCGACTCGAAGGCCTCGACGGCGACGCCGGAGCGGTCCGCCAACGAGGCGACCGCCGTGGCCGCGTTCGTCAGCACGGCATCGGGGCCGAACCCCGTGGGCAGGCGGAGGCGATGGACGGGGGCTCCGGACCCGTCGACGACGACCGCGTCGATCTTGGTGCCGCCGATGTCGAGGCCGACCCTCACGGCCACTCCGTCGACCCGGCTGCGGACGGTCCCGCCGGCGCACCGCCGACGGCGCCGTGAGGCGCGGCGACGGACACGGTGGCGAGCGTGGACATGTTTGTTAGTAAAGCTTACGAACCCGGTCGCGGCAAGGGGTCGCGGCCCGTGGGTCGCCGTGTTTCGGGTGTTGACCGCCGGTGTTTCGTGTGCGTAAACTCGCCGCCACGCACCTTGACACGTGTTTGTAAGGCCCATTTACTAACGGCACGCCACCACGGCGACGCCACCCGGCACCGCTGCCGACGGGCCCTCTCACCGGGTCCGAGGTCGGCGACGATGCCGAGACGAGAGGACGCGCCCGTGACCAGCACGACGATCACCCGGCAGCAGCAGCCGCCGGTCCGCGCCCACAACCGGTCCCTCCTCCTGCAGGCCCTGTACCGCGACGGCTCCATGAGTCGAGCCGACCTCGCGCGTCGCTCGGGTCTGACGCGTCCCACCGTCTCCGCCCTCGTCGCCGAACTCATCGACGACGGCATCGCCCGCGAGCTCGGCGTCCGCGACGACGCGCGGGTCGGCAAGCCGGCGACGCTCGTCGGCATCGAGTCGGACGCCTTCCACATCGTCACGGTCGACCTGTCGAGTGCCGAGCGTTTCGTCGGGGCCGTCGTCGACCTGCGGGGCGGGGTCGTGGAGCGCGCCGGGGTCGAACTCGACGGGGCCGTCGGCGAGGCCGCCGTGAGCCTGGTCGAGCGGCTCGTCGACGACCTCGCCTCGCGGACGACCCGCCGGCTGCTCGGGGTCGGCGTCGCGACCCCCGGCATCGTCGACCACGACGGCGTCGTGCGCACGGCCGTCCACCTCGGTTGGTACGACCTCCCGCTGCGGTCCCGACTGTCGGCCCGCACCGGTCTGCCCGTCCACGTGGGCAACGACTCCAACGCCGCGGCGATGGGCATCCGCACCTTCGGCGAAGAGGTCGGGAACGATGCGACCGGGCGGGGCGCGACCGGACCGGGCGCGACCGGACCGGCTGCAGCCGGGCAGAGCGGCGACGGGCGGTCCCCGGCGGGCCAGAGCCTCATCGTCGTCACGATCGACCACGGTGTCGGGGTCGGGCTGATCGTCGCGGGTGCGCTCGTCGAGGGCGACCAGTTCTCGGCCGGCGAGATCGGGCACGTGACGGTCGACGAGAACGGCGACGTGTGCGCGTGCGGTCGACGCGGCTGCCTCGAGGAGGCCATCGCCGCCCCGCAGCTGAGGGCGCGCCTCCGACAGCACGACGAGGGGTCGCGCGGCGCCGTCCTCCACGAGGCCGGTCGCGCGCTCGGCCTGGTGCTCGCCCCCATCGTCAGCGCGCTCAACATCGACGAGGTCGTGCTGTCGGGCCCGGCCGACCTGGTCGAGGGCGCGATGCTGCGCGCAGCCCGCGAGACCGTCCGGCAGCGCACGCTGTCCGCCGTCAGCAACGGCCTGACGATGCGGATCGCGGGCAGCGGCACCGACCTCGCCCTGCGAGGCGCCGCGTCGTTCGTGCTGCAGGCCGAACTGGGGCTGACGTGAGCCCGGCGTCGGCACGCCCGGCGTCGGCACGCCCGGTGCCCGGCTCGCCCGGTGCCCGGCTCGCCCGGGGCGACCGCCCCACCACAGACCTCGGGGGTCCACCCCCGGAGGCGGCGAGGGCCTCGGCCCGTGCCGCATTCCCGACCCGACGCTTGTGCGAGCGCGGGCCGGGACCACAGCGATGCGGCATCCCCGCTTCGAGAACGAGGAGATGAAATTGCGAATCCAACGCTACACGGCGGTCGGGGCCCTGGGCCTGGCCGCGGCACTCGCCCTGTCCGCCTGCTCGAGCTCGGGCACGGGCGGCAGCTCGTCCGACGAACCCCAGGCCGTGCCCACCACCAAGGGTGACGGCAAGACCCTCACGGTCTGGGTGATGACGGGCGACTACACGCCCGAGACCATCGATGCCGTCAACGAGGAGTTCACGAAGCAGACGGGCGCCGACGTCGACGTCCAGATCCAGCAGTGGGACGGCATCACCACCAAGATCAGCACGGCACTCGCCACGAGCACCCCACCCGACGTGCTCGACCTCGGCAACACGCAGGTCGCCAGCTACGCGGCCAACGGTGCACTCCTCGACCTGACGGCGTACCGCGACGACCTCGAGCAGGGTCAGACCTGGTTGACGGGCCTCGAGGAGCCCGCGACCGTCGACGACTCGCTCTACGCCGTGCCCGGCTTCGCCGGTGCCCGCGCCGTCATCTACAACAAGACGATGTGGGCCGAGGCCGGCGTGACCGAGGCGCCCACCACCTACGACGAGCTCACCGCCGACCTCGACAAGGTGAAGGCCGCGAACACGGCGTCCGACTTCTCGGCGTTCTACCTGCCCGGCCAGTACTGGTACGCGGGCATGCAGTTCGTCTGGGACGCCGGCGGAGAGATCGCCACGTCGAGCGACGGCACCTGGAAGGCGGGCCTGGCGAGCGACGAGGCGCAGCAGGGACTGGCCGACTTCACCGAGTTCCAGAACGCCTACTCGACGCCCGCCTCGCAGACCCTCGACACCGACGCGCCCGACCAGACGCAGGTCTTCGCGGACGGCAAGACGGCGACGATCCTGCACACCAACGGCTCGATCGACCTGATCCAGAAGGCCAACCCCGCCCTGACCGACGACGACTTCGGCACGTTCCCGATGCCGGGCAAGTCGGGCGAGACGCAGCCGGTCATGCTCGGCGGCTCGGACTGGGGAATCGCGGCCAAGAGCCAGAACTCCGACCTGGCCCTGCAGTGGACCAAGATCGCCACGAGCCCGGACATCCAGAGCGAGTGGGTCGTGGGCAACGACGGCTGGATCCCGAACAGCGAAGAGGGCATCGAGGCGGCCGGCAGCGTGGTGACGCCGATCCAGAAGGGCTTCTTCGACGCCGCGCTCAACTCGAAGGCCACCCCCGCCAGCGCGAACTGGGCGGCCCTCGAGGGCGACAAGAGCATCAACCAGCTCTTCTCCTCGGTGGTCTCGGGCTCGAAGTCGCCCGAGGCGGCCGCGAAGTCCTTCGACGAGGCCACCGACGAGGCGCTGAACGACTAGCACCGAGCCCTCGGCAGCACCCCGGGGGCGTCACGCGACCACCTGATCGCGCGACGCTCCCGCCCCCTCGACCCGCACCTCCTGGACTCGAACCGAAAGAGGAACCGTGGCCCTCTCGATCGCCCCCGGTCTCACCGAGACCCCGCCCGGCGCGGCACCCGACCGGAAGGGCGGCCGGCGCCCGAAGGCCGAACGGAAGGCCCCGGTGCGCCCCGGCGGGAAGCGCCAGCTCGCCCCGCTCTGGCTGCTGTCGCCCGCGGGCATCGTGCTGCTCGCCGTGACCGTCGCGCCCATCGTGTTCCTGGTCTTCACGTCGTTCACCGACTACGACCAGCGCTCGCTCTTCACCGGCGCGTACGACTCGGTCGGCGTGCAGCAGTACGCGACCCTGCTGGCCGACACCGACTTCTGGTGGTCGCTCGTCCGCACGCTGGTCTTCACGGCCGCGATGGTCGGCGGCAGCGTCCTGATCGGCACGGGCGTCTCGCACCTGCTGACCCGGCTCGGCACGCCGATGCGCTACACGGTGACCGTCGTGCTGATCCTCGCCTGGGCGATGCCCAACGTGGCGTCGTCGATCGTCTGGAAGTGGCTGTTCCAGCCCGGCTACGGCGTCGTGAACTGGCTGTTGACCCGGACCGGCCTGGTGGGCGACATGACCAACGTCGACTGGTCGAACGACGCGGCCCTCGCCTACACGAGCATCTGGCTGCTGATCGTGTGGCAGGCCGTGCCCTTCATCGCGCTGACCATGTACGCCGCCGAGACGCAGATCCCGCTCGAGTACAAAGAGGCCGCGCGGCTCGACGGGGCGAGCGAGTGGCGCGTGTACCGGACCGTCACCCTGGTCTTCCTCAAGCCGACGCTGCTGCTGATCACGATCCTGTCGATCATCTGGGACTTCAACGTCTTCAACCAGATCTGGCTCGTCTCGGCCGGCGGCCCCGACGACGCCACCTCGACCCTCGGCGTCTTCACCTACGTCACCGCGTTCGTCGGCTTCGACATCGGGCAGGGCGCCGCCATCTCGGTGGTCACCACCCTGCTGCTCGTCGTGTTGACCGCGTTCTACGTCCGCAACCTCGTCCGATCCGGAGAAGACCTGTGACCACGACCGCACCCGCCGGCGTCGGCACCACGACGACCGAGACCGTCGCGCGCGACGAGAGAAGCAAGGAGGCGCGCTCGGGCCACGGCACCGGCCGCCCGTCGCCCGCCCGCCCGACCCGTCGCCGCCGGAAGCCCCGCTGGGTCAGCAACGCGATCGCGATCGTCTTCAGCCTCGTGTGGCTGTTCCCCGTCTACTGGATGGTCAACACGGCGTTCAAGCCGCGCCCCGAGGTGATGACGGCCACCCCGCTGTTCTGGCCGCAGAACCCGACCCTCGACAACTTCGTCGTCGCGGTGACGCAGTCCGACTTCTTCACGAACCTGCGCAACAGCGTGATCGTCGTGGTCGGGGCCGTCGTCTTCTCGATCGTGCTCGGACTGTTCGCCTCGGCCGCCCTGTCGCGGTTCCGGTTCCGGGGGCGGCGCACGATCATGGTGTTCATCCTGATCGTCCAGATGCTGCCGGCCACGGCCCTGTTGATCCCGCAGTTCCTGATCTTCAACAGCCTCGGGCTGCTCGGCACCTACGGCGGGCTCATCCTGGCGTACGTCGCGTCGACGCTTCCGTTCTCGATCTGGGTCATGCGCGGGTTCTTCCTGGCGATCCCGGTCGAGGTCGAGGAGGCCGCGCAACTCGACGGTGCGAGCACCTGGCAGGTGCTGACGCGGATCATGTTCCCGCTCGTGCTGCCCGGCATGATCGCGACGAGCATCTTCGCCTTCATCGCCGCGTGGAACGACTACCTCGTGGCCTACACGTTCATGAAGGACCAGTCGATGTACACGCTGCCGGTCTGGCTGGCCTCGTTCAGCACGCCGACCAGCGGCACCGACTTCGGCGGACAGATGGCGGCCTCGGTGCTGTTCTCCCTGCCGGTCGTCGTCTTCTTCATGATCATCCAACGCAACCTGGTGACCGGCATGTCCGCCGGCGCCGTGAAGGGCTGACCCCGTGACGACCGACTCCTCGACCCCCTCGACCACCATGCGGGCCGGCACCGCGACCCCCGAGACCGCACCGGTCGCGATCGTGCCGCGTCCTGCCCGGCTGACCCGCGCCTCCGGGGCGTTCCGGCTCGACTCGGCGACGCGCGTCTCGGCGCCCGACGAGCTGGCCGGCGTCGTCGCCTGGCTGCAGCAGGCGCTGCGCCCCGCGACCGGCCTGCCGCTCCGCGAGGGCAGCGCCGACGGGACCGGCATCTCCTTCGACCTGGACGCCTCGCTCGGCGCCGAGGCCTACCGCCTGGAGGCGCGACCCGCGGGGGTGCGCATCACCGGTGGCGACGCGGCCGGCGCGTTCCACGGGGCGCAGGTGCTGCGACAGCTGCTGCCCGCGGCCGCGTACCGGACGGCCCTCGTGCCCGGGGTCGACTGGGTCGTGCCCGCCGTCGACGTCGAGGACCGACCACGTTTCGGCTGGCGGGGTACGCACCTCGACGTCGCCCGCCACTTCCTGCCCAAGCACGACGTCCTGCGGTTCGTCGACCTCATGGCCCTGCACCGGCTCAACACGCTCCACTGGCACCTCACCGAGGACCAGGGCTGGCGCATCGAGATCACGAAGTACCCGCGCCTGACCTCGGTCGGCGCGTGGCGGGGGTCGTCGCAGGTGGGGGCGGGGCCGGACGCGACCCAGGACGGCCGACCGCACGGCGGCTTCTACACGCAGGACGACATCCGCGAGGTGGTCGCCTACGCCGCGGCCCGCCACATCACGGTCGTGCCCGAGGTCGACGTGCCCGGCCACTCGATGGCGGCGATCACGGCGTACCCGCACCTCGGCGTCGGCGCCGTCGAGGTCGGCGGGACGCCCGTGGCGGCGCCCCGGCAGATCGCCGTGGGGACCGAGTGGGGCATCTTCGAGGACGTCCTCAACACCGAGCAGACGACCGTCGACTTCTACACCGACGTGCTCGACGAGGTGATGGAGCTCTTCCCGGGCACCTGGATCGGCATCGGCGGCGACGAGTGCCCCAAGGCGCAGTGGCGGGCCGACCCGCGCACGCAGGAGCTCATGCGGGACCGCGGCCTCGCCGACGAGGAGGAGCTGCAGGCGTGGTTCATCGGGCGGCTCGACGCGCACCTCACCGCGGCCGGGCGCCGCACCTTCGGGTGGGACGAGATCCTCGAGGGGAACGCCACGATGTCACCCGGCGCGACGGTCGCGTCGTGGCGGGGCATGACCGGCGCGATCACGGCGGCACGACGCGGCTACGACGTCGTGGCGTGTCCCGACGACCAGGTCTACCTCGACTACCGGCAGTCGGACGGGCCCGACGAGCCGATCCCGGTGTCGATCCCGCTCACCCTGGCCGACGTGTTCGCGTTCGAACCGGTGCCCGCGCAGCTCGCCGAGGACGAGGCCCGTCACGTGCTCGGAGGCCAGGCCAACATCTGGACCGAGCACATGGACTCGCCCCGCACCGTCGACTTCTTCGCGTTCCCCCGGTTGTGCGCCGTCGCCGAGGCACTGTGGACGACCGAACCGCGGGACTTCGACGACTTCTCCACACGGCTGGCCGTGCACCTCGGACGCCTCGACGCCCTCGGCGTCGAGTACCGGCGGGAGTCGGGGCCGCTACCGTGGCAGCAGCGTCCGGGCGTGCCCGGGCGGCCGGCCTCGCGCGAAGAACGCGAGGCGTACATCGCGTCGGTCGTGGCCAACATCGTCTGACGCCTCGGCAGCAAGGAGCCCCATGGAGATCGTCATCGTTCGCGACGCCGACGAGGTCGGCCGTGTCGCCGCCCTCAAGATCGCGTCCGTCGTCCAGCGCGACCCCGAGGCCGTGCTGGGCCTCGCGACCGGGTCGTCGCCCACCGGCATCTACGCGTCGCTCGCGGCCCGGGTCGCGGCGGGCGAGCTCGACTTCGGCCGCGCCTCCGGGTTCGCGCTCGACGAGTACGTCGGCATCCCGCTCGAGCACCCCGAGAGCTACGCCTCGGTGATCGAGCGCGACGTCGTCGTGCCCCTGGGCATGGACGCGTCGAAGGTCCACGTGCCCGACGGGCGGGCCTCCGACGTCGAGGCCGCGGTCGTCGAGTACGAGCGGGCCATCGCCGACGCGGGCGGCATCGACATCCAGATCCTCGGCATCGGGGCGAACGGGCACATCGGCTTCAACGAGCCCACCTCGTCCTTCGCATCGCGCACCCGCATCAAGACGCTCGCCCCGCAGACCCGGGCCGACAACGCCCGGTTCTTCGACGACCCGTCGCAGGTGCCGACGCACTGCCTGACGCAGGGGCTCGGCACCATCCTCGACGCGCACGAGGTCGTGCTCGTGGCGCAGGGGTCGTCGAAGGCGTCGGCGGTCGCGGGCATGGTCGAGGGGCCGCTCGGCGCGATGTGCCCCGGCAGCGCGTTGCAGTTGCACCGGCACGCCACGATCGTCGTCGACGAAGCCGCGGCGTCGCTGCTGCAGCTGGCGGACTACTACCGCTACACCTACGCGAACAAGCCCGTGTGGCAGCGCTTCGAGTAGCGCACCCGTCCTGGCGACGACCGGGGTGCTCCCGTGACGGTGGCGTCCCCGTGACGGCGGCGTCCGCGTGACGACGGCGTCCCCGTGACGACGCTGGTGCTCGCGGGCGGGACGGTCTGGGACGGGTCCGGAGGCGCGGGTCGCATCGCGGACGTCGTCGTGCGCGACGGCGTGGTCGCGGCCGTGGGGCCCGGGGCCGCGGCGTCCGCGGGTGACGGTCGCCGCGCCTCCTCGTCCGGTGTGCCGGCCGGGGTCGAGGTGGTCGACGCGAGCGGACTCGACGTGCTGCCGGGGTTCGTCGACGTGCACGCGCACGACGACGCCGCGTTGTTCCGCCCGGGAGGGGTCGCGCCCAAGACCGGGCAGGGCGTGACGACCACGATCGTCGGCAACTGCGGCCAGGGCGTCGCACCGTCGCCGTCCGACGCGCGGGACCGATCGCTCGAGGACTACTCGCGGCCGGTGCTCGGCGGGTTCCCTGCGCGACGATGGGCGACGTTCGCCGACTACGTGCGGACGCTGGCCGAGGGCGACGCCGACGGCACCTTCGGCCTGCACGCAGCGACCCTCGTCCCGCACGCCCCGCTGCGGGCGGGCGTGCTCGGCTTCGACCGTCGACCGGCCGACGGCGTCGAGCGGTCGCTCATCGCGGCGTCGGTGGGCGAGGCGCTCGACGCCGGGGCGCTCGGCGTCTCGCTCGGCCTCATGTATGCACCCGGCGACGCCGCCGACCGGCCCGAACTCGTCGCCCTGGCCCGGGAGTGCGCGGTGCGGGGCAAGCTGCTGGTCGCCCACGTCCGCAACGAGGCCGACGGACTCCGCGACTCGATCGACGAGCTGGCGTCGCTGGGGCGCGAGACCGGGGCCGCCGTCCACGTCAGCCACCTCAAGGTGACCGGGCCGCGGAACGTCGGCGGCATGCCCGCGATCGTCGAGCACCTCGACGCCCTGCGCGACGACGGTGTCGACGTCAGCGCCGACGTCTACCCCTACGACGCGGGCAGCACGACGGTCGCGTCGCTGTTCCCGCCGGCCACGGCCGACCACGGGGTCGAGAGCCTGCTCGAGGCGCTCCGACCCGGCAGGCGCTCGCGGCGGCAGGTGCTCGACGGGTTGCTCGAACCCTGGGCCGGCTCGACGCTCGAGAACCAGTACGCCGCGATCGGCCCCGAGCGGATCTCGGTGGCTGGGTTCACGCGGCCCGAGCACACGGGCTTCGAGGGGCGGCCGCTCGCCGAGATCGCCGAGGCGGTCGGGGCCGACCCGCGCGAGGTGCTCGCCGACCTCGTCCTCGCCGAACGGGGCGCCTTGACCGTCATCGTGTTCCACACCGACCTCGAGGGCATGCGGACGGCCCTGGCGTGGCCGAACACCCTGGTCGGCTCGGACGGGCTGCCGCGCGAGACCGGCACCGTGCATCCCCGCCTGTACGGGACGTTCTCGCGCGTGCTCGACGAGTACGCCGGGTCGGGGCCGCAGGCCGTGTTGTCGCGGGGCGAGGCGATCGCGCGCATGTCGACCCGCGCCTCCTCGCGGTTCGGGTTAGGGGGCACGGGTGCCCGCGCCGGCGGCGGCGTCGGCGCCGTGGGTGGTGGCCGGGCAGGAGGCGCGCTCGGCATCGCCGCCGGGGCCGTCGCCGACCTCCAGCTGGTGGACCCCGGGGCGTACGCCGACCGGGCCACCTACGCGACGCCCCGCCTCGGCCCGTCGGGGCTGGTCGGTCTCTGGGCCGCGGGCCGTCGCCTCCGCTGAGCTTGCCTCCGGTGACCCCGTCTCGTTGACCTGTCTCGGCTGGCCCGATCCGCCCTGTTCCGACCCGCCCTGCCCCGACCCTGCGCAAGCGTTCTCGGCCCGCTCTTGGTCGGACGGTGTTCGCTTCGATGAACGACAGGAGGCGCGATGAAGGTTCTGGTGTTGGGAGCGACCGGGGGCACGGGCTCCCACGTCCTGCGGGTCGCCTTGTCGGCGGGGCACGACGTGACGGTGCTCGTCCGCGATGCCTCGTCCCTCGACGTGACGGAGGGCGTCCGGGTGCTCACCGGGGACGCGACCTCGGCCGAGGACGTCCGCGCCGCCGTCGTCGGCCAGGACGCCGTGCTGAACGCGATCGGCTCGCGGAACATGCGGCACCCGGTCGAGGTCGAGGTCGGGCGGGCCTTGCTGCCGGCGATGCACGACGCGGGCGTCGACCGACTCGTCGTCTGTTCGGCCTTCGGCGTCGGCGAGAGTCAGACCGATGCGAACACCTTTCAGAAGATGTTCTTCCACACCGTGCTCGGCAAGGTCTACGCCGCCAAGGACGTCGCCGACGCCGAGGTGCGCGAGAGCGGACTCGACTGGACGCTCGTCTACCCGACGCGCCTCACCGACGACCCGGCGACCGGGTCGCTCGCCACGGGGGAGCGGTTGCCCCAGGGGGCGGGCAGCCACGTGACCCGGGCCGACGTGGCGCGCTTCATGCTCGCTCAGCTGACCGACGCGACGTGGTCACGGAAGATCGTGGTCGTGACGGGCGCGGCCGACTGACCTGCGCCTCCTGCGGTGGTGCCGCCTGGACGCCGCACGACCCCGAACACGGGCGTGTCCGGGGGCGGCGGGCGATCGTGTGGGCCCGGAAAGTTCGAACTGGCCCGCTGTCGACGAGCGGCAGGGCGGCAGCTCGGCAGGGCCGCAGGCCGCAGGCCCGGAGCGCGTCAGCTGAGGATCGCGAGCGCGTCGATCTCGACGAGCATGGCCTCGTTCGGCAGCTCGACGAACACCGTCGTGCGGGTGGGGAACACCCCGCTCGGGACGTTCTGCAGCAGGTAGGTCTCGTACGCGGCGTTCATCTCGGCGAAGTCGTCGCGCGTGGTGAGGAACACGCGCAGCGACACGACGTCGTCGAACGTCCCGCCGGCGCCCTCGACGATCGCCTTGACGTTGTCGAGCGTGCGGACGGTCTGCGACGTCAGGTCGCCGGGGTGCAGGTACTCGCTCGTGGCGGGGTCTTGCGGGCCCTGGCCCGACACGCTGAGGAACCCGTTCTTGAGCACGCCCTGCGAGAAGGTCGAGATGGGGGTGGGGGCGCCGCCGGTGCGGACTTCGGTCTTCTCGCTCACAGGTCTGCTCTTCTCTGGTGGATGGTCGGCGGGCCCGACGTGAGGTGTCGCCCGTCGGGGGTGGCTGCAAAACTACCGTCAGGTACCGACACACGGCCTGACCGCAGCACCACTCCGCCCACCCCCGAACCGCACCCGTCTGAAGGCACCATGACCACGTCGTCCTCGACCCCGTCCGCCCCCGTCCCCACCAAGGTGGGCTTCGGCCGCGAGCCCCGGCCGGTCCCGCTGATCGACCTCGCGACCCCGCTGCTCACGATCGACCTCGACGCCCTCACCCACAACGTCGAGACCATGGCCGCCTGGTGTCGAGAGGCCGGGGTCGACCTGGCGCCGCACGGCAAGACGACGATGGCGCCCGAGATCTGGCGCCGGCAGCTCGACGCCGGCGCGTGGGGCATCACGCTCGCGACGGCGTTCCAGGTCGCCGTCGCGCGCGAGGCCGGTGTGCCGAACGTCGTCCTGGCGGGCACCGCGTTCGCGCCCGCGACCCTCGCGGCGCTCGCCGCACCCGGCGTCGACGTGCTCATGTGGGTCGACTCGGTCGAGACGGTGCGCCTCGTCGACGCCGCCCTGGCGCGGGCCGAGGGCGAGCGTCCGCTCGCCGTGCTGGTCGAGTTCGGGTCGCCGCTCGGCCGGACCGGCGCGCGGTCCGTGCGCGAGGCGCTGCTCGTCGCCGAGGCCGTGGCGGCGGCACCGCACCTCGTCCTGGCCGGGGTGGCCGGGTACGAGGGCGCCCTCACGCACGACGTCGACGCGGCCGGCATCGCCGTGGTCGACGACTACCTGCGGGGGCTCCTCGAGGTGCTCGACGGCATCGGTGCGCCGGCCTTCGACCCGTGGCTGTCGAGAGGTCACGACGTGGTGGTGACCGCCGGCGGCAGCGTCTACTTCGACCGTGTCGTCGCCGTGCTCGGCGACCGGCACGACCCCTCGGGCCTGCAGGGGCCGCGCACGCGCGTCGTGCTGCGGTCGGGTTCGTACGTCGCCCACGACCACGACCTCTATCGCCGGCTGACCCCGTTCGCCCGCGACACGATGCCATCGACCCGCCACGCCGTGCCGTCGACCGCAGGAGGCGCGGCCGGCGTCGACGCCGACGTCACGGTCGTCGTCGGCGACGGTTCGGCGGGGTCGCAGGCCGACCGCGAGATGGGCGGGCCGACCGACGGCGAACTCACCGGGTTCGACGGAACGGCCGAGGGGTTCGACGCCGAGCAGGTCGAGGGGTTCGACGCCGAACAGGCCGAGGGGTCGACGGCCGAGCCCTCGTTCTTGCCGACCCTCGAGCTCTGGGCGTCCGTGGTGTCCCGTCCCGAGCCCGGGCTCGCCCTGCTCAACGTCGGACGGCGCGACACGTCGGACGACGAGGGGTTCCCGGTGCCGCTCGAGGCGTGGCGTCCGCAGGCGGCCGACCGGCGCCTCCCGGGGGTGCTCGACGGGTCGCACGTGTCGGCCCTCAACGACCAGCACGCCTTCCTGCGGCTCGACCCGGCGTCGGGGCTGCAGGTCGGCGACCTGGTGCGGCTCGGCGTCTCGCACCCCTGCACCACGATCGACAAGTGGAACGAGATCGCCACGGTGCGGGGCTCGGCCGACCGCCGCGGTGTGCCACCCGTCGTCGAGGGCAGCATCACCACGCGGTTCTGACGGAGCCTGCTGTTCTGACGGAGCCTGCTGTTCCGACGGAGCCTGCTGTGCTGACCGGTGCCGGCGCTTCCGAGCGGCCGGCGCCCTGACGGCCGGTGCGGCCGGCGGCCTACGAGCCCGAGCCCTCGTCGGTGCCGGGGGTGGGGGTCGGCGCGTCCGTGGGAGGGGCGGGCGCGTCCGTCGGCGGGGTGGGGCGGTCGGAGTCGTCCTCGGTGTCGCCGGAGTCCGTCTTCGGGCCGCCCTTCTCGCCGGGGCCGTGGCCCGGGCCGCGCTTCTCTCCCGGGCCCTGCGGTCCGCCAGCCATCGGGCCGCCGGCGGCGGGGCCGCCCTCCGGTGCCTCGGGCAGGGCCTTCCCGTCGGGGCCGGTGCCGGGGGTCGGCATGGCCTTCCCGTCGGGCCCGGTGCCGGGGGTCGGCAGGGCTTCGCCGTCGGGGCCGACGCCCGGGGTCGGCAGGGCCTCGCCGTCGGGCCCGGTGCCCTCGGCCGGAGTGCTCTCGTCCGAGTCGTCACCCGCAGCAGGCGGGGTCGGTGCGTCGGTGGGTGCACCGGTGGCGTCGTCGGAGCCTCGTCCTCCCGGCCCCTGGCGTGAGCCGTCGGCCTGGTCCGTCGCGTCGTCCCGGCCCGGCGTCGCGCTCGAGGAGGCGCTGGTCGAGCTCCCGGCGTTCGACACCGCGACGGCGGTGCTGGTCCCGACCAGGGCGAGGCCGGCCGCCGCGATGCCGATGCCGACGAGCAGGCCCTTCCTCGGGCGCCGTCGCGGGGTCGACTCCGCTTGGAACGCGCTGCCGTCCGTGGGCAGTTCGCGGGTGCGCTGGTCGTCGGCGACGATCGGGGTGGTCGGGGCCGTGGGCTGGCCCGACGGCCGGGCCGGCAGCTCGGTCGTCGCACGGGCGTCCTGGTCCTCGTCCTCACGACGCAGTCGCTCGGCCCACGCATCGTCCTGCGCAGGGGTGTTCTCGTCGCGACGGTCGTCGTCGCGGCCGTCGGGGGTGGTGTCCTTCGCCATGGTGTCTCCAGATGTCGGGTGCCGGGCGAGCCGCGGTGCGGCTGGCGGTCGGGGCGTTCCCTCCGGCAGACACCACTCTCGGAACCGAATCTGAAGCGGGGCTTAAGTCGCGTCGACACCGACTGCTACCGTCACGGCATGTCCGAGCAACGCGTCCTGGCACCCGAACCGCCCGCCGACGGCCAGACCGTCAAAGGGCCGGCGTCGTACTTCCCGAGCATCGAGCGCACCTACGGGCGGCCGGTCCAGGAGTGGCTCGACCTGGTCGACGAGCGTCTCGACGAGCACGCGCACATGCAGGTGGTGTCGTGGCTGAAGTCCGAACACGGCCTGGGCCACGGGCACGCCAACGCGATCGTCGCGTACGTGCGCCACGCCCGCGGCTGACGCGTCGTCGAGACGCGGTCAGCGGCCCCCGGCCGACTGGCGTCCCCTGAGCTCGACGACGACCTGGTCCAGGAAGTCGTCGACCTCGTCCTGGTCGTAGCCTTCCCTGAACCTCGTCGGTCGGAACCGGGCGGCCACGACGTCGACGTCCGCCAGGAGGCCGACGGTGGTCCCCTGCTCGTAGGCCGCGAGGGTGGCCCGGATGCGCTCAAGGAACGGGTCAACGTCCTCCATCGCGTAGCCGTCGCGGAAGCGGGTCGGGGTGAATCTCTTCTCGGTCACGTCTCGTGCGAGCACGTCGCTCCTCGGGGTCGGGTGTCGACAGATCTGTCCTGATCTTTCCATGCCCGTGGTCGCCCGGACGTCCGGAGGTGCGACGATGAGCCCATGCCCGTCGTCGAGTCCCGGTGCGTCGTTCCTGTCGACCTCCACGTCGCCTTCGCGGTGTCGCAGACCCAGGGGGAGGCGCGAAAGCGGTGGGACCCGTTCATCCGACGGCAGTACCTGGTGGGCGGGGCGACCCGGGCCGCCAAAGGGGTCCGGACGTTCACCGTGCAGCGTTTCGGGTTCCGGATGGAGAGCGAGTACGTCTCGTACAACCCACCGACGAACGTCGGCATGAAGATGACGAAGGGGTCGTGGTTCTTCGCGCGCATGGGCGGGGGATGGCGGTTCAGCGAGGTCGACGGCGACCCGAGCTCGACCGAGGCCGTCTGGCGCTACAACTTCTCGTGCAAGCCGGCGTGGCTGGCGCCCGTGGCCGAGCGCATCGGCGCCGTCCTCCTGCAGCGCGACATCGACCGACGCATCCGCGGTTTCGCCCGGGGCTGCGTCGACCCGTTCGTCCTCGCCCACCTCGACCCCGACCTCGGCGGCGGCCACGCGACCCACACCGCACCCCCAGCCCGTCCATAGCCTCCGCCCACCGACCGGCCCTACCGTTCGGAGGATGCTCAGCCCCGCCCGTGTCCTCGTGATCGACGACGACGAGACCATCCGCACCGCCGTCGTCACCGCACTGGGCGCCGAGGGCTTCGCCGTGCACGGTCTGGCCGACGGCTCCGACCTGTCCGAACAGCTGAAGGCGTTCGTGCCCGACCTCGTCGTGCTCGACTGGATGCTGCCCGGGGCGAGCGGCATCCGGCTCGCGAGCACGATCCGCACCTCGTCCGACGCGGCGGTCGTCATGCTGACCGCCCGCGACGAGGTCGACGACCGGCTGCGCGGCTTCTCCGAGGGCGTCGACGACTACGTGGTCAAGCCCTTCGCCGTCGCCGAACTGATCGCGCGCGTCACGGCCGTCCTCCGCCGCCGCGGCCGCATCCCGTCGGTGATCGAGATCGGCGACCTCGTCGTCGACCCCGAGGCGGCCCGCATCACGCGGGGCGGCGAACCACTCGACCTCACCGCGACCGAGTTCCGCCTGCTCGGCTTCCTCGCCGAGAGCCGCGGACGCACCGTCTCGAAGACCCAGATCCTCACCCAGGTCTGGGGCTACGACGACTACGACCCCAACCTCGTCGAGGTGCACCTCAGCGCCCTGCGCCGCAAGATGGAGACCCGGGGCCCCCGCCTCATCCATACCGTCCGCGGCCTCGGCTACCGGATGAGCGCGTGAAGCGCGCCCGCCGTCCCGCCGCGCTCACGACGGGACACCACCCCCGAGGAGGCGCGGTGTCGGCCCCCGAGGCCGCCGCCCCCGGGCTGCGCACCGGTTCGTTGCGCGTCCGCACGGTCGTCGCCGTGCTGCTGCTGCTGGCCGTCCTGCTGGCGGCGCTCGCCGTGACGGTCGAGCTCACGCTCGGCCAGCGACTCCGCGCCCAGGTCGTCGACCGGCTTTCGGACCGCGCCGCGGCCGCCGCCGCCCTTGTCGGCACGGTCGACGGCGACGAGCTCGCCGACCGGCTCTCGGCCCAGGGGCTCTCGGTCGTCATCCGCGACGTCGACGGCGACGCCATCGTCGCCGGCCCGAGCCCCGACCAGCTGCGCGAGGGCCCGCCCTCGCTCGGCGACGGCCCCGGACGCGGCGGCCCGGCCTCGGGGCTCGACGTCGGACCAGGAGGCGCGGGCGCCGGCAGCCCGGACGGCACCGGCACCGGCACCGGTACCGATGAGACCGGCACCGACTCCCCGAGCGGCACCGACGCCGGGGACGCGACCGGCACCTCCTCGTCCGACGCGGTCACGGTCACCTCGTCCGAGGTGCGGAGCGACGACGAGGTGACCACGCTCGTCTCGCAGCTCAGCGACGGGTCGACGATCACCCTGACCACGGACTCGCGGTCGGTGGGCGAGACCCTGGTGCAGCTGCGCTGGGTGATGATCGGCGCCTCCGCGGCGTTCCTGCTGATCGCGGCGATCGGCCTCGCCCTCGTGGTGCGGGTCACCCTGCGGCCGCTCGACCGGATGACCGGCGTCGCCCGGTCGATCGCACACGGCGACCGGGGACGACGCCTGCGGCCGGCCCGACGCGACACCGAGATCGGCCGGGTCGCCGTCGCCTTCGACGAGATGCTCGACGGCGTCGAGGGGGCCGAGCGGGCCGCGCTCGACGCCGAGACGCGGGTGCGGGCGTTCGTGTCGGACGCCGCCCACGAGCTGCGCACCCCCGTCGCCGGGATGCGCGCCGCGGCCGACACCCTCGTGCGGTCGCCCGGCACGGCCGACGAACGCGAGCGGCTGGCGACGCACGTGGTGCGCGAGGCCGAGCGCGCCTCCCGGTTGATCGACGACATGCTGCTGATGGCCCGCGTCGACCAGGGCATCTCGCTGGACGTCGCACCCGTCGACCTCGGGGCGTCGCTGCTCGCCGACGTCGAGCGTCAGCGGCTGCGACGGCCGTCGCTCGACCTGCGCGTCCTGCTGCCCGACGGCCCGGTCGTGGTGGCGGCCGACGCGGGTCGGGTCTCGCAGATCGTCGGCAACCTGGTCGACAACGCCGCCCGGGCGACGGGGGGCACGGGGCGGGTGACGCTCTGGCTCGACGCATCGCGTACCGACGAGGTCGCGGTGCTCGTGTCCGACGACGGCCCGGGCGTGCCCGAGCGCGACCGCGAGCGGGTGTTCGACCGGCTGGTGCGGCTGGACGAGGCCAGACGGTCCGGCGACGGAGGCGCGGGCCTGGGGCTGCCCATCGCCCGCGGTCTCGCGCGCGCCCACGGCGGCGACCTGGTCTGTGAGCCTCCCGGGGTCGGCCGGCCCGGCGCGGTGTTCCGGCTGACGCTGCCCGTCGCCGTGCGTGCGGTGCGGGCCGGATCGGAGGCGGCTGCGGCTGGTGCCCCGACGGCCGCGGCCGCGCCCGCGCTGCGTCGCACCGTCCACTGACCGTCGCACCGCCCACATCGGCGGTGTGACGTTCAGCCGGCGGTGCCTAGGGGGGCCGGTGGCCCGGCCCGGTGGCCCGGTGGCCCGGTGGCCCGGTGGCCCGGTGGCCCGGCCCGGTGGCCCGGCCCGGTGGCCCGGTGGCCCGGCCCGGGGCCGAGGTCGCACCACGCCCGGGTCGTGGAACCACGCCCCGGGTGGTTCGACGACGCGACGGTGGCGCGACGTTCCGCTGGCGGTGCGACGATGGCCCGTCCCGGGGCCGAGGTCGCACCACGCCCGGGTCGTGGAACCACGCCCCCGGGTGGTTCGACGACGCGACGGTGGCGCGACGTTCCGCTGGCGGTGCGAGGGTGGCCCGGTGGCCCGGTGGCCCGGTGGCCCGGTGGCCCGGTGGCCCGGCCCGGGGCCGAGGTCGCACCACGCCCGTGTCGTGGAACCACGCCCCCGGGTAGTTCGACGACGCGACGGTGGTGCGACGTCGACCCGAAGCTCCAACGGGCCGGGGCCGGGGCCGGGGGCCGGGACCCGAGCCCGGGCTAGAGCGCGACGAGCCGCTCGTAGGCGTCGTCGACCCAGGGGTCGACCGTTCGACGGGAGGCGTCGGCGTCGTGCCACGCGACGATCTGGCGGGCTCCCTCGGCGAAGGGGACCCGCGCCTCCCACCCGGGCACCAATGCGCGGATCTTCGACGTGTCGAACACGGCGGGGTGGCTGCGGTCGCCGCAGAGGTCGGCCGTCCACTCGGGCACCTCGTCGGTCAGGACCTGCGTCGTGCGGTGGACGACATGCAGCGACGCCCCAGCGGCGTCGGCGAGGTCGCGCGCGATCATGTTCCAGGTGAGCAGCTCGGGCGACATGATGTGGAACGCCTCGCCCAGGGCGCCGGGGTGCCCGAGCAATCCGACGAACGCGCGGGCGAAGTCGCTCGAGTGGGTCAGCGCCCAGAGCGAGGTGCCGTCGCCGTGCAGCACGACCGCGTCCCCGCGGCGCATGCGCTCGATCGGGGTCCAGCCGCCGAGCAGCGGCACGTGCGTCTCGTCGTAGGTGTGCGAGGGCCGGACCACGGTCGCCTGCACCCGCCCCGCGAGGTGCTCGTCGCGCAGCAGGCGCTCGCAGGCGATCTTGTCGCGCGAGTACGACCACCACGGGTTGAAGAGCGGCGTCGCCTCGGTGATCGGCAGCGTCACCGGGGGCTTCTGGTAAGCCGACGCCGAACCGATGAAGACGTACTGGTCGGTGAGCGGGGCCACCACGCGCAGCATCGAGGAGAGCTGGTCGGGCGTGAAGGTGAGGAAGTCGGCCACCGAGTCGAAGCGACGCCCGTCCAGGGCGGCGACCAGCGCCTCCTCGTCCCGGACGTCGGCGACGAGCTGCTCGACGCCCGCGGGCACGGGCCGGATCGTGGTGCTTCCGCGGTTCAGCACGGTCACGGCCAGACCGTCGCGCAGGGCCTGCCGCACCACCGAGGCGCTGATCTGCCCGGTGCCGCCGATCACGAGGAGGGACGTCGATGTCATCGCTCCACTGTGCACCCCCGCGACCGGGGGCGGTCGCCGAGGTGGTCAGGAGTCGGGCAGGAGGCGCGGGTCGGGACCCTGGGGAGGAGGCGCGGGTCGGGACCCCGGGACGGGCCCCGTCGGCGTCGCGGCGGCCGCGGCCTCAGGCCTGGTCGAGGGCGTGACGGGCGGCGCGGACCAGGTCGTGGTCGGTCTCGAACCACGAGTCGGTCGACGCCTCGGTGCCGAGCGACACGGTCGTCCCCGACCGGGACGAGGAGGCGCGCACGGCCCGCGCCCGCTTCGCCGAGAGGTGGACGGCGTCGACCCCCGCGGCCACGAGCGCCGGGACGTCGCCGAGCTGAACGCCGCCCCCGGCCATCACCTGCACGTCGCCCGCGACCTCGACCAGGCGCGGCAGCACCCCCGACGCCAGACCCGCCCCGACCGTGGAGGAGCCGCCCGACGTCAGCACGCGCGTGACGCCCAGCCCCGCCAGGGCCGTCACCGCCGCGACGGGGTCCGCCGCACGGTCCACGGCCCGGTGGACGGTGATCTCCAGTGGGCGCGGCTCCAGCGTGCGCGGCTCGAGCGTGCGCGGCTCGAGCGGGCGCGACTCCAGCGTGCGCGGCTCGAGTGGTGAGGCCCCGGGAACCCGCGCAGACCCCACGCCGCGCGGAGGGGTCTCGGCGAGGTCCTGGGGTCCGGCGACCCGGTGCCGAGGTGCGGCGGCGTCGAGCGCGGCTTCGACGAACCAGCGGAGGGCGTCGACGTCCAGCGAGCCGTCCTCGCGCAGCGCGCCCACGACGACGCCGGCCACGCCCGAGCGCACCAGCGCCCGGATCTCGCGCACCATCACGTCGAGCTCGTCCGCGTCGTACGCGAACCCGCCGGGCCGGCACCGCACCAGCGCGTGCACGGGCACGCCCGTCGCGACGGCCGCCTCGACGAGGCCCTGCGACGGGGTGACGCCCCCGAGCTCGAGGGCGCTGCAGAGTTCCACCCGGTCAGCTCCGCCGTCGCGGGCCGTGACGGCCCCGGCGGCGCTCGTCACCGCGATCTCGAGGGCGGGCCGCCGGCGGGCGGACGGGTCGGCGGATGAGGAGGCGCGGGTCGCGTCGTTCGTCATGTCACGACCCTAGGCGAGCGGCTCGACGGGCCCATGCCGGGCCGGGCATGGGGCGGGGTGCATGATGGCGGGATGTCCGACGCACCCGCATCCGCACCCGCCGAGGCCCCGGCCACCGCCGCCTACCGGGCGGCCCGCGACCACCTGCTGGGGCTCGGGCACGACCTCGACCGGGCGAGCGACGAGTTCCGCTGGCCGGACGTCGGCGACCGCTTCAACTGGGCGACCGACTGGTTCGACGTGGTCGCCGACGGCAACGACCGCACGGCGCTCTGGATCGTCGAGGAGGACGGCTCCGAGCAGCGGGTGTCGTTCGACGCCATGCGTCGGCGCAGCGACCAGGTCGCCGCGTGGCTGCACGACCTCGGCGTCGCCAAGGGCGACCACGTCATGCTCATGCTCGGCAACCAGGTCGAGCTGTGGGAGGCCATGCTCGCGGTGATGAAGGTGGGCGCGGTCATCCTGCCGACGTCGACCGTGCTCGGCAGCGCCGACCTCGCCGACCGCATCGACCGCGGGCTCGTCCGGCACGTGATCGCCAACGCGGCCGACGCCCCGGCGTTCGCGGGGGTCGACGGGGTCGAGGCCGTCACGCGGATCGCGGTCGTCCCCGAGGGCGACCAGGCCCCCGCGGGCTGGACGTCCTTCGGGGACTCGCACCGCGCCTCCTGGACTCGTCCCGACGTCACGACGGCGACGGAGGACGCCTGCCTCGTCTACTTCACGTCGGGCACGACGAGCAAGCCGAAGATGGTCGTGCACTCGCACGCCTCGTACCCCGTCGGGCACCTGACCACGACGTACTGGCTGGGCGTGCAGCCGGGGGACGTGCACATGACGATCTCGTCGCCGGGCTGGGGCAAGCACGCCTGGAGCTGCTTCTTCGCGCCGTGGACCGCCGAGGCCACCGTGTTCGTCTACAACTACGGGCGCTTCCGCCCGGCCGAGCTCCGCGACCAGCTCGAGCGCGCCCGGGTGACCTCGTTCTGTGCGCCGCCGACCGTGTGGCGGATGCTGATCCAGTCGTCCCTGGGTCCGCGGCCGAGTGCACTGCGTGAGGCGCTCTCGGCCGGCGAACCGCTCAACCCCGAGGTGATCGGGCGCGTGCAGCAGGGCTGGGGCCTGGACATCCGCGACGGGTACGGGCAGACCGAGACGACCGCCATCGTCGCGAACGCGCCCGGCGGCACGATCAAGGCCGGCTCGATGGGGCGCGCCCTGCCCGGCGTCGAGGTCGTGCTGGTCGACCCCGTCACGGGTGTCGTCGGTGACGAGGGCGAGGTCTGCCTCGACCTCACCACGCGGCCCGTCAACCTGATGACCGGCTACCTCGGCGACGCCGCCCGCACCGAGTCGTCGATGCGCGACGGGCTGTTCCACACCGGCGACGTGGCGGTGCGCGACGCCGACGGCATGATCACCTTCGTCGGCCGCACCGACGACGTCTTCAAGTCGTCGGACTACAAGGTCTCGCCGTTCGAGGTCGAGAGCATGCTGATCGAGCACCCGGCCGTCGCCGAGTCCGCGGTCGTGCCGGCTCCCGACGAGACCCGGCTGAACATCGTCAAGGCGTACGTGACCCTGGCCGAGGGGTGGGCGCCCGACGCCGAGACCGCTCGGGCCGTCCTGGCTCACGCCCGGGTGTCGTTGCCCGCCTACGAGCGGGTCCGGCGGGTCGAGTTCGCCGAGCTGCCGAAGACGATCTCGGGCAAGATCCGACGCGTCGAGCTGCGTGACCGCGAGGAGGCGCTGGCCCGGTCGGGCGAGCGGGCCGCGGCCGAGTGGCGCGACGCGGACTTCCCCGACCTGAAGGGATAGGGCCGCTCGGCGAGCCCGACGCCCCACGGCTCCGACTCACGGCACCGCGTTTCGTGCACGACACCGCAACTCGTCGCGGTGCCGTGCACGAAACGCGGTGCGGTGTCGGGCGGAGCGAGGCGAGGCGGGGTGGGGCGGGGCCGGCTGCCGGGGATCAGCCGGTGCGCAGTTCGCGGCCGGCGGCCCAGACCCGGGCGACCGTCCAGTCGTCGTGCCACGCGACGGCGTCGGCGGCGTGCCCGGGGGCCAGGCGCCCGAGCGACGGTCGGGCCCCGGCGGCCTGCGCCGTGCCCGGCGCCGTGCCCAGCCCAGCGCCCTGCGCCGGGTCCTGCGCCGTGCGCTCGACGCCGGCCTGCGCTCCGGACATGTCCGCTCGCCTGCCCCCGGCGTCGAGGCCGAGCACGCGGGCCGGCACGAGCGTCAGCGCCGCGACGGCGTCGACGGCCGAGAGCCCGGTCTGCAGGACGGCGATGCGCAGGGCGGCGTCCTGCGTCAGGGTCGAACCCGCGATGGTCGACGTGCCCGTGAGCGTGGCGACGCCGTGCTCGACCGTCACCGCGAGTTCGCCGATGCGGTAGTCGCCGTCGGCGGCTCCGGCCGCGGCCATCGCGTCGGTGATGAGGGCGACCCGCCGGGGCGCCGAGCGCAGCACGAGGTCCGCCACGGCCGGGTGCACGTGCACGCCGTCGAGGATCAGCTCGATCATCACGCGTTCGTCGCCGACCGCCGCGACGAGCGGCCCCGGGTCGCGGTGGTGGATGCCGGCCATGGCGTTGAACGCGTGGGTCACGAGGCTCGCGCCGCGATCGAACGCCGCGCGGGCGAGGTCGAAGTCGGCCTCGGTGTGCCCGACGGCGGCGACCACGCCCGAGCTGACGAGCCGGTCGATCGCGTCGAGCCCGCCGGGCAGCTCGGGGGCGAGGGTGACCTGACGGACGACGCCGTCGCCGGCCTCGAGGAGGCTCTCGACCGTGGCGGCGTCCGGTTCGAGCAGGAAGTGCGGGGCGTGGGCTCCCCGCCGGTCGGGCGCCAGGAACGGTCCTTCGAGGTGTGCCCCGAGCACGAGCGGATCACGACGCATCAGGTCACCGACCAGCCCGAGCGACCGGGACAGCACCGGCACCGGGTTCGCGACGAGGCTGACCAACGAGCGCGTCGTGCCGTGCCGGCGGTGCAGCGCGAGTCCCGCGTCGAGGTCGTCCGGCCCGCCGTCGAAGGCGTGCCCGCCGCCTCCGTGCGTGTGCAGGTCGATCAGCCCCGGGGTGAGCGTGGCGCCCGCGAGGTCGACCGTGACGTCCGCGGGGGGCGGCACCGCGCCTCCTGCGGTCGGGTCGTCGGGTGCACCCGACGCCGCCGAGGAGGCGCGGGTCGCATCGACCCCGTGCCTCGCCCCGGCCGCCACGCGCGACCCCGGCACCGTGGCGCCGGTGGCGATGATCACGTCGCCGTCGACGAGCATCCAGAAGCCCTCGACCACGCCGTCGGCGTCGACCTTGCGGGCGTCGGAGAACAGGGTGGTCGTCACCGGCGGGCCCCCCGGCCGTTCTCGCGACGGAAGGCCAGGACGCCCGTGACGCCGGCCAGGACGGCGAACGCCACGGCGACGACCGGGTAGCCGAGCATGGCCCAGGCGGCGACCACGGCACCCATGATCGCGATCTCGACCAGGGCCTTGCCGACGGCGTCGGTCGGGATCGGGGCGCGTGGCGAACGGAACAGGCCCCACACGACGATCGCGAAGAGCGGCGCGCCGATCATGAACGCCAGCGACGGGAACGGGAACGGCCAGGCGAGGTAGCCCCAGAAGCCGAGGCTCAGGAAGGCGAGGATCAGCGTGACGAACCGCACCACGTCGAGGGGGCCGACCGGGCCGCCGCGGGCCGGGACGGGGGAGGGAGCGGGGTCGGTCGGGGTCACGCGTCCAGCGTACGGCCGGTGTGCCCGGGCGGGGCTAGCGGAAGACGATGGTGCGGGCGCCGTCGAGCAGCACGCGGTCCTCGGCGAACCAGCGGACGGCCTGGGTCAGGGTGCGGCTCTCTTCGTCCTGGCCGATCGCCATCAGCTCGGGGGCGCTGCGGGTGTGGTCGACGCGGACCACGTTCTGCTCGATGATCGGCCCCTCGTCGAGGTCGCTCGTGACGAAGTGCGCCGTCGCGCCGATCAGCTTCACGCCGCGGGCGTGCGCCTGGCGGTAGGGGTTCGCGCCCTTGAACCCGGGCAGGAACGAGTGGTGGATGTTGATCGCCCGCCCCTCGAGCGCGGCGCAGAGTTCGGGGCTGAGGATCTGCATGTAGCGGGCGAGCACGACCAGCTCGACGTCGTAGCGGTCGACGACCTGCAGCACGCGCGCCTCGAACGCCGCCTTCGACTCGGGGTCGGTGACCGGGTGGTGCTCGAACCGCTTGCCGTAGAACTCGGCCAACCCCGACAGGTCGTCGTGGTTCGCCAGGATCAACGGCACCTCGATCGGCAGCTGTCCCGCCCGCTGCCGGAACAGCAGGTCGTTCACGCAGTGCGCCGCCTTGCTCGCGAGCACGAGGGTGCGGGTCGGGCGACCGACGACGTCGAGCTTCGCCCGGGCGTCGTAGTGCGCGAGCACGGGCGCCAGCGCCGCCTCGAACGCGTCGCGCTCGCCGGGGGCCTCGACCTGCAGGCGCATGAAGAACGTGCCGGTGTCGTGGCTCGAGAACTGCGCCGACTCGGTGATGTTGCCGCCCGCCTGCACCACGGCGCCGCTGATCGCGTGGACGATGCCGGGTCGGTCCTGGCAGACGAGCGTCAGCGTCCAGTGCGTCGTCGGGGCGGCCGGGGCAGCGGCCGGAGCGGCGTCGGCCGTCGCGGCGTCGGGGGCGGAGGAGGCGCGGGTGGCGTCGGTCACGTCGGTCACCCGCCCAGGGTAGTGCGGCCGAACCCGGTCACGCGGCGGCGATGAGCAGGGTGACGAGCGCCACGAGCGGGAGGAACCCCTGCGTGACCGCGGCGCGGGTCTTCGTGCGGTCCGAGAGCAGCAGGACGAGCGCGGCGGCGAGCATCGACCCCGTGCCCGCGACGAGCAGGGCGGTGCCCGAGGGGGATGCCTCGAAGGCGCTGCCCGCGCCTCCTGCCCCTCCGGCGGCGATCAGCACGACGCCCACGATCGTGACGATCGCGAGGAACAGGTTGTAGAAGCCCTGGTTGTAGGCGAGCGGCTTCGTGTGCTCGGCCTGCGCGTCGTCGGTGATGCCGAAGGTCGCGCGGACGCGGGGGGTGGTCCAGAGGAAGGACTCCATCACGAAGATGTAGAGGTGCAGCAGGGCGGCGAGCGAGGCCGCGACGAGCGAGACGATGAGCATGCCCCGACCCTAGGGCCGGGCGGTCCACGCGAGGGTGGCGGCTGCGGCGGGTCAGTAGCATCGTGGGGGCGCAGCGGGCGCACACGGGCATCGACACCGGCGAGGACGAGGAGGCGGGGCGTGGCAGAGCGGGTCACCATCGTCGAGGTCGCGGCCCGGGCCGGCGTCGCGATCAGTTCGGTCAGCAGCGCCCTCAACGGTCGCCCCGGCGTCTCGGAGCAGACCCGCGCGCGCATCCGGCAGGCCGCCGACGACCTCGGCTTCGTGCCGAGCGTCCGGGGCCGCAGCCTGAGCGCCAAGCGGGCCTTCACCGTCGGGCTCGTCGTGCACCGCGACCCGTTCGTGCTCGAGTCCGACCCGTTCTTCGGCAGCTTCATCGGCGGGCTCGAGTCGGTGCTCGACCCGCGCGGGTACGCGCTCATCCTGCAGATGGGGTCGGCGGCGGACGAACCGCTCGACCGCTATCGCCGGCTCGCGGCCGGACGTCGGGTCGACGGCGTCGTCCTGAACGAGCTGACGGTGGACGACCCGCGCGTCGAGCTGGTCCGCGAGCTCGACCTGCCCGCCGTCGGGGTCAACCCGGCCGGGGACTTCCCCCTGCCCGCCGTGCGCCAGGACGACTCGGCCGGCATCGGCGAGCTCGTCGAGCACCTCGTGTCGCTCGGTCATCGGCGGTTCGCCCACGTCGCCGGGCCCGGGCGCTTCGTCCACTCGCGGCGTCGCGGGGCCGCCTGGCGGGACGCCGTCGTCGGAGCCGGGCACGAGCCCGGGGCGGTCGTCGAGGCCGACTTCACCTACGACGGGGGCGCCCGGGCCGCCGCTCGCCTCTTCGGCCCGGACGCACCGGTCCACGACCGGCCCACCGCCGTCTTCTGCGCCAACGACCTGGCCGCCATCGGGTTCATGACCGAGCTCGACCGGCTCGGGGTCCGCGTGCCCGACGACGTCAGCGTGGCCGGGTTCGACGGCATCGAGCTCGGGTCGTACGTGCGCCCCGGGCTGACCACGCTGACGACGGCTCCGCGGCTGATCGGGGCCGAGGCGGCGCGCCTCCTGCTCTCGGCCGTCGAGGGCGAGGCCGTCACCGACGCCGAGATCGAGCCCGCCCGGCTGCTTGTCCGCGCGTCGACGGGCCGCGCCGCCCGCTGACCCCGCTGACCCCGCGGCGCCCCGCGCCGCCTCAGAGATCGCTCGGCGCCCGGGCGTCGAGGACGCACCACGCTCGCGTCGTCGAACCACGTCCCGGGGTGGTTCGACGACGCGAGCGTGGTGCGCCCTGCGGCGGGAGCCCGGTGGATGCCCGTCGGGCGTCCGGTCAGGAGGCGCGGGTCGGGAGATCGCGCCGGGAGGGGTTCCGGCGCAGCGGCGGACGTGCTAACTTCTCGATCTACCGAAACGTTTCGGTAGACGAGTGAGACCGCACACGACGAAGTGGGTGCCCCGATGACGACCGCCAGCGACACGACGAGCACCGAGGCGAGCGCCGACGCCACGCGCGCCGACACCGGGCCCGACACGACGCGCGCCGACACCGGGGCCTACACGACGCGCGTCGACACCGGGCCCGACGCCGACGCGGCGCGCGCCGCCTCGAAGCCGTATCTCGTCCCGCTGACCCGGGAGCGCCTCCGGACGGTCCTCGACGAGGCCCTCGTCCACCGCAACGAGCTCACCGGCGCCCTCTCGCAGCTGACCTTCTCGAGCCCCGCCGCCTACGAGCCGGCCCGCCCCGACTGGGCGGTCGGCCCCTTCACCGCCGACCCGGCGTTCACCTTCACGCTGGACGGCCAGTGGCCCGACCCCGACGGGCTCGGCTGGACGAGCGAGTCGCTCTACAACCCCAGCCTCATCGAGCACGACGGCACGCTGCACCTGTTCTACCGGGCCTCGCCCCGCAAGGAGAGCCTCGGCAGCCGCATCGGCCACGCCACCCTCGCCCTCACCCCCGACGGCGAACCAGCACCCGGCGCCGCCTGGGTCGACGACCCGGCCAACCCGGTCGTCCGTCCCACCCTCGACGACGAACTGCTCGGCACCGAGGACCCCAAGGTCTACCGCGCCGAGGGGCGCTTCTGGCTGTTCTACAACGGCGTCTTCCCGATCACCGAGGAGGCGCGGGTCGCGCACCCGAGCCCCGGTTACCCCGTCCAGGCGGTCGGCATCGACCTGCTGGTCGCCGTCAGCGACGACCTCGTCTCCTGGCAGAAGCTCGGCCCGATCGCCGACCACGAGCAGACGCGGCTCTGGGCCAAGGGCGCCGTGATCCCGCGCGACGAGCACGGGAACGCGGTCCGCCTCGGCGGCAACGGCAGCGGCAGCGGCAGCCACGACGACGGGGACTACCTCATGTTCGTCAGCGAGGGCTTCGACGGCGTGCTGCACGTCGGCCGCTCGGACGACCTGCGCCACTGGACCTTCGAGCCCGTGCCGTACCTCGACCTGTCGGGCGTCGGCGGCCACCTGCACGAGGTCGCCGCCGCGATCGTCACGGGCGACGGCCGACTCGTGCTGGACGTCTTCCACGACGTCGACGGGGTCTTCGCGGCGAGCCAGGCGCTCTACGACGTCGGGCGTCCGGTCGACCAGCTCGCCCTCACGTCCGGCGGGTCGCTCAGCTGGGGCGGCCTGCAGCAGATCGGCGGCCGCTGGACCTTCGCCCAGGGCTGGGACGCCCCCGCCGGCCACCGCGACCTGTACTTCTACCGCACCGACCCGCACGCCCCCGTGCCTCAGACCACCCCCTAGCCACACCCGCAGCACCACCCACCCAAGGAGAACACCGTGCAACGACGCACACGCTTCACCCGCCGCGCGACCCTCGGCGCGACCGTCCTGGTCGCCGCCCTCGGCCTGACCGCCTGCTCCGGCGGCGGCGGCGCCTCGAGCGACGCCCTCACCGCCAAGGGCCCCATCACCATCTGGTACTCGAACAACGAGCAGGAGGTGACCTGGGGCAAGGCCATGGTCGAGGCCTGGAACGCCGACCACCCCGACGAGCAGGTCAAGGGGCAGGAGATCCCCGCCGGCAAGTCGAGCGAAGAGGTCATCGGCGCCGCCATCACGGCCGGCAACGCCCCCTGCCTCGTCTACAACACGGCCCCCAGCGCGGTCGGGCAGTTCCAGAAGCAGGGCGGCCTGGTCGACCTGTCGAGCTTCGACGACGGCGCGAGCTACATCGAGGAGCGCAGTGGCGACCTCGCGAAGCAGTACCAGGACGCCGACGGCAAGTACTACCAGCTGCCCTGGAAGTCGAACCCGGTGATGATCTTCTACAACAAGGACCTCTTCACGAAGGCCGGCCTCGACGCCGAGAACCCCGACCTCTCCACCTACGACGACTTCCTCGCGACGTCGAAGACCCTGGTCGACGCCGGCGTCTCGAAGTACGCCATCCACCCGGCGCCGACGAGCGAGTTCTTCCAGTCGCAGTTCGACTTCATGCCGCTCTACGCGGCCGAGACCGGCGGCACCGGCCTCGTCGAGGACGGCAAGGCGACCTTCGCCGACACCGCCGGCGAGGACGTGGCGACCTTCTGGCGCTCGCTCTACGAGCAGGGGCTGGCCGGCCAGGAGCAGTACACGGGCGACTCGTTCGCCGACGGCGAGGCCGCGATGTCGATCGTCGGGCCGTGGGCCGTGTCGGTCTACGAGGACGTCAACTGGGGTGCCGTGCCCGTCCCGACCAAGGACGGCACGAGCGCCGACGAGACCTACACGTTCAGCGACGCGAAGAACGTCGGCATGTACACGGCCTGCGAGAACCAGGGCACGGCGTGGGACTTCCTGAAGTTCTCCACCAGCAGCGACCAGGACCGCGCCCTGCTCGAGACCACGGGCCAGATGCCGATCCGCACCGACCTGGCCTCGACCTACTCCGACTACTTCGACGCGAACCCCTCGTACGCGCTCTTCGGCGACCAGGCGGCCCGCACGGTCGAGGTGCCGGCCGGCCCGAACACCGTCGCCGAGTTGCAGGCCTTCCGCGACGCGTGGTCGAGCAGCGTGATCTTCGGCAAGGGTGACGTCGACTCGTCGCTGAAGGACGCCGCGGACAAGATCGACGAGCTCGCGGCGCAGGGCTGATCGTGTCCACCGTGCACGAGGCGGCGGCAGCGTCGCCGACCGCCGGACGAGCCGAGGAGGCGCACCGCGCCTCCTCGGGGGGTCCCGGCTCCGGGCACCGGGCGGGCCGTCGCCGCGACGGCGACCCGCGCGGGCGTCGGCGGGGCGGCCCCCTCGGCAAGCACCCGCTCGGCCTGCTGTTCAGCGCGCCCTACCTGGTGTTCGTGCTGGCGGTGTTCGCGTACCCGTTGGTCTACGCGGTCTACATCGCGTTCCACGACTACTTCTTCACGGCGCCCGGTGCCGTCGTCGCGCGGCCCTTCGTCGGCCTCGACAACTTCGTCACCGCGTTCACCGACCCGGCGGTCATCCGCTCGTTCGGCAACGTCGGCGTCTTCCTGGTGATCAACGTGCCGCTGACGGTCGTGCTGAGCATGGTGCTCGCCACGGCGCTCGACAAGGTCGCGCACTTCCGGGGGTTCCTGCGGGTGGCGTTCTACGTGCCGTACCTGACGGCGAGCGTCGCCGTCGTCGCGGTCTGGTTGTTCCTCTTCAACGGCGACGGTCTCGTGAACAACGTGCTCGGGCCGCTGGCCCCGACCCCGTCGTGGCTGATCAACTCGGCCTGGGCCATGCCCTCGATCGCGTTGTTCGTCACCTGGAAGCAGCTCGGCTTCTACATCCTGCTGTACCTCGCGGCTCTGCAGAACGTGCCGAAAGAGCTCTACGAGGCGGCCTCGAGCGACGGTGCCGGCCCGATCCGGTCGTTCTTCACCGTCACCGTCCCGGGCGTGCGTCCGGCCACCGTGCTCGTGCTGCTCGTCTCGACCGTCACCGGGGCGAACCTCTTCACCGAGCCGTACCTGCTGACCGGGGGAGGCGGGCCGAACGGCGCGTCGACCTCGCCCGTGCTGCTGATGTACCAGAAGGGCATCGAGCAGGGGAACCCCGACCAGGCCGCCGCGATCGGCGTCGTGCTCGTGATCCTCGTGCTGGTCATCGCCCTGCTGCAGAACCGGTTCGCCGGCGGAAAGGAGGACTGAGATGACCGTCTCCGACGAGACCACCGCCCGCCCCCTGCGGGTCGGCAAGAAGCCGCCGCTGACCCGGGCCCAGACCACGCTGCGCGGCGTCGTGCTGGCGATCGGCGCCCTGGCGTTCCTCTTCCCGTTCTACTACATGGTGATCGGGTCGCTGCAGACCAAGCCCGACCCGACCGTGGCCGGGGCGTTCCCGCACCCGTCGAACCTGACGGTCGAGAACTACGCCGCGATCGACAGCCGCATCGGGCTGCTCAGCGGCCTGCTCAACTCGGGCATCTTCACGGTGGGCGTGCTCGCCTGCACCCTCGTGTTCGGGGTGCTGGTCGGCTACGCGCTGGCCGTGCTGCAGTGGCGCGGTCGCGGGGTCACCTTCGCGCTGGCGCTGCTCGTGCAGGTGGTGCCCTTCCAGCTGCTGATCATCCCGCTGTACGTGCTCATCGCGCGCAACTACGGGCTGAGCGACAACTACCTGGGCATGATCCTGCCGTTCGCCATCAACTCGACGGCGGTGATCATCTTCCGGCAGTACTTCCTGCAGCTGCCGAAGGAGCTCTTCGAGGCCGCGCGCATCGACGGCACCGGCGAGTTCCGGCTGCTGTGGAACATCGCCTTGCCGCTCGTGCGCCCGGCGCTGGTCACGGCCCTGCTGCTGACCTTCATCGGTCCGTGGAACGAGTTCCTCTGGCCGTTCCTCATCACCAAGGAGGCGTCGATGCAGCCGCTCGCCGTGTCGCTGGCGAACTACATCAGCAACGTGGCGGCGACCGCGGCGAACCCGTTCGGCGCGACCCTCGCGGGCGCCGTCGTGCTGGCCGCTCCGGTCGTGCTGCTGTTCATCGTGTTCCAGCGCTACTTCATCTCGACCGACGTCGGCTCGAGCGTGAAGGGCTGACCGACCGCCTCCCGACCCGAGGAGGCGCGCTGCGCGACCGGCGCGCCCCGCGCCTCCTCGGCACCCCACCCCCAGACCGGGTCGTCGTGCCGACGGCCCCGACCGCAGGAGGCGCGGTGCGATCCCCCCTCGCATCGCGCCTCCGTCGCCTCCCGCCTCTCGCTTCTCGCCTCTCGAAAGGGCCTCCCATGGCTGACTTCCCGTACCGACTGACCCGCCTGGGCGTCGTGATGACCCCCGACCCCGACTCGCCCGACGAGGCCGAGGGGGTGCTCAACCCCGGTTCGGGACGCGGGCCCGACGGCGAGCTCTACCTGCTGCCGCGGCTCGTCGCCACGGGCAACGTGTCGCGCGTCGGGCTGGCCCGGGTCGTCGTCGAGGACGGCGTGCCCGTGGGCGTGACCCGCGAGGGCGTCGTGCTCGCGCCCGACCGCGGGTGGGAACGCGGCGCGACCCACGCCGGCGTCGAGGACCCGCGCGTCACGTGGATCGAGGAGCTCGGGCTGCACGTGATGACCTACGTCGCCTACGGGCCGCTCGGGCCGCGCACCGCCGTCGCCGTGAGCGACGACCTGCGCGACTGGCGCCGGCTCGGGCCCGCGACCTTCGAGTACGTCGACGAGCTCGACACCGACCTCGGGCTGTTCCACAACAAGGACACCGTGTTCTTCCCGTCGCCGGTCACCGCGCCGGACGGCGTGCGCAGCTTCGCCGTGCTGCACCGACCGATGTGGCACATCGGTGCGACGGTGCCGGGCGAGGGCAGTCCGCTGCCGGCCGGCGTCACCGACGGGCGGCACTCGATCTGGATCAGCTACGTGCCGGTCGACGCGGTCGCCGCCGACCCGCGGGCGTTGGCGCGGTGGGGGCAGCACCGGTTCGTCGCCGGCCCCGAGTTCCCGTTCGAGGAGCTGAAGATCGGCGGCGGCCCGCCCCCGCTGCGCGTCGACGAGGGCTGGCTGCTGCTGCACCACGGCGTCACCGGCGTGATCGACGACGCCTTCGCCCAGCAGCAGAACGTGAACTACGCGGCGGGCGGGATGATCCTCGACGCCGACGACCCGTCGCGCGTGGTCACCCGGTCGGAGGTGCCGCTGCTCGAGGCCGAGACCGCCGACGAGCGCGACGGCATCGTGCCGAACGTCGTGTTCCCGACCGCGATCGAACACGTCGACGGCGTCCCCTACGTGTTCTACGGCATGGCCGACTCGAAGATCGGCGTCGCCCGCCTCGACCGCGCCTGAGCTCGCGCACGGCCAGACGACACCCACGGCCCGGCGACACCCTCGGACCGACGGCACCCACGGATCACCGACAAGAAGGAGGCGGTCGACGATGATCGCACGCAACTCACGATGGACGGGCGCGGCACTGGCCGCGGCCCTGGCGACCGTGCTGGGGGTGACGGGGGCGCTGCCGGCTGCCGCCGCGCCTCCTGGTCCGGCGGCCGCGCCGCCCGGCTCGGCCGCGCCGACCGCCCCGGCGGCCGCACCGGCCGTGGCACCGTTGACGAACCTCGCGCACCTGGACTTCCTGCTCGACCGGACGACGCCCGTGCCCGAGGCCGGGCACTCGACCTACCGGCAGAGCGCGGAGCCGACGCTCACCCTGCCGTGGACCTACGCCGACGCCCGCGACGGCGGCACCTTCGCCCGGGTGGGCGGCGGTCCGCTCGACCCCGCGACCGGGTACTGGGGGCAGGGCGCGTACAACAGCGACGACGTCTCACGGACGGCCGTCGTGTACCTGCGCGACTGGAAGCAGACCGGCTCGGAGTCGAGCCGGCAGAAGGCCTACGAGCTGCTGCGGGCGACCGCGTACTTCCAGACGACCACCGGTGACGCCGCCGGCAACGTCGTCCTCTGGATGCAGCCCGACGGCACCTTCAACCGCAGCCCGGTGCCGGTCGAACTGCCCGACCCGTCCGACAGCGGCAACAGCTACTGGCTGGCCCGCAGCATCTGGGCGTTCGGCGAGGGGTACGCCGCATTCGCGGACGACGACCCGGAGTTCGCCGCGTTCCTGCAGCAGCGGCTGCAGCTCGGCGTGACGGCGCTGAACCGCGAGACGCTCGCCCGCTACGGTCGGTACGACGTGGCCGACGGGGCGAAGGTGCCCGCCTGGCTGATCGGCTCCGGAGCCGACGCCTCGGCCGAGGCCGTCCTCGGGCTGAGCGCCTACTCGGCCGTCGTGCCGGGTGACGCGGCCTCGCGCACCGCGCTGACGCAGCTCGCCGAGGGCGTCGCCGCGATGTCGTCCGGCGACGGGCAGACCTGGCCGTACGGAGCCGTGCTGCCCTGGGCGAAGTCCCGCTCGATGTGGCACGCCTGGTCGTCGCAGATGCCCGTCGCCCTGGCCCGGGCGTCGACCGTGCTCGCCCGACCCGACCTGCTGAAGCCGGCCGTGCTCGACCAGACCTCGTTCACGACGACCCTGCTCACGGCGAGCGGGCCCGACAACGCCTGGTACCCGACGCCCGTCGACCAGACGCAGATCGCCTACGGAGCCGACTCGCGGCTGCAGTCGGCGCTCGCCGTGGCCGGTGCCGGCGCGGGGGCCCCGGGTCTGAAGCGCGTCGCGGCCGTGGCCGCGAGCTGGTACTTCGGCACGAACCGCTCGGGCACCCCCGTCTACGACCCGGCCACCGGGGTGACCTTCGACGGCGTGCAGGCCGACGGCACGGTGAACCGCAACAGCGGTGCCGAGAGCACGATCCACGGCCTGCTGTCGATGATCGCCCTCGACGGCGCCCCCGACGTCTCGGCCGAGGCTCGAGGGCTGACGAGCGTCACGTCGCGTGACGGCCTCACGGTGGTCGAGGCCGAGACGGCGTCGCCCACGACGGGCACGGTCGTCACCCCCGACTCGGCGTGGACGGGTGAGTCGCAGTACGGCGGTGGGTCGGCGCTGCGGCTCGAGCCCGGGCAGAGCGCGACGATCACGGTGCCCGCGGGCTCCGGGTTGCGGCACGTCGAGCCGGTCCTGCTCGCCGCCGAGGGAGTGCGGTCGACGTCGGTCTGGAAGGCGGGACGCGTGCCCCTGGGGACGCTGACGACGCAGGCCGGGGCGCAGGGCATGACCGCCGCCTCCGGGGCTCTGCTGCCCCAGACGCTGCCGGTGCCGATCGGTGCCGGAGCGACGGCGATCACCGTGACCGCCGGCCGCGACGCGACCGTGGTCGACGGCCTGATCGTGCGGCCGCTCGTCCAGCGGCTCGTGCTCGCCGGGACGGCGGCCGACGGTCGCCCGACGACGACCGAGCTGCTGTCGTCGACCTCGCGGCTGCCGTTGCCGACCCCGGTCGGCGTGCGGGGCAGTCGGACGTCGGCGTCGTCGTACGACGCGCAGGGCCGCCTCGTGCAGCAGCGCGACGTGCAGGGCCGCAGCGTCGTGCTGGTCAAGCCTGGCGGCTTCGCCGTCCTCACCCGCTAGCCCGGCGCCAAGGCCCAGGAACCCGCTCGGACCCCATCGACCCACGTGAGGGTCTGGGCGGGTTCCTGGGGTCTCGTGCGCCAGGACCCGAGGAGGCGCGGGTACGGTCGACCGCATGAGCGACGACACGCAGGCCCCCGGTCCCGACGACGCCGGCCGCGACACCAGCCCGGGGCACGAGGTCGACCACGACCCGACCGGCATGACCGACGACGAGAAGCGGCACGACCAGCTGACCCGCGCCCCGAAGTCGGACGAGTCGGACGCCGCCCCGCGCATCACGACCGAGGACCGCGGCGGCGGGGTCACCCGCATCGACGTCGCCGACACCGCCAAGGTCCGCCCGGGCGGGGCCGGCTGACGCCGACGCACCAGGGGCTCGCCGAGACCCTCCTGCGCGCACGGGCGCCTCGGCGGAACCCGGGGGTCTCGCGCCTCAGCTGATCAGGTGGATGCTGCCGTCACGGTCGCGCAGCGGAGCCCGCGAGGCGCCCGACCGCACGGCGAGCACCTCGGCCAGGATCGACACGGCCGTCTCCTCGGGCGTGCTCGCCCCGAGGTCGAGCCCGATGGGGGAGTGCAGTCGTGCGAGCGCCTCCGGCCCGACTCCGCGATCGGCCAGGGCGGAGACGCGTCGGTCGTGCGTGACCCGTGACCCCATGGCCCCGACGTACGCCGCCGGGGACGCCAGGGCCGCCTCGACCAGGTCGGCGTCGAACCGCTCGTCGTGCGACAGCACCGCGATCACGGTGCGCTCGTCGACCCCGGTGCGCGCCAGGTAGTTCGGCGGCCACTCGACGACGACCTCGTCGGCCGACGGGAAACGCTCGCGGGTCATGAAGACCGGGCGCGGGTCGCACACCGTCACGCGGTAGCCCAGTACCGCCCCGGCGTTGCAGAGGGCGACGGCGAACTCGACCGCCCCGAAGACGAGGAGGCGCGGCGGCGGCACCGAGCGCTCGCTGAAGACCCGCAGACCCTCGCAGTCGTCGACGGTCGGCACGACCTCGCCGGTGCGGACCGGGCCGAGCACGACATGCGCCGACGCCTCACGCCCGGCGGCGGCATCGCGGAGGGCGGCGATCGTCTCGGCGTCGTCAGGGGTGACGAGCCGGGCGAACACCTCGATGCGCCCGCCGCAGCTGAGGCCGACCTCGAACGCCGTCTCGTCGCTGAACCCGAACGTCTCGAGCTGCGGCGTGCCGTCGTCGAGCACCTGCGTGCAGATCTCGTAGACCGCGCCCTCGACGCAGCCGCCCGAGATGCTGCCGATCACGGTGCCGTCGACGGTGACGGCCATCGACGTGCCGACGGTCCGGGGTGCGCTGCCCACGACCGATACGGCCGTCGCGACGGCGAGGCGCTCGCCGGCGTCGAGTCGCGCCAGCAGGCGGTCGGCGATCTCGAACACGGGGCTCCTCGGGTGCGACGGGCGAGCGGGTGGTCTCTGGTGGTGCCAGGTCTCGATGGTGTCACGGCCTCGGCCCCGCGACCTACCGCGACCTACCGCGACGTCGGACGTCGCCGGCCGGCGCGAGGTGCTCTCCGGGGTTGGCTAGCCTGACCTCGTGCCCGGTGACGACTCCTCGACGTCCGTCGGCCTGCTGCTCGCGGCCGGCGCCGGGACGCGCATTGGCCGTCCCAAGGCGCTCGTGGTCGACGAGCGCGGGCCGTGGCTGACCCGCGCCGTGACGACGCTGCTCGACGGGGGCTGTGACCGCGTCGTCGTCGTGCTCGGGGCGGGCGCGACCGAGGCGCGGGCGCTGCTGGCCGCCGACCCGCGCCTCCTGACGGTCGAGACACCGGTGCCGGGCGGGGCGACGGACGCGCCGCACGCCGACCCGCGCCTCCCGCCGGTCGACGGTCGGGCGAGGGTGGCGGTCGTCGTCGCGGACGACTGGGCCGACGGCCTCGCGACGTCACTGCGCGTCGGGCTGGAGGCGCTCGCCGCCCTCGACCCCGAGGAGGCGCGGCTCGCCCTCATCACGCTGGTGGACTACCCGGGTCTGCCGCCGTCCGCGGTGACGCGGCTGCTGTCGCCCCCGGCCGCCGACGTGCCCCTGGGCCCGGCTGCGCTGCGGCAGTCCGTCTTCCACGGACGCCCGGGTCACCCCGTCGTGGTCGGTCGGTCCCACTGGTCGGCCCTCGCGGCGTCCCTCACCGGGGATCGCGGGGCGGGCCCCTACCTGAGGGCGCACGCCGCCGAGCCGGTCGACTGCTCCGACCTCTGGGACGGCGCCGACGTCGACGCGCCCGCCTGACCTTCGCCGTTCCCGAGGGTCAGTTGCATTTCCCGCTGCCGCTGAAGCACGGGGTGTAGTTCGCGGGCAGGGGTTCCTGACGGGGGGTGGGGGACTCCCACCGGTCCCCGGGGACGGGTGCGCCGACGGCACCGATCACGACCAGCCCGGCGACGACGACGGCCGCCACGACGACACCTCGATGCCCGGCGGTGATCGCGGCGAACAGCGTCACGACGAGGCACGCGAGGCAGGCGACGAGGGTCCGGAGCCAGCTGTCCGCGGCCTCCTGGCTGACGGTCACGGGGGTGCCGAAGAGGCTGAACTCGGCCGAGAACCACTGCCCGGCCAGCGAGAGCGTGAGCAGGACGCCAGCCGCGAGGGCGAGCGCCTCGACGATCACGGCGACGCGGTGCACGAGGTGACGGGGCGGGCGGGGCGGGCGGGGCGCTCGGGCCGCGGGGGCGTCGACGGGGGCGTCGACGGGTGCGTTCTCGGCCGGACGTGCTCCGTCGTGCGCCGAGGCATCGCGGCCGCCCCGACCCGACCGCGCGGCGAGGACGACGAACGACGCCAGGCCGACGGTCGCGACGAACGGCAGGCTGACGAAGACGACGGTGGGCAGTGTGTAGAGGGAGAACCCCGCCCGGAGGCCCGACGTGACGCCCGACCCGACGGTGAGCTCGACGCCGGCCCGTGCCACGGCCGCCGCGGCGACGTAGAGCCAGGCCCGGCGTGACGCCGGCGCCTCGGACCACCGCCACGCGACGAGGACGACGAGGACGGCCCACACCACGAACGGCACGAGCGCGGTCTGCGCGAGCGCGCCCGGCAACTCGAGCAGCGACGCGACCACCCGCCCGGCCGAGGCCGTCAGGCCGACGAGCGCCGCGCCGGCGACGAACAGGGCCGCGGTGGTGCCGACGACCCACGCCACCTCGCGGCGGTCGACCCGCCGTCGCAGGCTCGCCGCCGCCCCCGCGAGCCGGCCCTCGTGCTGAGTGTTCGTCATGGGTCGACGGTAGCGGCGGGTCGCGGGGCCGACGTCATCCCGGAGGCGGATGTCGGCCGGGCGGTACGGATCGCCCGAGCCCCTGTCCCGCCGCGCCCCGTCCCCCCGCTCCCGCCGCGCCCCGCCGCGCCTCGCCCCGCCATGAACCCGGTTTCGAACCGTGCACCCGGTAGCAACCGGGTGCACGGTTCGAAACCGGGTTCCTCGCGTGGTCGCGGTTGGCGGCGGGGGCACCGACGTCGGCAGGATCTCGATGGCGGGTGTCGGGCCGCGCGCCCTAGCGTCGGTCCCATGCCGATCACGCCCGACACGAAGAACTGGACCTGGGTGCTCGAACGCCCCTGCGACGACTGCGGCTTCGACCCCGCCGAGGTCGCGTTCCGCGACGTGCCGCGCCTCGTCCGCGAGAACGCCGCCGCCTGGCCCGCCGAGCTCGCCCGGCCCGACGCCCGCACCCGGCCCGACGACGCCACGTGGTCGCCGCTCGAGTACGGGGCGCACGTGCGCGACGTGTTCCGGGTCTTCGACACGCGCCTCCGGCTGATGCTCGCCGAGGACGCGCCGACCTTCGCGAACTGGGACCAGGACGCCACCGCGCTCGACGACGACTACGCGTCCCAGCAACCTGCGGTGGTGGCCGACGAACTCGTGGCCGCCGCGGCCGTCGTCGCCGACGCGTTCGAGGCGGTGCCCGACGACCGGCTCGGTCGCACCGGCCTCCGCAGCGACGGCTCGGCCTTCACGGTCGACTCGCTCGCGCGCTACTTCGTGCACGACCCCGTGCACCACCTCCACGACGTCCGCCGCTGACCCGTGCCCCGGCCGGCACCATCGCCCGGGCCACCGCTGTCGCACCGCCGATTGAACATCGCACCGCCCATGTCGACGGTGCGACGTTCATTCGGCGGTGCGACCCACCCGGGCCGACCCACCCGGGCCGACCCACTCGGGCCGACCCGCCCAGCCCGACCGCCACCGGGCCCGGCCCCGCGCAGCGCCACCCTCGACCCCGGCGGCCGACGCGGGCAGACTGACGACATGACCCGCGCCTCCGTCCTCTCGGTCAACGTCGACGACGTCCACCGCTTCAGCAAGCCGCCCGTGGAGCGGGTCACCCTGCTCGCCGGGCTCGGCGTCGAGGGTGACGCCCACCTCGGACGCACGGTGCAGCACCGCTCCCGCGTGGCGCGCGACCCGAGTCAGCCGAACCTGCGGCAGGTGCACCTGATGCACGCCGAGCTCTTCGCCGAGCTGGCCGACCACGGCTACGACGTCGGGCCCGGCGACCTCGGCGAGAACGTCACCACCCACGGGGTCGACCTGCTCGGCCTGCCCGTCGGCACCGTGCTCACCCTCGGTCAGGAGGCGCGGGTCGAGATCACCGGACTCCGCAATCCGTGCCTGCAGATCGACCGATTCGAGTCGGGCCTGCTGAAGGCGGTCGTCGGACGCGACGAGGCCGGCGAGCTCGTCCGCAAGGCGGGCGTCATGGGCGTCGTGCTCGCCGGGGGAGAGGTGCAGCCCGGCGACGCGATCGGAGTCGACCTGCCCGTCGAGCCCTGGTCGGCCTTGCAACCCGTCTGATCCCGATCGGTCGCCCCGATCGTCCTCAGCGTCCCTGACAGCCCGCTCGCCCCGCGCGTCGAGTCGGCGCCCGGCTCAGGACCGGTGACGGCGGATGCGGATCGGGCCCTTCGCCGTGGACGGGTCGACCACCGAGCCACCCTGCGTGATGTCGACCTCGCCCGCGGCGACCAGTCGTCGGGCCGCGCGACGGACGGGCTCCATCAATCCGCGCCAGGCGTCCTCGTCGTCGGGGTGCAGCGACCGCGCGACGTCCGAGGGGCAGATCGTCGACGTGGCCGCCCGGGCCGCCAGGAGGTCGCGGATGCGCTGCTCGAGCTCGCGGTCCTGCGCCGTCACCTTGCGCTTGCGGCACGCGTCGCTGCAGTACGCGACCTCGTCCCAGTTCGACGCCCACTTCTTGCGCCACTCGATGGTGCGCCCGCACGATCGGCAGGTCTTCGGGTCGGGGGTCGCGGCGCTCATGCTGACAGTCAACGCGGGAGGCGCGGTGTGCGTTCCCGGGGATGCATCCGTCCGTCCCTGCGCCGCGGACCGCATCCGCGCCTCCTGACCTCGCGGCACCGCCTTTCGTGCAGCACACCCCGACGAGTCGAGGTGCCCTGCACGAGACGCGGTGCGACGCTGCGGGAGGGGACATCTCGCTCGCGTGGGGGATGGAGGCGCGGGCACGGTCCCCGTATCGTCGTCCCGATGAGCGAGGGCACGGCGGCAGGCACGACGAGGGGTTCGTGGTTCGAGGTCGACCGTCAGCCCCTGCCCGGCGCGACCCCGGTGCAGGCTCTCCGGCGGTTCGTCGGCAACGCCTACGTGGTGCACGCCCGCGCGGGCCGGGCCGAGTTCTGGTGGATCTGGCTCTTCCAGACCGTCCTCGCCCTCGTGCTCAACGTCGGCGTCGGGTCGCTGGTGCGCGGTGCGAGCGTGGCCTCGTGGTCGATCGGCGCTTACGGCTCGTCGCTCTTCGCGCCCTGGCCGGTCGTCGTCCTCGGCCGCCCGGCCGGTGCGGGCCCGGGCACCAGCCTGGGCCAGGGCGCGTCCCTCCAGATCGGACAGTTCTCGCTCGGCCCGTTCGGCCCCGCGGGTCCGGCCTGGGGCGGCACGACCTGGGTCGCCCTCGTCTGGGGTCTCTGGTGCCTGATGACCTTCGTCCCCATGGCGACGCTCACCATCCGTCGCCTGCACGCCGCCCGGGCCTGGGGGTGGGGCTGGTTCTGGCTCGGGGCGCTCATCCCGTTCATGCAGATCGTCGTCGTGTTCATGCTGGCTCGCGAGACCCAGCCGCCGAGTGCCCGCTTCCTGGACCGCGACCGCGACCGCGCCCGCGACCGCGCGCGTGACCGCGACCCCGACCCGCACCGCGCCTCCTGACGCCACCGCACCGCGTTTCGTGCACTGCACCGCGACTAGTCGAGGTGCAGTGCACGAAACGCGGTGCGCCGCCGCACACCGCGCCCCTGGCCAGGCCGGGCACGAGCGGGTAAGCTCGACCTCGGTCGGGCGGTACTCCCGGCCCCGGGCGTGCACGACAGCGCGCAGTCGGGATCACCATCCTCCCCGAGTCACCCACGGTCACGAACGGCACCTGCCGCGAAGGCCGTGCCGCCGGCAGATCGTCACGATCGGCCGGCCCGTGGCCACCATCGGGTCGAGAGAACGGCGCCCGCCGACCACCCCAGGTTCCATGACACTCGCACCCCCGCGCCCCACCGCGCCTTCGTCCACCCCGTCCGCCCGCTTCCCGTGGGCCGGCCTGATCGCCATCGCCGTCGCCACGTTCCTCTCGATCTCGGGCGAGATGCTGCCGACCGGCCTGCTGCCCGAGATGAGCGCCGACCTCGGCGTCACCGAGTCGAGCATCGGCCTGCTCGTCAGCGTCTTCGCCTTCACGGTCGTGCTCACCAGCACCGGCCTCACCCACCTCACCCGTCGCCTGCCCCGCCACCTGATCGTGGTCGGCCTGATCGTCGTCCTCGCGATCAGCGCCGGGCTCACCGCGATCGCACCGACCTACGAGCTCGTGCTCGCCAGCCGCGTGCTCGGCGGTCTCGCCCACGGCATGTTCTGGGCCATCGGCGGCGCCTACGCCGGTCACCTCGTGCCCCGGGCGCAGGTCGGCCGCGCGCTCGCCGTCGCGATGAGCGGGGGCACCCTCGCGTTCGTGCTGGGCGTCCCGCTCGGCACCGCGCTCGGCCAGGCCCTCGGCTGGCGTGAGGCGTTCGGCATCCTCGCCGGGCTCATGGCGCTCGGCGCGGTCTTCGTCTACAAGTTCCTGCCGCCGGTCGGTCGGGGCACGGCGCACGAGTCGGTGCCGGAGCCGGTGACCGACGCGGTCCCGACGCTGGTCGACGGCACCGCGCCTCCTGCGGGGGCCGTCCGTCGCCGTCGCTCGCTGCCGAGGCCGAGCGTGCTCGGCGTCGTCCTGAGCTGCGTGATCACGGCGGTCTTCATGATCGGCCACTACTCGTTCTTCACCTACATCACGCCCTACCTCGTGCGCTCGACCGGGGTGCCCGAGCAGGGCCTGGCCGCGTGGCTCTTCGCGTTCGGCATCGCCGGGGCCGTGGGGCTCGGCATGGTCGGGTGGTTCCTCGGGGCGCGACCGCGCGTGAGCATCCCGATCGGCGTGGCCGTGGTCGGACTGGCCGTGAGCGGCATGCTCGTGTTCGAGGGCATGCTCGTGCCGTCACTGGTGGCCTTCGTGCTGTGGGGCGTCACGTTCGGAGCGCTGCCGCCGCTGTTCCAGACCCGGATGCTGCAGGTCGCCCCCGAGCGGATGCGCGACCTCGCGAGCGCGTTCTACACGACCGGCTTCAACGCCGGCATCGGCGGCGGAGCACTGATCGGTGCCCTCGTGCTCGACGGGTCCGGGCTCGACTCGCTGCCCGTCCTCTACATCGTGGTCGCCGCGGTGGTGCTCGTCGCCGTGCTGGCGAGCGACCGTCTGCTCGCCCGTCGGTCGGCCCGCCCCGGCGCCTGAGCGGCGCCGCCGGGACGAACAAAGACGCAGGAGGCGCGACTCGCGTGAGTCGCGCCTCCTGCGTCCGAGGCGGTGCGGGTGGTGCCGGTGGGTCAGCGACGGCGACCGGGCTGCTGGTAGCCGCCGGCCTGGCCGTTGCCGCCACCGCGCTTGTTCATGATCTTCTTGATGACGAAGCCCACGATGAGCGGGGCGAAGCGTCGGAGCAGTGATGCCATGGGGTGCCTCCTGGGGCGATGGTGCACGGGTCGTGCGGTCGAGCCGGTCGGCTCGGTGGGGTGCGGCCCGCGGTGCTGCGGGGACGATCGTGTCGGGACGACCGCCGCGGGTACCAGTGAACTCGCTGTCTACTGAACCCGCTGCGAGTCGTTCGTGCCGTCCGAGTCGTCGTCCTGTCCGGCGATGAAGATGTCGCTGACCTCGATGTTGATCTCGACGACCTCGAGCCCGACGAGCTGGGTGATGGCGTCGGCGACGGCCTGGCGGACGTCGTCCGCCACCTGCTGCACCGACAGCGGGTAGTCGACGACGATGCTGAGGTCCGCGGCGGCCTGGGTCTCGCCGACCTCGACCTTGACGCCCTGGCCGTGGTCCTGCTGGCCGACGGCGGTGCGCAGCGCACCCACGGCACGCGACGCGCCGCCACCGATCGAGTGGACGCCGGGCACCTGACGGGCGGCGATGCCCGCGACCTTGGCGACGACGCCGTCGGCGATCCGCGTGGTGCCCGCGGCGTCGGACGACACGGTCGAGGCACCGTCCACGCGCGCGGCGCCGTCGACGCGCGAGCTGCTGGTCAGGGTGGCGGGGGTGGGAGCGGCGGTGTTCGACATCTCGGGTCCTCTTTCGGCTGGGGGAGTCGTGCGGATGGTCGTGCGGTGGTCGTCGTGCGAGCGGGCGTGTCCGGGCGAACCGGGGCGACCCGGGCTGCACGTCAATGAGACGCCGCGCCCGCCCCGTTCGTCACGGTGAACATGCTGGCAACCCGCTGAGTGCCCACGTCTACTGTCGGGGCATGCAGCGCACCCGGTGGATCTTCCTCGACCAGCTCGGCCCGCACTTCGACGACGGCGACCCGATGCTGCTGGTCGAGAGCCGGTCGTCGTGGCGGGGCCGCACCCTGCACCGCGCCAAGCTGCAGCTGATCCTGTCGGCGATCCGGCACCGGGCGGCCGAGCTCGGCGACCGTGTCGACTTCCGGCAGGTCGAGCACTACTCCGAGGCCCTCGAGGGGCGGGACGACCTGCAGGTGGTCGACCCCACCTCGTACCGGGCGCGCCGTCTCGTGCGGTCGGTGGGAGCCGAGGTGCTGCCGAGCCGCGGCTTCGTCTCGAGCGAGGCCGAGTTCGCCGAGTGGGCCGCGGGTCGGCAGGGCGGACGCGGTCCGGGCCGGTCCGCAGGCGCGACGGCGGACGCCGACGACGCCCGTCGAGGAGGCGCGGGTCGACCGACCGGCGCGTCCGGCGGTCGACCGGCACCGCGCCTCCTCATGGAGGACTGGTACCGGGCGGTGCGCCAGCGCACCGGACTGCTGATGGAGGGCCCGCAGCCCGTCGGAGGCCAGTGGAACTACGACCACGACAACCGCGAGAAGCCGCCGAAGGGGGCGGCCACGCTCGGGCTGCCGCCGCAGGAGTGGCCCGAGGAGGACGAGATCGACGCCGAGGTGCGGGGCGACCTCGAGCGCTGGGAGCGTGACGGGGTCGTCCGGCTCGTCGGCGACGACGCGCCCCGACGGTTCGCGGCGACCCGGGCCGAGGCGACGGCCGCGCTGGCGGACTTCGTCGAGGTGCGGTTGCCCGACTTCGGCCCGTTCGAGGACGCCACGCTGTCGGGCGACTGGACGATGGCGCACTCCCTGCTCAGCGCCCCCATGAACCTCGGGTTGCTCGACCCGCGCGAGGTCGTCGAGGCCGCCGTCGCGGCGTACCAGGCCGGCGATGCGCCCCTGCGCAGCGTCGAGGGGTTCACCCGGCAGATCGTCGGCTGGCGTGACTGGGTCTGGCACCTCTACTGGCACCTCGGCGAGGACTTCGCGACGACGAGCAACGCCCTCGGGGCGACGCAGCCCCTGCCCGACGTGTTCGCCGGGCTCGACGTCGAGGCCGTCGAGGCCGAGTGCCTCAGCGAGACGCTCGACGGCCTGCGGCGGCACGGCTGGAACCACCACATCCAGCGGCTGATGATCCTCGGCAACTGGGCCCTGCAACGCGGGGTCGACCCGGCGGCCCTCAACCAGTGGTTCGTCGACATGTACGTCGACGGCACGCCCTGGGTGATGCCGGCCAACGTCGTGGGCATGTCGCAGCACGCCGACGGCGGGATCGTCGCGACGAAGCCGTACGCGTCGGGTGGTGCCTACGTCAACCGCATGACCGACCACTGCGGCTCGTGCCGGTTCGACCCGAAGAAGCGGCTCGGAGAGGACGCCTGCCCGGTGACCGCCGGCTACTGGGCGTTCCTCGACCGTGTCGAGCCGGTGCTCTCGGGCAATCCGCGCATGGGCCAGCAGTTCGCCGGGCTCCGCGGGCTCGCCGACCGCGAGGCCGTCGTCGAGCAGGAGCGCACCCGCACGACCTGGTGAGCCGCGGCGACCGACGCCGCCGGAGGTCGCACCACCGTCGCGTCGTCGAACCAGTCTCCGGGGTGGTTCGACGACGCGGCGACGGTGCGTCCTCGGAGGTGCCCCTCGTTAGGGTGACGGGAGCACCGGGCACAGCGAGCCCGAGGCAGATCACGAGGGAGCCCCCGATGACCACGACCATGCGCAGAACGGCCGTGACGGCCACCACCACGGGCGTGCTCGCCCTCGGCCTGCTGCTCGCCGGCTGCACCCCAGGAGGCGCGGGTGACGGTGACGAGGCCGGTTCCGGTGGGTCCTCGGCCGGCTCGACGGAGGGCACCTTCGACGACCTCGCCAGCTGCGACGACGTCGGCTCGGCACTCGGCGGCGTCGTGGACGGCCTGGAGCTGCGCGGCGACAGCACGTTCTCGGGTGACCAGGCGAACTGCCAGTGGGCGACCCCGACGACGGAGGCCACCGACGCCGCCGACGTGACGGCGATCGTCGTCCTCGCCCAGCGCCAGGAGTTCAGCGCCGACGACATCAGCGCCCAGACCTCGCAGATCGAGGGCACCGAGGGCGTCGAGACCGTCGACGACTCGCGCGTCCAGGCGTTCGGCGGCCAGGCCTTCTCGCAATCGGTGACGCAGCAGGGCATCACGGCCTCGGCCAGCACGGTCCTCTCGCCTCACGGCCTGGTCGCCGTCACGGCGACCGGTGCGGGCGACGCCGCCCCGCTCAGCACCGACGAGACGCTCGACGCCGCCTACGGCCTGTTCGACTGAGCCCCGCCGGGGCGGGCGTCGTCCTCGTGACGCGCCCGCGCCTCCTCGTCCCGCTCGACACGTCGGTCGAGTGGTCCCGAAACGTCCTCGCGTGCGGGCCGAACCACGATTCGGGACCACTCGACGGGTCGCTCAGTCGACGCTGAGCTTCTCGAGCACGAAGTCGGCGATGACGCGTTGGCCGGCGTCGTTCGGGTGCACGCCGTCGGCCGAGAGCAGCGAGGCGACCCCGTCGGCGGGCAGGGCGTCGGCGAGGTCGACGTAGGCGCTGCCGGTCTCGGCCGCGAGGCGCTGCACGACGGCGTCGTACTCGGCGGCATCGCCGGCCAGCCCCTCGGTGAGGTTCGTGCCCGGCACGAACTCGCCCATCAGCAGGACCGACGGCGGGTCGTCGAGGCTCTGCAGGCCGTCGATCAGGGTGCGGTAGTCGTCCTCGAACTGGTCCGGCGTGCGGCTGAACGCGTCGTTGGCGCCGAGGGTGATCGTGACCAGGTCGGGCTTGGTCGCGGCGATCGAGTCGAGGAACCCGGGCAGGTCGGCCGTGAAGGTGCGGGCCGTGGCGCCGGAGCGGGACGAGTCGAAGAGCGTGATGCCGCGGTCGCGATCGCCGTCGAAGGCGGTCAGACCCTCGAGGTCGACCGGCGTCTGCGCGTGGATCGTCACGGTGTGTGCGCCCGCGTCGAGCCCGGTCACCGACGTGATCCCGCTGGTGGCCATGGAGTCGCGGGTGTCGACCTCGATCGCCTCGCCGTCGTCGACGGCGTAGTCGAAGGTGCCGCCTCCGCTCGACCACCAGAGGTCGAGGTCGGTGCCCGTGAACGGGTACGTGGTGGTCGCGCCGGCACCGAGGGTGACCGCGCGGTAGCCGAGGTCGGCGGTGCGGGACGACGCCGACACCGACCCCTCGCTGCTCGAGGCCCAGCGGGCCCAGGTCGACGCCGGGGGAGCGACGGCGAACGCGGCCGGCCGGTAGCCGACCCCGCCCGGAACGTCGTCGGTCGGGTAGCGCTCGCGCAGGCCGTCGAGTGTCAGGTCGATCCACCGGGAGTCCACGGTCGAGGCGCCCATGCCCTCGGAGATCGAGTCGCCGACGGCGACCCAGCGGGCGGAGTAGTCGTCGCGGGCGTCGAGGGCGGTCGCCCAGTCGGCGAGCTCCGAGGAGGCGCGGGTCGGCTGGGGAGAGGAGGTCCCGTCCGCGGAGGCGCCGCCCGTGGGCTCGCTCGGGGCGGTCGGGCCCGCCGTGCAGCCCGTGAGCAGGGCGAGGGCAGCGGCGACCGCGACCAGTCGGGTGGTTCGGGTCATGACGACGACGGTAGTCGAGGGGCGCGGGGGTCGTTCACCGGCGACGGCGTCGGCGCCCTCACGACTCGGTGACGGTGCCGCCCTCGACCCTCCAGTGGCGATCGAGCCGGACCGTCTCGAGCATGCGCCGGTCGTGCGTGACGAGCAGCAGCGTGCCGTCGTACGACTCGAGGGCCTGCTCGAGCTGCTCGATGGCGGCGAGGTCGAGGTGGTTCGTGGGCTCGTCGAGCACGAGCACGTTGACGCCTCGGGCCTGCAGCAGGGCGAGGCCGGCGCGGGTGCGCTCGCCGGGCGAGAGCTCGTCGACCGGACGCGAGACGTGGTCGGCCTTGAGCCCGAACTTGGCGAGCAGCGTCCGCACCTCGGCCTGGGGCCAGTCCGGCACGAGCGCCTCGAACGCGTCGGCCAACGGCACGTCGCCGGCCAGGAGTGCCCTGGCCTGGTCGATCTCGCCGACGGCGATGCTGGCTCCGCGACTCGCGCCTCCTTCGCTGGGGGCCTGGCGGCCGAGCAGGCCGCGCAGCAGGGTCGACTTGCCGGCGCCGTTCGGGCCGGTGATGCCGATGCGGTCGCCGCCGTCCACCTGCAGCGACACCGGACCGAGCACGAACTCGCCCGTCGCGGGGTCGCCCTGGCGGAACACCGCACCGCTGAGGGTCGAGACGACCGAGCTCGACCGGGGTGCGGCACCGATCGTGAACTCGAGCTGCCACTCTTTGCGGGGCTCGTCCACCTCGTCGAGGCGGGCGATGCGGCTCTCCATCTGGCGGACCTTCTGGGCCTGCTTCTCGCTCGACTCGGCCGAGGCCTTGCGACGGATCTTGTCGTTGTCGGGGGCCTTCTTCATCGCGTTGCGGACGCCCTGGCTCGACCACTCTCGCTGGGTGCGGGCGCGGCCGACGAGGTCGGCCTTCTTCTCGGCGAACTCGTCGTAGGCCTCGCGGGCGTGACGGCGGGCCGTCTCGCGCTCGTCGAGGTAGGCGTCGTAGCCACCGCCGAAGACGCGGTTCGACGACTGCGCGAGGTCGAGCTCGAGCACCTTCGTCACGCATCGGGCGAGGAACTCGCGGTCGTGGCTGACGAGGACGATGCCGCCCCGCTGCCCCTGCACGAAGCGCTCGAGTCGTTCGAGGCCGTCGAGGTCGAGGTCGTTCGTGGGCTCGTCGAGCAGTGCGACGTCGAAGCGGCTGAGCAGCAGGGCGGCGAGGCCGACGCGGGCGGCCTGGCCTCCGCTGAGGCCGGTCATCGGGCTGTCGGGGCCGACGGCTCCGTCGCCGTCACGGTCGAGGCCGAGGTCGGCGAGCACCTGCGGCAGGCGGTCGTCGAGGTCGGCTGCGCCGCTGGCGAGCCACCGGTCGAGGGCGGTCGAGTAGACGTCGGCGGGTTCGAGGCCGTCGGCTCGGGGCGCCGGGTCGGGGTCGCCGAGGGCGGCGGCGGCGGCGTCCATCTCGGCGGTGGCCTGCGTGCTGCCCGTGCGGCGGCCGATGTAGTCGGCGACGGTCTCTCCGGGGACGCGCTCGTGCTCCTGCGGCAGCCAGCCGACGAAGGCGTCGCCGGGGTTGAGGGTGACCGTGCCGGCCTGCGGCTCGTCGACCCCCGCCAGGAGGCGCAGCAACGTCGACTTGCCGGCCCCGTTCACGCCCACCACCCCCACGACGTCACCCGGGGCGACGGTCAGGTCGAGGTCGTCGAAGAGGGTGCGGTGCCCGTGGCCGCCGGCCAGGCCCTTGGCCACGAGTGAAGCGCTCATCCGCCCATTCTCGCGTACCGGGCGCCGGCCCGCGAGGCGGCCCTGGCGCCCTCCAGGCGGGGCTGGCATGCTCGGGGGCATGGCCTCCCTCACTCGTCCCCGCCGCGGCAAGATCATCGCCGGAGTCTGCGCCGCCCTCGCGAACCGCTTCGGCATCAGCGCCTTCCTGGTGCGCCTGATCTTCGTGCTGTCGATCATCCTCCCGGGGCCCCAGGTGCTCGTGTACCTCGTGCTCTGGGTCGTGTTCCCGAAGGAGAACCGCTAGACCTCGCCCCACGGGTCTGCCGATCCCCGGGTCGCGGCCCTCGCCCTGCGGGGCGCCGGGCGCGTGGCGCCGGGTTCGGGGCGCTGGGTCAGCCCTTGTGCAGGGACCGCAGCAGCGCCTCCTGCAGGTAGCCCAGCCAGTCGAAGACGTGGCCCATCGCCTGCAGCTGACGGTCACCGCCCTCGGGGAGGCCGTCACCCGTGACCCCCAGGCGCTCGCCGAGGGTCAGGCGAAGGTCGTTGAGGGTGCGCAGCCACGACTGCTGGGCGGCACGGTCGAGCGTCGACCCCGCTTCGCCGAGCGTCGCCAGCACCGCCCGGCCGTTCTCGACCTTGCGCCGGGTCAGGCCGTCGGCCGTGAACCGCCGGAACTCGGCGGCCGCCTCGGCGTCGTCGCGGTACGCCGCCGGCAGGAGGCGCGCCAGGGCCGGATCGCCCTCGTCACCGTTCTCGAGCAGCGACAGCAGTTGACCGACCAGGTCGGTGAGCAGGCCCCGCTCGTCGGCGTCGAGCCGCACGCGGATCTCGTCGCCGCCCCGGGGGCGGACGAACGGCACCAGCGTCACGCCTCGTCCTCCTTCGAGAGGGTCGCCCACAGGCCGTAGTCGTGCATCGCCTCGACGTGCCGCTCCATCGCTTCGCGGTTGCCCGTGGCGACGACCGCACGACCCTCGGTGTGGACCCGCATCATCAGGCGCTTCGCCTCGGCCCGGCCGAAGCCGAAGTAGGTCTCGAAGACGTGCGTGACGTAGGTCATCAGGTTGACCGGGTCGTCCCAGACGAGCGTCACCCAGGGGGTGTCGGGCGAGGTCAGGAGGCGCCGGTCGGCCTCCGTTCCCGTGCGGGTGTCGTCGAGGGTGGGGCTCACCCGTCCAGGGTGTCACACGGTCGCCGAGCGGGTTCCCCGTCAGGGGTCGTCTTGTTATGCTGTGCGGGTCGCGACTGGCGTTCAGATGGTCACCATCGGGGAGCGACTGACACACGTGCGTGGCCGTACGCCTGGGCCACGACATTCGACCTCCGTCCGTCCCGTGTGCCAAGGAGTCCTCCGTGACCATCTCCGACCAGACCAGCGCCCAGACCGCCGCCTCGTCCGCCGAGTCGACCGATCGCCAGCCGTCGACCTTCAACCAGCCGCTCTCGGTCGTCGACCCCGAGATCGCCGCCGTCCTCGAGCAAGAGCTGGGGCGCCAGCGCGACTACCTCGAGATGATCGCCTCCGAGAACTTCGTGCCGCGTGCCGTGCTCGAGTCGCAGGGTTCGGTGCTGACGAACAAGTACGCCGAGGGCTACCCGGGTCGTCGCTACTACGGCGGTTGCGAGTTCGTCGACGTCGCCGAGAACCTCGCCATCGAGCGCGCCAAGTCGCTGTTCGGCGCCGAGTTCGCCAACGTCCAGCCGCACTCGGGTGCCCAGGCGAACGCCGCCGTGCTCGCCGCGATCGCCGACATCGGCGACACGATCCTCGGTCTCGAGCTGTCGCACGGCGGCCACCTGACCCACGGCATGAAGCTCAACTTCTCGGGCAAGATGTACAAGGCCGTGGCCTACGAGGTCGACCCCGAGACCTACCTGATCGACATGGACGTCGTCCGTCGCCAGGCGATCGAGCACCAGCCCAAGGTCATCATCGCCGGCTGGTCGGCCTACCCCCGTCAGCTCGACTTCGCGGCCTTCCGCGCCATCGCCGACGAGGTGGGCGCCTACCTCTGGGTCGACATGGCGCACTTCGCCGGCCTCGTCGCCGCGGGCCTGCACCCGTCGCCCCTGCCGCACGCGCACGTGGTCTCGTCGACGGTGCACAAGACCCTCGCGGGTCCCCGCTCGGGCGTGATCCTCTCGAACCACGAGCCGCTGTTCAAGAAGCTCAACTCGGCCGTGTTCCCGGGCCAGCAGGGCGGCCCCCTGATGCACGTCATCGCGGCCAAGGCGACGGCGTTCAAGCTCGCCGCCGAGCCCGAGTTCAAGGACCGTCAAGAGCGCACCATCCGCGGTGCCCAGGCCCTCGCGGCCCGTCTGACGGCCGACGACGCCAAGGCCGCCGGGGTCGACGTGCTCACCGGTGGCACCGACGTGCACCTGGTGCTCGTCGACCTGCGCGCCAGCGAGGTCGACGGCAAGCAGGCCGAGAACCTGCTGCACGACGTCGGCATCACGGTGAACCGCAACTCGGTGCCGTGGGACCCCCGCCCGCCGATGGTCACCTCGGGCGTGCGCATCGGCACGTCGGCCCTCGCCACCCGTGGCTTCTCGGATGACGAGTTCGCCGAGGTCGCCGACATCATCGCGCTCACGCTGATGCCCTCGCCCGACGTCGAGGCCCTCGCGGCCCGCGTCAAGGCGCTGACCGACGCGTTCCCGCTCTACGCGTGAGCGCTGACGTCGCGGCCGGGACTCCGGCGGACGTCGGGGTCGGGGCCTCGTCACGGGGTGCGGTGGGCGTCGAGCGTGCCCGTTTCGTCCCCGGCGACGACTCGTCCGCCGTGAAGATCGACGGCACGGCTCTGGCCGCCGCCGTCAAGGACGACCTGCGCCTCCGGGTGGACGCCCTCAAGGCCCGGGGCATCGCGCCGGGGCTCGGGACGATCCTCGTCGGGGCGAACCCCGGTTCGCTGTCCTACGTCGCGGGCAAGCACCGTGACTGCGCCGAGGTCGGCATCGAGTCGATCCGCATCGATCTGCCCGACACGGCGACCGAGGACGAGATCCGTCGGGCGATCGAGACGATGAACGCCGACCCCGCGGTCACGGCGTTCATCATCCAGTTGCCGTTGCCCGCCGGCATCGACCCGACGGCGATGCTCGAGCTCATGGACCCGGCCAAGGACGCCGACGGCCTGCACCCGGTCAACCTCGGCGAGCTCGTGCTGGCCGTGCCCGGCGGCAAGGGGTCGATCGACACGCCCCTGCCCTGCACGCCGCGCGGCATCGTCGAGATGCTGCACGCCTACGACATCCCGATCGCGGGGACGCACGTCACGATCATCGGCCAGGGGCTGACGGTCGGGCGGCCGCTCGGGCTGCTGTTGACCCGCCTCGAGGCGACGGCGACGCTGACGCACTCCCGGACGGTCGACGTCGCCGCCGAGGTGCGCCGGGCCGACATCGTCGTGGCCGCCGCGGGCGTCGCGGGGCTGGTCAAGCCGGACTGGGTGAAGCCCGGGGCCGCCGTGATCGACGTGGGCATCACCCGCGTGCAGAACGAGGAGACGGGCAAGTACAAGCTGCGCGGAGACGTCGATCCGGCCGTCGCCGCGGTCGCGGGCTTCCAGTCGCCCGTGCCGGGTGGGGTCGGGCCGATGACCCGGGCCATGCTGCTGAAGAACGTGGTCGAGGCCGCCGAGCGTCCCTGACGCCGGGGCCCGCGGGGCGTGCTGCCGCTGGCCGCACCACGCCCTCACCCCGCCACGAACGACATACGCCGCCACGCAATGACGTGGCGGCGTATTGATCTCGTGGCGGGGAGCACTGCCGCCGCCCCCACCACGCCAGAAGATGGACACAGCGCCAGGTTTACCCCTGGTGCTGTGCCCATCTCGTGGTGCTGTGCCCACCTCGTGGTGCGCTGGCCGTCCCGTGGCGCTGCGTCGCGGTCGTGCCCTCATCCCGCCACGAACTCGACACCCCGCCACGCAATGACGTGGCGGGGTATTAATCTCGTGGCGGGGAGCACTGCCGCTGGCCCACCACGCCAGAAGATGGGCACAGCGCCAGGCTTTTCCCTGGTGCTGTGCCCATCTCCTGGCGCAACACCGACGCCGTGGCGCTGTGCCCGTGGCAGGGCAGCCCGGCGTCAGGCGTCGCGGCGGGCGCCCTCGGCGGCGTGCACCGTGAAGACGGTCGGAGCCGTGTAGCCGGCCTCGGCGAAGGCGGCGACGATCGCGGCTTCGACGTCGGCGCGGGCCTCGGTGGGGACGAGCGCGATGGCCGACCCGCCGAAACCGCCCCCCGTCATGCGGGCACCCACGGCACCGGTCGCCTGGGCGGTGGCGACGGCGAGGTCCAACTCGGGGACCGAGATCTCGAAGTCGTCGCGCATCGACACGTGCGAGGCGTCGAGCAGATGGCCGATCGCCTGCGGGCCGTCGGTGCGCAGCGTGCGGACGGTGTCGAGCACGCGCTGGTTCTCGGTGACGACGTGACGGACGCGACGGAAGGTCTCGTCGTCGAGCAGCTCTTCGGCCCGACCGAGGTCGTCGGCGTCGAGGTCGCGCAGGGAGTCGACGCCGAGGGCGGCGGCACCCTTCTCGCACGACGCGCGACGCTCGACGTAGCCGCCGGTGGCGTGGGCGTGCTCGACGTGCGTGTCGACGACGAGCACCTCGAGGCCGGCGGCGGCGAAGCCGAGGTCGATGACGTCGGCGTCGAGGCTGCGGCAGTCGAGGAACACCCCCGAGTCGGCCTCGCCCAGCAGCGACGCGGACTGGTCCATGATGCCCGTGGGTGCGCCGACGACCTCGTTCTCGGCGAGTTGCCCGACCGCGGCCAGGGCTGAGCGGTTGACGTCCAGCGACCAGAGCTCGGCGAAGGCCACGGCCACCGAGCACTCGAGTGCCGCGGACGACGAGAGCCCCGCGCCGACCGGCACCTCGGATTCGACGAACAGGTCGAGGCCGGGGACACCCGACAGGTCGATGGTCGACAGGTCGCCCCCGGCGGCCGCGAACGAGGGTGAGTCGGCGCGGTCGTGTGCGACCGACAACGCCCAGGCGATGCCGAGGGCGTACGCCGACCACCCCGACATCGATGCCGGGTCGAGGTCGTCGAGCGACACCTCGTGCACGCCGCCCTCGAACGACGACGCCACGCGCAGCAGGCGGTCGTCGCGCCGACCGACGGTGACGGTGGTGCGTCGGTCGATGGCGAAGGGCAGCACGAAGCCGTCGTTGTAGTCGGTGTGCTCGCCGATGAGGTTCACGCGGCCCGGGGCGGACCAGCGTCCGGCGACCTCGGTGTCGAAGACCTCGCGGAAGCCCTGGGGAGTGGTGGTGTCGGTCATGATCGCTCGATCGCCTCTCGGATTCGGTCGGCCTGCACCTCGGGGACGAGGTCGCCCACCCAGGCTCCCATCGCCGCCTCGGAGCCTGCCAGGAACTTCAACTTGCTCTCGGCCCGGCGAGGCGAGGTGATCTGCAGCATCAGGCGCACGGTGTCGCGTCCGACGCCGACGGGGGCCTGGTGCCAGGCGGCGATGTAGGGCGTCGGGTCGTCGTACAGGGCGTCGACACCCCGCAGGAGGCGCCGGTACATGACCGCGAGTTCGTCGCGTTCGTCGTCGGTCAGCGCCGCGAAGTCGGGGGCGTGACGGTGCGGCAGCAGGTGGATCTCGATGGGCCATCGCGCGGCGAACGGGACGAAGGCCGTGAAGTGCTCGCCGGCGAGGACGACGCGGGGGCCGGAGCGTTCGCGGTCGAGCAGGTCGGCGAAGAGGGTCGGCCCGTAGGTCTCGATGCTGTCGAGCAGCCGCGTGGTGCGCGGCGTGACGTAGGGGTAGGCGTAGATCTGACCGTGCGGGTGGTGCAGGGTGACGCCGATGGCCTGGCCGCGGTTCTCGAAGGGGAACACCTGCTGGATGCCGGGCAGCGCCGACAGGGCGGCCGTGCGGTCGGCCCAGGCCTCGACCACGGTGCGGGCGCGTGACTCGCTCAGGTCGGCGAACGACCCGTGGGTCTCGGGGCTGAAGCAGACGACCTCGCACCGGCCGACGCTGCGCAGGGTGCGTTCGAGGCCGATGCGGGTCAGGTCGTCGAGGCCCTCGGGAGCGTCGTCGCTCTCGAGCAGCGGCCCGAACGACGGCGAGCGGTTCTCGAACACGGCGACGTCGTAGACGTCGGGGATCTCGGACGGGTTGGTCTCGCTGGCCGGCGCCAGCGGGTCGAGCTCGGCCGGGGGCAGGAACACGCGGTTCTGCCGCGACGCGGCGACCGAGACCCACTCGCCGGTGAGGACGTCCTGTCGCATGGTCGCCGTGTCGGGCCGCGGATCGAGCGTGCGCGCGTCGACGCGTCGCTCGGCCGTGAGCGTGGTGTCGGCGTCGTCGAAGTAGATGAGTTCGCGACCGTCGGACAGGACCGTCGCGCGTTTCGTGATGGACGACATCGCGCCTCCTTCAGTTCGGGGCACTCGCGACCACGATTTGCAGTTGCGAAAGTACGTGAAAGCATACGAAACTAGCCGGGTGAACGGCAACTCGACCCCGCCCCCGGTGCCGCAGCCCGCGGCGCTGCCGGGCGAGCGGCGCCGCGACCGCATCGCCGACCTCGTCGGGCGTCGCGGCTTCGTCCGCACGGCCGAGCTGGCGCGCGAGTTCCGGCTGTCCGAGGTGACGATCCGCACCGACCTCGAGAGCCTGGCGGCCGACGGCCTCCTCTCGCGCGTGCACGGCGGGGCGCTGTCCGTCGACCGCCCGGCCGAGCGACCGTTCGAAGAAGAGAGCTCGGTCTCGACCGAGGCCAAGCGGGCCATCGGGGTCGAGGCCGCGTCGCTCGTGCGGTCGGGCGACTGCGTCGTGCTCGACGTCGGCACGACCACCACCCAGATCGCTCTGGCCCTGCTCGAACGGCACGACCTCGAGGGCGTCGTGGTCGTGACGAACGGCCTCACCATCGCGCTGGCGCTCGAGCAGGCCGTGCCCCGGTTCACGGTCATCGTGTCCGGCGGCACCCTGCGGCCGTTGCAGCACTCTCTGGTCAACCCGCTGGCGACGAGCGTGTTCGCCAGCGTCACGGCCGACCTGGCGTTCATCGGCTGCACCGGCGTCCACGCCCTGCACGGGGTGACGAACGTCAACCTGCCCGAGACCGACCTCAAGCGCCTCATGACCCAGACCGCCCGCCGGTCGTACATCGTCGCCGACGGCAGCAAGCTCGGCGAGGCCCACCTCGGCGTCATCGGTCCGCTCGACACCTTCGAGGCGCTCATCACGGCGGGGGCCGACGAGGCGCCCGTCGCCGAGCTGCGTCGAGCCGGCCTCGCCGTCGTCACCGCAGGAGGCGCGGGCGGGGTCGACGCGCCTCCTCGCGACCCTGCCCCCTCGCGTCCCTGAGCCCCGGCCCCCGTCGCGGGGCCTCGAGCGATCCCGGACGCCACCGACACCCGAGAGCGAGACTGGAACGATGACGACGAGCAGCCCGACCGGAGAACAGTACGACCTCGCCCTGGAGCACGACGGGCACCGCGTCACGGGTGTGGTCACGCAGGTGGCGGCGGGCATCCGCGCGCTGGCCGTCGACGGCATCGCCCTCACCGAGACCTTCGGTGCCGACGAGGTGCCGCCGTCCGCCTGCGGCATCACCCTCGTGCCCTGGCCGAACCGGGTCGCGCGCGGCCGATGGACGCTCGACGGCCGTGAGCAGCAGCTCGACCTGACCGAGCCGTCCAAGGGCAACGCCAGCCACGGGCTGCTGCGCTACACGGCCTACCAGGTGGTCGACCGCGAGCCCCACGCCGTGACGCTCGGAGCGACGGTGTTCCCCCAGCACGGCTATCCGTTCGAGCTCGACACGAGCGTGCGGCACGAGCTCGTCCCGGACGGCATGGTCGTGACGCACACCATCACGAACGTCGGCCCGGACCGGGCCCCGTTCGCCGTCGGGTCGCACCCGTTCTTCCGTGTGGGCGACCACGATCCGGCGACGCTGACCGTCACGCTGGCGGCCTCGACGCGGTACGAGACCGACGAGGCGAGCATCCCGGTCGGCACGGTGCCGGTGGCCGGCACCGCGTTCGACCTCTCGCAGGGCCCTCGCCTGGGCGACCTCGACCTCGACACGGGTTACCGCGACGTCGAGCCCGACGCCGACGGCATCCGCACGACGACCTTCACGGCCCCCGACGGCTCGGCGACCGAACTTTGGCAAGACCCGTCGTTCGAGTACGTGCAGGTGTTCACGCCCCGCAACTTCCCCCGGGGCGGGGTCGAGGGGCTGGCCGTCGCCGCCGAACCGATGACGGCACCGGCCAACGCGCTGGCCTCGGGCGAGGGCCTGCGCTGGCTCGAGCCGGGCGAGACGTGGACGGGCACGTGGGGCGTGCGGTACCGGGCGGTCGGCGCATGACGGTGACGTGGCGGTTCGTCGCGGCTCGCTCGACGGTCAATGTCCAGAAAACGCGAACCTGAGACCGGCACGATGCCGGGCGCGTAACGTCGACTGCTGTCTCCCCAGGGTCCCGTAACCCTGGCGTACCCCGTAACGACCGCGTCGGCTTGCCCGACACGTGTCGCGAGGAGGCCGAGCGCCCCTCCCGGCCCGAACCGGAGGGGCGCTTTCTCTCGCCCTCAACAGACTCGTCGAGACGCGGAGGCGGACAAGGCGTATGTTCTGCCCATGCCAGGTGGGTGGGACCCACCTGAAATCGGGGGACAGGATTCGGGTTCGGTCTCTCGTGGTGGGGCCGCCGCATTCGGGTGCGACGTCGGCCCCACCTTCCTGGTCGGAAGACGGCCGTCCGTGAACGCGACGACGACGTCGGAGCGATGTCGGCGACCGCGACGCATACAGGTGGGCCCCGTGGGGCTCGAACCCACGACCCGCGGATTAAAAGTCCGATGCTCTACCAACTGAGCTAGAGGCCCGTGCGCGTCCACTTTACGGGATGCCGCGCCTCCTGGCCGCCAGGCCGACCCGCGCCTCCTCGGTGTCGACGGGCGTCGACGGGTGCGCCCGGTGCAGCCGGTGGTGCCGTGGGCGAACGCCCGGCTCGGTGTCGGTGGTCGCGCCTATCGTGGGTCCGGTGCCGAGACCATTCCACCGCCCCACCCAGTTCTCGGGGTCCGAGTTCGAAGCCTTCCAGGGCGGAGACGACCCCGCGACGATGAACCGCGTCGCCCACGAGTCGGCCTCGGCCCTCGTCGCGCGCGTCAAGCACGACCCGAGCCCCGAGATCCTCGACCGGCTCGTCACCTTCACCGACCAGCACGGCATCGACGCGGTCGCCGAGCTCTGGGCCCGGGCCAGTCCCCACAGCCTGCCGGGCGCCCTCTGGCGCATCTACCTCGTGCGGGCCGTCATCCGGCAGAACCCGGTCGAGGTCACCCAGCTCTTCGAGCGCGGGGTCGAGGTCGCCACCACGATCGACCCGGTCGTCGCGGGTGCGCCCGCTCCGGCCAGCCCGGAAGAGATCCTCGAACTCGCCGATCTGATCCTCCGCGGGGTCTTCGTCGGCGACTTCGCCATCGCCCTCGAGCGGGGTGCCGCGTTCTGCCGCCTCGCCGCCGCCGGCGCCACCTCGGTCGCCGACGACCAGGACGCCGTCGGGTCCGACCGCGCGGGCGAACTCACCCGTCGCGCCCTGCGCTTCAGCGAGCTCGGGGTCGACCTCGTCGCCTGCGCCCACCTGTGGCGCGACGACAGCCTCGACTGAACGCCGCCACGCGCGGGCGGGCCTGCGCCGCGCTGCGGAGGGCGGCACGGCCGAGGGCGACCGCCGACGGCCGACCGCCCCACGCTCGACACGCGCGGACCCGCCTCGCGTTCGCACGACGCGAACTCGGCGGACCGCTCGGCCCGAGGCGGGTAAAGTCTTCCCTGTCGGGCCGCAGTAACCCCGGGCTCCAAATTTAGCCGCTTCGAGCGGCCTCGCGCCGAGAGGCGTTTCTGCGGTCCGGCGCCTCTTCCTCCCGAGGTGGGTCCTCGGTCGAGAGCCGCCGTGACGACCGACCGTCGGCCTCCTTTCCTCCGGCACCGCGCCTCCTCGGCTCGTCGGTGTGGGTACGTCGCGAGCAGGCGACGGCGTCGGGCGACCGGTGGGTGACGGTGACCGCGCATCGGGGCAAACCCATCGGGTCCAGGACGGCTGTCAGTCCGCCCCTCTCGGGTTCGACACCCGAGTTCCGGCCGGGCGACACGAGCGCGCCGGGATGTTCACCCAATCCGGCGGGCCCCCCGTGCCGAATCATTGACGTGAGGGATCCACGATCCCCCGCCGACACCCGTCCTCCCTTAGTTTCGGGCGTCGGCGGGCTGGTCTCCCTGCGATGCACCGGGCCTGAACGCCATCCCAGACGGACGCATCGCAGGGAGTCCCGTCCGCACCACGAACACCGCACCACGAACACCGCACCACATCACGATCCGCCCCGGATCGTGACCCACGACCCGACGAACAGTGCGACCGGAGGTGAACCCTGACATGCTCGAACTCGTGACCCGAGAGACAGAGACACCCGAGAGCGGGCCTGCTCCGTCGACCCCCGACATGTTGTTGCCGCGGGTCGCGCAGGGTGATCAGGCCGCTTTCGCCGAGCTGTACGACCAGACGGCGCCCCGCGTGCTGGGTCTGATCAAGCGCCTCCTGAAAGACCACGCCCAGTCCGAAGAGGTGGCCCAAGAGGTCTTCCTCGAGATCTGGCAGAACGCCACGCGCTTCGACTCCACCCGGGGCAGCGCCGCCAGCTGGATGCTCACGATGGCGCACCGACGGGCCGTCGACCGCATCCGCGCCTCGCAGGCCGGTCGCGACCGCGACCTCAAGATCGGCGTGCGCGACCTCGAGACCGACTTCGACTCGGTCACCGAGTCCGTCGAGATCCGCATCGAGCACGAGCGGGTCGAGCGGGCCCTCGGACGCCTCACCGAACTGCAACGGCAGGCGGTGAAGCTCGCCTACTACGGCGGCCTCAGCCACAGTGAGGTCGCGAAACTGTTGGACGTGCCGATCGGCACGGTCAAGACCAGACTGCGCGACGGCATGATCCGTCTGCGCGACGAGATGGGGGTGGCTTCGTGACCGACCACGACGAGCCCACGCACGGCCGCCACGCGGACGACGCGGGCACCACGAGAACCGACACCGACAACCTGTCCGGCGCCTACGTGCTCAACGCACTGAGCGACGACGAACGACACGCGTTCGAGGCACTCCTCGACGACACATCAGACCAGCACGACGACACCAGGACGGAGGTGGCCGAATTGAGAGAGACCGCATTGTTGCTCGCTCACGCGGCCCGGCCCGTCACCCCGTCGGCCGGGCTCCGCGCAAGCGTGCTCGACCTCATCGCGTCGACGCCGCAGCTCGCGCCGCTCACGGCGACGGCGGCCCCGACGAGCCCCACGGCAGACCACGACATCGCGACGACCGCAGGAGGCGCGGGTGACGACGACCACGCACGTCGCGTCGAGCGCACCCCCGCCCCCGAGATGGAGCCGAGCGAGTCCGAGGGCGCCCGCGTCCTCACGCCGACCGGCGCCGCGCACCGTCGTTGGTTCACGCGCCCCGTCGCCGTCCTCGGGGCGGCCGCCGCGGCCGCCGCGCTCTTCTTCGGCGGTGGAGCCCTCGTCGAGGGCCTCGGTCAGTCCGGCCAGCAGCAAGAACAGCAGGCCTCGGGCATCGACGAGATCTACGCCGCGAGCGACTTCCAGCGCTCGGTGGCCGACGTCAGCACCGGCGGCAAGGCGACGCTCATCTGGTCGGACGAGCTCGGTCGCTCGGCCGTGGTCGTCGACGGGATGACCTCGCTGCCCGGTGACCAGACCTACGAGCTCTGGTACATCAACGATGACGGCGCCGTCCCCGCGGGCACCTTCGACGCCTCGTCGAGCGCCCCGGCCACGCACCTGCTCAAGGGTGAGATGAACGCGGGCGACACGATCGGCATCACGGTCGAGCCGGCGGGAGGCTCGTCCTCGCCGACCAGCGACCCGGTCGTCGCCATCCCCAGCGCCTGACCCGTCGCCACGCCAGAAGAGGCGGTCCACCACGTGGTGGACCGCCTCTTCTCGTGCGCCCCTCACGGACACGCGGCGTGCGGGTGCGCCTCACCCCGAGGAGGCGCGGCGCCGATCAGCCGAAGCGTCCCGACACGTAGTCTTCCGTGGCCTGCACGCTCGGGTTCGAGAACATCTTCGCGGTGTCGTCGTACTCGATGAGCTTGCCGGGCTTGCCGGTGCCGGCGATGTTGAAGAACGCGGTCTTGTCGCTGACGCGGCTGGCCTGCTGCATGTTGTGGGTCACGATGACGATCGTGTACTGCTGCTTGAGCTCCTCGATGAGGTCCTCGATGGCGAGCGTCGAGATCGGGTCGAGGGCCGAGCAGGGCTCGTCCATCAGCACGACGTCGGGGGAGACCGCGATGGCCCGCGCGATGCAGAGGCGCTGCTGCTGACCACCCGAGAGGCCCGAGCCGGGCTTGTCGAGGCGGTCCTTGACCTCGTTCCAGAGGTTCGCGCCCTGCAGCGACGACTCGACGAGGCCGTCCTGGTCGCTCTTCGACATGCGACGGTTGTTGAGCTTGACGCCCGCGAGCACGTTGTCGCGGATGCTCATCGTCGGGAACGGGTTGGGGCGCTGGAACACCATGCCGACCTGTCGACGGACCAGGACGGGGTCGACGCCGGGGCTGTAGAGGTCGTTGCCGTCGATCAGCACCTCGCCCTCGACGTAGGCACCGGGGATGACCTCGTGCATGCGGTTCAGCGTGCGCAGGAAGGTCGACTTGCCACAGCCGGACGGGCCGATGAACGCGGTGACCGTGCGGGGCTCGATGGTGATGTTGACGTCTTCGACAGCCTTGAACTTGCTGTAGTAGACGTTGAGGTCGTTGACCTCGATGCGCTTGGACACGGTGATTCCTTCGGGGTGGGAGCCGGGCGGGAGCCGGGACGGGGTGTGGGTCGGGGCGGCCGGGTCAGCGGCCGAGCTTGGGGGCGAACACGCGGGCGATCAGGCGGGCCAGCAGGTTCAGCGCCATGACCATCAGGATCAGGGTGAGGGCGGAGGTCCAGGCCCGGTCGATGAAGGCCGCCGCGTCGGTGCCCTGGCTGACGTACGAGCTGTAGGCGAACACCGGCAGCGACTGCATGCGACCGTCGAAGAGGTTGTAGTTCATGCTCGCGGTGAAGCCGGCCGTGATCAAGAGCGGAGCGGTCTCGCCGATGATGCGCGCGATGGCCAGCATGACGCCGGTCGTGATGCCCGCGACCGAGGTGGGGATGACCACCTTGACGATGGTCAGCCACTTCGGGACGCCGAGGGCGTAGGCCGCTTCTCGCAACTCGTTCGGCACGAGCTTCAGCATCTCTTCCGTGCTGCGCACGACCACGGGGATCATCAGGACAGCGAGGGCCACGGAGCCGGCCGCGCCCATGCGGACCCCTTCGCCGAAGAAGATCACGAACAGGGCGTAGGCGAACAGGCCGGCGACGATCGAGGGGATGCCCGTCATGACGTCGACGAAGAACGTGATGGCGCGGGCCAGGCGGCCCTGACCGTACTCGACGAGGTAGATGGCGGTCAGCAGGCCGATCGGCACCGAGATGACGGCGGCCAGCGCCGTGATCAGCAGGGTGCCGGTGATGGCGTGCAGACCACCGCCGCCGGCTCCGACGACGTTGCGCATCGACATCGCGAAGAAGTCGGCATCGAACCGGTTGGAGCCCGACGTGACGACGGTGAAGAGCAAGGAGACCAGCGGAACCAGCGCGATGATGAACGCCGCACTGACGGCGGTCGTGACGACGCGGTCCTTCGCACGGCGGATGCCCTCGATCTGCATCGCGACGACGAAGACGAGCACGGCGTAGAGCACGGTGCCGAGGATGATCGCCCCGACCCAGTTGAAGGACTCGGTGACGCCCGCCGCGTTCAGGAGGGCGAAGACGACGCCCATGACGACCCAGCTGCCGAGCAGGATGACGAGGGGCGCGGCCTTGGGCAGGCGCCCCGTCGTGAGGGCGTTGACCGTGCGGGTGGACCGGCGCACGCCGGCGGTGGTGGTGGCCATCAGTTCGCTCCCGAGAAGGCCTTGCGGCGGTTGATGACGTAGCGGGCGATCGAGTTGACGATCAGGGTGATGACGAACAGCACGAGGCCGGTCGCGATGAGGGTGTTGATGCCGATGTCGTGCGCCTCGGGGAACCGGAGGGCGATGTTCGCCGCGATGGTCGAGGAGTTCGTCGACGTCAGGATCGCGGGGTTGATGACGAGGGCCGGCGAGAGCACGAGCGCCACCGCCATGGTCTCGCCCAGGGCACGACCGAGGCCGAGCATCGCGGACGAGATGACTCCGGGGCGACCGAACGGCAGCACGGCGATCTGGATCATCTCCCAGCGGGTGGCGCCGAGGGCGAGGGCGGCCTCTTCGTGCAGTACCGGCGTCTGGAGGAAGACCTCACGACTCAAGGCGGTGATGATCGGCAGGATCATCACGGCGAGCACGATCGAGGCGGTCAAGAGGGTGCGACCGGTGCCCGAGACCGGGCCGGCGAAGAGCGGGAACCAGCCGAACGTGCTGACCAGCCAGTCGTAGAAGGGCTGGATCGCGGGGGCGAGCACGATGCTGCCCCACAGGCCGAAGACGACCGACGGCACGGCGGCCAGGAGGTCGATCACGTAGCCGAGCCCCTGGGCGAGCTTGCGGGGGGCGTAGTGCGAGATGAAGAGGGCGATGCCGATGGCGACGGGGAGGGCCATCAGCAGGGCGAGCGCGGCGGCGTAGACCGTGCCGAACGCCAGCGGTCCGACGTACTCCCAGAACGAACCGGGGTAACCCGAGAGCGAGACGTCCTCGGGAGCGGCCGTGAGGGCCGGGATGCTCTGCACGATGAGGAAGAGCGCGACGGCCGCGAGGATCGCGAGGATGAGACCACCGGCGACGACCGTGCTGCCCGAGAAGATCCGGTCGGCAGGACGTCGCTTGGGCTTCGGGACGACGGCGGGGGCCGAGGTCGTGGCGGGGGCGGTCATCGGACGGGGTCCTCCGGAGGCTCGGGTGGGGTTCGGGGACGAACACGGGTGCTGGTGCTGGTGCTGGTGCTGGTGCTGGTGGTGCCTGTCAGGCCGACGGCCCGGGAACGCACGCGGTGCGTTCCCGGGCCCCCGGGGTGGTGCCGTGTTACTTGATGAGCGCGATGGCGTCGGCGACCTGACCCGAGAGGGTGCTCGAGATCGGGGCCGAACCGGCGGCGTCGGCCGCGACCTTCTGGCCGTCCTCGCTGGTGACGTACGAGAGGTACGCCTTCACGAGCTCGCCCTTGGCGGCGTCCTCGTAGGACTCGCAGGCGATCAGGTAGCTGACCAGGACGATCGGGTAGACGCCTGCGGCGCTCGAGGTGCGGTCGAGCTCGATGGCGATGTCGCCGTCGGTGCGACCCTCTTCTTCGGGCGACTCGTCGACGATGGCGGCTGCGGCCTCGGCCGAGTAGCCGACGAAGTCGTCGCCGACCTTGACCTTGGCGACGCCGAGGTCACCGGCGCGCGAGGCGTCGGCGTAGCCGATGGTGCCGGTGCCGTTGGTGACGGCGTCGATCACGCCGGTGGTGCCCGAGGCGCCCTCGCCGCCGAACGCGGTCGGCCAGGTGCCGTCGGCCTCTTCGGTCCAGGTGTCGCCGGCCGTGGCGTGCAGGTAGTCGGTGAAGTTCTCGGTGGTGCCCGAGTCGTCCGAGCGGTGGACGGCCGTGATGCCCGTGCTGGGCAGGTCGGCGTCGGGGTTGTCGGCCTTGATCTCGGAGGCGTCCCAGGTGGTGATCTTGCCGCTGAAGATGCCGGCGAGGGTGGCGGGCGTGAGGTTGAGCTCCTTCACGCCGTCGAGGTTGAAGACGACCGCGATGGGCGAGACGTAGGCGGGCAGTTCGACGATGCCGGTGTCGGGCGTGCAGCCGGCGAAGGTGCTCGACGAGATCTCGTCGGTCTTGAACGCACGGTCGGAGCCGGCGAAGTCCGCGGCGCCCGAGATGAAGCTCTCACGGCCGCCACCCGAACCCTGCGGGTCGTAGTTGATCGTGACGTCGGGGTTGGCGGTCTGGAAGCCCGCGACCCAGGCCTCCTGCGCAGCCTGCTGCGACGAGGCGCCGATGCCCGAGATGGAGCCGGAGAGGTCGCTGGCCGATGCGTCGCCCGAGGGCGAAGCGCCGCCTTCGTTGCTGGCGCAGGACGCGAGGAGCATGGTTCCGACCGCGGCGATCGCGACGATGCTGCCGGTGCGCTTGAAGTTCACAGGGGGGTCCTTTTCGGGATGTGATGGCTGGGTGCTGTGGGCCAGGTGCCGACCCGTGCGAGACGCTACGGCGACGGGTTAACCACGGTCGCCTGCCCCGGTGAACGGAAGGTGAACGAGGGGGGAACATCGGCCCGGACAGGCGCGTCCGGACGGCGGTCGACCCCGGCCCGGTGCGGGCGGGGGTCGACCGTCTCGGCGTCGCGACGAGCCGAGGAGGCGCGGGTCAGGCGGCCGGGCCGTGCGTCTCGATCGCGACGAGCGCCGTGTCGTCGACCGAGACGTGCAGCACCGTGAACTCGGCCGTGCCGAGCGATGAGGCACGGCGCAGGTCGATGCGGTCGCCCCCCTTGGTGCCCAGCGAGATCTGGCGGATGACCTCGGGCAGCACCGGGCCGTGGCTGCAGATGACGGCCGCGGCCTTCTTCTTGAGGCGCTTCTTGACGACCCCGGCGACGTCGTCCGTGCCCTGCTCGAAGGCGTCCTGGCTGATCGCGTCGGTCTGCTTGACGCCGACCCGGGTCAGCTCGGAGAGGGGCTCGAGGGTGGCCAGACAGCGCGCCGCCGTGCTGCTGACGATGCGGGTGGGGGCCCAGGCCGCGATGACGGGGGCGACCGACCTCGCCTGGCGGCGGCCCTGGGGCAGCAGGGGGCGCGTGGCGTCCGAGCCGTGCCAGTCGGACGGCGAGGTCGTCTTGGCGTGGCGGAGGGCCACGATCGGGAAGGTGCGGGCCGTGCCCGTCGCCACCCGGTCGGCGAAGCGCTGCAGGACGTCGGCGTCGCGGGCGTAGGTCAGCATGGCCTTCGCCTTCTCGATGCCGACCCACTCGATGGCCGCGACCTCGTGGTTGGGCGTGAACGTCCCGGCCGCGGCGAAGGACTCGTCGGTCACCTCGGCGGACCAGTAGTGCACCACCTTGTCGCGACCGCCGGGCAGCAGGTACTCGGCCGTGCCGAGCGGGGCGCCCAGCGTGACCCGGTAGCCCGTCTCTTCGTGGATCTCGCGCACGGCCGTCTGCGGCGTCGCCTCGCCCGGGTCGACCTTGCCCTTCGGCAGCGAGACGTCGCCGTGGTGGTCGCGGTGGATCAGCAGCACCCGGACCTTGCCGTCGACCAGCCGCCAGCAGACGGCACCCGCGGCGACGACCGTCGTCGAGGTGATGGTCATCGCTTGGAGCGCTTCCGCTGCGTGATGGCCTTCATCTGGGCGTTCTGCAGATCGGTCAGCGAGCGGCCGTCGGCGTCACGCGCGTGGCGGGTCCAGGTGCCGTCGGCCTCGAGCCACCACGAGGCGGTCTCGTCCGACATCGCCTGCTCGAACAGGTCGGCGACCTCGGCGAGGTGGTCGGCCTGCGTCAGGCGCACCAGGGCCTCGACGCGACGGTCGAGGTTGCGGTGCATCATGTCGGCGCTCCCGATGAAGACCTGCGGGTCGCCGTCGTTGAGGAACCAGAACAGACGGCTGTGCTCGAGGTACCGCCCGAGGATCGACCGCACCCGGATGTTCTCGCTCAGGCCCGGCTCGCCCGGCTTGATGGTGCAGATGCCGCGCACCCAGACGTCGACGGGCACACCCGCCTGGCTCGCCTTGTAGAGGGCGTCGATGATCTGCTCGTCGACGATGGAGTTGATCTTGATGCGGATTCCGGCGGGTCGGCCGGCCTGGGCGTTCTCGATCTCGTTCTGGATCTGCTTGAGCAGACCTCGGCGGAGGTAGCGGGGGGCCACGAGCAGCCGCTTGAACTTCTTCTCGATCGCGTAGCCCGAGAGTTCGTTGAACAGGCGCGTCAGGTCTTTCCCGACCTGGTCGTCGGCGGTGAAGAGCCCCATGTCTTCGTAGATGCGGCTGGTCTTCGGGTTGTAGTTGCCCGTTCCGATGTGCGTGTAGTGCTTGAGCGTGCCCTTCTCCTGGCGGATGACCAGGGCGAGCTTGCAATGGGTCTTGAGCCCGACGAGGCCGTAGACGACGTGCACGCCGGCCTTCTCGAGCTTGCGGGCCCAGGTGATGTTGTTCTGTTCGTCGAACCGCGCCTTGACCTCGACCAGCGCGAGGACCTGCTTGCCCGCCTCGGCGGCGTCGATGAGCGCCTCGATGATCGGGCTGTCGCCGCTGGTGCGGTAGAGCGTCTGCTTGATGGCCAGCACGTTGGGGTCGGCCGCGGCCTGTTCGAGGAACGCCTGCACGCTGGTCGCGAACGACTCGTACGGGTGGTGCACGAGGATGTCCTGCCGGGCGATGCTCGCGAACATGTCGGGCTTCATGTTCGGCTCGGTCTGCTGCAGCTGCACGGCGGTGGTCGGCAGGTGCTTGGGGTACTTGAGGTCGGCCCGCGGCATCTTGGTGATCTCGAACAGGCCGGCCAGGTCGAGCGGGGCCGGCAGCTTGTAGACCTCTTGATCGGTCACGTCGAGTTCGCGCACGAGCAGCTCGAGCGTGACCGGGTCCATGTCGTCGGTGATCTCGAGGCGGATCGGCGGACCGAACCGGCGGCGCAGCAACTCGCGCTCGAGGGCCTGGATGAGGTTCTCCGACTCGTCCTCGTCGACCTCGACGTCCTCGTTGCGGGTGACGCGGAACACGTGGTGCTCGACGACCTCCATGCCGGGGAAGAGGTCTTGCAGGTGGTTGGCGATCAGGTCCTCGAGGGGGATGAACCGCACGCGCCCGCTGTCGTTGTCGGGCAGCTGCACGAAGCGCGGCAGCATCTGCGGCACCTTGAGGCGCGCGAACTCCTGTCGCATCGTCTTGGGGTTGCGGACGCGGATGGACAGGTTCAGGGACAGCCCCGAGATGTAGGGGAAGGGGTGGGCCGGGTCGACCGCCAGGGGCATGAGGACGGGGAAGATCTGCTCGGCGAAGATCTCGCGCATGCGGACCCGGTCGGCCTCTTCGAGGTCGGACCAGTTCTCGATGTGGATGCCCGCGTCGTCGAGGTCGGGCTTGACCAGGTCGAGGAACGCCCGGGCGTGGCGCTCTTGCAGCTCGTGGGCCTTCCGGTTGATGTCGGCCAGCACCTCGTTCGGCCCGCGCCCCACGTTGGTCGGCACGGCGAGGCCCGTCGCGATGCGGCGCTTGAGGCCGGCGACCCGCACCATGAAGAACTCGTCGAGGTTGCTCGCGAAGATCGCGAGGAAGTTGGCCCGTTCGAGCAGCGGCGTGGTCGGGTCTTCTGCGAGCTCGAGCACGCGCTGGTTGAACGCGAGCCAGCTCAGCTCGCGGTCGAGGTAGCGCTCGGCCGGCAGGGTGCCGTCCTCGAAGCTGACGATCTCGTCGAAGTCGTCGAGGAAGTCGGGGGTGACGCCGGCGCCGTCGACGCGGGGTTCGCTGCTGTCCATCGCACCATCGTGCCACCCCCGACCGCCTCGCAGCGTCGTCCCGGGTAAACGCGAGATGACGTGTGGACACCCGGCCGCGGGGGAGGAGCGGTTGAGGGGACGACGACGCCCCCACCGGGTGGGCGGGGGCGTCGTCGTGGGGAGGTCCTGCGGTTACTTCTCTTCGTTCTTCAGGGCGAGGCCCAGGGCGAAGAAGGTCGGCGCCCAGTGGCCGATGAAGATGCCCCAGCGGTCGGACTGCGCCTTGTCGGACGAGTCCTTGCCCTGCGAGGCGAGCCAGGCCACGAGGGCGATGACGATCGAGGCGAAGCCGCCCCAGTAGGCGTGCTTGCTCTGGAGGCCGAGATCGGAAAGGAACTTGACGGGGTTCATGTTGTTCTCCTGACGATGGGATGCGTGCCTTGCGCGGTGCCTCAATCCACTCCCCGGTGCTGGGAGTGCGGTGGCAGGCCGGCTCTGACCCCAGGAGTAGGCCTCGCCGCCCCGCTTCTGTACCCCGGTTGTACCCCTCGGGTCAGGTGAGCGGCGTGGAGACGCTCGAGGTGAACGTGGCGCCGTCGGCGGTCACGTCGCTGATGAGACCGCCCACCCGCACGGGCACCGGGGCGAGCGAGCCGTAGACGCCGCTGTTGCCCGCAGCGTCGACGCCCTGGGCGGTGAAGGAGGCCGAGCCCGGTGTCGTGGTGCTCACCGTCCACCCGCCGTCCTGCCAGTCGCCGACGGTGAACTGCGGCGCGGACTCGAGGGTCCACTTCTGGCCGGACAGCGTGTACCGACCGGACTCCGTGTCGTACAGGCCGAAGCTGCAGCCCTCCGGACGCAGGTCGGTCGAGGCGATGCAGCCCGCCACCCAGGCGTCGACGGCCGCGGTCGCCGCCTCGGTGCCGGCGGGCGTGAGCGCGGTCGTGAGCAGGGTCGGTTGGGCGATGGCGTCGGCGCCTTCGACCACGGCGGTGGCGGCGGTCGCCGAGTACGACTCGTTCTCGGCGGCGAGGGCGACCTCGTAGCTGCCGGGGAAGGCCTTGAGGCTCACCGATCCGTCGGACCCCCGGGTCACGGGGGCCCCGTCGATGGCGATCTCCGCCGATGCCGGTCCGGCGACCTGCACCGAGACCGTGCCGAGGTCGACCGGCTGGAGCGCCCATCGGTCGAAGAAGAGCAGATCGCGCCCGTCGCGCACGAGCGTGAACTCCTGGGCGTGGGTCGACCCGTCGCCGCGGTGCACGACGGTCTCGACCTGCGCGTCGTCCCCGTCGGTCGAGACGGCACCCACCTGGAACCCGTCGACCCGGTCGCCGGCCGCGGCATAGGCCACGTCGGTCAGCAGCACGTCGCCCTTGGCGACCTCGGTGCCGTCGAGCGCGAGGGCGCGTTCGACCTCGCCGGCCTGGACGGCGCCGAGGTAGTCGCGGACGGTCGCCTCGGGCCGGTGGGAGGCGCTCATCGTGGCGAACGTCACGGCACCCGCCACGACCAGCACGAGCAGCAGGGCTGCTCCACCGATCAGGCCGATCAGCAGTCGTCGACGTCGTGCGGCCTCTTCGGGCGTCCTCGGTGCCGGGGGAGTCGGAGCCTGCGCGTACGCGAACTGCGAGGTCGGCTGGACCGAGGCGTCGTACGGCTGCTGGTACGCCCCCTGCGGCTGTCCCTGGTCGCCCGGCTGCGGCGAGGAGCCGTAGAGCTGGTCCCCGTAGCCGGTCGCCTGGTGCGGGTTCCCCTCGGGCTGCTGCCCGTACGGCAGTCCCTGGTACGGGAACGCGGCGGGCTGCTCGTGGCCCCCGGCCGGTGCCCCGTCGTGCTGCGGCTCGTCGTGCCCCTGGTCGTCGCCGTCCGGTCTGGTCTGATCGGTCATGATGCCCCCTCGATCGCTGTCATCCGATCCGCAGCATATCGGTGGACCGGAGGGGCCCGCACCCCCCGAGGACGGGCCGTGCCCGGGCGGGGTTCAGCGGGTGAGGGTGTACTGCACGTCGACGGCGTGGTCCGTGAACCCGCGGGCCGCGTAGAGCCGGAGGGCGGCGGTGTTGTCCCCTTCGACGTACAGCGCCGCGGTGCCGGCACCGCGCTCGGCGAGGCGCGCGAACCCGGCGTCGACCACCGCGCCTCCGAGTCGTTCGCCCTGGTGGTCCGGCGAGACGCCGACCGCGTAGAACTCCCCCGGCTGACCCTCGTCGAGCTTCAGCCAGCAGAAGGCCAGCAGGTCGTCGCCGCGCCAGAGCAGGAGGAAGTCGTCGGCGTCGAACCACGACTCGGCCTGCCGGGCGTCGAGGTCCGCCTGGACGAGCGAGCCCTGCTCGGGGTGGTCGGCGAACGCGCGGGCGTTGAGGTCGAGCCAGGCCTCGTCGTCGACTCCCGGCCGGAACGAGGCGACCCGGTCGGCGTCGCGGAGGCGGGGCGCACGGGGTCCGGCGGGGACGTCGGCACGCTGTTGCAGCAGGCGACGGGTCTCGGCGAGGCCGAAGCGCGCGGCGAGCACGCGGGAGCCGGGCTGGTCACCGTGTGCCCAGAAGAGCAGCGGGCCCTCGGTCTCGTCGACGAGTCGTTGCAGCAACTCGGCACCGCGACCCTGTCGGCGGTCGTCGGGATGCACGACGAGCTCGGCCTCGCCCTCGCGCAGCACCGCCGCGGCGTGCGCGTCGCCGACGACGGTCGCGACGCCCGACCGGACGTCGACCAGGGTCTGGTCGGAGAACGGCGGGCTGCCGTCGGCCGTGGTGGCCGCTCGGGCGAGCGTGGGCACGAAGGAGGCGCCGGTCGCGTCGGCGGCGTCGGTCACCGCGACACCGTGTTCACGAGACGACCGCCTGGGCGTCGTCGTCGTAGACGTTGAACCGGTAGCCCACGTTGCGCACCGTGCCGATCAACGACTCGAGGTCGCCGAGCTTGGCCCGGAGTCGTCGGACGTGCACGTCGACCGTGCGCGTGCCGCCGAAGTAGTCGTAGCCCCAGACCTCGCTGAGCAGCTGTTCACGGGTGAAGACGCGGGAGGGATGCGTGGCGAAGAAGCGCAGCAACTCGAACTCTTTGAAGGTGAGGTCGAGGGGGCGACCGTGCACCTTCGCCGAGTAGCTGGCCTCGTCGATGACGACACCGGAGGCGTGGATCTTCGAGCCGTTCTGCGACTGGGCGAGGCGACCGGTGACCAGTCGGATGCGGGCGTCGATCTCGGCGGGGCCGGCCGTCTCGAGGATGACGTCGTCGACGCCCCACTCGCTGTTGACGGCGGTCAGTCCGCCCTCGGTGAGCACCAGGACGAGCGGCACCGTGACGCCCGTGGTCCGCAGGATCTTGCAGAGCGACTTGGCGCTGGCGAGGTCGACGCGGGCGTCGACGAAGATCAGGTCGCTCGAGGGGGCGTTCACCAGTTGCGCGGGTTCGGCCGGGATCTGCCGGGTACGGTGGCTGAGCAGGGCGAGAGACGGCAGGACCTCGGGGCCGCCCGCAGACGTCAGTACCAAGAGCTGCGCCACACGACCTCCAGTGAATGTACTGTCGAGCAGTCTAAAACATGAGACCCCGCCACTCCGACCATCCGATGCTAGGGCAGGTCGGCAGAACGGCGGACACGAACGAGGGACGAACGGTGCAGACAGGCGAACGAGACGTCGACGCGACGACGGCACGGCTCAAGCCGATCACGGTCGTCCCGGTCTGGGCCGCCACGCTCGTCGTGGCCGTGCTGATCGGCCTGCGGTCGCCCGCCTCCGAGTACTGGGACCACGTCGTCCTGGCCCTCGGCGGGGCCATCGTCCTCACCTTCGTGCTGCAGCTCGCCACGAGCCAGAAGGACGGCCTGGTCTCGCGAACGATGCTCAGCACCTGCGGCAGCCTGGTGATCCTGGCCGTCGTGACGGGCGTCTTCGCACTCGTCTGAACGCCCGACCCCCGGCTCGTCTGAACGGTCGCCCCGAAGGGCTGGGCACGTCCGCGGTCGCCGGGTAGGCTCGACGGCATGGATTCCCTGCTCGCACTCGAGGTGTTCTACATCGGGCTCCTCGGCCTCGCCACCATCGCCATCGGCTTCGTCTCGGTCGTCGTCCTGCTCAAGTTGTTCAAGGGTCAGCGCTGACCGCTCCATGATCGACATCCCCACCGACCTGCCGTCCGAGCTCGTCCCCCTTTCCTGGTTGATCGGCGTCTGGCAGGGCACCGGCGTCGTCGACTACAAGATCGGCGAGGGCGACCCCGACTCCGAACCGGGCACCGAGCGTCGCACCCACGAGTTCGGGCAGCGCATCAGCTTCAGCCACGACGGCCTGCCCTTCCTCAACTACAGCTCGTTCACCTGGCTGCTCGACGACGAGCACACGCCACTGACGAGCGAGACGGGCTACTGGCGGCTCGAACGTCCGGCCGAGCCGGGTGACCGCGGCCCGGGCATGCTGCCCGGCGTCGGAGTCCAGCCCTTCACGTCGGCCCGGGCGGTCGAGATCCTCCGCACGCCCGACGACGGCTTCGGCCTCGAGGTGCAGATCGCCCACCCGACCGGCGTGAACGAGCTCTACCTCGGTCGGGTCAAGGGGCCGCGGATCGACCTCGCGACCGACGCCGTCGTCCGGTCGAGCAACGCGAAGGAGTACTCGGCGGCCACCCGCATGTACGGCCTCGTCGAGGGCAAGCTCTTCTGGGCGTGGGACATCGCGGCCCTCGGGCAAGAACTGCGCTCGCACGCATCCGGGCAGCTGGCGCGCGTTGACTGACGTCGCCGACGCGTCCCCCGACACCACGGGGCCCGTGGTCTCGCCCTTCTCGTCGCGCGACGGCTTCGTCGACGACGGCTCGGGCGTGGCGTCCCACTACGGCAATCCGCTCGGCGAACAGCGACTGCTCGCCCGGGGGGCGGCGATCGTCGACCTCTCCGACCGTGGCGTGCTGACCGTCACGGGGCCGGACCGGCTCAGCTGGCTCAACTCGCTGACGAGCCAGGCCCTGGTCGGTCTCGCGCCGGGCGTCTCGACCGAGACCCTGCTGCTCGACGCCAACGGCCGCCTCGAGCACGCCGCCCGCGTCCTCGACGACGGCGAGACCACCTGGCTGCTCGTCGACCGCTCCGAGGTCGAACCGCTCGGCACCTGGCTGGACCGGATGCGCTTCATGCTGCGCGTCGAGGTCGCCGACCGCACGGCCGACGTCGCGACGATCGGCTCGATGCACGACCTGCTCGACGGCCCCGACGGCTCCGACGGCCCCGACGGCTCCGCTCCGCTCGTCCCGGTCCTGACGTCACACGACACGGCGCTCGTGTGGGTCGACCCCTGGCACGAGGTCGCGGCCGGCGGTCACAGCTACGCCGACTCCGACCGTCACCCGGGTCACGACTGGACCTACCGCGAGAGCCTCGTCCGGCGCTCCGACCTCGACGCCCTCGCCGCGTCGCCGGCCGACCGGCTCGCCGTCGCGGGCACCCTCGCCCTCGAGGCCCTCCGCATCGAGGCCTGGCGTCCCCGGCTCTCGACCGAGGTCGACGAGCGGACCATCCCGCACGAGCTCGACTGGATGCGCAGCGCCGTCCACCTCACCAAGGGTTGCTACCGCGGGCAAGAGACCGTCGCCAAGGTGCACAACATCGGTCACCCGCCGCGTCGGCTCGTCATGCTCCACCTCGACGGCAGCGACGGCGTGCTGCCCCCGCGCGGTGCCGAGGTCGTGCTGGCCCCGGCCGCCGGCGGTGCCCCCGACGCGGCCGTCACCGCCGGAGGCGCGGTGTCCGATCCCGAGGCGACCGCACCCAAGTCGGTCGGGCACGTCACGAGCGTCGCCCTGCACCACGAGCTGGGCCCGGTGGCCCTCGCACTCGTCAAGCGCGGCACCGACGAGGCCGCACCGCTCGTCGTCGTCGTCGACGACCTGATGATCGCGGCCGCGCAAGAGATCGTCGTGCCCGCCTCGGCCGGTGCCGCCGCAGGCGTCCCCCGGTTGCCGCGCCTCGGCGCCGTCCGCCGCTGACGGCCTGGTGACGCGGTGCACCCGGGCCCGGTCGTGACCGGGCCGACGCGCGGCGGCGGGCTGCGACGCGGCTGGCACCGCGCCTCCTCGTCCTTCGACGTGCGCGACGCGACGGCGCGGACGATCGCGTCCGGTCCGGCGATCGTCCAGATCGTGCTCGCCGTGGCGGGGGCCTACGCCATCACGCACTACGGACTCGGGCACGCGGTCCCCCTGCTGGCCGTGACCGTCACGATCTCGTCGCTCGGCCTGGCCCGTGACGCCCGTCCGCGTCGGGTGCTCGAGAACGCGGTCGGCGTGCTCATCGGCATCGCGCTCAGCGAGGTTCTGCTCATGGTGGTGGGCAAGGGGCTGTGGCAGATCGCCCTGGTGCTGTTCGTGACGCTCCTCGTCGCCCGGTTCTTCTCGTCGAGCAGCGCCTTCGCGGCGGCCGCCGCGACCCAGTCGATGCTCGTCATGCTGCTGCCCGACCCCGACGGAGGGGCGTTCGTCCGCAGCATCGACGGCGCGGTCGGGGGAGCGGTGGCGTTGCTCGTCACGGCGATCGTGCCGCGCGACCCGGTCGGCCTGGCCCGCCACGACGCCCGGCGCCTGTTCGACGCCCTCGACCGGGCCTTCGCGGCGCTCGTCGGCGCCCTCCGCGCCGACGACGCCCCGCGGGCCGACGACGCCCTCGAGCGGTTGCGGTCGACCCAGCCGGTGCTCGACGACTGGTCGTCCACCCTCGAGTCCGCCGAGTCGATCGCGCGGCTGTCACCGTTCCTCCGCTCCCGGTTGCCCGACCTGCGGCAGCAGGCGACGGTCCGGCGCTACGTCGACCTCGCCGTGCGCAACCTGCGCGTGGTGGCGCGACGGCTCGACACGCAGCTCGGCGACGGCGTCGACCGGTCGGCCCTGGCCGACCTCCTCGAGTCGACCTCGCGCGCGGTCGCCGTGCTGGGCCGGTCGGTGCACGACGTCGAGCAGCGGCCCGTCGCCCGTGAGGCCCTGTCGGCCGTCGCCCGTCGACTCGATCCGACGGTCGTGCTGCCCGGGGCACCCGTGACCGAGGCGATGGTCGTGCTGATGCTGCGCCCGCTGCTCGTCGACCTGCTCATGGCCACCGGCCTGGACCACGACGAGGCCCGAGGCCGACTCGCCCACGTCTGAGGACACCCGCCCCGCCCCGCCCCGACCCGACCCGGCTCGCCCCGACCCACCCGACCGGGCTCGACCCGGCTCAGTCGCGCGGCGTCACGGCGGCCCAGGGCAGCGAGAGCTCGCCGAGCCGCCAGCGGGACCGCCCGCCGAGCACCGGCCAACCCATGTCGCGGAGCCCCTGCGCCGTCGCGAGCCACCGTTGGACCGGCCCGTAGACCGAGAGCGGGGCCGCCACCGCCCACTGCCGGTCGAGGTCGACGAGCAGGTCGTGCACGCGCTCACCCGGCACGTTGCGGTGGATCAGGGCCTTGGGCAGCCGTTCGGCCACGATCGAGGGCAGCTCGAGCCCGGCCAGGCGCAGCGAGATCGTGAACGTCGTGGGCCCCTCGGGGGTCACGTCGATCCAGCTCGCGACCCGCCCCACCTCGTTGCAGGTGCCCTCGACGAGGACGCCTCCGGGCTGCAGCCGGCCGGTCATCAACGCCCAGGCGTCGGCGACCTGGGACTCGTCGTACTGCCGGAGCACGTTGAACGCCCGGATCACCGCGGGTCGCCGGTCGCCGTCGAGCGGCACCTCGAAGCCGCCCCGCCGGAAGCTCACGCCCGGCCGCGCCGAGAGGCTCGCCAGCCGGACGCGCTCGGGCTCGATCTCGATGCCCACGACCTCGACGTCGTCTCGCACCTTCAGGAGGCGCTGGTGCAGTTCGAGAGGAGTCGTCGCGCTGGCCCCGTACCCCAGGTCGACGACCATCGGGTCGTCCGCCCGCCGGAACGACGGGTGCGCGGCGATCCAGCGATCGACGCGGCGCAGGCGGTTGGTGCCGGTCGTGCCGCGCGTGACGGAACCGATGGGCATGAGCCAAGTCTGCCATCGGGCCGTCGCGATACGCTGGCGGCATGACTTCGACCCTCATCCTCCTGCGTCACGGCAACAGCGAATGGAACGCGAAGAACCTCTTCACCGGATGGGTCGACGTGCGGCTCACCGAGCAGGGCCGCGCCGAGGCCAAGCGGGCCGGCGAGCTGCTGCGCGAGGCCGACCTGCTGCCCGACATCCTCTACACGTCGCGCCTGACCCGGGCGATCCAGACCGCCGACATCGCGCTCGAAGAGGCCGACCGGCTCTGGATCGACGTCAAGCGGTCGTGGCGACTCAACGAACGCCACTACGGCGCCCTGCAGGGCAAGGACAAGGCCCAGACGCTCGAGCAGTACGGGCCCGAGCAGTTCCAGACCTGGCGTCGCTCGTTCGACGTGCCGCCGCCCCCGCTCGACGACGACAGCGAGTTCTCGCAGGCGCACGACAAGCGCTATGCCGAACTCGGCATCGACGCGCCGCGCACCGAATCCCTCGCCCTCGTCATCGAGCGCATGCTGCCCTACTGGCACAGCGACATCACCGAGAGCCTGGCCGCCGGTGACGTCACCCTCGTCGTCGCACACGGCAACTCGCTGCGCGCGCTGGTGAAGCACCTCGACGGCATCGGCGACGACGAGATCGCCGAGCTGAACATCCCCACGGGCATCCCGCTCGTCTACGAGCTCGACGACGACTTCGTGCCCACCGGCCCGGCCCGCTACCTCGACCCCGAGGCCGCCGCCGCCGGTGCCGCCGCCGTCGCGAACCAGGGCAAGAAGTAGCGCCTCCCGACGTTCCCGCGCCCCGCGCCCCGTTCTCGGGGCGTGGGGCGCTTCGGCGTCCGGCACCCCCGGCACCCCCGGGTTCGGGGCGGTCGTCAGACGAACCGCTCGCTGATCTGCATGACCAGGTCGTCCATGTCGACGGGTGCGCTCGTGTCGACGCGGATCACGGGCCAGTCGCCGAGTGGCCCGGCCGCAGCGGCCCATGTCGGCCACGAGGCCCGGGCCGATTCGACCGTGCCGTGCGCCGGGTGACGGCCGCCGGACGCGAGCCGGTCGACCACGCGCTGCAGCGCGGTGTCGGGGTCGACGTCGCACCACACCTCGACCGTGCGGGGCGACCCGGCACGCTCGACGCCGGCCCGGGCGAACTCGAGGTCGCGCTCCCGGTGCCAGAAGGCGTCGACGACGACCCCCGCCTCGACCTCGCCCGCCATCGCCCAGACGGTGTCCATCGCGATGCCACCGAGGGCCTCGGGGGCGATCATCGGCCCGGCCAGGTCGACCAGCGCCTCCTTGACGGGGTCCTTCGCGAGCAGCGGGCATCCGAGCACCCCGGCGAGCGTGGCCGAGAGGGTGGTCTTGCCCGATCCGGGCAGACCGTTGACGAGGATCGCGACTGAAGCCATGCCCCCATCCTCGCGGACGACGCAGGCCGGACCGGACGCAGGAGGCGCGGTGCCCGTCGAACGGTCACCGCGCCTCCTGTGGTCCGAGGGTCGATCAGACCTCGGGCGCGACCCAGTCGCCGGTCGCGAGGTACTGGACCTTCTTGGCGATCGAGACGGCGTGGTCGGCGAAGCGCTCGTGGTAGCGCGACGCGAGGGTGGAGTCGACCGTGTCGACGGCCGCGCCCTTCCAGGTCTCGCCGAGCACCTTGTCGAAGACGCTGAGGTGCAGCTCGTCGATGCGGTCGTCGTCGTTGCGGATCTCTTCCGCCAGGCGGACGTCCTCGGTCGTGAGCAGCTCGGTGAGCTTGTTCGCGATGGCGACGTCGAGCTCGCCGAGCTCTTTGAACGTCGGACGCAGCGACTTGGGCACGACCTTCTCGGGGAACCGGTAGCGGGCGAGCTGGGCGATGTGCTCGGCCATGTCGCCCATGCGCTCGAGCGAGGCGCTGATGCGCAGCGCGCTGACCACGATGCGCAGGTCGCGGGCGACCGGGTTCTGGCGGGCCAGGATGTCGATGGCCAGCTCGTCGAGGGCGATGGCGCGCTCGTCGATCTTGTCGTCGTCGGCGATGACCTGCTCGGCCAACGAGACGTTCGACTCGTTGAAGGCCGTGGTCGCGTTCGCGATCGAGACGGCGACGAGGCCGGCGATCTCGACGAGACGCTCCTGCACCTCCAGGAGTTCCTGCTGGAATACCTCGCGCATGTCGTGTTCGACCCTCTCGTCGTTGGGGCTCGGTGGCCCTGGGAGCACGGTGGCTGTGAGCGACGTGCGGGACGCACGCTCGGCTCGTGACGTGGGGGCAGAGTCGCCCGCACAGTCCCGACGATGCTCTCCGGTGAAGGTTAACGACCGGTGATCACCGCCTGAACTCTGACCAAAGTACAGCGGATGGGACGACCTCCCGTTCATCCGCCCGCTGGGGGGTCACTACTGTGAACGACATGGAATCCGCCTGGCTGGTGCCGTTGTCGCTGGCCTTCGGGGTCGTCGTCGGCGCCGCGATCGTGGTGGTCGTCGTCTCGGCCCACCGACGAGCCGTGCGTGCCGCGGCACTCGTCGACGTCGCCCTGCCCGACGGCATCGACGCCGTGCTCGACGCACTCGAGTCGGCGGGCCTCGTGGTCGACCCGTCGGGCAACGTGCTCAAGGCCTCGGCGGCGGCACGTCAGCTCGGCCTGGTCTCGGCCCAACAGCACCTCGTGCATCCCGAGGTCGAGACGATCGTGGACGCGGTGCGTCGGCACGGCGACCCGGTGGTCGAAGAGCTCACCCTCCCGCGCCTGCCCGGCAGCGAGGCCACCATCGCCGTGCACGTGCGGGCTGCCGCACTCGGTGGACGATTCGTGCTGGTGCTCGCCGAGGACCGCACCGAGGGTCGTCGGCTCGACGACATGCGCCGTGACTTCGTCGCGAACATCAGCCACGAGCTCAAGACGCCGATCGGGGCCGTCGGCCTGCTCGCCGAGGCGCTGGAGTCCGCGTCGTCCGACCCCGAGCAGGTGCGCCACTTCGCCGCTCGGCTGACCCGAGAGGCCGGCCGCCTCGGCCGCCTCACGCAGGACATCATCGAGTTGTCGCGTCTGCAGGCGACCGACGCCCTCGAGACCAGCGAGTCGGTCGACGTGCGCCACGTGGTCGACACCGCCGTCGACCGCAACCGCGTGGGTGCCGAGGCGAGGGGCATCGACCTCGTCGTCCGGGGTGGCAAGCACGCGCACGTGATCGGTGACCAGGCGATGCTCGTCACGGCCGTCGACAACCTGGTCGCCAACGCGATCAACTACTCGCCGGACGGTTCGCGGGTCGGCATCGGCGCCACCCTCGACCAGGCCGGCGTGGTCGAGATCTCGGTGACGGACCAGGGCTACGGCATCCCCGACGACGAGCTCGACCGGGTGTTCGAGCGGTTCTACCGGGTCGATCCGGCCCGGTCGAGACGGACCGGCGGCACGGGACTCGGACTCGCCATCGTGAAGCACGTGGTGCAGAACCACGGCGGCGACGTGCGCGTCTGGTCGCAGGTCGGCAAGGGGTCGACCTTCACCCTGCGCCTGCCGGCGGCGGACGTCGACCCCGTCACCCGATCGATCCCGACCACGGCCGCCTCGGCACCCGAGCACCAGGAGACACGATGACCATGGAGACCCGATGACCCACATCTTGATCGTCGAGGACGAAGAGTCCCTCAGCGAGCCGCTCGCCTACATCCTGCAGCGCGAGGGCTACCAGGTGAGCGTGGCCGAGGACGGCCCGGCCGCCGTCGCGGCGTTCGACAAGACCGGTGCCGACCTCGTGCTGCTCGACCTCATGCTCCCGGGCATCCCGGGCACCGAGGTCTGCCGCGTGATCCGCACCAGGTCCCAGGTGCCGATCGTCATGCTCACCGCCAAGGACAGCGAGGTGGACATCGTGGTCGGCCTCGAGCTGGGTGCCGACGACTACGTCACGAAGCCGTACTCGACCCGGGAGCTGCTCGCCCGCATCCGGGCGGTGCTGCGCCGCCGCGTCGACCCCGACGACCTGTCCGACTCGATGCTCGAGGCAGGCGACATCCGAATGGACGTCGAGCGTCACGTGGTGACGGTCCGCGGGGACGACGTCGCCATGCCCCTCAAGGAGTTCGAGCTGCTCGAACTGCTCATGCGCAACGCCGGTCGCGTGCTCACCCGCGGTCAGCTGATCGACCGGGTCTGGGGTTCGGACTACTTCGGCGACACCAAGACGCTCGACGTGCACATCAAGCGCATCCGCTCGAAGATCGAGGCCGTGCCGTCCGAGCCGAAGGCGCTCGTGACGGTACGCGGTCTCGGCTACCGCATCGAGGCCTGATCCCGAGGGCGGGCCGTCGGCCCGTCCCCACCGCGCCGACGGCCCCGAGGAGGCGCGGTGTACGGAGTACGCGAGAGGCCCGGCACCGCACTCGGCGGGCCGGGCCTCTCGGCTGACGTGGCGGAGACGCTACGGCGTCGGCGACGAGGAGGGTGCCTGCTGGGTCGCCTCGGGCAACGGCGTCGACGACGGCGTGGCCTCGCCGGACGGCGTGGGCGAGGGCAGCAGGGTGGCGTACTCGCCCAGCGCTCCCGTGAGGACGGGCACGACGAACGACTTGCCGGTCTCGGTGCCGTACTGGACGAAGATCGTCACGAGGGCACCCGGGTCGGAGTCGAGGGACTCCATGAGGAACTGGTCCTGACCGGGCTCGGTGCCCAACGAGACCTGCGACGAGCCGTCGACGTCGACGGTCTGGGTCTTCTTGCCGTCGGTCGTGGGGTACTCGAACGAGACCTCGGCGGCCTCGTCGCTCGTGTTGAGCACGACCATGCTGAGGCTGGCGGTGCCGCCGTCGCCCTCGCTCGCGGTGAGGGCGATCGCGTTGCGCACCTGGATGTCGCCCACGTTGACGCTCGTGCCGTCGCTCGCATCGTACTGCTTGGTGGTGGCCTGGGGGCTGATGAAGTTGCAGCCGGCGGCGGTCAGGACGACCACGGCACCGACGGCGGCGGCCGAGACGAGCCGCGTCGTCAAGCCACGCGACTTCAGGGTTGGGGCTCGCACAGGTGTCCTCCAGGATCAGCGTCACGACAAACGTACGTCGTCCAGCTTATCCGCGCCCGCAGGGGTCGGTTCCTTAGGGCAGCCTTACCAACGACGGCTTATGGTATCCTGGGTGTCGCAGAATGGAGCCTGATTCATGCAGTTCGAGGTCGGCGAGACCGTTGTATACCCGCATCACGGGGCAGCGACAATCTCAGAAGTCAAGAAGCGGATCATCAAGGGCGAAGAGAAGCTGTACCTCAAGCTTCGCGTCACCCAGGGTGATCTGACCATCGAAGTACCCGCAGACAACGTCGACCTGGTCGGCGTGCGAGACGTCATCGGCAAAGAAGGGCTGGACCGCGTCTTCGACGTGCTCCGCGCCCCCTTCACCGAAGAGCCGACCAACTGGTCGCGCCGCTACAAGGCGAACCTCGAGAAGCTCGCCAGCGGTGACGTCATCAAGGTGTCCGAGGTCGTCCGCGACCTCTGGCGTCGCGATCAGGACCGTGGCCTCTCGGCCGGCGAGAAGCGCATGCTCGCCAAGGCTCGTCAGATCCTGATCAGCGAGCTCGCGCTCGCCGAGAAGACCGACGAAGAGAAGGCGTCGAGCGTCCTCGACGAGGTCCTTGCGTCCTAGCACTCCCGACGACCGCTCGGTCGACGACGGTGGGGTCCACACCCCGTCCGTCGCCGGTCGGGCGGTCGTCGTCGTTGCGGCCGGAAGCGGCACGCGCCTCGCCCTCGGCAAGCCGAAGGCGTTCGTCGAGGTGGCCGGGCGCAGCATCCTCGAACGCTCGCTCGACGCCGTCTTCGCCTCGGCCGTGCCGACGCAGGTCGTCGTCGTCGTGCCCGAGGCGCTCGTCGACGAGTCCCGCACCCTCGTCGACGCCCTCGCCGGCCCGGCCCGTGGCTACGCCTCCGTCGTCGTCGGCGGTGCCACTCGCCAGCAATCGGTCGCGGCCGGCCTGACGGCCCTGGGGCCCGACGTCGAGACCGTGCTCGTCCACGACTGCGCCCGGCCGTTCACGCCCACCGCCCAGTTCGACCTGGTCGCGACGACCGTCGAGGCGAGCGGTGACGGCGTCGTCCCGGGGCTGCCGGTCACCGACACGATCAAACGCGTCGACGCTGACGCCGCCTTCGTCGTCGACACCGTCGACCGCAGCGAACTCGTCGCCATGCAGACGCCGCAGGGGTTCCCGCGCGCCGCCCTCGACCACGCCTACGCGACGGCGTCCGTCGAGCACACCGACGACGCGGCGCTCTTCGCCGCCGCCGGTCACCGCGTCCGCGTCGTGGCGGGCGACCCCGTGGCCTTCAAGATCACCACCCCGTGGGACCTGCGCCGGGCCGAGACGATCGTCACCGAGACCGAGGCGACCCGGCCGGGTCCCGAGGCGAGCGGTGGACCGGCCCCGCGCCTCCTGACCGGGGTCGGCACCGACGTCCACGCGTTCGACGCGGCCCAGCCGATGCACCTCGGGCTGCTGCACTTCCCGGGCGAGGCGGGCCTCGCGGGCCACAGCGACGGCGACGCGGTCGCCCACGCGATCGTCGACGCCCTGCTCTCGGCCGCGGGCCTCGGCGACATCGGGTCGAGTTTCGGCACCGACGACCCCCGGTTCGCCGGGGCGTCCGGCGACGTCTTCCTCACGGCGACCCTCGAGCTGCTCGCGGCGGCGGGGGCCGCTCCGGTCAACGTCGCCGTCCAGGTCGTCGGCAACCGGCCCCGGCTGTCCTCCCGCCGCGTCGAGATGCAGGCGGGGCTGACGCGCGTGGTCGGCGCCCCGGTGAGCGTGTCGGCCACGACGACCGACGGGCTCGGCTTCACCGGTCGGGGCGAGGGCGTGGCCGTGATCGCGACGGCACTCGTCACGCGCGACGGGTCGTCCACGGGCCACGGGGCGTCCCCGGGCGACGCGACCGAAGCCGCGTCAAATAGGCTGATCACGTGACCATCAGGCTCTACGACTCCCGTCAGCAGACGCTCGTCGACTTCGTCCCGCTCGTGCCCGGCCAGGTCGGGCTGTACGTCTGCGGCCCCACCGTCCAGTCGTCGCCCCACATCGGGCACCTGCGCTCGGCCCTGGTCTACGACCTCTGGCGTCGGTGGTTCACCTACCGTGGCCTCGACGTCACCCTCGTGCGCAACGTCACCGACATCGACGACAAGATCCTCGCGCTGGCCGCCGACACGACCGAAGAATGGTGGGCGCGCGCCTACCGCTACGAACTCGAGTTCACCGCCGGCTACCAGGCGCTCGGCATCCTGCCGCCGACCTACGAGCCCCGGGCGACCGCCAGCGTCAGCGAGATGCAGCAGATCATCACGACGCTGCTCGAGAAGGGGCACGCCTACGTCGCCCCGGACGGCTCGGGCGACGTCTACTTCGACACCGCCGCCTGGCCGACGTACGGTGCCCTGACCAACCAGTCGATCGACGACATGGCACCCGCGGCCGACGCCGACCCGCGGGGCAAGCGCGACTCCCGCGACTTCGCCCTCTGGAAGGGCCACAAGGCCGACGAGCCCGAGTCCGCCTCGTGGGCCTCGCCCTGGGGTGACGGGCGACCCGGCTGGCACATCGAGTGCTCGGCGATGTCGGCCCGCTACCTCGGCGAGGCGTTCGACATCCACGGCGGCGGGCTCGACCTGCGGTTCCCGCACCACGAGAACGAGCTGGCGCAGTCGACCGCGGCCGGCATGGGCTTCGCCTCGTACTGGATGCACAACGGCCTCGTCGCCGTCGAGGGCCAGAAGATGTCGAAGTCCCTCGGCAACTCGATCTTCGCCGCCGACTTCCTAACGCAGGCCCGTCCCGTCGTCGTCCGCTACTTCTTCAGCGCCGCGCACTACCGGTCGACCATCGACTACCACGAGGGCGCGCTGCTCGAGGCCGAGGCCGCCCTCGACCGCGTCGAGACGTTCCTCGAACGGGCTCAGCGTCGCCTCGCCGACACGCGCTTCGCCGGGGTCGGTGCCCGCGTCGTGCCCGACGAGTTCGGCGAGGCGATGGACGACGACCTCAACGTCCCCCAGGCCGTGGCCGTGCTGCACGACACGGTGCGCGCCGGCAACGTGGCCCTCGACGACGGCGACCTCGACACCGCCGCGCGCTCCTGGCAGCACGTGGCCGCCATGGTGGCCGTGCTCGGCATCGACCCGACGGCGCCCGAGTGGCGCGCCGGTGACGAGGTCGACGCGCACCGCGCGCTCGGCACGCTCGTCGACGTACTCTTGGCCGAACGCCAGCAAGCCCGGGCCGATCGCGACTTCTCGCGGGCCGACGAGATCAGAGGCGTCCTGACGGGCGCCGGCATCACCATCGAAGACACCCCCAGCGGGTCGCATTGGAGCCTCGAACAGTGAAGAACACCAGCGGAGCACGCAAGGGCCGTCCCGGCAGCAGTGCCGTGCGTCAGGGCAGCAAGGGCAAGCAGGTCGGCAGCGGCGGCCAGGGGCGTCAGGCGCTCGAGGGCAAGAAGCCCACCCCCGCGGCGGAGGACCGCCCGTACCACCCCGCGGGCAAGGCCAAGGCGGCGCGCGAGCGACTCGAGGCGGCCCGTGGTCGTGGCGGAGCCGGCCCCCGTGCCGGGTCGCCGATCGCCGGTCGCGGCGGACCGGACGCCCCCCGTCGTCGCCCCAAGTCGGCCGACGACCACGAGATGGTGACCGGTCGCAACTCCGTCGTCGAGGCCCTGCGGACGCGCATCCCCGCCACGACGCTCTACATCGCCGCCCGCATCGAGATGGACGAGCGCACGAAGGAGATCCTGCAGCTCGCCACCCGCCGCGGCCTGCCGATCCTCGAGGTCATGCGCCCCGAGCTCGACCGCATCACCGGGCACGACTCCGTGCACCAGGGCGTCGCGCTCAAGGTGCCGCCGTACGAGTACGCGCACCCCGTCGACATGCTCGAGGCCGCGGTCAAGCGCCAGCAGAAGCCGCTCTTCGTCGCGCTCGACGGCATCACCGACCCGCGCAACCTCGGAGCGATCATCCGCTCGGTGGCCGCGTTCGGCGGGCAGGGCGTCATCGTCCCGCAGCGTCGTTCGGTCGGCCTGACGGCGTCGGCCTGGAAGACCTCGGCCGGTGCGGCCGCGCGCATCCCCGTCGCGATGGCGTCGAACCTGACCCAGACCCTCAAGTCGTTCAAAGAGCAGGGCGTGTTCGTCGTGGGCCTCGACGGTGACGGCGACGTCATGCTGCCGGGGCTGGAGCTCGCCGACCGCCCGATCGTGGTCGTCGTCGGCAGCGAGGGCAAGGGCCTGTCGCGCATCGTCGCCGAGACCTGCGACGCGATCGTGTCGGTGCCGATCACCGGTGCCGTCGAATCGTTGAACGCCGGCATCGCGGCCTCGGTCACGTTGTACGAGATCTCGAAGCTCCGCGCCGAGCGCAAGAAGAAGTAGCGAGGGCGCCCGCGAGACGCGGGGCCTCGAGGAGGCGCGGGTCGGCTGGTCGCCGGCCCGCGCCTCCTGCGTTCTCAGACCTTGCTGCGCCAGTCCTCGTCGGCGTCGGCCTCGTCGGCCTCGAGCTGGGCGGCCTCGGGCAGCGTGAGGGACTCGGTCGCGGGCTCGATCACCATCTGCTCGTCGCGACGGTGGCGCAGCACGTCGTTGATGTACGAGGTGAGGGCCTCGGCGATGGGCACGTCGCGGTTCTCGGCCTGCGACTGGTACCAGCGGTGCTCGAGCAGCTGGTGGAAGACCTCGGCGGGTTCGAGCCGTCCGCGCAGGTCGCGGGGGATCGAGCGCACGACGGGCTCGAAGACGCGCGAGGCCCATTCGTGGGCGATCATCTCTTCGTCAGAGTCCGACTGGTCGGTGCGCATGCGGTACGCGTCGAGGTCGTTCAACAGTCGACGGGCCTGGTTCTCTTCGACGTCGAGGCCGGTGAGTCGGAGCAGGCGGCGCGAGTGGTGCCCGGCATCGACGACCTTGGGCTGGATCTTGACCTGGCTGCCGCCCTCGGCCGTCTTGATGGCCAGTTCTTCGATGTCGAAGCCGAGGTCGTTCAGGCGCTCGACGCGGTCGTTGATGCGCCAGCGCTCCGAGCTGTCGAAGGTCTCGGCCCCGGTCAGTTCGGTCCAGAGGCTGCGGTACGCGGCGACGATGCCGTTGCTCACGTCGACCGGGTCGAGGTTGTCGTCGAGGCGACCCCCGGCCTCGAGGTCGAGCAGTTCGCCGGCGATGTTCACGCGGGCGACCTCGAGGTCGTTCTCGCGCTGCCCGTTCGAGAGTCCGCCCGGGTAGAGCTTGCCCGTCTCGGCGTCGACGAGGTACGCCGCGAACGCACCGGCGTCCCGGCGGAAGAGCGTGTTCGACAACGACACGTCGCCCCAGTAGAAGCCGATGATGTGCAGCCGGACGAGCAGGAGGGCGAGCGCGTCGACGAGGCGACGAGCCGTGTCGGGGCGCAACGTCTGCGAGTACAGCGCCCGGTAGGGGAGCGAGAACTTCAGGTGGCGCGTGACGAGCACCGGGTTCAGCGGCGACCCGTCGGCGTCCTGGCGGTTGGTGATGACCGCGAGCGGGTCGACGCACGGGATGTCCATGCGCTGCAGCGTGCGCAGCATCTCGTACTCGCCGCGGGCCATCTCGCCCGACGTCTCCTTGATGGCGATGACGAAGCCGCTGAGGTGCGCGAACCGGACGAGGTGGCGCGAGATGCCCTTGGGCAGGGTCGCGATGGCCTCGTCGGGCCACTCCTCGAGCGGGAGGGCCCAGGGCAGGTCGAGCAGCGCCGGGTCGGCCGTGGCCGAGGTGATGTTGAGGGAGTCGGGCATGAGGGCCTCTCGTGCGGGGGAGCGCCGCCTGAGGCGAGGCGGCGGGGGTGGTTCGGGAGGCGCGGGGCCGGAACGCGGGACGGCCCGCCGGGCCGATCGGAGGAGTGCTCCGAGCGGACTCGACGGGCCGACCCGACGGGGTGCTACGCGCTGACGACGGCCTTGTCGCCGAGGCGCTCGCCGCTCTCGGTGTCGAAGACGTGCACGTGGTGCGCCTGCGGGGTGACGTAGATCGTCTCGCCCAGCTTGGGGTGGTTGCGACCGTCGACGCGGACGACGACGTCGACGCGGTTGCCGTCGACCTCGGTGTGGCCGTAGAGGTACCCGTCGGCGCCGAGCTCTTCGACGACGTCGACGGTGACCGCGAGCCCCTCGCCGGTCGTGTTGACCACGACGTCCTCGGGACGCACGCCCACGGTCACGCTCTTGCCGTTGGCCTGGCCGACGGTGTCGCGGTCGACCGCGGTGACGGCGGTGCCGAACTGGATGCCACCGTCGACGACGTCGGCGGGCAGCAGGTTCATGGCGGGCGAGCCGATGAAGCCGGCGACGAAGACGTTCTGCGGCTTCTCGTACAGGTCGCGCGGCGTGCCGACCTGCTGCAGGACGCCGTCCTTCAGCACGGCGATGCGGTCGCCCATGGTGAGCGCCTCGGTCTGGTCGTGCGTGACGTAGACCGTGGTGACGCCCAGTCGGCGCTGCAGCGACGCGATCTGGGTGCGGGTCTGCACGCGCAGCTTGGCGTCGAGGTTCGACAGCGGCTCGTCCATGAGGAACACCTGGGGCTGACGCACGATGGCGCGGCCCATGGCGACGCGCTGACGCTGACCACCCGAGAGGGCCTTGGGCTTGCGCGAGAGGTAGGGCTCGAGGTCGAGCAGCTTGGCGGCCTCGAGGACGCGGGTGGCCCGCTCTTCTTTGCCGACGCCGGCGATCTTCAGGGCGAAGCCCATGTTCTCGGCGACCGTCATGTGCGGGTAGAGCGCGTAGTTCTGGAAGACCATCGCGATGTCGCGGTCCTTCGGCGGGACGTCGGTGACGTTGCGGTCGCCGATGTAGATGTCACCCGAGTTGACCTCTTCGAGGCCTGCGAGCATGCGCAGGGTGGTCGACTTGCCGCAGCCGGAGGGGCCGACGAGGACGAGGAACTCGCCGTCGGCGACCTCGAGGTCGATGCCGTCGACCGCGGCGCGGGTGCTGCCGGGGTAGAGACGAGTTGCCTTGCTGAACGTGACTGACGCCATGATCTTCTCCTTCACCGGCAGGTACGTGCCGGACGATCCGTTGTGAATGGACGGTGATCAACCTCAGAGGTCTGCGGTGACCACCACCGATCAGCATGCCATGAAAATCTCTCGGATCGCCACGGGAGCGCCTCTTCTCCACCCGCTCTCGCCCGCACCTGGCGGACTTCTGCCAGGCTCGCCTCGTACCATGTTTCGTGGCCACGACTCGTGGCGACCGTCCCCACCACCCGCTCGACGCGACCATGCGAGGCCGTCGCGCACCGGAGCCCCATGACTGACCTGAATCCCGACGACTCGTCGTTGACCAAGAACCAGCGGCGCGCGGCGGCCCGCCAGAAGGCCCAGCTGGCGCGCCAGAAGCAGAAGCGGCGCCAGCGCGCGGGCAAGTGGGCGCTGCAGGGCGGTCTCGCCCTCGTGGTGATCGCGATCGTCGTCGGCGTCGTGCTGGTGATCACGAACAGCATCCGCCCGGCCGGCCCCGGCCCCGCCAACATGGCCAGCGACGGCATCAAGATCGGCCAGGGCTTCGAGGCCGTGCAGACCGGGGCCCTCGGCCCCGACGACGAGCCCACGGCGTCGGCGTCCACGGCGTCGAGCGACACGGTCGACATCGTCGTCTACCTCGACTACCTCTGCCCCATCTGCGGCGAGTTCGAGCAGGCGAACAACGACTACATCAGCGGCCTCGTCGAGTCGGGGGCGGCGACGGTCGAGTACCACCCGGTCGCCATCCTCACGAACCAGTCCCTCGGCACGAAGTACAGCAACCGGGCGGCCAACGCGGCGGCCTGCGTGGCGAACTACTCGCCGAACTCGTTCTTCGACTTCAACACCGCGATGTTCGAGCAGCAACCCGAAGAGGGCACGCGCGGTCTCGACGACTCGCAGCTCGCCGACATCGCGACCGGCGTCGACGGGGTGACGAAGGCGAGCGACATCACCAGGTGCATCGACGACGACGAGTTCGGGTCGTGGGTGACGGCGGCGACCCAGCGGGCCATCGACGGTCCCTTGCCGAACAGCGATCTCGACGCCCTCACGGGCACGCCGACGGTCCTCGTCAACGGGCAGAAGTACGACGGCAGCCGTCCGTTCACGGTGCAGGAGTTCCGCAGCTTCGTCGTGACGGCGGCCGGCAACAGCTACACCGAGTCGGGCACGGCCAGCCCGTCGCCGACCCCGACCGAGTCGGCTCCTGCCGAGTCGGCCCCGGCCGAGACGCCGGCCGGCTAGGTCGTCATGCGGGGGTGCGGAAGCACCCCCGTGCGGTCCCGGGCGGCCACGGGCAGCTCGTGCAGCACCACGTCGCGCACCTCGCCCGCGTCGAGGGTCAGCGTGAGGTAGGTGGCGTGCGGCTGGCGACGCCGGTCCGTGGGCGACCCCGGGTTCAGCAGGCGCAGGCCCGCCGGGGTCGTCGTGTCCCACGGGATGTGGCTGTGCCCGAACAGCAGCAGGTCGGTCTCGGGGAAGTCACGGTCCATGCGTCGCTCGCGCGCCTCCTTGGCTCCCGTCTCGTGCACCACGGCGAGACTCACGCCCTCGATCGTCGTGCGGGCCACCTCGGGCAACCGGGCGCGCAGCGCGTCGCCGTCGTTGTTGCCCCAGACCCCGACCAGGAGGCGCGCGCGGGCCTCGAACTCGTCGAGCAGCGGTTCGCCGGTCCAGTCGCCCGCGTGCACGACGACGTCGGCCCTCTCGACCGCGGTCCACACGGCACCCGGAACGGCCTTGGCCTTCTGCGGCACGTGGGTGTCGGACACGACGAGGACGGAGGTCGGCATGCCTCCCACGCTAGGCGCGCGTCGGGTCGCGGGGGCACCGATCCGGCCCGATATTCTCGTGACGGGGTTGGCTGTCCTAGTCGGGCCGATCACCCCCGACGCCTCCGTCGGCACACCGGCACGCGGCCGTGCCCTTCCCGGCGCCCCTCTCGACCCCCGCACCCCAGAAACGAGGACGACACCGTGGCACTCTTCCGCAGCCAAGAAGCCGAGGTGGCCAAACAGGACGCCGCCGTCCGGCACTCCCTCTGGGCCGACGCGTTCGGCACGCTCGCGACGCGCGCCGTGCAGATCATCGCGGTGCTCGTCGTCGCGATCGGCGTCATCTACGTCTTCCTCAGCCTGAGCCTCGTCACCCTGCCGGTGCTGCTCGCGCTGATCTTCGCCTCGGCCATGCTGCCGGTCGTCGCCTTCCTGCGGCGCCACAAGGTGCCCTCGGTGCTCGCGACCCTGATCTGCCTCTTCGCCGTGTTGATCATCCTCGGGCTCGTCGCCTGGCTGATCGTCTGGGCCGTCGAGAGCCAGGCCAGCTCGCTCGCCGACTCGGCCACCTCGGGCTTCAACAAGCTGCAGGACTGGGTCACGACCCTTCCGTTCTCGATCAGCGACCAGCAGATCGACGACGTCCGCAACACGGCCGTCGACTTCGTGACGAGCTCGCAGTTCGGTTCGGGCGCACTCGCCGGCGCCTCGGCCGTGGGCAGCTTCGCGACGGGCCTCGTGCTGATGATCGTCGTGCTGTTCTTCTTCCTCAAGGACGGCCCGGCGATCTGGGAGTTCCTGCTCCGTCCGTTCAAGGGTGAGAACTACGCCCGCGCCCGTCGCATCGGCGACAAGACGGTCACCACCCTCGGCGGCTACGTGCGCGGCACGGCGACGGTCGCCGCCGTCGACGCCATCGGGATCGGCGTCGGCCTCTGGATCGTCGGCGTACCGCTGGCCCTGCCGCTCGCGGTCATCGTGTTCCTGACGGCGTTCATCCCCCTCGTGGGCGCCACGGCCGCGGGCATCCTCGCGGCGCTCGTCGCCCTCGTCGCACTCGGCCCCGTCCAGGCGCTGATCGTCGTCGGCATCGTGGTCGTCGTGAACCAGCTCGAGGGCAACTTCCTGCAGCCGGTGCTGATGGGCCGCACGTTGCAGCTCCACGGCCTCGTCATCCTCGTCGCCCTGACCGCCGGCACGATCCTCGGCGGCGTCGTCGGGGCCGTCATCGCCGTGCCGCTCATGGCCGTCGTCTGGGGCATCACCCAGGTCTGGAACGGCGACCACCAGCCGGCCGAGATGTTCCGCCAGAAGCGGCCCGAAGAGGTCCGCTAGCGCTCACGGGCGAGGCGGGCCCCGCAGGAGGCGCGGTGCGAGGACGACTCGCACCGCGCCTCCTGCGCGTCCGCGGTCGAGAGCCCCCCTCGCGCGGGCGTTCGAGAGAAATGTGCAGAAACTGCACTCAAATGGTTGCGGATCGTCAACGAAAGCGTATGGTTGACATTCGGCAACCAACGGACCCGGCCAACGGCGGTCAGTCCTCACCATCTCGAACCACCGGAGCGCACCTTGTCGCAGACCACGACCGCCGCGGGCACGAAGCCCGCGGCACCTCACGAACCGGGCGAAGCGCCCGGCATGAGCCACCGCGAAGTCCTCACGGCCCTGTCGGGCCTGTTGATGGGCATGCTCGTGGCGATCCTCTCGTCGACCGTCGTGTCGACCTCGCTGCCGCGCATCGTCAGCGACCTCAACGGCAGCCAGACCTCGTACACCTGGGTCATCACCGCGACCCTGCTGGCCACCACCGTCAGCACCCCGCTGTGGGGCAAGTTCAGCGACCTGACGAACCGCAAGGTGCTGCTGCAGGTCGCCCTCGTGCTGTTCGTGCTCGCCTCCGTCGCGGCGGGTTTCTCGCAGAACACCGCGACGCTGATCACCTTCCGGGTCTTCCAGGGGCTCGGTGCCGGTGGCCTCACCGCGCTGGTGCAGGTCGTCATGAGCGACATCATCAGCCCGCGTGAGCGCGGCCGCTACATGGGCTACCTCGGCGCCGTGATGAGCGTCGGCACCATCGGCGGGCCCCTGCTCGGCGGCGTGCTCACCGACTCGATCGGCTGGCGCTGGAACTTCTTCGTCGGAGTGCCCGTCGGCGTCGCCGCGCTCATCGTCATCCAGCGCACCCTGCACCTGCCCCCGAAGCCCAAGAAGGCCGTCGTCGTCGACTACTGGGGCGCGGGCCTGATCGCCGGAGGCGTCTCGCTGCTGCTCGTCTGGGTGTCGCTCGGCGGCAAGCAGTTCGACTGGAACTCGACCACCAGCTGGCTGATGGGCGTCGGCGCGGCCGTCCTGCTCGCGCTCGCCGTCGTCGTGGAGTTCCGCTCGAAGGAGCCGATCATCCCCCTGACGCTCTTCACGAACCGCACCTTCACCTTCGCGGTGATCGCCTCGCTCAGCGTCGGCGTCGCCATGTTCGGCACCAGCGTCTTCCTCGGCCAGTACATGCAGCTCGCGCGCGGCCAGTCGCCGACCATGGCGGGCATCCTGACCCTGCCGATGGTGCTCGGCCTGCTGATCTCGTCGATGGTCGCCGGTGCGCTCATCTCGAAGTACGGCAAGTGGAAGCCCTACATGATCGTCGGGTCGATCCTGCTCGCCGCCGGCCTCTTCCTCATGTCGACCATCGAGTACGACACCAACTTCGCCATCGTCTCCGTCTTCATGGCCATGATGGGGCTCGGCATCGGCATGGTGATGCAGAACCTCGTCCTCGTCGTGCAGAACTCGGTCGACGTCAGCGTCGTCGGTGCCGCCTCGTCGAGCGTCGCGTTCTTCCGCAGCCTCGGCGGCACGATCGGCGTCTCGGTCATGGGTGCCGTCCTCGGCACCAAGGTCTCGGGCTACATCACCGACGGCCTCACCGACGCCGGGGTCGACCCCAGCGCGCTCGGCAGCGGCGGCTCGACGAGCATCCCCGACCTCAGCACCGTGCCCGGCCCGATCCGGACCATCATCGAATCGGCCTACGGTCAGGGCGTCGCCGACGTGTTCCTGATCGCGGCCCCGCTGGCGATCATCACCATCGTGTTCGTCTGCCTGCTGCCCAACGTCGAGCTCGGCACCAAGACCGGCCTCCAGCGTGCGGCGGCGAAGACGGACGACCCGGCGGACGGCGCTGCCTCGGCCTCGGCCTCGGTCGAGCACGACGGAGGCGCGGCTCCGGTCGACGCGAACGCCGCGTCCCCGGCCGCCAAGGGAGCCGCGGCCACGGCCGGCCTGGCCCCCGCCGTGTCGAGCGCCCCGGCGACGGAGTCGACGCCGGCACCGGTCTCGCCGATCGACGAGGGCCAGCGCCGTCACCACGGCCACACGACGACCGCCACCGGTACCATCGACACGATCATCGCGACGGGTGCCGCCGAGGTGGCAGGGCACCCGGTGCCCGCCGACGAACTGGCCGAGAGCCCGGTGTTCTCGTCCCTGGTCGAGGAGAAAGATGTCGCAGCCGACCGTTGACGGCCAGCCCGAGGGTGCGGTGCTCGACGCGCCGCGCCCCTCGGGGGGCGACCCTGCCGACCAGGCCGCACCGCACCTCCTCGAGGCCGCGGGGCAGGCCGCACCGCACCTCCCGGGTCCCGACGACGACGGCCGCGAGGGCCTCATGGCCGGCGTGGTCGACGAGATCGGCTCGATGATGGTCGAGGCCAAGCGCACGATCGCCGCGGCGGCGTCGCGCTTCGACCCGGACGTGCCGCCCACGGCCTTCTACGTGCTGCGCTACGTGATGAAGCACCAGCCGTGCAGCGCCGGCGACATCGTCAAGGCGATGGCGATGGACAAGAGCGCGGTCAGCCGGCAGGTCACCCTGCTGCGCGAGGCCGGGTTCGTCGACGTGGTGCCCGACGCGGCCGACGGTCGGGTCATGACCCTGCGCAGCACCGAGCGCGCCGAGAGCCGCATGCTCGAGGTGCGCCACGAGAACCGCGCCGTGTTCCGCAACCACGTCGAGGGCTGGTCCGACGACGAGCTCGCCGAGTTCGCCGGCTGGCTGCGCCGGTTCAACACCCCCGCCGGGTAGCGCCGGAGCCGTCCGGCAGCGCCCCGCCCCGCGACGACGAAGGCCCCCTCCCGTGACGGGAGGGGGCCTTCGTGCGTGCAGGCGGGTGCTAGATGGTCGCGGTGTCGATCACGAAGCGGTAGCGGACCTTGCTGGCGACGACGCGCTCGTAGGCCTCGTCGACCTCGTCGGCGCCGATCGTCTCGATCTCGGCTCCGATGTGGTGCTCGGCGCAGAAGTCCAGCATCTCTTGCGTCTCGGGGATGCCGCCGATGTTCGAGCCGGCGAGGCTGCGACGGCCACCGATCAGCGAGCCGGCGCTGAACGACTGCGGGTTCTCGGGCAGGCCGACGAACACCATGGTGCCGTTCAGGCGCAGGGTGCGGGCGTAGGCGTCGATGTCCATGTCGGCCGAGATCGTGTTGATGATCAGGTCGAACGAGCTGCGCAGCTGCGTGAACGTCTCGGGGTCGCTCGAGGCGTAGTAGTGGTCGGCACCGAGCTTCAGGCCGTCCTCCTGCTTGGACAGGGTCTGGCTGATGACGGTGACCTCGGCGCCCAGAGCGTGGGCGATCTTGACGGCCATGTGGCCGAGCCCGCCCATGCCGACGACGGCGACCTTCTTGCCGGGACCGGCACCCCAGTGCTTGAGGGGCGAGTAGGTCGTGATGCCGGCGCAGAGCAGCGGCGCGGCCTCGTCGAGCGAGATGCCCTCGGGGATCGACAGCACGTAGTTCTCGTCGGCGACGATCTGCTTGGCGTAGCCGCCGTAGGTGGGCTCGCCCGAGTACTGGCGGCCGTTGTAGGTCGCGACGTTGCCCTTGACGCAGAACTGCTGTTCGCCCGCGAGGCAGTTCTCGCACTCGCGGCAGCTGTCGACGAAGCAGCCGATGCCGACGCGGTCGCCGACCTTGTGCTTCGTGACGTCGGAGCCGACCTCGGTGACGATGCCGGCGATCTCGTGGCCGGGCACCATCGGGAAGATGGCCTTGCCCCATTCTTCGCGGGCCTGGTGGATGTCGCTGTGGCAGATGCCGGCGAACGCGATGTCGATCTGGACGTCGTTCGGGCCGACGTCGCGCAGTTCGACGGTGGAGTGCTCGAAGGGGGCGCCGGCGGACGGCGTGAGCAGGACGGGGACGGTGGTGGGCATGAGATGACCTCTCTGCGAGTGGTGGTGCGGTGGTGGTGCGCGCCCCGCGGGCGCGACGGATTCCGACGACGTTGTGGGATGCAACCCAGCCTAGGCGGCGCCCCCGACAGCGGCTCCCAGAGAAGCGGCGGGCCGGAGGAGGCGCGGGTCGTCGACCCGAGGAGGCGCGGCTCAGCCGAGCAGCTCGGCCTGCCAGACGAGCGCCGCGGCACCGACCAGGGGGCTCTCGTCGCTCAACCCGGAGCGGACGACCCGGACGCGACGGGCGTACTCGTTGACCGGCGCCTCCTGGACCGCGGCCCGGACGAGGTCGAGGTAGTCGTCGCTGACGCGCGAGAAGCCGCCGCCGATGGCGACCACGTCGAGGTCGAGCAGGGTCGTGACCGACGAGATCGCCTCGCCCACGGCGTTCGCGGAGCGACGCACCGCCGCGACGGCGATCGCGTCCCCGGCGACGTAGCCGGCGGCGAGGTCCTCGCCGCGCTCGCCCGTCCAGCCTCGTTCCCGGGCCCAGGCGACGACGTTCGGGCCCGAGGCGATGACCTCGAGCGTGGCGGCCCAGGCGCTCTCGCCCTCGGGGCGGTCCGCGATCTGGATCTGGCCGATGTGACCGGCGTTGCCCGTGCCTCCCGAGAGCAGCCGGCCGTTGACGATCAGGCCGCCGCCGACGCCGGTCGAGACGGTGATCGCGAGGGCGTTGTCCGCCCCCTGCGTGGCACCCACCCAGTGCTCGGCGAGGGCGAGGCTGACGCCGTCGAGCCGCAGGGTGACCGGGGCCGCGTCGGCCAGGGTCGACGCCGCCAGGGCCGCGACCTGCTCCCGCAGCGGATAGCCGCGCCAGGCGTGCAGGTTGATCGGCGAGACGGTGCCGTGCACGAGGTCGACGGGCCCGGCGCTGCCGATGCCCGCCCCGACGAGGGCGTCACCCTCGGGCAGGGCGTCGAGGGCGTGCGCCACGACCGCGCGGACCGCCTCGGCGAGTTCGTCGGACGTCGACCCGGCACCGGTGGGGCGTCGGTCGCGACTTCCGTCGAGGAGGGCTCCGTCGGAGGCGACCAGCGCCGCCTCGACCTTCGTTCCGCCCACGTCGACGGCCAGTGCGTAATCGGTCACGTCGGCCAGCGTAGCGGGGGAGTGCGGCCCGACCGCGTGCCGGAATAGGGTGGCTGCCGGCACGCTGACGAAAGGCACCCCCATGGACACCACCGACGGTCGGGTCGCCGTGCTCGGCGACGCCCTCATCGACGAGCTCCGCACCGACGAGGGCTCGACCGACCACGTCGGCGGGGCCGGCCTCAACGTCGCCGTCGGGCTGTCGCGCCTCGGCGTGCCCACGACCCTGCTCGCCTCGATCGGGGACGACGCCGACGGCGAGGCCATCCGGTCGTTCCTCGCCGAGCACGGCGTCGAGCTCGTCCCGACGATCAACCCCCTCGGCACCGGCCGGGCGGTCTCGCTGCGGGTGGCCGGCGAGCCGACCTACGTCTTCACCGACGCCGCCGTCGCCCGCGGTCTCGACTTCTCGCCCGAGCAGCGGGCCGTGCTCGACGCCGCCCCCGTGGTCGCCGTCAGTTCGTACCCGTTCGACGACGCCCCGCTGACCGATCGCTTGCTGCGCGCGGTCGGCACCGACCCCGTGCGGCTCGTCGTCGACCCGAACCCGCGGCCGGGGTTCCTGCCCGGTGGGGCGGCCCAGATCGCCGACTTCGCCGCCGGCTTCGAGCGGGTCGCGGCCTCGGCCCTGCTCGTCAAGATCGGTGACGACGACGCCGAACTGGTCGCCGGGCGCACGCTCGACGACTGGCAGGAGGCGCTGCTCGCGGCGGGCACCGGGGGAGTGCTCGCGACCCGCGGCTCGGCCGGGGCGGGTCTGGTGCTGGCCCCGTCGGCCGGCGACACGGCGGGCACCTCGCTCACCCGCGGCATCTCGGACGCCGACGGCGAGGTCGTCGACACGATGGGTGCGGGCGACGCGACCTTCGCGTCGATCGTCGCGTCGTTGCTCGCCGAGCGGCGCGGGCCCGGTTCGGTCGACTGGGCGGCCGCCCTCGGGCGGGCCATGGACGTGGCGGCGGCGACGGTCAGGGCTCCGGGAGCGCTCCTCCGGCTGCCCCGGTGACGTCGGCGGGTCCGGTGGTGCGCGCCTCCTGAGCCCGCCCGCCTCGCCCGCCGGGCGGGAGGCTCAGCCCAGCGACTCGGCGACCGCCCGCGCCTTGCCCGACAGGTACCAGTGCGATCGGGCGCCGGTCTCGACCGGTTGCATGCCGACGACGACCTTGCCGCGCGAGTGCTGCTCGGCGAGGTCCTCGAACGCCTGGGCGATGTAGTCGAACGGGTAGAAGCCCGAGACGAGCACGCGCAGCTTGTTCTCGGCGATGAGCTTCGCGAGGGCCGAGAGGATCATCGCGGGTTCGGTGTCGTCGCGCTCGGCGCCGATGAAGCGGATCTCACGCTCGAGGCGGTCCTCGCTCGAGCTGAAGCGCGCCGGCAGCACGCCGAGGTCGGTGCTGAGGGCGGGGTTGTCCCCGCCGAAGTTGTCGATGAAGGCCGTCACGTGGCGGTCGGTGCCCGCGGCCTTGTCGATGCGCTCGCGGAGGCCTTCGCCGTAGTCGACGGGCACGACCCCGATCGAGCGGAGGTAGTCGTGGTTGCCCGGGCTGCAGGTGCCGATCACCTTGGCTCCGAGCTGCAGGGCGAGCTGGCACTCGATGTGGCCGACCCCGCCCGCCGCGGCCGTGATGACCACGACGTCGTCGGGTCCGAGGTGCAGGCTGCGGACCGTGTCGTAGGCGGTGGCCCCGGCGAGGTAGAGCCCACCGGCGACCTCCCACGGGACGTGCTGCGGCTTGGGCACCACGGCGCTGGCCGGCACGGCGATGTAGGTCGCGTGCGCGCCGCCGCCCACCGCGTGGCCGATCACCTCGGCGCCGACGGAGAAGTTGCGCACGGCGGCCCCGCGCTTCTTGACGATGCCGGCGAAGCACGACCCTTCGCGGGCCGGGAAGTCGAGGGGCAGCCGGTCGACGAAGTCCCCTTGTCGGATGAAGTTCTCGATGTGGTTGAGGCCGGCGCAGATCACCTCGACGACGACCTCGTCGTCGGCGGGCGTCGGCAGCGGCTGCTCGACGAAGTGCAGCTGCGAGACGTCTCCGTACCCGTCGAACTCGATGGCCTTGCCCGGTCGTGCCATGACGCGCCTCCACTGCTGTCGTCGCGGCGGCGCCAGTGCCGTCGCGAGGGTGAGTGAAGTGTGCGCCCTCCGGGCCGCCGTCGCCCGGAGGACGCGCTTCGAGTTGCCTGGACGCACCGTGCCGCGGTGCGGCGTCGACCGTCAGGAGGCGCGGGTCGGCCTCGTCGTCAGAGCTGGTCGGTCGGCACCGAGAAGGTGTCGCAGGCCGTCGCGCCCTGGCTGCGCCCGGTCTCGAACCACCTCTGACGCTGCTCGGCCGAGCCGTGCGTCCAGGTGTCCGGGTCGACCTGGCCGCCGCTCGCGGACTGGATGCGGTCGTCGCCGACGGCGGCGGCCGCGTCGAGCGCGTCGGCGACCTGCTGGTCGGTGACGGGCTCGAGGAACGTGGTGCCGTCGGCGTCCGCGATGGTCGACGCCGAGCCGACCCACGCCCCGGCGTAGCAATCCGCCTGCACCTCGAGCCGGATGGTGTCGGAGCCCGGCCCGGTGTCGCTGCGGTCGGCGCGGTCGAAGGCCCCGGTCAACTGCTGGACGTGGTGGCCCCACTCGTGGCCGACGACGTACATCTGCGCGAGGGGGCCGCCGCTGGCGCCGAACTGCGACCGGAGCTGCTCGAAGAAGTCGGTGTCGACGAAGAGGGCCTCGTCGGGCGGGCAGTAGAACGGCCCGGTGGCGCTCGTCGCCCCACCGCAGCCGGTGTCGGTCGAGCCGCTGAAGAGGAAGAAGTCGGGGGTGCGGTAGTCGGTGACGCCGAGTGCCGGGGCCTCGGCCGCCCAGTACGCGTCGAGCGAGTCGGCCGCGCCGACCATGCGGCAGTCGACGCTGTCGTTGGCCTGCGCGCCGGTGGTGCACTCGGACGACAGGTCGCCCTCGCTGACCGGCTGGGCGCCCCCGCCGGCCGTGCCGCCGCCGAGCAGCCCCGAGACGTCGACGCCGGTGACCTGGCTGATGAGGAAGACGGCGATCACGCCGACGATGCCGATGCCGCCGCCGGCGACACCCACCGTGCGACCGCGACCGCGTCGCTTGACCTTGCTGCCGTCGAGGCGCGCGTCGTCGTTGAAGGACATGTCGCCGACGGTAGCGCAGGGCGGGGGTCAGTGCCCTTCGGCGGCTTCTTTCGCCTCGCGCTCCTTGCGGAGGACCTCGCGGCCGGCGTTGCGCTCCTTGACGCGCAGTTCTTCTTCGCGCACGTCGGCGTGGATGCCGCGTTCGGTGCGCAGCCAGTCGGGCATCTCGTCGAGCAGGGCGTGGATCTCGTCGGTGGTCATGACGTCGTCGACGCCGGCACGGGCGAGGCCCGAGGTCGAGATGCCGAGCTTCTGGGCGACGACCGGCCGCGGGTGCGGACCGGTGCGGCGCAGGTCGGACAACCACTCGGGCGGGTTCGTGCTGAGCTCGGCGAAGGCCTCGCGCGTGACGGGGGCGGCCTGGAACTCGGCGGGCGTGGCCGGCAGGTACACGCCGAGCTTCTTGGCGGCCGTGAAGGGCTTGAGGGTCTGCGGCTGCTTGCCGGACGGCGCGTCGGAGGTCATCTGCCCAGGGTACCGGGCCGATACCCTCGACCCATGACGACCGAGCCGACCCGCGTCCCGTTCCGCATCGGGGTCGTGCCCGGCGTGACCCTGTCGAAGTGGTCGAGACTCTGGGAGGAGCGCCGCCCCGAGACCCCGCTGGCCTTCGTGCCGCTCGCCGACCTCGACGCGGTGCCCGCCCTCGACGACGACCGGGGCGACGACCGGGTCGACATGGTCCTGGCCCGACTGCCGATCGAGGTCGAAGGTTTGTCCGTGATCCGCCTTTACGACGAGCGGGCCGTCGTCGTCGTGCCGAAGGACCACGCCGTCGCCACGGCCGGCGCCGAGGACGAGGTCGAGGCCGCGGCGTTCGCCGACGAGCACCGGCACGACCTCGACCCGTCCCTGTCGCTCGCCGATGCCGTGGCCGTCGTCGCGACCGGGGCCGGCGTCGCCGTCATGCCGCAGTCGCTGGCACGGCTGCACGCCCGGAAGGAGGTCACCTACCGTTACGTCGCCGATCTGCCGCCGACCACGATCGCGCTGGTCTGGCCCGAGGGCGAGCTCACCGACGACCTCGACGACTTCATCGGCGTCGTGCGGGGTCGCACGGCCCGCAGCTCCCGGTCGAGGAGGCGCGACGAGCCCGAGCAGGAGGCCCCGGCCCGCAAGGGGTCGGCTCCCGACCCGCGCGGGGCGAAGCCGAAGCGCACGCCGCCGAAGGGCCGAGGGCCCCAGCGCGGCACCGGTCGCAGCCGACCGCGCCGAGGGCGCTGACCCCCTCGCCGACGGGCCGGCCGGTCTGCCAAGCTGAGCGGGTGTCGAAGGAGACCCGCATGTCGAAGAAGATCTGTCTGCTCACCGGTGCCGGCCGCACGAACTCGATCGCGAACGGCATCGCCCACGAGCTCGCCGCCGACGGCTGGGACCTCGCGCTGACCACCTGGGATGGTTACGACGCCGCCATGCCCTGGGGACTCGCGGCCGTCGACGTGGGCTCGCTCGTCTCCGAGCTCGAGGCCGCGGGTGCGCGCGTGGCCGTGTACCCGGCGGACCTGGCGGACCCCGGGACCCCCGCGCGCCTCCTCGGGGCGGTGAACGACGACCTGGGGCCGGTGACGGCGCTCGTGCTGTCGCACTCGCACAGCGTGGACTCGTCGATCCTCGACACGACGCTCGAGAGCTGGGACGCGCACTACGCCGTCAACGTGCGGGCGGCGTGGCTCGCGATCAAGGCGTTCGCCGAGCAGCTGCCCCCGGTCGACCTGCTCGACGACGGTGCCCGGATCGTCGCCCTGACGAGTGACCACGTCGTGCACAACCTGCCCTACGGCTCGAGCAAGGGCGCCCTCGACCGGCTCGTCATCGCGGCCGCCCGAGAACTCGGACACCTGGGCGTCTCGTCGAACGCCCTGAACCCTGGGCCGATCGACACGGGCTGGATGGACGACGAGATCCGCGCGAGCGGCACCGAGCGGCAACCGACCGGCCGTCTCGGCACGCCCGCCGACCTCGGTCGGGTCGTGCGCTTCCTGCTGTCGCCCGAGGGGCGCTGGATCTCGGGCCAGCTGATCAAGGCCGACGGCGGCTTCTCGGTCTGACCGGTCCGGCCCGCCGCCCGCCCGACCACGGATCGCCGCGCCCTGTACCCCGCGTCGCTGGGTGACGGGTCGGCGCAGGCGGGGTACCGTCCACGCCACCACCGCGCGGCATCGGACGCCGACGGACGGATCGACACACCAAGGAGGCGCGATGTCGTTCAGCAAGGGAGATCACGTCACCTGGAACACCCCCCAGGGCGAGACCCACGGCACGGTCGTGGAGAAGCGCGTCGAGGAGTTCCAGCTCGACGGGCAGAAGTTCAAGGCCTCGGACGACGAGCCCTACTTCGTCGTCGAGAGCGACAAGAGCGGGGCGAAGGCCGCCCACAAGGGTTCGTCGTTGAGCCCGAAGAAGAAGTAGCACCAGCCGCACCCCACCCACCACCGCCCCACCCCACGAGGAGAACACCATGGCCGACCTGAACGACGTGCGCTGGAACGACGAAGCGCGCGACAAGATCCTGACCGACGCCGACAACGTGCTGCGCGACGCCGTCCGCGACGCGGCCGCAGCCCACTCGGGCGAGTCGTGGGAGGAGTCCTTCAAGGCGATCAACGACGCCGTCAAGGACCGCTTCATCGACTACGAGCCCGGCCCGGACGTCCGCAAGTACGCCGAGGCGATCGAGCGCGGCGACTTCAGCTGACCCGCGCCTCCTGGCCGGCGTCGATCCGTCGCACCCGTGAGCTCAGCGCCACGGCCACCGCGACGGCGACCACGAGGCCGGCCAGGGCGGCGAGGGTGGCCGGGGTGCCGATCACCTGGGTGAGCGGTCCGACCACCACCTCGCCGACGGGCACGCCCGCCAACGACGCCAGCGTCAGGCACGAGAAGACGCGCCCCAGGTAGGCCCCCGGCACCTGCCGCTGGACGACCACGTCCAGCGGCACCGTGAAGACCTCGAGCCCGACGCTGGCGGCGAAGAGGCCGAGGCTGATCCAGAAGAACCAGTGCAGCGGGTCGAAGACCACCGGGTCGGTGCCGTAGGCGAACGACAGCAGCACGAGCGGCAGGGCCAGCGCCGCGGCGCCGAGGCAGGCGGCCCACAACCGGAGCCGCCCGCGGAGGGCCCCGGCCCAGTACGCCCCGACGATCAGGCCGAGGGTCTGCAGGGCACCCGCGAACCCCCAGAGCAGACGTCCGAACGACTGGTCGGCCACGAGCGGACCGACCACCTGGACCCCGCCCGCGAAGGCGAACTGGAACGTGAACGCGAGCGCCGCGGTCGAGACGAGCCAGCGCGTGCGCCAGACGAAGCCGAGTCCGCTGCCGAGGTCCTCGAGCACCGACGTCCCTCCGGAGGCGCGGGCACCGTCCCGGGGCAACCCCACGAAGACGACCGCCGCGACCACGAAGACGACCGCGCCGACGGCCAGGGCGACGCCCGATCCGGCGGTCGCCACCACGGCCCCGCCCACCGCCGTGCCGATCACCAACCCGACGTTCATGCCGACGCGGCTGAGAACCGTCGCGTCGCGCAGCCGGTCGTCGGGGACGGTCTCGCGCAGCAGGGCGCTCGTGGCAGGGCCGAAGAAGGCGGCCGCGGCGCCGTTCACCGCGCCCACCGCCGCGAGGGTGGGCAACGTCTCGGTCTGCGTCAGCATCAGGGCGGCCGCGACGACGAGCGACGCCGCCGACAGCCACGACGAGGCGATCGCGACGGTGCGTTTCGAGAAGCGGTCCGCGAGGGCCCCGCCGACCAGGACCAGGGCGATGTTGGGCACCGACCGGGCGACGACCACGAGCCCGAGGTCGACGGCGTCGGCCCCCAGGTCGATCGCCGCGAAGACGATGGCCAGGGGCGCGAAGCCGCTGCCCACCCACGAGAACAGGCGCCCGACCCAGAGGGCCCGGAAGGCAGGCGTTCTCAGCAGCGACCACGGCACCGCTGAACTCTATGCCGACGCACCGTGTGCGGACGCCGCGTCCCGCGGCGTCGTCATCCGCGCGGGGACGACCTAGGCTGACCCCGATGGACGCCCCCGAGCCCGACACGACCCGCGCCGACGTCACCGACGTCCCGCCGGTCGCTGCGGTGCGCGAACCCGGCCGCTACCGCAAGGGCATCGCCAAGCGCGAGGCGATCCTCGACGCGGCCCTGCCGGTCTTCGGCAAGGTCGGGTTCCACGGTGCCACCCTGCGCGAGATCGCGCGGCGGTGCGGCGTCTCGCACCAGTCGCTCATGCACTACTTCCCGACCAAGGACGAACTGCTGATGGCCGTGCTCCGGCGGCGCGACGAACGACTGCGACGCCACTTCGACGACGACGGTGGCATGCGCGTCGACGAGCTCGTCGCGCTCGCCGAGTACAACGTCGACGTGCCGGTCGTCATCTCACTGTTCATCACGGCGTCCGCCGAGGCCACCTCACCCGACCACCCGGCGCACCGCTACTACGCCGACTACTACGAGCGCATCGTCTCGTCGACGTCGGCCTACCTCGGGCTCGCCCAGGCCCGCGGCTGGTTGCGCGACGGCTACACCGCCGAGTCGGCGGCTCGCGTCGTGCTCGCGGTGCAGGACGGTCTGCAGTTGCAGTGGTTGTACGAGCGCGACGCCGTGGACGTCCCGGCCCTGATGCGCCTCGTGATCGCGAGCGTCCTCACGGTGCCGACGAGCGAACTCGACGCCGCCGTGCGCGAGGCGGCCGGGCACGCGGGCTGACCCGCGCCTCCTCGGCGGACGGGCGACGCCAACGGCAGGCGACGGGCGTCCGCTACTTCGCGCTGATGCGCTGGAACTTGCGGATGCACAGCGGCACGAAGACCACCAGCATCACGGTGATGCCGAGCAGGACGGTCGCGTAGGGGTGCTGCATCGTCCAGATGTCGGGCACCGGCGTGGCGCCCAGGTTGCCGAACGAGGTGCGGGCGGCCTGCACGAGCGACGACACCGGGTTCCACTCGGCGAAGACCCTCAACACGGTCGGCAGGGTGTCGCTCGGCACGAACGCGTTCGAGACGAAGGTCAACGGGAACAGGATCATGAACGACGCGTTGTTGATGGTCTCGGGCGTCTTGACGCTCATGCCGAGCAGGGCCATCACCCAGCTGAACGAGTAGCTGAACAGCAGCAGCAGGGCGACCCCGCCGACGAACGAGGCAGGTGAGGCGTTCACCCTCCAGCCGACGGCGAGACCGGTGAGCATCATGATGACCATCGAGATCGTGTTGAGCGCCAGGTCGCTGTTCGTGCGACCGATCAGCACGGCCGACGGGCTCATCGGCAGGGTGCGGAACCGGTCGATGATGCCCTCCTTCAGGTCTTGGGCCATGGCGGCACCGGAGAAGGTCGAGCCGAAGACCACGGTCTGCGCGAAGATGCCCGCCATGAGGAACTGCGTGTAGTCGGTGCCCTGGACCGCGATGGCACCGCCGTAGACCTGGCTGAAGAGCAGGACGAACATGATCGGCTGCAGCACGGCGAAGATCAGCATGTCGGGCGAGCGCTTCACCTTGATCAGGTTGCGCTTGGTGACCGTCCAGCCGTCCGAGGCCCAGGTGCCGAGGCCCGTGTCGGTCGACGGGACGAGCGTCTGCGCCAGGGCGGAGGTGGTTCCGGTGGTGGTCATGCCCGTGCCTCTCTCTTCTTCGCACCGCGCCGACCGCGACCTCGACCGCCGGCCGGGTCGTCGTCGGGGGAGTCGTGGTCGTCGCCCGCGTCGTCGTCGGCCGCGCGGTGGCCGGTGAGCTGGAGGAACACGTCGTCGAGGGTGGGTCGTCGCATGCCGGCGTCGTGCAGCTCGATGCCGGCCGCCCCGAGGTCGGCGAGCGTCCGCTGCAGGGCGGTCGGGCCGTCGGTGACCGCGACCTCGAGCTGGCGGCCGTCGGCCCCGACGGCCGGCTCGGAGTCACCGTGCCGCCGGAGCACCTCGACCGCCTGGTCGGCCCGCGCCTCGTCGACGAGGGCGACGACGAGGCGGTGGCCGCCGACCTGGGCCTTGAGCTGGTCGGCCGTGCCCTCGGCGATGACGGCGCCGCCGTCGATGACGGAGATGTCGTCGGCCAGGCGATCGGCCTCCTCGAGGTACTGCGTGGTCAGCAGCACCGTCGTGCCACCGTCGACCAGCCCGGTGATGATGTCCCACAGGGCGAGGCGGCTGCGGGGATCGAGCCCCGTCGTCGGCTCGTCGAGGAAGAGCACGCGCGGGTTCGTCACGAGCGCCCCGGCGAGGTCGATCCGTCGGCGCATGCCGCCGGAGAAGCCCTTGACCGGCCGGTCGCCCGCAGCGGCGAGGTCGAAGACCTCGATCAGCTCGCGGGCGCGGTCCCGACTCACGCGGCTGCCCAGGTGGTACAGCCTCCCGATCATGTCGAGGTTCTCGAATCCGGTGAGGTTCTCGTCGACCGCGGCGTACTGCCCCGAGACGCCGATCGAGCGGCGCACGGCCTGGGCGTCGGCGACGACGTCGAGCCCGGCGATCGTGGCCGTGCCGGCGTCCGGACGTTCGAGGGTGGTGAGCATCTTGACGCCCGTGGTCTTGCCCGCGCCGTTCGGCCCGAGCAGCGCCTTGACGGTGCCCTCGGGCACGATCAGGTCGAGGCCGGTCAGTGCGTGGACCGGGCCGGACTTCGACCGGTAGGTCTTCGTGAGGCCGCGGGCCTCGATCATCGCCATGGGTGCTCCCGGTGCAGGGGGCCCGTCCATCCGCAGACGGGTCCGTCTTGGCGGCCGCTGTGCACCGCCTGAACGCGCCCAAGGTAGCGCTGTCCGGCCCTCGCCGCCAGTGCCGATCGACCCCTCGTGGTGAAGGAGGCGCGGCCACGTTACGGTCTCGTGTCAAACCTTGCCAGGTGGCAAGTTCCGCCCTACATTCATCCCATGACCACCATCGACGAGACGGCGGGGCCGTCCACCGCTGAACAGCTCCTGCCCGTCGGCATCGGCGACGACGCCGTCGCCCTCGCCCGCCGCTGGGCGCACGAGGCGTCCGGCGCCCCGAGCACCGGTTCGGCCCACCTGCTCGCCCAGGTCCTCAAGGACGAGTCGGGCCTCGCGTTCACGATCGGTTTCGTCGACCGGGTCGTCCGGCCCGAGGACCTCGGCGTCGCGGCCCGCAACCTGTCGACCCTGGCGAAGCAGGCACCGGCCTTCCTGCCGTGGCACCTGCGTTCCGCTGTGCGTCTCGGCGGCGTCATGGCACCCGTGCTCCCCGGCGTGGTCGTGCCGATCGCCCGTCGCGTCCTGCGCGGCATGGTCGGCCACCTCATCGCCGACGCCCGCCCCGCCAAGCTCGGTGCGGCCATCGCGAACATCAAGAGGGACAGGACGCGGCTCAACCTCAACCTGCTCGGCGAGGCCGTCCTGGGCGACGCCGAGGCCGAGCACCGCCTCGCCGGTACCCGGGCACTGCTCGCCCGCGACGACGTCGACTACGTGTCGATCAAGGTCTCGTCCATCGTCAGCCAGCTCTCGATGTGGGCCTTCGACGAGACCGTCGAGCGCGTCGTCGAGAAGCTCACCCCGTTGTACGAACTCGCCGCCCGGTCGCCGAAGCCGAAGTTCATCAACCTCGACATGGAGGAGTACCGCGACCTCGACCTGACGATCGCGGTCTTCACGCGCCTCCTCGACCAGCCGCAGCTGAAGGGCCTCGAGGCCGGCATCGTCCTGCAGACCTACCTGCCCGACGCCCTCGGCGCCCTGCAGCACCTCACCACCTGGGCGACCGAGCGGGTCGACGCCGGCGGGGCCGCGATCAAGGTGCGCATCGTCAAGGGCGCGAACCTCGCGATGGAGACCGTGGACGCCACGGTGCACGAGTGGCCGCTCGCCACCTACGGCACCAAGCAGGACAGCGACACCAACTACAAGCGCGTCCTCACCTGGGCCTTCACCCCCGGACGCACCCGTGCCGTCCGCGTCGGCGTCGCCGGTCACAACCTCTTCGACATCGCCTTCGCCCACCTGCTCGCCGAGGCCCGTGGCGTGAGCGACCGGGTCGAGTTCGAGATGCTGCTCGGCATGGCCGAGGGGCAGGCCGAGCTGGTCAAGGCCGACGTCGGCGGGCTGTTGCTCTACACGCCCGTCGTGCACCCCCGAGAATTCGACGTCGCCATCAGCTACCTGATCCGCCGCCTCGAGGAGAACGCGTCGAGCGAGAACTTCATGTCCGCCGTGTTCGAACTCGCCTCGAACGAGGCCATGTTCGAGCGCGAGAAGGGCCGGTTCCTCGCCTCGCTCGCCGAGGTCGACGGAGACACCCCGGCAGCGCACCGCGTGCAGAGCCGCCTCGACGCGGCCCAGGCGTTGCAGCCCCGCGCGGCCGGCAGCGGCTTCGACAACGAGCCCGACACCGACCCCGCCCTCGCCGACAACCGCGCCTGGGGTCGTGAGATCGCCGCCCGCTCGGCCGACTCGCGCCTCGGCGTCGAGCTGATCGAGTCCGCCCGGGTGACCGACGAGGCCACGCTCGACGCGATCGTCGCCGAGGCCGTCGCCGCCTCCGCCGCCTGGTCCGACCGCGGAGGCGCGGGTCGTGCCGCGATCCTGCGCGAGGCCGCGGCCACGCTGTCGGCCCGCCGCGCCGACCTGATGGAGGTCGCCGCGAGCGAGACCGGCAAGACGGTCGCCGAGGGCGACGTCGAGGTCAGCGAGGCCATCGACTTCGCCAACTGGTACGCCCACCTCGCCGAAGAACTCGACCGGGTCGACGGTGCGACGTTCGTCCCCGAGCGACTCACCCTCGTCACGCCGCCCTGGAACTTCCCCCTGGCGATCCCGGCCGGCTCGACCCTCGCCGCGCTCGCCGCGGGCAGCAGCGTCGTCGTCAAGCCGGCGGGCCAGGCCAAGCGCAGCGGGGCCGTCATGGTCCAGGCGCTCTGGGACGCCGGCGTGCCCCGCGAGGTGCTGAAGCTGGTCGACGTCGACGAGGGCGACCTCGGTCGTCACCTGGTGTCGCACCCGTCGGTCGACCGCGTGATTCTCACCGGCGCCTTCGAGACGGCCGCGCTGTTCACCAGCTGGCGCACCGACCTGCCCCTGCTCGCCGAGACGAGCGGCAAGAACGCCATCATCGTCACCCCCAGTGCCGACCTCGACCTGGCCGCGTCCGACGTCATCAAGTCGGCCTTCGGCCACGCGGGTCAGAAGTGCTCGGCGGCGAGCCTGGTGATCCTGGTCGGCTCGGTCGCCACCTCCGAGCGCTTCCGCCGTCAACTCGTCGACGCGGCGTCGACCCTGCGCGTCGGACTGCCCTCCGACCCCACCACGCAGATGGGCCCGATCGTCGAGCCGGCCCACGGCAAGCTCGAACGTGCGCTCACCACGCTCGGCGCGGGCGAGACCTGGCTCGTCGAGCCGAAGCGACTCGACGACACCGGGCGCCTCTGGTCGCCCGGCGTGCGCGCCGGCGTCGCCGCGGGCAGCGAGTTCCACCTCACCGAGTACTTCGGCCCGGTGCTCGGCGTCATGACCGCGAAGACGCTCGACGAGGCGATCGAGCTGCAGAACGCGACCGACTACGGCCTGACCGCGGGTCTGCACACCCTCGACCCCGCCGAGCTGTCGACCTGGCTCGACCGCGTCGAGGCGGGCAACCTCTACGTCAACCGCGGCATCACCGGGGCGATCGTGCGTCGCCAGCCGTTCGGCGGCTGGAAGAAGTCGTCGGTCGGTGCCGGCGCCAAGGCGGGCGGGCCGAACTACCTCGTGCACCTGGGGTCCTGGCAGCCGACGACGCTGACCGAACCGCAGGAGGCGCGCCCGGGTCGCGAGGCCCTGGCCGCCCTCGAGGCCGCGTCGCCGCTGCTCGGGGCGTCGGGTGCGTCGGCCTCCGACGACCTGCGGGCCGCCGCCGCCAGCGACGAGCACTTCTGGGCCACCGAGTTCGGCGTCGCCCGCGACGTGAGCGACCTCGGCCTCGAGCGCGACCTGCTCCGCTACCGTCCCCTGCCCGTCACGATCCGCGCCGCCGACGGCGCGGCCCCAGCCGACGTGGTCCGCGTGTTGCTCGCCGGACGGCGCTCGGGCGCGCCGCTCACGGTGTCGTCGTCGGTCGAGCTGCCCGGCGCCCTCGTCCGTGCGCTCGGCCTCGCGGCCTCCGACGTCGTGCACGAGGACGACGCCACGTGGCACGACCGGGTGCGTGCGGGTCGCCTGTCGACCGAGCGCGTGCGGTTGGTGACCGGCGCCGGTGACGCGACCCGCGCCTCCTCGGCCCTGGCGGACGTCCTGGGCGGCGACCCGGCGGTGGCCGTGTTCGCGGCCCCGGTCACGCCGACCGGCCGCCTCGAACTGCTGCCGTTCCTGCGCGAGCAGGCCGTCGCCATCACGGCCCACCGCTTCGGCAACCCCGACGACTGGAGCGCCTCGGTCATCTGACCCCGCCGGCGCACGCAGACGCCCGAACCCGCCGGACCCTTCGGGAACCGGCGGGTTCGTGTCGTCCTCGGCGGTCCGGCGACGGCCCGCCGGGAGCGACGGGAACCGCCGGCCCGAGGCCCTAGCCGGGGACGACCTCGACCTTGGTCCAGCCGGGCTCGCGGCGGTCGAACGCCTCGTAGGCCTCGATGGCCGAGCCGATGCCCTCGTGCTCGGTGATGAACGCCGTGGGGTCGAACTGACCCGAAGCGACCAGGTCGATCAGCGGCGGGGTCACCGAGTGGTGGTCGCAGTTGCCCATGCGGATGGTGAGGTTCTTCAGCATCGCCTCACCGAAGGGGAACGACGTCACGGTCGGCGAGTAGACGCCGATGACTCCGATGCGGCCGTACTTCGCCACGACCTCGACGGCCCAGCGCAGGGCCTGGGTCGGCGCGTTGCCGGGCACCCACTGGTCGCCCTGCGGGTTCGCGTCGGGGGCGACCTGCTCGACCTCGGCGGCGAACTCGGCGGCCGTGTCGGAGTCGGGGGCGGCGGGACCGTGGCTCGCGTGCTGGGCGTCCACGCCGACCGCGTCGATGACGGCGTCCACACCGGCGCCACCGGTGAGGCGCTTGATGGTCTCGACCGGGTCCTCCTCGTCGAAGTTCACGATCTCGGCGTTCTGGGCGAGCGCCTGCGCCAGGCGGGTCTCCTCACGGTCGACCACGATCACGCGGCTCGCGCCCTGCTTGAAGGCCGAGGCGATCGCGAACTGGCCCACCACCCCCGCACCGAAGACGGCGACCACGTCGCCGCGGGTGACTCCGGCGAGTTCGGCGCCGAACCAGCCGGTGGGGAAGATGTCGCTCAACAGGATGGCCTGCTCGTCGCTGACCGTGTCGGGCAGGCGGTGCATGGTGTTCTGCGCGAACGGGACGCGCACCTGCTCGGCCTGCAGGCCGTTCACCGGGCCGGTCGAGGCCGGGCCGCCGAAGAAGCAGGTGCCGGCGTCGGGGCCGTTGGGGTTCGCCACGTCGCATTGAGCGGTCTGGCCCTGGCGGCAGTAGCGGCAGGTGCCACACGACACCGTCGAGTTGATGACGACCCGGTCACCGGCACTGAAGCCGCGCACGTCGTCGCCGACCGCGGTGACGACGCCCACCGCCTCGTGACCGAGGATCGTGCCCTCGGCCATGGGCGCCATCGTGCCGCGCACGAAGTGCAGGTCGGTGCCGCAGATCGCACTCCGGGTGATGCGGACGACCGCGTCGGTCGGGTCGACGACCGTGGGGTCGGCGACTTCGTCGAGTCGGATGTCGCCGATGCCGTGCCAGACGACTGCCTTCATGGGATGGTCCTTCCGTTGAGCCCTGGGCACCGGAGCTGCCCGGTACCCGTGCGACGGTAGGCGGCACGACGCCGGAGCGACGTGTGCCCTCACACAGAGAACGGGGGACGCCGCCTCGCCCTGGTTCCCTCCGCCCGGGGGAGTCGGCAGGCTCCCGCCACCCCTGGCGGGTCATCGCCGACCCGCCGGGCACGACGGGAACCCGCCGACCCGAGTGTGGCCGGGCGGCGGGCCTCAGGCGGCGGGCTGCCCGGCGGCGTACCAGGCGGCGAGACGACTCAGGCCCTCGTCGACGCTCACGACCGGTGTCCACCGCAGGTCGCGCTGGGTGCGTCGCTGGTCGAACCAGTGCGCCGTGGACAGCTGCTCGGCGAGGAACCTCGTCATGGGTGGTTCGTCGGTGCCCGGCCGCACGGCCCAGACGCGCTCGACCAACGACCCCGCGGCGCGGGCGATCCCGGCCGGCACCCGCAGGCGAGGCGCGGGCACCCCGGCGGCCGCGCAGATCCCGGCCATCAGGTCGGCGACGGTGCGGGGCTCGCCGTTGCTGATCACGTACGACTCGCCGCTGACCTCGTCGACGCGTGCGAGCGCGGCGGCGATGCCGGACGCCGCGTTGTCCACGTAGGTGGAGTCGATCAGGGCGGCGCCGTGGTCGAGCAGCGGCAGGCGGCCGGAGCGCGCACGGTCGACGATCCGCTCGACGAGCTGCGTGTCGCCCGGTCCCCAGACGAGGTGGGGGCGGACGGCCACCACGCGCAGGTCGGCGTCGGCGGCCCCGAGGGCGACCCGCTCGGCCGCGGCCTTGGTGCGGGCGTAGTCGCCTCGAGCGTGTCCGGGCGAGGCGGGCAGGGCGTCGTCGCCGACGATGGACGACCCGGCGTGCGCCACGGACGGCGACGAGACGAAGACCAGCCGGGGCACCGAGGAGGCGCGCATCGCCTCGACCAGGGAGCGCGTGCCCCCGACGTTGACGGCCTCGAACTCGGCCGGTTCACCGGTGAGCGACACCTTGGCGGCGAGGTGGACGACGGCGTCCTGGTCGCGGACGGCGGCGGCCACGGCCCGGGGGTTCGTCATCGATCCGAGCACGTCGCGGGCGCCGGGCACGCCGGAGGGTCGCCGTTGGAAGGTCGTGACCTCGTGTCCGGCGTCGGTGACGGCGCGCGCGACGGCACCGCCGAGCAGGCCGCTCGCGCCGGTGACCAGCACCCTCACGGGCGACGCATCCGGCCGCCGGACAGCACGGACGTCGCCCACGCGGCCAGGCCCGTGCGGTCGATCTTGCTGTTGTGCCGCACGTCGGTCGGCAACTGCGGCACGACGAGCACCGCGGCCACCGGTCGACCCGACGCCGACCGGACGGCCGAGCGGACCGAGGCCGCCAGGGCCGCGGACGCCAGCCCCGGGCGACGAGCCGGGGGGACGGTCTCGGCCACGACGACGACCTGCTGGGTGCCGGCCGGACCGACGCCGACGACGGCGGCGCGCGCGATGGCGGCCCGCGCCTCCACGGCCTGTTCGGACGCGACCGGCGTCAGCACGCCCGTCGACGTCGTCATCACGTGGGGCAGGCGGCCCTCGACCCAGAGTCGGCCCTGGGCGTCGAGGTGCCCGACGTCGCCGGTGCGGTGCCAGCGGGTCTCGGCGGTCGAGCCCAGGCGGCTGAGGCGGTGCGTCAGCCAGAGGCGGTCGTAGTGGTCCTCGACGTGGGGCGCCGAGACGATGATCTCGCCCGTGACGCCGGGGGCGTCGGTGAACGCCGAGGAGGCGCGACCCCCGTCGTCGAGCGGAGCGATCCGCACCGTCGTGGTCGCGCCGGGCAGCCCGACGCAGACCCCGCCGGCGTCGGGCGCACCCGCGGCGACGGCTGCCTCGCGGTCGGCGGCCGCGGAGCGCACGCCCTCGAGCGTGACGTCGGTCATCAGCAGGCCCTCGGTCATGCCGTAGGGCGTGTGGGGCGTCGCGTTCGGCATGAGGTCGCCGGCCGCCGCCAGCAGCGCCTCGGAGACGGGCGCACCCGCCGACAGGAAGGTCTCGACGCCGGCCAGCGCGCGGTGGTCCGCGTCGTCGAGGTCGTCCGACGTCGCGACGACGTTGGCGAGCGCGGCGGGGGAGAGGAACACCACGGTGGCGTCCACCGCCGCCGTGGCGGCCGCGACGGCCCGGGCGGTGAGGGTGCGCGGCTTCGTGACGTCCATGTCGGGGGTGACGCTCGTCGCCCCGAGCGCGGGGCCCAGCAGGGCGAACGGGGCGAAGCCGGCCACCAGGCCCGTGCCCGGACCGACGTCGTACTGCTCGGCCAGGGCGTCGCGCAGGGCCGTCAGCTGGCCGTGCCGGTAGACGACGCCCTTCGCGGGGCCGGTCGAGCCCGAGGTGAACAGGATGGCGGCCTCGGCGTCGGATGTGGGGGCGTCGGGCAGCTCGGCGAGGGCACCGTGGGCACGACGGCCGAGGGCGGCGATCTCGGGCAGCGACGCCTCGACGCCGAGTGCCCGGGCGGCGACCGGCGACAACGTCGTCGTCGAGATCTTGCGGCCCGGCCAACCGAGGGCGGTGGCCGCCGTGAGTCCCGGGAGCTGGCCGATCACGTGGTCGGGCCACGCGCCGCGGACGGCGCGGGTCAGGCCGCGCACGCCGAGACCGGCGTCGGCCACGACCACGACGGCACCGAGGCGGACGCAGGCGTAGAGCACCGCGGTCAGGTCGGCACCGGGCTGGACGAGCAGCGAGACGCGGTCGCCCGGGCGCACGCCGTGCTTCCGCAGGCCGAGCGCGATCTCGTGGACGCGACGGGCGAGCAGGCTCCAGCTGATCGAACGCGGGCCGTCGGCACCCGCGGGTGCCATCTCGACGAGCGCGGTGGCCGGGCTGTCGGCCAGGGAGTCCAGGTACGACCAGAGCGGGCGGTCCTGCGGGGAGGCGACCCGCGCCTCCTCGGTTCCGACCGGGGTGGCGACTCGGGCCTCGGTGGCGGCCCGGGCCGGGGCGTCGACGGCGGCCGTCCCGCCGGGCAGCCGGTCGCCCAGCCAGGTGAGCACGGCTCCGGCGTAGTCGACGTCCTCGGCGACGAGGTGGCCCGCACCCTCGAAACGGTGCACGTCGGCGTGCGGCAGGCGGTCGACCAGGTCGTCGAGGTACCGGTCGGAGAAGATCGGATCGCGCGGGCCCCAGAGCATCAGGGCCGGCACGGTGAGTTCGCGCAGGCCCTCGGCGATGCGGTCGAGCTCGGGGCTGCTGACGTGCCCGTCGTCGACCGGGATGTCGGCCACGAAGCCACCGATGCCGCCGCGGCGGTCGGCCTGGCGGTACGGGGCACGGAAGCCGGCCTTCACCTCGGGCGAGAGCGGCGGGTGGGCGAGGCCGAGGGTCACGTCGAGGAACCCGGTGGTGCCGACGGTCGCCCGGCCCAGCACGCCGCGGGCGAGGGTCAGGCGCAGGGGAGCGGGGATCTTCTCGCCCTCGGGCTGGTGGATCGCGGTGTTGAGCAGCATGAGCCCGGCCAGCCGGTCGGGGTGGTCGACCGCCCAGCCCATCGAGACGACGCCGCCCCAGTCGTGGCCGAGGGTGACGACGGGCCCGGTGACCTCGAGGGCGTCGGTGAGGTCGCCCAGGTCGGCGACGCGGCGGGCCAGCGTCTGCGGCGAGCCCGTGCGCTCGGAGAAGCCCATGTCGAGCTGGTCGACCGCGACGACGCGCCACGCGGGCCCCCCGGCGACGGCCGTCTCGACCGTGCGGGCGACGAGGCGGCGCCAGAGGTACGACCAGGTCGGGTTGCCGTGCACGCAGAGGATGGTGCCGACCTGTTCGGCGCCGACCTCGGCCAGCGCCTCGGCGTTGTCGAGGACGTGCCAGGTGCGGGAGGCGCGGTGTGCGCCGAGCCCGTACGGCACGTCGACGAGACGCGACCACGACGGGTCGAGCCCGTCGAGACCCGCGGGGGGACGTGACGCCGGCGCCGTGGCGGAGGCGGACCGCGGGAGCCGACTCACCAGGCGAGCTCCATCATCGCGGTGTTGATGCCCGAGCCGACGCCCATCAACAGGACGCGGTCGCCCTTGCTGAGGGTCTTGCTCTCCTCGACCAGCGTGATCGGGATCGACGCCGGGCCCACGTTGCCGAGGGTCGGGTAGGTGAGCGGGACGAGCTTCTTGTCGATGCCGGCGGCCTTGACGAAGGCACCCGTGTGCACGTCGCTGACCTGATGCATGATGTAGCGGTCCATGCGCTGCCAGTTCCAGTCGCGCTTGGCCTCTTTCCAGGCCGAGACGACGAGTTCCATGCCGCGCTTGAGCAGGGCCTTGGCGTCGGTGAACATGCCGTCGACGCTGCCGACGCAGAGGTCGTAGTTCTCCGTGGCGGCGCGGGTGACGCCGCCGACGATGCGGTGGCCCTCGGGGTGGAGGTCGGCGCGGCCGATGACGGCGGCGGCGGCCCCGGAGCCCAGGGTGAGGCTGGCGAACTCGCTCATGAAGTCGTCGCGGCCGTAGCCCTTGGTGAGGAGGCGGTCGATCGTGTTGACCTGGACGTCGTCGGCGTCCTCACCGTCGATGATGACGGCGTAGTCGATCTGACCCGCGTCGATCAGCTGGGCGGCGAGGGTCATGCCGTTGACGAAGCCGAGGCAGGCGTTGGCGATGTCGAAGTTCGTGGCCGACGAGGGCAGGCCGAGGCCGTGGTGCAGGCGCACGGCGACCGAGGGCTCGAGGTGGGGGCGCGTGACCGACGTGTTGATCAGCAGGCCGACCTGGTCGGGGCGGATGCCGGCCTCGGCCAGCGCACGCTTGCCGGCGTCGATCGCCGCCGCGTCGAAGCTCTGCTCGGTGCTCCAGTTGCGGCGCTCGTACACGCCGGCGACGCGCTGCAACAGGCCCGTGGGCAGCTTGAGGCGCTTGAGTACGGGGCCGAGCTTCTCGTCGATGCTCTCGGAGGTGGTGACCCGGTCGGCCATGGTGCTGGTGACCGACAGCAACGCGACGTTGCTGTGCCGGGTCGTAGCGTTTCCGTTCAACGGAACTCCCTGTCGAGTTGTGGCGGGGTGGGGCTGCACGCGCGCGCGGGGTCGCGAGCGGAGCCGAACGTCGTGGGCACCGGTTCGGTGCATCAGTCAGTTTACGGCGGCGCACGCTGGGCGGTTGCCAGGTTGACGGGGCACGTCCATGCCCTGAACGGCATGTGACGGGGGGTTCCGGCGTCAGGCCCCGGGGTCGCGGGGCAGCCGGACGATGCGGCGGCGGTCGTCGCGCGTCCACCAGACGAGGTCGGCCACCGCCCAGGTGACGGCACCCAGGCCGGCGGCGACGACGACGACGGTGACGACGGTGACGTGGCCGCCGCCGACCGTCAGGGCGGCGACGATGCTCGCGATCACGACGAGCGCGCAGAACGACGTGACGAGGGGCAGGGCGAGGCCGCCGCGTTTGGTGAGCAGCCAGTTCGGCACGTCGGGATCGACGTGGACGTCGCGTCGTCGCACGGTGCCTCCTCGGCGGATCGGGGTCCCGGCGATCGTAGCCCGCGCACCTTGTAGCCTCGGGTGCATGAGCGACCTGCGGCGACCCTGGTTCACCCTGACGAAGACGGGTGCCGTGGTGCCCGCCGTGTTCGAGGTGCTGATCGGCTTGTTCGGCCTCGTCGTGCAGGTGCTCAACATCGCCTCGGGGGTACCGGTCCAGGCGATCACGGTCATCATCCTGATCGTCGCCGTGCTGCTGATCGCGCAGGGCGTCGCCGACCTGGTCTGGTGGAGCAAGGACGGCCGCCGGGCGAGGGCGCGCCAGGCCTGACCGCTCGGCCGGGGCCACCCGGCCCCTCGGGTCAGACGGACGCCTCCGGCCGGGGCCTCCGCAGCCGGTGCGTCGCGAGGAGCACGACGACCACCACGCCAACCCCGATGGCGGTGTCGGCCGACCGGGCCGCCACGAGGGCGCCCACGTCGACGGGTGCGCCGCCGAGTGCCCGCATGCCGAGCGCCATGGGCGTGATGGTGACCAGCGCGAGCCCGTAGTTGCGGACGATCAGCAGCTCGGTCGCGAACTGGAGCACGCCGAAGGCGACGATCAGGGCCGCGACCCCGGGGTGCCACGCCAGCAGCAGAGCGGCGAGGCCCACCCCGACGAGGGTGCCGATGAGGCGGTGGCCGGCCCGCACGAGCTGGCCCGCCGTCGCGGTCCCCACGACGGGTACCACGGCCGACACCATGGCCCAGTACGGGCTCTGCACGCCGAGACCGAGGCTGATCAGCCCGGCCGCGATCGACGCGACCAGGCAGACGGCGGCGTGGACGACCGTCCGCCGGCCGTCCAGGGGACGGGGCCCGCGCCTCCATCGGCGTCCGTCGACGGTCGCGAGCGCGCGACGACCGGCGGGCAGCAGCACGCCCGCGAGCGACGCGAGCAGGGCGAAGGCGAGGCTCGCCGGGGCGACCACGGCCGCGACGGCGACGGTCGACCCGGTCGCGGGCACGAACGCGGTGACGCCCAGGCCGAAGACGAAGAAGAGCGGCCCGGGCGGGCTCCAGCGGCGCAGGTCGGAGAGGGCCGAGGTGATGCCGGCCATGACGCCGATCGTGACGACGAGCAGCCAGACCGGGGCCGCCGAGGCGGCCAGCGCGGTGCCGAGCACCACGCAGGCGACGAGGACGAGCCCGGCCTCGAGCTGCATCTCGAGCCGCTGGAAGCGGGGCAGCCCCCGGCCGAAAGCCGAGGCGAAGGCCCCGAACACCGCGTAGGGCGTCCACTCCACGTGGCCGATCAGCGCCAGCACGACCATCGGTGCCAGGACGGACGCGGCGACGCGGGCTGCCGGTCGGTGGGCGCCGTCGTGCGGGCCGAAGCGGACCAGGTCGCGCGGGTGCGGCAGCAGGCGGTGGGGGGAGGTCGTGGTCGTGATGGGCGGTCCTCTGGTCGGCGCGGCGTGGGCGCTCGTCGTCGAACTGCTTCACGGGTGAATGATCTGCGCATCACTTTACTCGTGAAGCATCGCTAGGCTCAAGGGCATGACCGATCCCGGGCTCCGAGACGTGATGGACGACGTCCACGACCGGTGGCGCGAACTCCGACCCGACCTCGACGTCTCGGCGATCCCGGTCGTCGGCCGGGTGAACCGGCTCGCCCGCATCGTGCAGCGTCGCAGCGACGACCTGCTCGCCGAGTTCGGCCTGGGGCGCGCGGACTTCGACCTGCTCGCCGCCCTGACGCGCCGCGGCGGACCGATGAGTCCGACGCAGTTGGCGGACGAGACCCTGCTCTCACCGCCGGCCGTGACGAAGCGCGTCAAGGGGCTGCTCGCGGCGGGCCTCGTCGATCGCTCGGCGAATCCCGCCGACCACCGTGGCTACTTCGTCGCGCCGACCGCGGCCGGGCGTCGTCTGATCGACCGCGTGCTCGAGGTCCAGCTCGCGGACGAGCGGGCCGTGCTCGCCGCCCTGCCCGAGGAGGCGCGCCCAGCTGTCGCGGACGGCCTGCGTCACCTGCTCGTCGCCCTCGAGGGGTGACCTCGGGGGGCCGGAGCTCTCGGCGGATGGTCGGTCGACCCTGGATACGCTCCTGACGTGCGACCGACGACGACCCGGCAGAGCTCCACGGGCGTGGGCCGCCGCGACGAGAAGACCCGATGGCGCAGGTTCGCCGTGATGACGGCCGGGCTGTGGGGCTCCGCGGCGCTGGTCGCCCTCGGGTTGGCCGCCGGGGGACCCGTGCCGCCACAGGCCTCGGCTCCGTCGGTCACACCCGTTCCCTCGAACTCCCCGTCCGCCGGGCAGCCCACCGTCGGCCCGGGCGCGGTCGCGGGCTCGACGGTCGAGACGTCGGACGGCACGGTCGTCGTCAGACCCCAGCGCCCCCGCGGCGACGTGGTCGTGTACTTCCACGGTGCCGGCCAGACCGCGTCGACGATCGTCGACGATCCCGAGACGAGCGGGCTGGTCGACGAGTTGGTGGCGGACGGCTACACGGTCGCGGCCCGAGACGCGGGCGGCAACTCGTGGGGTGACGGGCCGAGCGTGCGGGACTACCTCGACCTCGTCGGCGATCTTCAGCGCTCGTCGCCGGGTGCACGGATCTTCCTGGTCGCCGAGTCCATGGGCGCGGTCGCGGCGGCACAGGTCGCCGGACGCGCCGACGTGGCGGCATGGGTCGCGATCTATCCGGTCTGCGACCTGTCGACCATCTCGGAACCCGGCCTCCGGGCGCAGATCCGCTCGGTCCACGGCACCGACCCGCCTGCTCGGTTCTCGCCCCTCTCGTGGCCGGACGTGCCGGTGGCCACCTGGGCGTCTCCCGATGACACCATCGTCGACGCCGAGGCGAATGGTCGGTCCTGCACCGAGCGGGTGTCGGGCGTCTTCACGTCCACGGTGGGCGAGCACGGCGACGCGTCTAACTTCGACGGTGCCTCCGTCACCGCGTTCTTCGACGCACATCGCTGAACGGAGGACCGGTCCATGAGGTCTCCTCGGCGATGACTATGCTCGTCCTGTGAGTGACGCGTCGACCGAGCTGGCCCGCCGGCGGAACAACCTCGACGCCATCCGCCTGGGCGGTGCGCTGATGGTCGTCCTCGGACACTCGTACGTGCTCTCGGGCAAACCCGTCGCCCCGCCGGTCATCTTCGACGTGCCGATCCACACCCTCGGCGTCTTCGTCTTCTTCATCATCAGCGGCTACCTGATCACCAAGAGCTGGCTGCGACGACCGCAGTGGAAGAGCTACCTGGCCGCGCGGTCGCTCCGCATCTTCCCGGCGCTGATCGTCGCCGTGCTGCTCTCGGTCTTCGTCCTCGGGCCCGTCTTCACGGTCATCGACCTGCACGCCTACTTCACCGATCCGAACACGTGGCTGTACCTCCGGAACCTCTTCCTGCAACCCGTCTTCGGTCTGTCGGGCGTGTTCACGACCGTCCCGTACCCGAACGTGGTGAACGGTTCGCTCTGGACGCTCCCCATCGAGTTCTCCTGCTACCTGTTCGTCCCGTTGATGATGTTGGTCCCCCGTCGGGCCCGCGTCCCGGTGGTGGTCGTCTTCGGCCTCGCCTGCGTCGCCGCCGTCTTCTTCGCGACGCCCGCCCAGAACGTCTTCGGCTTCTACCTGCTCGTGACGGCGGCCGAGCCGTGGGTCTTCTTCGCCGGAGGCATGCTCTGTGCGCTCCTCCTCGAGCGTCACCTCTTCCGGCTCGACGCCGCACTGCTCGGCCTGTTCGCCCTCACCGTCGTCGAAGCGGTCCGACCGTCTCTCGGCCACGTCGTGATGTGGGTCGTCCTGCCCTACGCCGTGCTGGCCCTCGGGCTCGCGTCCTCGCCGATCATCCGTCGGGCGTCCCGTTTCGGTGACTTCTCGTACGGGATGTACATCTACGCGTTCCCGGTCCAGCAGATGGTCTTCGCGACGATCGGAGTGCGGAGCCTCACCGTGAACCTGGTGATCGTCGTCGCCGTGACCGCGGCCCTCTCGGTCGCGTCCTGGCACCTGATCGAGGCGCCGGCCCTGAAGCTCAAGACGAGGTTCGAGTCGACGGTGCCCGCCCGCGGGCGACGGCGGGCGAGTTCGAGCCCGAAGACGCTCGTCAGCAGCGACATCGTCGACTGACGTCCCCTCAGAGCCGGCCACGGGACTCGAACCCGTAACCTTCCGATTACAAGTCGGATGCGCTACCAATTGCGCCAGGCCGGCGAGGCTCGCCCATCTTACCCAGCCCGCGCCTCCTCACCCGGCGTGGTGCATGCGGTCGGTGCAGGATTGGCGTTCCGAGGCCGAGAAGTGGTGAAGTAGACGCAGCGCACCGCGCCCGCCGGACGCACCGACCTGAGGAGCCCCCTTGTCCACGATCTTGACCGCGCTCGGTTCGCTCGCCATGCTCTTCGTCAGCTTCGCCCTGTTCGCCTACTCGTTCGGCTCGGGCGAGCCCAACGCCTTCGTCTTCTTCGGGGGCATCGTCCTGATGACCGGGTCGTTCTGGCTGCCCATCACCGTGATCGGCAACAGCCACAAGACCTGGTGACCGGCGCGGCACCCGCGACCGGGTGCCGCCGAGGGCGGTCGACCCGCTACGGCGTGCTGACGAACTGCTCGGGGTCGAGCAGCTTGCGAGGCTTGGCGTCGTCACCGTCGCGTCCGCCCACGTAGAGCCAGCCCAGCAACTGCTCGCCCTCACGCAGGCCGTGTGCGGCCGCCACCTCGGGAGCCCGGGTCAGGACGCCCGTGCGCCAGAACACGCCCCAGCCCTCGTCGTCGAGCACGAGGGACAGCAGGTGCGCGACGCCCGAGGCGACCGATTCCTGCTCCCAGTAGGGCACCTTGCGGCTGTCGCGGGGCGAGACGACCACCGCGACGATCAGCGGCGCCCGCAGCGCCTTCTGCGTGAGCTTGTCGCGAGCGTGGCCCTCGGCCCCACCCGCGTCGGCCAGCGACCGGCCCACGACGAGCCGGTCGTCCCCGCGGAACTCGATCAGGCGCCAGGGCCTCAGCTCGGAGTGGTCCGCCACCGTCGCCGCCGACCGCACCGCGTCGAGCAACTGCTCGTGCGTCGGCGCGACGTCGGTGACCTTCGACCGCGACCGACGACGTCGGGCGGCGTCGGCGACGGCGCTCACTACTCGGCGGCCTTGAAGTCGAGCGAGATGCTGTTCATGCAGTAACGGTCGCCGGTCGGCGTGCCGAAACCGTCGGGGAACACGTGGCCGAGGTGCGAACCGCAGTTCGCGCACCGGACCTCGGTGCGGGTCATGCCGAGCGAGTTGTCCTCGATCAGCTGCACCGCGTCCGGGTTCACCGACTCGTAGAAGCTGGGCCAGCCGCAGCCGCTGTCGAACTTGGTGCCGCTCTTGAACAGTTCGGCGCTGCACGCCGCACAGGCGTAGACGCCCGCACGGCTCTCGTCGAGCAGTTCACCCGTCCACGGGCGCTCGGTGGCGGCCTCCCGCAGGACGGAGTACTGCTCGGCGTCGAGCTCTTCGCGCCACTGCTCGTCGGTCTTCTCGATCTTGTACGCCACGATGATCTCCTTGCTTGTCGGGACTCCTCATTCAACACGGTCGGCCGGTGCACGATTCCCCGGCCCCCACCGGGCTGTCAGACTCCTGCTCGTGAGCACCTCCGACCGCTTCCTGGCCGCGGCCCTCGCCTTCGACCGCGAGGGGTCGCCGTCGCAGGCAGAACTCGCGCGGGGCGTCGCGGGTGATCCGGCGGCGCTCGCCGTCGTCGATCGAGCCGAGGAGGCGCGGCGCCAGCCCGTCCTCGTCCTCGCGGTCTGCCGGTGGCTGGGTGCGCCGCACGGCCCCTGGTCGATGCTGCGGCCCTGGCTGCTCGCCCGCTCCGACGACGTCGTGGCCGAACTCGGCCGACGGCTCACCCAGACCAACGACGTGCGCCGCTGCGCGCCGCTGTCGATCGCGCTGGCTCGCGTGCCGGGCCCGATCGCCCTGATCGAGGTCGGCGCCTCGGCCGGGCTCTGCCTCGGTGTCGACCGCTACGGCTACCGCTCGGGCGACCGGAGCTGGGGCGATCCGTCGAGCACGGTGCAGCTCGGGATCGACGTCGTCGTCGAGGGCGCGGCCCGGTCCGAGGCGGAGCTGCCGACGGCCCCGCTTCCCGAGATCGTCTGGCGGGCGGGGATCGACCTCGACCCGGTCGACGTCCGCGACCCCGACCAGGTCGCCTGGCTCGCGACGCTGCTGCCCCCCGAGCGCGCCGATCGGCGGGACCTGCTGGGGCGGGCCGTCGCGCTCGCCCGCACCGCGCCTCCTCGTGTCGTGGCGGCGGACGCCGTCGACGGTCTCGCCCCGCTCGCGGCCGAGGCCCCGACGGGCGTCACGCTCGTCGTCGTCTCGACGGGCACGCTCGTCTACCTGCCGGGTCGCCGGCGTCAGGCCTTCGTCGACGAGGTCGGCCGGCTGGGCGCGCGGTGGATCTCGTACGAACGACGAGACCTGCTGACCGACGTCGTCGCCGAGGTGCCCCCGGGAGTGTCTCCCGACGACGCGTTCGCGGCCCTCGCCCTCGACGGCCGGGTGCTGGGGGTAGGGGACGCCCACGGCACGCGGCTGCACCTCACGGCCTGACCACGGGTCGGGAGCTCGCGGCACCGGGCGGCTCCCCGAGCGGGTGGACGGGTTGTCGGACCACGCCCCCGGCCTCCGCGATCGGTCGGGGCGCCGCCCATAGGATGACCCGGAACCCCGAGGAGGGCCTCGACGATGGACGAGAAGGCGACAGGTGACGACGTGCGCTCGAGCGCGTTGTCCGAGCTCGACCGTGCCGTCCTGGACTTCGAGCAGCACGCCCCGGCCGCCGCCGGTGCCCGGGAGGCCGCCGTCCGTCGCGAGTTCGGCCTCGGGATCGTCCGCTACCAGCAACTGCTCAACTCGCTCATAGACCGACCCGCTGCACTGGCCTACGCACCCATGCTCGTCGGCCGCCTGCAGCGCCTGCGAGTCGCCCGCCGCGACGCCCGATCGACCCGTTCGTTCGGTCCGACCCGCTGACCCACGAGAGACCACGCATGCCGAAATTCGACCGAGACCGGTTCGACGACGTCCCCGCCGACCTCGACCGGGTCGGAGCCCACCGGGCCGAGAAGCGCCCCGGCAGCGGCTGGATCGCCTTCGCCTGGGCCGCGTTGGCCGTCGGCGTCCTGGTCGGTGCCGGCGTGGTCTACCTCGGCGTCGCGAACAACAGCTTCCAGTTCGTCAACCCCTCGTCGTCGAGCACCGCCGAGGCCGGGGCTCCCGAGAGCGACACGCCGACCCCGACGGCCACGCCGTCGGTCACCCCCCTCACCGACCCCTCACAGGTCGACCCCTCGGTGACGACCATCACCGTCCTGAACGGCACCGCCACGGCCGGGCTCGCGGGTTCGGCCTCCGAGCGGCTCGAGACCGCCGGCTGGGTCGTCGGCACCCAGGGCAACGCCAGCGAGCGCGTCGCGACGTCGACCGTCTACTACTCGGCGGCCGTCGACGAGGCCGTGGCGCTCGGGCTCGCCCAGCAGCTCGGCATCTCGGACGTCGAGCTCACCGAGGCGTTCCCCGGGGCAGCGGTCACCGTCGTCCTCGGGGCCGACTACAGCGCCTGAAGACGCCGCTCCCGCGGCATCGATCCGAGGAGGCGCGCGTCCCGTCGGGCCCTCACCGCACCTCCCGTGTTACGCCCACGTTTAATAACCGGTGAAATCCTCGTTTTCTGCGGGTGTTTCTCGGTCGGGGCGCGCTTTTCCGCTTTTCCCGTGGTTACCATCTGGAATTGGTCGCCCCTCACGGCTCGCCGACCTGGTGTTCTGCACGAGTGACGCTGTCCCGTCCGGGTTCGCAGGTCGCTGCGTCGACGACCCGGCCCTGCAGCACCGCACGCGCCGTACCACCACAGCAAAAGGGGAGCGACACCATGGCAAACGGGACCGTGAAATGGTTCAACGCGGAGAAGGGCTACGGCTTCATCACCGTCGAGGGTGACGGCCAGGACGTCTTCGTGCACTACTCGGCCATCGACATGAGCGGGTACAAGGTGCTCGAAGAGGGCCAGGCCGTCGTGTTCGAGGTCGGCACGGGCGACAAGGGGCCGCAGGCGGAGTCCGTCCGGCTCGCCTGAGGCCCGTCGGAGCGCCTCGCCGCGCCCACTCCCACGCCGCACGCCGCCACGGTCCACCGTGGCGGCGTGCTCGTGCGTCCGGGCCCCGTCACGTCACTTGCACTCTCATCGGGCGAGTGCCAGAATCGTTGCTGGCACTCGCGACACGTGAGTGCCAATGCTTCTGCTTCATGACGTCCGGGAGGGACGAAAAACACACATGGCTAAGATCATTGCTTTTGACGAAGAGGCCCGTCGTGGCCTCGAGCGTGGCCTGAACATCCTGGCCGACGCGGTGAAGGTCACGCTCGGCCCGCGTGGTCGCAACGTCGTGCTCGAGAAGAAGTGGGGCGCCCCCACCATCACGAACGACGGCGTCTCCATCGCCAAGGAGATCGAGCTCGACGACCCCTTCGAGAAGATCGGTGCCGAGCTCGTCAAAGAGGTCGCGAAGAAGACCGACGACGTCGCCGGTGACGGCACGACCACCGCGACGGTGCTGGCCCAGGCCCTCGTCCGCGAAGGTCTGCGCAACGTCGCGGCCGGTGCCGACCCCATCTCGCTGAAGCGCGGCATCGAGAAGGCCGCCCAGGCCGTCTCCGACCAGCTGCTCGCCGACGCGAAGGACATCGAGACCAAAGAGCAGATCGCTGCCACGGCCTCGATCTCCGCCGCCGACCCCACCATCGGTGCGCTCATCGCCGAGGCGATCGACAAGGTCGGCAAAGAGGGCGTCGTCACCGTCGAGGAGAGCAACACCTTCGGCACCGAGCTCGAGCTCACCGAGGGCATGCGCTTCGACAAGGGCTACCTGTCGCAGTACTTCGTCACCGACCCCGAGCGTCAGGAGGCCGTCTTCGAAGACGCCTACGTGCTCATCGTCAACTCGAAGATCTCGAACATCAAGGACCTGCTGCCGATCGTCGACAAGGTGATCCAGTCGGGCAAGCAGCTGCTGATCATCGCCGAGGACGTCGACGGTGAGGCCCTGGCCACGCTCGTCGTGAACAAGATCCGCGGCATCTTCAAGTCGGTCGCCGTCAAGGCCCCCGGCTTCGGTGACCGTCGCAAGGCTCAGCTCCAGGACATCGCCATCCTCACCGGTGGTCAGGTCATCGCCGAAGAGGTCGGTCTCAAGCTCGAGAACGCGACGCTCGACCTGCTCGGCCGTGCCCGCAAGGTCATCATCACCAAGGACGAGACGACCATCGTCGAGGGTGCCGGCGACGACGAGCAGATCGCCGGCCGCGTCCGTCAGATCCGCAGCGAGATCGAGGCGACCGACAGCGACTACGACCGTGAGAAGCTCCAGGAGCGCCTCGCGAAGCTCGCCGGTGGCGTCGCCGTCATCAAGGCGGGTGCCGCGACCGAGGTCGAGCTGAAAGAGCGCAAGCACCGCATCGAGGACGCCGTGCGCAACGCGAAGGCCGCCGTCGAAGAGGGCATCGTCGCCGGTGGTGGCGTCGCCCTCATCCAGGCCGGCAAGACCGCTCTGGCCAACCTGCAGCTCGAGGGCGACGAGGCGACGGGTGCGAACATCGTCCGCGTCGCGATCGACGCTCCCCTGAAGCAGATCGCCTTCAACGCCGGCATGGAGCCCGGCGTCGTGGCCGACAAGGTCCGCGGGCTCGACATCGGTTGGGGCCTCAACGCCGCGACCGGCGAGTACGTCGACATGCTGGCCGCCGGCATCATCGACCCCGCCAAGGTCACGCGCTCGGCTCTGCAGAACGCCGCGTCGATCGCCGGTCTGTTCCTCACGACCGAGGCCGTCGTCGCCGACAAGCCCGAGAAGAACCCGGCCCCGGCCGGCGACCCCTCGGGCGGCATGGACTTCTAGTCCGCAGCCGCGCGGCTCACGCCGCGCACACGCTCAAGGGCGGTTCCCCTCCGGGGGAGCCGCCCTTCGGCGTCGCCGGGGGAGAGGCGCGCCTCGTGCTCGGTGGTTCGGCCGCTTCCGCGTCCGTGGAACCCGCCAGGACGTGGTCACGACGCCACGAGAAAACGTGGTGCAGTGCCCACTTCGTGGCGTCGTGGCACGGTCGCGGAGGCCGGGCGGGCCGTGCCGGTCGGGCTAGGCGGTCACGCCGGCGGGCTCGGCCGCGGTGACGGCGTCGGCGGGCATCAGCGGCAGGGCCACACGGAAGGTGGCTCCACCGCCGGGGGTGTCGTCGACGTCCACCGAGCCGCCGTGGGCCGCGACGATGCCCGAGACGATGGCCAGGCCGAGGCCGCTGCCACCGGTGTCGCGCGTGCGGGACGAGTCGGCACGCCAGAACCGCTGGAAGATCTTCTCGCGGATCTGCGGCGGGATGCCCTCGCCGTGGTCGACGATGGCGACGGTGGCCACACCGCGTCCGGGGTCGGACTGCACCACGAGTTCGATCGGGCTGTCCGGCTCGGTGAACCGCATGGCGTTGCCCATCAGGTTGGTGATCACCTGACGGATCTTGTTCTCTTCGCCGTGCACGATGGCCGGGGCCTCGAACCTCTGCACCTCGTCCTGCAGCTGGGCGGCCGTCGCCGTGTCGCCGTTGCGGACGGCCCGAGCCCTCAGGCTGCGGAGGCGCGCGAGGGTCGCGCCCGCGAACGAGATCGGGCTCGTCGCGCCGACGGCTGCGCCCGTGAGCGCCGTGCCCGTCGCGGGGGTGTTCGCGGCGGGCGAGGCCGTCTCGGGGGACCGTCCGTCGGCCTGGGTGTCGTCGCCGTCGGCCGGGGTGGGCGACGGCGCGAGGACGGGCTCGAGCACGATCACGTCGATGTCGCGATCGGGGTTCGACGCCATGGTGTCGAGGGCCGAGTCGCGGGCGAGCTGGACGAGGTCGACGGGGCCGAGCTCGAGCGGCTTGGACTCGTCGAGACGGGCGAGGGCGAGCAGGTCCTGCACCAGGACGCCCATGCGGATGGCCTCCTTCTCGATCCTGTCCATGGCCTGGGCCACGTCCTCGGGTTTCGTCAGGGCACCCATGCGGTAGAGCTCGGCGTAGCCGCGGAGGGAGACGAGCGGCGTCCGGAGCTCGTGACTGGCGTCGCCGACGAAGCGGCGCATCTGGTCGATCGTCTTGGCCCGGTCGTCGAAGGCGCTGTCGATCCGGTTGAGCATCGTGTTGAGGGATCGGTTCAGACGCCCGACCTCGGTGTTCGGCGTCGTCGAGTCGAGCCGCTGGGTGAAGTCGCCGTCGGCGAAGCGGGCCGCCGTGGCCTCGACGTCACGCAGCGGCGCGAAGGTCGACGTGACGAGCAGGCGGGTGAGGGCGGCGCCGAGCACGACGACCGAGAGGCCGAACCCCAGGAAGATGCCGCCGAAGCGCCCGATCGTCGCATTGGTGCCCGCCAGGTTGGTTCCGGCCACGATGACGGCGGGCACGGTCGTCACGCTGCCCTGGGCGTCGGTCGAGCGCAGGGCGGCCGCGTGGGCGAAGAGGCGCCACTCGTTGTCGCGGCTCGAGTTGTACCGGTTGAAGGCCTCGTCGAGGGGAGCGCCGGCGACGCCGACGCCCGTGAGGTCGGGGGCGTCGGTGGCACTCGACAGCTGCGAACGGGTGTCGCAGATGAGATCGCCCTCGTCGTCGAGGATCGCGACGTAGCTGCTGGTCAGGCCCGCGAAGTTCACGGTGCACGAGCGGGAGTCCGCCTGGTCGAACGAGGCGCTGGTGAAGTTGGTCGCCGAGTTCCGCAGGGACGTGTCGACCTGACCCATGAGGTAGGTGCTCAGGACGGTCATCGTGCCCAGGCCGGCGACGACGAGGCCGAGGGTGACCAGGGTCACCGTGATGCCGGTGATCTTGGTGCGGATGGAGATCTCGTTCCACCACTGCGAGAGGCGAGCGTGCATGAGGACAGACGCTAGCGGAACCGGCTGGGCGCACCCCGCCCGTCGGAGCACGCACGACGACGCCCGACCGCTCGGGGCGGTCGGGCGTCGTCGTGTTCGCGCACCAGGGCTGGTGGTCAGGCCTTCGTGGCCTTGAGCATGTAGCCGAAGCCCCGCTTGGTCTGGATGATGGGCTCCGTCGAGAACTGGTCGAGCTTGCGACGCAGGTACGAGATGTAGCTCTCGACGATGCCGGCGTCGCCGTTGAAGTCGTACTCCCACACGTGGTCGAGGATCTGGGCCTTCGACAGCACGCGGTTCGGGTTGAGCATGAGGTAACGGAGCAGCTTGAACTCGGTGGGGCTGAGCTCGATCGCGGTCTCGCCGATGGTGACCTCGTGGGTGTCCTGGTCCATCGTCAGCTCGCCGGCACGGATGATGGCGTCTTCGTCCTCGTTCATCGTGCGACGCAGGATCGCCTTGATGCGCGCGACGATCTCGTCGAGGCTGAACGGCTTGGTGACGTAGTCGTCGCCGCCGACCGTGAGGCCCGTGATCTTGTCCTCGGTGTCGTCCTTCGCCGTGAGGAAGAGGATGGGCGAGGTGTAGCCCGACGAGCGGAGGCGCTTGGTGACGCCGAACCCGTTCATGTCGGGCAGCATCACGTCGAGGATGATCAGGTCGGGTTCTTCTTCGAGGACCGCCGAGATCGCCTGCGCGCCGTTGCCGACCGCACGGACGGCGAAGCCGGCGAAACGCAGGCTGGTGGTCAACAGGTCGCGGATGTTCGGTTCGTCGTCGACGATCAGGATCTTGGGGCCGTCACTCATGCGCCCAAGTATCTGCGCGCCTCCTCGGTGTTTCCTGTGAGCCGGAGGCACGTCACCCGCACATGCCCGGAGCGGCAGCCCTCAGGTGGCCGAGACGGCGGGACGCATGATCGTGGACGCGGACGCTCAGGCGTCGGGGGCGGACCACTCGACGTTGGGCACCAGGGCGACGCGCGTCGTCAACTCGAGCAGCTCGTCGGGCACGGCCAGCGTGAAGTCGACGCCCTCGCGCCGCTCGAGCACCGCGGTGTAGCCCGAGGCCCGGGTGATCTGCCACCCCGGGAACTCCTCGACCGACGCCGCGACGACCTGGGCCTCGGAGGCGTCGTCGGTGGCGCCGATCGCGGTGAGGCCGGCGAACAGGTGGTCCTTGACCGGCGACCCGGCGAGCAGGTCGCTGCGTTCGATCACCTCGGGGTCGGGGCTCCAGGTCACGATGCTGAGGGTCGCCCCCGCGTGGAGGCCGCCCTGCACCTCGTAGGTGCGGGCGACCGACACGACGACGGACGGGTCCCACTCGGCGAACCGGGCGACCTGGCCGCGGAACTCCATGGCGTCGTGATCGAGGGAGGCCACGAGCGGGCCGAACGTCGCGAACGGGGCCTGGTCGGCCGCGAACACCCGGCGCAGGCTGTCGCGCCAGAGCTCGTCGTCGCCCAGGGGGAGGTCGGCGTCCGTGGCGTCGCTCACGCGGCGACCACCGGCGAGTCGAGGATCGTGTAGCTGTAGCCCTGTTCGGCCAGGAACCGCTGACGGTTCTGGGCGAAGTCCTGGTCGACCGTGTCGCGGCTGACGAGCGTGTAGAACGAGGCCGGCAAGCCCGACTTCTTCGGCCGCAGCAGACGACCGAGTCGCTGTGCCTCTTCTTGCCGCGACCCGTACGAGCCGCTCACCTGGATGGCCACGGTCGCCTCGGGCAGGTCGACCGAGAAGTTGGCCACCTTCGAGACGACGAGCACCTTGAGGTCGCCGTCGCGGAAGCGCTGGTAGAGGCGCTCGCGCTCGTCGATGGCCGTGCTGCCGGTCAGCGTGGGGGCGTCGAGCACCGCGGCGAGCTCGTCGAGCTGGTCGAGGTACTGGCCGATGACGAGGATCTGCTCGCCGTCGTGCCGGGCCACGAGGTGCTTGACCACGTCGAGCTTGGCCGGGGCCGTCGCGGCCAACCGGTAGCGCTCGTCGTCGGGGGAGGCCGCGTACTCGAGCCGCGCCTCCTGGGGGAGGTCGACCCGCACCTCGTAGCACGAGGCCGGCGAGATGAAGCCCTGGGCCTCGATCTCCTTCCACGGGGCGTCGAAGCGCTTGGGGCCGATCAGGCTGAAGACGTCGCTCTCGCGGCCGTCCTCGCGGACCAGGGTGGCGGTGAGGCCGAGGCGCCTGCGGGCCTGCAGCTCGGCCGTCAGCTTGAAGACCGGCGCGGGCAGGAGGTGCACCTCGTCGTAGACGACCAGGCCCCAGTCGAGCGCGTCGAGCAACGAGAGGTGGGTGTACTTGCCCCCGCGGCGGGCCGTGAGGATCTGGTAGGTGGCGATGGTGACCGGCTTGACCTCTTTCACCGAGCCGGAGTACTCGCCGATCTCGTCCTCGGTCAGCGAGGTGCGCTTGAGCAGCTCGTCCCGCCACTGTCGCGCGGAGACGGTGTTCGTGACGAGGATCAGCGTGGTGGTGCCGGCGGCCGCCATGGCCCCGGCCCCGACGAGGGTCTTGCCGGCGCCGCACGGCAGCACGACGACGCCCGAGCCGCCCTCGAAGAAGTTGTCGATCGCCTTCTGCTGGTAGTCGCGCAGGTGCCAGTCGCTCTCGTCGAGGTCGATGGCGTGCGGGGTGCCGGGCGTGTAACCGGCGTGGTCCTCGGCGGGCCAGCCGAGCTTGACGAGCTGTTGCTTGACCTCGCCGCGCGCCCACGGCAGGAGCTCCCACAGGTCGTCGGCCCGCTTGACGCCGAGCAGCTCGCCGACCTTCTTGGCCCGGGTGACCTCGCTCAGCACGGAGCTGTCGGTGCCGCGCAGCAGCAACTGGTCGCCGTCGCGCTCGATGACGATGCGGCCGTAGCGGGCGACGGTCTCGGCGATGTCGACGCTGACGCTCTGCGGCACCGGGAACTTGCTGTACTTCTCGAGCGTGCCGAGCATGTCGTCGGCACTGTGCCCGGCCGCCCGTGCGTTCCACAGTCCGAGGCGGGTGATGCGGTAGGTGTGCACGTGCTCGGGAGCGCGCTCGAGCTCGGCGAAGACGCTCAGGTCGTGCCGCGCGTCCTCCGCCTGCTCGTGCGCGACCTCGAGCAGGACGGTGCGATCGCTCTGCACGATCAGGGGTCCGGTCATGAGGGTCGAGTCTAGGCGCGCCCGGTCTCGGCTCTCACAGCCGGGCACCGGTCGGCGCCCACCCGGCAGGACGAGGAGGCGCGGCTCGGCCGACGAGGGGCGCTCGCCTCAGTCGCGACTCGCGACCGCCACCACGTTCTTCAGCGGCAGCGTGCGCTCGACGTCGGACTTCTTGTCGCGACCGCGGACGCGTCCGCCGCCGATGCCGGTGGGCTCCATGTCGAGGGTGGTGGTGCTGCCGTCGGGCATCGCGACCGTCACGGTGACCGTCAGACGGCCCTTCACGGCGGCGTCGAGCTGGCGGGCGATCCAGGCACGGTCCGTGGACTCGTCACCGGAGCCGGGGTCGGTGTGCAGACGCTGGACGAGTTCGCGCAGCGGGTCACGCGTCTCGATCGGGGCCGGTCGCCGGGGTCGGCGTCGGGACGGCGGGACGACCTCGGCACCGCCCTCGTCGACCACGACGACGGGGTAGCGCTCGTCGCTCAACGACCAGAAGACGGTGTCGCGTTCGAACCGGCTCGCCACGGTCGTCGCGTCGACCCGGGTCAGGGCGAGGGGCGAGAGCGACTGGTCGACCTCGAGGGTGTCGAGGCTCGCGCGGTCGTCCGCGACCACGAGCGACAGCGCGTCGCCCGGCACGCCCGCGGGGGCGCCGCCCGGCGCGATCGCGCGGACGCGGTAGCGCCCGTGCCGTTCGGCGCTCTGCTGGATCAGGTAGTCGAGCGGCTGGGGGATGCCCGTCGACGAGATGCCGCCGAGGAACTCGCGCAGCGAATCGGCGGACTCGCCCTCGCTCAGGGCCCGTTGCAGTCCGCCCTCGGTGATGCGGTAGGTGGCCGCGAGGCCTGCGCTCTCGACCACCGCGATGACGCGGAGCCGGGCGTCGATGGCGGGCGACAGGGGCCCGGGCGACACGACGCTGAGGTCGTGCTGCAGGTAGACCTGCTCGACCGCGTCGGGCAGCAGGGCGGCGACCCGGGTGCGGGCGGCGGCCGGACCGTCGCGGAACAGGGCGACGGCCGCCGAGGTGGGGGTGTCGTCGGAGGTCAGGCCCAGCACCTCGGCGCTGCGCGAGAACGCGGCGATGCGCTCGGTGATCCAGCTGCCCCCGGCCGGGTAGGACCAGTCGGAGAACTCGCGCAGCGGCAGTCCCCACGACGTGTCGACGCGTTGCTCGAGCACCGCGAGGATCTCGGTCGGCAGCGATGCGAGCCAGGCCCGCGTCAGCGTCTGCCACCGGTCGGGCCAGGAGGCGCGGAGCCAGTCGGTCGCGTCGGCGGCCACGACCCAGCCGTCCGGGCTCGGCGCGGCCAACCCGGCCCGCACGGCGATGGCGAGCACGGTCGCCACGTCGTCGACGTCGATGCGGGCGGCCTCGGCGAGGCGCCTCGACTCGGGCAGGGCCAGGCCCCCCTTCGCGAGCTCGCGGGCAGGTGACTGCTCGAGGGCACGGAGGATCTCGGCCACCTCGATGACGACGGCGTAGAGCCGCTCGGCCGAGCGGGCGTCGGCGTCGTCGCGGGCCTGGTCGAGGACGGTCTCGAGCACGACCGGCGGTCGCTCGGAGGTGAGGACCTCGAGGGCCAGGGCGGGGTCGTCGTCGAGTCGCTCGCCCACGGCGTCGAGGGTCGAGACGGAGTCGCCGCGGCGGACCACGAGGAAGGCCTCGTCCACGCGGTCGAGCGCGGCGGCCACCGTCTCGCGGTCGACGTCGAAGGCGGCGTCGATGCGCTCGTGCACGGCGTCGACGTCGCCCGGCACCCGCACGACCTGCAGCACGATGAGCGCGACGCGGTCGAGGTGGGCGAGGGCGTCGCGCACGCTGGCCGGCTCGAGCAGGACGTCCGCGAGGTCGAAGGCGTCGTGGACGCTCGACGCCCGGACCTGCCGTCGAGCGAGGCGGCGCAACAGGTCGTCGTCGTCGATGGCGCGCAGGACGCCTGCGAGGTCGAGTGCACTAGCCATGGTCGAGGCCTCCAGCCGTCGTGCAGCCCGGGTCTGCGGTTACCGTCTGGTGCCCCGTGAGTCGCGGCTGCGACGCACGGCGCTCGCCACCACGAATGCGAGGAGCATCGCGAAGGCGATCGGGAGCCCGATGAGGGGCAGGATCGTGAGTGCGGGCCAGACGCCCGCGGTGAAGTCGGTGACACCCGTCGCCACGCCCACGAACCTCGTGAAGAACGCGAGGACCGAGACGACGACGATGGCGAGGATCATGAAGAGGAGGACGCGCTCTGTACGATTGACGTCAGAGGGCGCACTCGGTTCGATCTTCTTGGCCACGGGTCAACGATAGTGCGGTGCGGCCCTACCCGGCGATCTAAGCTGGGGCGACCCACCCCCAGGGTCACCCGTCTTCACGAGAGGTCCAGTCATGCCCACCGGCAAGGTCAAGTTCTACGACGACGAGAAGGGCTTCGGCTTCATCAGCAGCGATGACGGCCAAGAGGTCTTCCTCCACGCGTCGGCCCTGCCCGCCGGCACCGTGGGTGTCAAGGCGGGAACCCGCCTCGAGTACGGCATCGCCGACGGCAAGCGCGGCGCGCAGGCCCTGTCGGTCCGCGTGCTCGAAGCCGCCCCCAGCCTCGCCAAGATGAACCGTCGCTCCGCCGACGACATGGCCGTCATCGTCGAAGACCTCGTCAAGGTGCTCGACAAGGCCGGCGGCGACCTCCGTCACGGCCGGTACCCGCAGAACGGCGCCCGCATCGCCGTCCTGCTGCGCACCGTCGCGGACTCGTTCGATGCCTGAGGCCGCCACGCGCACGCCCTGGTCCGAGCTCGCCCGTCGCGCCCTCACCGAGATCACGCCCGACGAGACGATCGGTGCCGAGGCCGACCCGATCGACGACGAGCCCGGCGTCACCTCGGTGCGCTTCGCCACGCTGCTGCCCGGCTACCCCGGCTGGCACTGGACGGTCAGCGTCGCCCACCTCGACGGCGAAGAGCCCTCGGTGCTCGAGGCCGAGCTCATGCCCGGTGACGGCGCCCTGCTCGCCCCGGACTGGGTGCCGTGGGCCGACCGCCTCGCCGACATGAAGGCCCAGGAGGCGCACGGCGACGACGGCGACGACGAGGACGACGAGTCGGACGAGGACGACGACGAAGACGACTCGGACGACGACGACGCGGACGACGAGGACGAGTCCGACGACGAGCGCGGGTCGATCGTGCACGGCGGCGACGTGGACGGCGTCGACATCGACGACCTGGTCGACGCCTCCGAGGACTCCGACGACGACTCCGACGATTCCGGGCGGGCCGTGGACGCACCCGTCGTGCCGGCCGCGCACCCCGAGGCGGACCTCGACGACGACTCGCACGACGACGACTGGGACGGCGAGGATGAAGACCCGCTGAGCAGGCGACGGAAATAGTCCCTCAGGCCCGACCCGCGCCTCCTGCGTCGGGGTCGGACCACGACGAAGGCCCCGACACGATCGTGTCGGGGCCTTCGTCGTGCGGGCGATCGGTCAGAGGGCGTCGACGACGAACTCGATCGACCGGATCAGCTGGCGGACGTCGTCGGGCTCGATGGCCGTGAAGGTCGCGACGCGCAACTGGTTGCGGCCGAGCTTGCGGTAGGGCTCGGTGTCGACGATGCCGTTGGCGCGGAGCACCTTCGCGATCGCGGCGGCGTCGATCGACTCGGCGAAGTCGATGGTCGCCACGACCTGGGAACGGTGCGACGGGTCGACGACGAACGGGGTCGCGTACTCGGAGGCGGTGGCCCAGTCGTAGAGCGCCGACGACGACTCGCGCGTGCGGGCGTCGGCCCAGGCGAGTCCGCCGTTCTCGAGCATCCAGCGGGTCTGGTCCTCGAGCAGCAGCAGGGTCGTCAGGGCGGGCGTGTTCAACGTCTGGTCGAGCCGCGAGTTGTCGACGGCGTTCTTGAGGCTGAGGAACTCGGGGACGTAACGGCCGCTGGCGGCGATCCGCTCGACGCGCTCGATCGCCGCGGGGGAGAAGAGCGCGAACCAGAGGCCGCCGTCGCTCGCGAAGTTCTTCTGCGGGGCGAAGTAGTAGACGTCGGCCTGAGAGGCGTCGACGTCGATGCCGCCCGCCGCGCTCGTCGCGTCGACGACGGTGAGGGCACCGGGGTCACCGGCGACCCGGGTGACCGGGGCCATGACACCGGTCGAGGTCTCGTTGTGCGGCCAGGCGTAGACGTCGACGCCCTCGAGCACCTCCACCTCGGCCAACGAGCCGCCCTCGGCGGTGACCACGTGGGGGGCCTCGAGCCAGGGGGCCGCGACGGCCTTGGCGAACTTCGAGCCGAACTCGCCGAACGACAGGTTCTCGGCACGCTTCTCGACGAGCCCGAACGCCGCGGCGTCCCAGAAGGCGGTCGAGCCGCCGTTGCCCAGCACGACCTCGTAGCCGTCGGGCAGGCGGAAGAGCTCGCCCAGTTCGGCGCGGACGCGACCCACCAGGTCCTTCACGGGGGCTTGACGGTGCGAGGTGCCGAGGATCGTCGCGCCGGCGGTGACGAGGTGCTCGAGCTGGGCGGCCCGCACCTTCGAAGGGCCGCAACCGAAGCGGCCGTCGGTGGGCAAGAGGTCAGTGGGAATCCGGATGTCCGCCATGCGCTCGATCCTAGTGACGCGGCGCGGTGCCCAGCGTGCAGCCGGTAGGCTTGCGGGGTAGTCCACGTGTTCCACCGGGAGGCCCCTGTTGACCGATCTCGTCGACACCACAGAGATGTACCTGCGCACGATCCTCGACCTCGAAGAAGAGAACATCGTGCCGCTGCGTGCGCGCATCTCCGAGCGTCTCGGCCACTCCGGTCCGACCGTGTCGCAGACCATCGCCCGCATGGAACGCGACGGCCTGGTCGTCGTCTCCGGCGACCGACACCTCGAGCTCACGCACGACGGACGCGCGAAGGCGACCCACGTCATGCGCAAGCACCGCCTCGCCGAGCGCCTGCTCGCCGACGTGATCGGCCTCGACTGGGCCTACGTGCACGACGAGGCCTGCCGGTGGGAGCACGTCATGAGCGAGCAGGTCGAACGACGACTGCTCGACATGCTCGACCACCCGACCGAGTCGCCCTACGGCAACCCGATCCCCGGGCTCGACGAGCTCGGCGACTCTCCTGCGGGGCGCTTCCTCGACGGCGTGGTCAACCTCGTGGCCGTGCTCGCCGAGCACCCCGAGGGCGTCACCCGGCCGATCCGTCGCCTGGCCGAGCCGGTGCAGTTCGAGCCCGAGCTGCTGCAGCAGCTGCAGGGCGCCGGCGTGCTGCCGGGCGGCGTCGCGACCCTTCGCTCGGCGGGGTCGTACGTCTTCGTCAAGGTCGAGGGCCACGACGAGGGCCTCGAGCTGCCGACCGAGGTCGCACAGCACATCTACGTCGGGCTCTGACCGCTCACCGAGGCGGGATGCGGCCACGCGGGATTCTTGCGTCCGTGCGCCGCGCCTCCTGCGTTCTGCCCCGGATCACGCAGTCGTTTACCGATCCGTTACAAATATCCCTCTCGAGGATGATCTCGCAGGGGTCGCTGGGCTACAGTCGCTGAGTCCCCAGGCTGCTGAACCGGCCGCCGGACCCGTGGCAGGACGTCTCTCACGCCCGTCTCCTGCCGTGTGTCGTCGCGATACGAACGAACGGACGGGACAGCTTCCCGAAAGCTGTCGAGACGCAGGAGACCCACCCTCTTGACCCTTCCCGGCTCAGACCACACCCCCGACGTGCGCCCGAACCGCACCGTCGCCACCCGCACCCCCGCCGATCTGCCGACCCGCTCGTCGCTGCGTCGCGGCCAGGCCACGGCCGCGCCCGCCGCCCGCCCGGGCCGCCCGTCGGTCAAGCGCAGCGTGGTCTCGGTGACCGTGATGACGCTCACCGCCGGTCTGATCGGCACGATGGCGCTGCCGGCGTTCGCGTCGAACCCGGCGGCGGCGAACGGCCCGAGCGTCGGCGCCTCGTCGACGAGCTCGTCGACCAGCCACGCGCAGAGCGTCGCGGTCGCGGACGACGTCGCCCTCGCCGACGCCACCCGGGACGGCTACACGGCGACGTCGCAGGCGGACCTCAACGCGGCCGCCCTCGCCAGCCAGCGTGAGGCCGAGCGTGCGGCGTTGGCCGCGAGCTACGCCAGCTACACGGGCCCGACGGCCGCCCAGAACGTGGCCGCCGCGACGACCTCGGCGACGGGCACGGTCGCGACGCCGGGCGCGTTCAGCCTCAGTGCCGTCTACGCGACGGCCCTGCAGTACGTCGGCACGCCCTACGTCTTCGGTGGCGCGACCCCGGCCGGCTTCGACTGCTCGGGCTTCGTGATGTACGTCTACTCGCAGTACGGCATCTCGCTGCCGCACTCGGTCACCCGCCAGGGAGCCCTGGGCACGCCGATCTCGGCCGCCGAGGCGCAGCCCGGCGACGTCGTCATCTTCAACGACGGGTCGCACGACGGGTTCTACGCCGGCAACGGCATGATCCTCGACGCACCGAAGCCCGGTGGCTCGGTCAGCGTCCGCCCGCTGTGGACCTCCGCGGTGCACTACGTGCGCTACGGGGCGTAGGCGACCCGCGCCTCCTGGGGCACCGCGCCTCCTGGGGCATCGTGCGCCCGGACGGCGCCCCGCGTGAACAACCTGTGAAGGGTCGTCCTGCCTCTAGGCAGTGCGACCCTTCCGGGGTTAACCTGGCGATCTCGGAGTTCCGTTGAGACCAGGAGCGTCAGATGCCTCGTTCGACCGCCACCCGCACCATGGGTGCGCTGTCGCACGAGCACATACGACACCCCGCCATGTGACAGAGCACCGTCCTCGTGACGGTGCTTTTTTCGTATCGGTGGGCCTGCTGGGCCTGCGCCGCCCCGAGAGATCGAATCCCTGGAAGCCGTCCAGGGTGCTTCGAAAGGGAAAGCATGCGCACTCTCGTCCTGAACGCCGGTTACGAGCCCCTCGCCGTCGTGTCCGACCGGCGGGCCCTCGTCCTCGTCATGAGCCAGAAGGCGACCGTCGTCGCCGCCGATGCGGAACACCCCGTGCTCGGGGCGGTGACGTCGTGGGATCGCCCGTCGGTCATCGTGCTGACGCGGTACGTGCGCATCCCGCACACCCGGCAGATCCCCGTCTCGAGGCGGGGCGTCATGCGGCGCGACTCGCACCGGTGCGCCTACTGCGGTCGGTCCGCGACGACGATCGACCACGTGCAGCCGCGGTCGCGGGGCGGGGCGGACAGCTGGGAGAACCTCGTCGCGTGCTGCCTCAAGTGCAACAACCTCAAGAGCGACCGCACCCCGCACGAGATGGGTTGGGAGCTGCTCTTCACGCCCAAGCCGCCGCACGGGGTCGGCTGGGTCGTGCGCGGCATGGAGCGGACGCAGGCGAACTGGGACGAGTACCTCGCCGCTGCGTGACGCCTGGCGCCGGCGCCCGCTCGTCTGCCCATGAACCCCGTTTGCGAAGACGAACCCCGCTTCATCGGGGTTCATCTTCGCGAACGGGGTGCATGGTGGGCCGGACGGCAGGAGGCGCGGGTTCGGTAGACTCGCGGGGTCAGCCTCTGTAGCTCAATGGAAGAGCAGTTCCGTCCTAAGGAAAGGGTTGGGGGTTCGAGTCCCTCCAGGGGCACCTGACGTCGCTTAGCGACGATGCCCCTGCAGGGACTCGAACCCCTGCGGCTCCGCGCTCTGCGCGCCCGTCCAGGGGCACCTGACGTCGCTTCGCGACGATGCCCCTGGAGGGACTCGAACCCCTGCGGCTCCGCGCTCTGCGCGCCCGTCCAGGGGCACTCCTCGCGAGCGCCGATCGGCTACGCGGGCAGCTCGGGCAGCGCCAGGAGGGCGATGCCGAGTGCGGCCGCCACCGCTCCCAACGCCGTGATCGCCACGCCCGGCAGGGCGCTGCCGCCGTCCCGCTGCCGGACGATCAGGACGCCGCCGACGATGCCGACGAGCCCCAGGACGAGGAGGGTGATCGAGAACACCATGAGGAGCCTTCCGGTTGGTGGGAACGGTGCTGACGTCGCCGAGCCTGCGTGGGGGAGTCGCCGGCGCACACGCCACCGTGAGTGCCCGTCGCGCTCAGACGGCCGGGAACCACGCTACCTGGAGGCCCCGATCGCCGAGGGGCCAGAGTGGGCTCATGCCGACCGCCGCTGAGACCGCCCGCACGACCCGCTACGACCGGCAGATCGGCCGTCGCGACCTCACCGAGTGGCGCTCGAGGCCGGGCCGGCGTCTCGCGTCGCGACACAAGGTCGTCGCGCAGAAGGTCGGCGCCCGCCGCGCCCTGGTCGCGACGCTCGCCGTCGGCGGAGGCATCGCCCTCGCGGCGACCGCCGGGGCGGCCTACATCTACGACGGTGTCACGGGTCGGGACGGCATCGAGAGCCTCGACCGGCCGGCGCTCGAGCGCGCGAAAAACCTCCGCTCCCCGGCGACGAACGGCGCGGCCGCCGCCCTCGCCCACGTCTTCGGGCCCGTCGTCCTGCCCGCCGTCACCGTCGGAGCCGCAGCGGCCTTCGGCTTCCGGGATCGCCACCCCAGCCCCGTCGCCCTCGTCGTGGCGGCCGGTGCGGGATCGCTCGCCATGACGGTCGTGGGCAAGAGGCTCATCAAGCGCAACCGGCCCGACCGTCACGAAGCCATCCCGCCGTACGAGAAGTCCCCGTCGTTCCCGTCCGGCCACACGCTGAACACCACCACGATCCTCGGCGTGCTCGCCTACCTCCTGGCTCTCCGGCAGGAGAAGCAGGCACCTCAGGTCGCCCTCGTCGGCGCCGCAGCCGGGACGGCCGGCGTCGTGGGGTTGTCCCGCGTGCTGCTCGGGGCCCACTGGTTCACCGACGTCGCCGTCGGCTGGGTCAGCGGCATCGGCTGGCTCTCGCTGATCGTCACGAGCCACCGGCTCTACCTGAGCACCCAGGACGACGACGACGTCCACGAGTGACGCGGAGCCCGACCGACGCGACCACCGCGGCGGGCGTGCGCCGCGCCTCCTCGTCCGGCGCCTCCTCGTCCGGGGCCTCGTGCTCGGATGGCGGCGACGGGCGTCACGCGCGGTCGTGCAGGGTGACCTGGTAGCCGTCGGGGTCGACGAAGGTGAAGGTGCGGCCGAAGGGGCCGTCGACCGGCGGGGTGGCGATCTCGACGTCGGCGGCGACCAGGGCGTCGTGGATCGCCTGGGCGTCGGGGGCGAGCAGCCAGAGGCCGACGCCGCGACCGAGCGGGGCCGCGTCGAGGTCGATGCCGGGCAGCGGGCCCCGCACGGCGAACGCGATCGGGGTCGTGGCGAAGACGACGGCGTGGGGCGGGCCGTCCTGCCGGGTGAGCCCGAGGTGCCGTTCGTAGAACGCGGCCGAGCGCTCGACGTCGCGGACCTGGAGGGAGATGAAGTCGGGGCCGGTGGCGGTCATGGTGCCTGCTCTCGTGTCGTGGTGGTTGATGTCAGTTGACTGACACAGCAGAACATATGTCAGACTACTGACATGAGTCAAGCCGCGTCGACCATCGACCTCGAGACCTCCGTGGGGTATCTGCTGAAGGAGGCGTCGAGCGCCCTCCGCGCCGCCATGGAGGCCGAGCTGCGCCCGTTGGGCATGACGATCACGCACTACTCGTGCCTCGAACTGCTGGCCCAGCGCCCCGGGCTCTCGAACTCCGAGCTCGCCCGCGGCGCCTTCGTCACGCGACAGTCCATGAACGTGCTGCTGCAGTCGCTCGAGCGCGACGGGCTCGTGCGGCGGGCCGAGCGGGCGCCGTCGGGGCGGGCGTTGCCGACCGAGTTGACGGCGGCGGGCCGCCGCCAACTGGCGACGGCGAGTGCGGCCGTGCGGGGCGTCGAGGACGCGATGACGCGAGGGCTCGACCAGGAGGCGCGGCGTCAGGTGGTCACGGCCCTGCGGGGATTCGCGGCCGCGTTGCGCTGACCGACGTCGTCGGGGCTCGTCTCGTCGCGCCTCCCCGTGTGGTGCCCGGGACGGGTCAGGCGCTCTCGCGCCACATGATCTCGGTCGGCAGCAGGAGCGCGGTGTGCGTCTCGTCGGTGCCGCCGAGCTGGTCGAGGACCTGGCGGGCGGCCCGTCGGCCCAGCTCTTCGGCGGGCTGGCGCACGGTCGAGAGGGGCGGGGTGCAGCGCAGCGCCCACGAGCTGTCGTCGAAGCCGACGATGCCGAGGTCGCCGGGCACCGAGATCCCGCGCCGGTGGAGGACGTCGAGGGCCCCGGCGGCGACGGCGTCCGACGCCGCGAAGACCCCGTCGACCCGGGGGTCCCGCTCGAGCAGCTCGGTCATGCCGTCGACGCCGGCCGAGTAGCTGTAGAACGGGTTGCGCACCACGAGGTGCGGGTCGTAGAGGTCGCCGAGCGCGGCGCGGAAGCCGGCGAGGCGGTCTTCGCCCGAGTCGCGGTCGAGTCCCGAGGCGAGCATGCCGACCCGGCTGCGCCCCGTCGACACGAGTCGGCGCACGATCGCCTCGGCGGCGGCCTGGTTGTCGATGCCGATGAACGGGATGTCGGGAGCGTCGCTCGGGTGGCCGACGAACGAGGCCGCCAGCCCGAGCTCGGCGACGGCCTGCGAGATGGGGTCGCCCGTCCGGGCGGACAGGATGATCGCCCCGTCGACGAAGCCGCCGCGCAGGTACTCGACCACGCGGTCGCTGTCGCGCTGGGAGTCGATCATCAGCGTGACGAGTTGGTGGTCGGCCTGCGACAGGACGGCGTTGGTGCCGATCAGGATGTTGCCGATGTTCGGGTCGTCGAGCACGACCGAATGGGGCTCGTGGACGATCAGCGCGATCGCGCGCGACCGCTGGGTGACGAGGTTGCGCGCGGCCGCGTTGCGGACGTAGCCCACCTTGGCCACGGCGGCCTCGACGGCCTCGCGCGCCTGGTGCGAGACGTACGGTTCGTTGTTCAGCACGCGCGACACGGTGCCCCGGGAGATGCCGGCCTCGGCGGCCACGTCGTGGATCGTGGCACGCCGACGCGGAGATCTCGGACCGGGCATGTCGGTCACCCTAGCGGAGCCCGGGACCCTCGGGATCGTTCCCGGGAGGGCGAACGGAGGTCGCACGGAGGGCGAAGGACGGGCGGCCGGTCGGGTCACCGTACGATCACGGTCGGCCCCTCCGCTTTGACAAACCGGCGACCGTGGGCTTAGCTCTGTGAACGTTCCCAGAAAATGCCATCCGATCCTTTGGGTCATCCTCTGGGAACGATCACAGAAACCCTGTGAACCTTCGCCGTCGAAGGGCCTCCGGCCGTTCGTGAAGGACACCCGCCGAAGAAGCCGAGGCCCCGTGTGACCCAGACTGCTGCCGAGCCCGCCGTCGTCGCCCCGCCGTCCCCGCGTCCGACGAGACCGCGAAAGCCGTTCCGGTACCGCAAGGCGATCGCGATCTTCATCGTCCCCTTCGCGGCGCTCTTCGCGGCGTTCTACCTGACGCCCATCCTCTACGCCGTCTTCCAGTCGCTGCAGAAGGTCGAACGCGAGGGCACGTTCGGTGCCCCGACCCAGGTCTTCGGCGGCCTCTCGCAGTACGCGTTGGTCTTCCAGAACACCGAGTTCTGGTCGTCCATCGGCCGGGTGCTGCTCTTCGGCGTCGTCCAGGTCCCCGTGATGCTGCTGCTCGCCCTGCTCTTCGCGCTGCTGCTCGACTCGCCCCTGCTGCGCGGCAAGCGGTTCTTCCGCCTCGCGTTCTTCGCGCCCTACGCCGTGCCCGGCGTCATCGCGGCGATCATGTGGGGCTACCTCTACTCGCCGAGCCTCTCGCCGTTCTCGGCCGTCACGTCGCGGGCCGGCCTCCTCGACGGCGGCACGGTGCTCTGGGCCGTGGCCAACGTCGTCACCTGGGTGTTCGTCGGCTACAACATGCTGATCATCTACTCGTCGCTCCTCGCGATCCCCACCGAGATCTACGAGGCGGCCCGCCTCGACGGGGCCTCGCAGTGGCGCATCGCCGTGTCGATCAAGATCCCGCTGGTCGTCCCCGCGATCGTGCTGACCGCCGTCTTCTCGGTCATCGGCACCCTGCAGCTGCTGACCGAACCGCTGGTCTTCCGCCAGTTCACGTCGACCATCTCGTCGACCTTCACGCCGAACATGCTCGTCTACTCGACATCCTCGGTGCCCAACTTCAACCTCGCGGCGGCGTTCAGCGTCGTCCTCGCGGTCGCCACGTTCATCCTCTCGATCGGGTTCCTCCGGTTGACCCAGCGGAAGGCCGACCAGTGACCGTCGACGCCCCCATCCGTCCCGCCCAGTCGTTCGACGACGCGACGACCCCTGCTCGCCGACGCGGCGGGGGGCCCCGCGAGAGCGTGATGTCGCGAACGGCCGCCATGGTCATCATGGGCGCCTTCACGCTCTACTTCCTCGTGCCGATCTTCTGGCTGCTGGTGTCGTCGACCAAGACGCTCGACAACTTCAACTCGAGCGCCGCCCTGTGGTTCTCGCCGACGTCGGCGCAGGACTTCGTCGGCAACGTCGGCCGGCTGTTCACGTACAACGACGGCATCTTCCCGCGGTGGATGCTCAACAGCATCGTCTACGCGACGGTCGCCGGCGCGCTCGGCACGATCCTGTCGGCGATGTGCGGCTACGCCCTGGCCAAGTACCGCTTCTGGGGTCGTGAGGCGCTGTTCAACATCTTCCTGGGTGGCGTGCTCGTGCCGGCGACGGCCCTGGCGCTGCCGCTGTTCCTGATCTTCAGCAAGGTCGAACTGACCGACACCTTCTGGGCGGTCTTCCTGCCCAGCATCGTGAGCCCGTTCGGCGTGTACCTCAGCCGCATCTACGCGGCGTCGAGCGTCCCCGACGAGATCGTCGAGGCCGCCCGCATCGACGGTTCGAGCGAACTGCGCACGTTCTTCACCGTGGCGATCCGGCTGATGTCGCCCGCCCTCGTGACGGTGTTCCTGTTCCAGTTCGTCGCCATCTGGAACAACTTCTTCCTGCCGCTGGTGATGCTGCGGTCCCAGGAGCTCTTCCCGGTGACCCTCGGCCTCTACACCTGGAACTCCAACGTGAGCCAGTACCCCGAACTGCGCACCCTGGTGCTCGTCGGCGCACTGGTCTCGATCATCCCCCTGCTCGTCGCCTTCCTCAGCCTGCAGCGCTTCTGGCGCAGCGGCCTGGGGTCCGGCGGCCTCAAGTAGCCGATCCCGCGGCCCCGGCCGTCCCGATCCGCCGCTCCCGTCCTGATCCACCGACCCGCACCTCCTCGACCTCCTCTCCGCAAGGCAACGACGTCGTTCCCTCCCGTGGCCGGCCCCTCCGGCTCCGCACCCCGATTGGACACCAGATGAAGACATCCCGAGTACTCACGATCGCGGCGGCCGCCGTGGTCTCGACCATGGCCCTCGCCGGTTGCAGCTCCGGCAGCGGCTCGGACGGCGCCTCCGGCGACTCCGCCTCGTGCGAGGCGTCCTCCGGCAAGGTCACCCTGAACTTCACGACCTGGGTGCCGAACATGGACAAGGTCGTCGCCCTCTGGAACGAGGAGAACCCCGACATCCAGGTCAAGGTCTCGATCGTGCCGAACGGCAACAGCGGCACCTACCAGAACTTCTTCAACCAGCTGCAGGCCGGCAACGCCCCCGACATCGGTCAGGTCGAGTACGACACCCTGCCCGCCTTCCGCGTGCAGGACGGACTGGCGAACATCGCCTCGTGCGAGGGCGTCTCCGCCGCGAAGGCCGACTACTCCGACGGCCTCTGGAACCAGGTCACCTTCGGCGAGGACGACTCCGTCTACGCGATCCCGCAGGACTCCGGTCCCATGGCGCTGTACTACCGCAAGGACCTCTTCGAGCAGGCCGGCCTCGACGTCCCCACCACGTGGGAGCAGTACGCCGAGGACGCCGTGACGATCAAGGAGATGGGCGGCAGCATCACCAACTTCGCCAAGGGCGACGTGAACCAGTTCGCCGGTCTGGTGTCGCAGGCCGGTGGCCAGTGGTTCGACACCGCGGACGGCACCTGGAAGGTCGACATGGGCGACGAGGCCTCGACCAAGGTCGCCGACTACTGGCAGGACCTCATCTCGAAGGACCTCGTCACGACCCTGCCGAGCTTCACCGACGAGTGGAACAACGCGTACAACACCGACCAGGACTGGACCTGGGTCTCGGCCGTCTGGGGTGCCAACACCATCTCGAGCGGCGCCCCCGACACGTCGGGCAAGTGGGCCGTCGCGCCCATGCCGCAGTGGAAGGACGGCGAGTCCGCGTCGGCCGCCTGGGGCGGATCGTCGAACGTCGTCTTCAAGGGCAGCGAGCACCCCGCCGAGGCGTCGAAGTTCCTGGTGTGGCTGAACACCTCGACCGAGTCGCTCGAGGCGCTGAACAAGGAGGCCAACCTGTACCCGGCCTCCACGACCGGTGCCGACCTGCCGGCCCTGACCTCGGGCGTCGAGTTCTACGGCGACCAGGCCATCTACGAGGACTTCGCGAAGGCCGCCGAGAACATCCAGCCCTTCACGTGGGGACCGACGATGACGCAGACCTACAGCGACATCTCGGACGGCTTCGGGGCGGCCGCCTCGGGTGACGGCACCCTCCTCGACGCCTTGAAGTCGGGCCAGGAGAAGACCGTGGCCGCGATGAAGGCCCAGTCGATCACCGTCGAGTAGCGATGATCCGAGGAGGCGCGGTGTCGGTGATCCCGGCACCGCGCCTCCTCTGCGTCTCCCGCCGGTATCGCGCCGGCCGGTGTCCGGCCGCGGCGCCTCAGCGCCCCGCGGTGGCCCGGTTCCTCGCCCGCGCGACGAGGTACAGCACGGTGCCCGCCGCGAGCAGGATCGCCCCGAACAGCCAGACCTGCCCGCTCTGCTGCGACATCAGCAGCAGGCAGGACGCGACGCCGGCCACCGGCACGGCCGTCCAGACGCGGAAGTGCGCGTGGTCGACCCGGTCCCGACGCAGCACCAGCACGGCCACGTTCGTGCTGATGAACACGAACAGCAGCAACAGGACGACCGTCTCGGCGAGGACGCTGATGTCGCCGACGGTGGTCAACGCCATGGCGACGGCCGTGGTGACCGCGATCGCGGCCCAGGGCGTCTTCCGTCGGGGCAGGACCGCACCGAGCGAGCGGGGCAACAGCCCCTGCTCGGCCATGCCGAAGGTCACGCGGCTCGCCATGATCATCGTCAGCAGCGCTCCGTTGGCGACGGCCACGAGGGCGATGAGGCTGAACACCCAGGTGGGCACGCCGACGCCGGTCGCGGCGACGACCGCCAGCAGGGGACCGGTCGAGTCCGCGAGCTCGGCGGGCGGCAACGCCACGGCGCTCGCGAGCCCGACGAGCACGTAGACCACGCCCGCCGTGGCCAACGCGCCGAACAGGGCGCGGGGGTAGACCCGGCTCGGTTCGCGCACCTCCTCGGCGACGTTCGCACTCGTCTCGAAGCCGACGAACGAGTAGTACGCGATGATCGCCGCACCGAGCGTGGCCAGGGCGGGGTTCGCGTCGACGGGGAACTCCCCGACACGCGAGACGTCTCCGCCCCCGCCGCCGAGCATCACGGCCACGACCGCGATCACGATGACGAGGCCGCTCACCTCGACGACGGTCATGACCACGTTGCCCCGCAAGGACTCGCTGATGCCCCGGGCGTTGAGCAGGGCGACGAGTGCCAGGAAGGCGATGGCGGTCGGCACCGGGGGCAGGTCGACGAAGGTGCCGAGGTAGTCGCCGGCGAAGGCCAGCGAGAGGCCCGCCGCACTCGTCACGCCGGCCGCCAGCATGCTGAAGCCGACCAGGAACGAGACCAGTGGCCGACGGAACGCCCTCTCGGCGAAGATCGCCGCCCCTCCTGCCTTGGGGTACTTGGTGACGAGCTCGGCGTACGAGCCCGCGGTCAGCAGCGCCAGGAGCAGGGCGAGCACGAGCGGGGCCCAGAGCGCCCCACCGACCTCGGCCGACAGGGTTCCCATCAGGGCGTAGATCCCGGCCCCGAGCACGTCGCCGAGGATGAAGAGGTAGAGCAGCGGGCCCGTGATCGCCTGCTCGAGCTTGGACTGCCCGACGGCCGGGCCTCCGGTCGGGGGCTGCGGGACGTCGCGGGTCGCCGGCTCGGCCATGGGTCCTCCTCGTCCGGGCCGGGCGGGGTGCGCAGGCCTCGCCGACGAACGAACCACGACCGAGCCGTCGGGGGCCGAGTGCCGGCCGGGGGTTGACGAACGGTCACCTCGTGGGTCATGAGCTGGCCGACGTGGTCGGCCGGGTCGCCGTGTCGGGGTGACCCGGTCGGGTGTTGCGGGCCGACCCGGTCGGGTGTTGCGGCCCGCTCAGTCGGTGGGGCGGGCGCCGTCCGACGGCCCGGCCGCCTCGGCGAGCCCGGCCCCGTGCGTCGGGGCGCCGTCCAGGGAGCGGCCGAGCGACACCGTGCCCTCGTCGTCCGCGTAGTGGCCGTAGGCCGCGATCGGCCCGTAACCGGCCGACTCGTAGAGGCGGATCGCGGTGTCGTGGGCCACGTTGGTCTCGATCACCATCTCGGTGACGCCGGCGTGTGCGGCCGACCGTTCGAGCCAGTGCAGCACGAGCCGGGACAGGCCGTGCCCGCGCCGGTCGGGCCGGACGTACATCCGCTTCAGCTCGGCCCGTCCGTCGGGCAGCAGGCGCCAGGCTCCGAGCGCCACGGGCTCGCCGGCCTCGTAGGCCACGGCGAACGTGCCCCTCGGCAGCTCGAACTCGGAGCGGTCGATCGGGCTGACGTCGCGCCCGCCGTAGATCTCGACGTACAGCTCTTGCAGTCCCTCGACGAGCTGCTGCACGTCGGGGTGGTCGTAGGGGCGGGGTTCGATGCTCGTCGCGGGCGCCGGAGTGGTCACCTGACCATCTTCGCCGATCAGGCGAGGTGTGGCTCGGCCCGGTGCGTCCCGGTGCGGTGCGGCTCGGGGCGGTGCGGCTCGGTGCGTCAGCCCGCGTCGCGCCCGGTCACCCGGTCGAGACCGGACGAGGAGGCGCGGCGAGCGTCCCCGAGGTCGCACCCGAGGGCCACGAGCACGCGGGCGACCAGCTCGACCGTCCACGCGGGGGTGACGAGTTCGGGGGTCGACCACCAGGTGTGCAGCCCGCCGAGGAGGCTGCCGCCGACCAGGGACAGCGCCAGGTCGACGTCCAGCTCGGCGAAGGAGCCCGCCGCCTGCCCGGCCTGCACAAGAGCCCGTGCCTGCGGCACCAGCGCGGCCTCGGCGTCGAGCAGGCGCAGGCCGTTGCGCGCGACGACCACGGCCACGGCCGGGTCGCTCTCGGCCAGTCCGAGGACCACGTGCATCGCGATCGCCGCGGTCGTCACGGGGGAGTCGTCCGCGCGCCCGAGCGCCGCCATGCGCTCGGTCTGCGCGTCGAGCACGCTCTGCACGGCCTCGTCGAACAACGCGTCCTTGCCGGCGAAGTGGTTGTAGAACGTGCCGAGGCCGACATCGGCCAGCTGCGTGATCTCGGCGACGGGGACGGCGGCGTAGTCGGCCCGCCGCAAGAGGACGACGCCGGCCTCGACCAGCTTGCGACGCGTGTCGCGCGTGCGGCGGGACGTCCTCGAGGGGGCGACCCGCGCCTCTTCGTCGTCCGGTTTCACAGCGGCCTCTCACGTGTCGGGCGGGATGTCTGGCTACATTCTGTCACGACTGACGAATCCGTCAATCATGACGAATCATTCGAGGAGACACCGTGCCCGACGTGACCATCACCGCCGCCCGCCCGGACCAGCTGGACGCGGCCGCCGCCGTGCTCGCCGAGGGGTTCCGCGACGATCCCGTCATGCTCGGGTTCGTCCCGCGCGGGCGGCGGCGCCATGCCCGTCTGGTCGACCTCTTCTCCGCGATGATGCGGTCGATCCCGGCGGGCCGTCGCACGGTCGACGTGGCCGTGGCGGACGCCGGCCGGGACGTCGTGGGGGCGGCCGTCTGGGAGGCGCCGCGCACCCGACCGTCCTCGCCGCTGCGCCTGCCGGTGTCGTTCGCGGAGCTCGGGCAGCTGCCGCGGTACCTGCGGGCGCTCGGACTCGGCGGGCTCGTGCCGGCGGCCCGCCACCAGGCGACCCTGGCGGCGCCCCGGCCGCGGCTGCCGCACTGGTACCTCGGCGAGATCGCGGTCGGCGACGCGGCCCGAGGGCTCGGCGTGGGCACCTCGTTGATCGAGCACCGCCTCGCGGCGATCGACGAGACGGGCGGCGCCGCCTACCTCGAGTCGTCGACCGAGCGGAACCGGGCGCTCTACCGGCGCCTGGGCTTCGTCGAGCTGGGGCCGATCCGCGGGCTCCCGGGGGCGACGCCCGCGGCGATGTGGCGCCCGGCGACACGGACGACCTGAGCCGCGCGGGCGGGCCGTCCAGACCGGGCATGTATCTTCATGTCGAGAGACTTCTGCGCGGTAGCGTAGAGGCAGCACCACCGAGCACACGCATGCCCGACAACGAGGGAGCACCTGCCGCATGGCGAAGATCATCTACACGCTGACCGACGAGGCGCCCATGCTGGCGACCTACTCGTTCCTGCCCATCATCCAGGCCTACGCCAAGACCGCGGGGGTCGACGTCGAGACCCGCGACATCTCGCTGGCGGCCCGCATCATCAGCCAGTTCCCCGAGCGCCTCACCGACGAGCAGCGCCAGGGCGACGCCCTCGCCGAGCTGGGGGCCCTGGCGAAGACGCCCGAGGCCAACATCATCAAGCTTCCGAACATCTCGGCCTCGATGCCGCAGCTCAAGGCCGCCGTGGCCGAACTCCGGTCGCAGGGCTACGACCTGCCCGACTACCCCGACTCGCCCTCGACCGACGCCGAGCGCGACGTCAAGGCCCGGTACGACAAGGTCAAGGGCAGCGCGGTCAACCCCGTGCTGCGCGAGGGCAACAGCGACCGTCGTGCTCCGCTCTCGGTCAAGAACTACGCCCGCAAGCACCCGCACCGCATGGGCGCCTGGACGGCCGACTCGAAGACGAACGTCGCGACCATGGGCGTCGACGACTTCCGTTCGAACGAGAAGACGGTCGTCATCCCGGCCGACGACACCCTGCACATCGAGTTCGTCGGCACCGACGGCGAGACCCGCGTGCTGCGCGAGTCGATCCCCGTGCTGGCCGGCGAGGTCGTCGACGGCACCGTGCTGCACGTCGCCGCGCTGCACGAGTTCCTGGCCGCACAGATCGCCCGGGCCGAGGCCGAGGGCGTCCTGTTCTCGGTCCACCTCAAGGCCACGATGATGAAGATCAGCGACCCGATCCTCTTCGGCCACGTGATCCGCGCCTTCTTCCCCCGCGTCTTCGAGCAGTACGGTGCCGACCTGCAGGCTGCCGGGCTCGACCCCGCCAACGGTCTCAACGGCATCCTGCAGGGCCTCGCGGCACTGCCGAACGGCGACGAGATCAAAGCCGCCTTCGACCAGGGGATCGCCGACGGGCCCGACCTCGCCATGGTCGACTCCGACAAGGGCGTCACCAACCTGCACGTGCCGAGCGACGTCATCGTCGACGCGTCGATGCCCGCGATGATCCGCACGTCGGGCCACATGTGGGGCCCCGACGGCGACGAGCACGACACCCTGGCCGTCATCCCCGACTCGAGCTACGCCGGCATCTACCAGGCCGTGCTCGACGACTGCCGTGCGAACGGCGCCTTCGACCCCGCGACCATGGGCTCGGTGCCGAACGTCGGCCTGATGGCGCAGGCCGCCGAAGAGTACGGCTCGCACGACAAGACCTTCGAGGTGCCCGGCGACGGCACCGTCCGCGTCGTGAACCAGGCGGGCGAGACGCTCATCGAGCACGAGGTCGCCACGGGCGACATCTGGCGCGCCTGCCAGACGAAGGACGTCCCGATCCGCGACTGGGTCAAGCTCGCCGTCACGCGGGCCCGCGCCAGCCAGACCCCGGCGGTCTTCTGGCTCGACGAGACCCGTGCCCACGACGCGACCCTGATCGGGCTCGTCCGCACGTACCTCGCCGAACACGACACCGAGGGCCTGCAGATCGAGATCCTCTCGCCCGTCGACGCGATGGCGTTCTCGCTCGAGCGCATCCGCCGTGGCGACGACACCATCTCGGTCACCGGGAACGTGTTGCGCGACTACCTGACCGACCTGTTCCCGATCATGGAGCTCGGCACCTCGGCCAAGATGCTCTCGGTCGTGCCGTTGATCAACGGCGGCGGCCTGTTCGAGACGGGTGCCGGCGGTTCGGCCCCGAAGCACGTCTCGCAGCTCGTCGAGCAGGACTACCTGCGCTGGGACAGCCTGGGCGAGTTCCTCGCCCTCGCGGTCAGCTTCGAGCACCTCGCGACGTCGACCGACAACGCGCGGGCGCAGATCCTCGCCGACACGCTCGACCGCGCCACCGGCACCTTCCTCGACGAGAACAAGTCGCCCGGTCGCAAGCTCGGCTCGATCGACAACCGCGGCAGCCACTTCTACCTGGCCAAGTACTGGGCCGACGAGCTCGCCGCCCAGACCGACGACGCCGAACTGGCCGCCGCCTTCGCCGGGCTGGCCGCCACCCTCGGCGGGGCCGAAGAGGCGATCGTCGCCGAACTGATCGAGCCCCAGGGCACGGCCGTCGACATCGGGGGCTACTACCACCCCGACGCAGCCAAGACCGAAGCCGTGATGCGCCCGTCGCGCACGCTGAACGAGGCGCTCGCGACGCTGTAGGTCGTCGGTCGCCGGGCGCAGGTCGCTCGAGAACAGGAGGCGCGGTGCCCGTCGGCACCGCGCCTCCCGTCGTCCGTCGGGTCGGGCCGTCGACTGGTCGCGAATCGTCCTTCGGGGGCGCGCGAAGGACGATTCGCGACCACTCGACCGGCGAGCCGGGGCGTCAGGGGTGCAGGGCGTGGCGCGCGGTGGCGCGGACGGCGTCGGTGACGGCCTCGAGGAGGGGCGAGGCGAGGGTCCAGCGCTGCCAGAAGAGCGGCACGTCGACCGGGTCGCCGGCGGCCAGTTCGACCAGACGGCCGGCGTCGAGTTCGGGGCCGGCCTGCGCCTCGGGCAGCATGCCCCAGCCGAGGCCGAGCACGACGGCCCGGGCGAAGTCGGCCGAGGCGGGCACGTGGTGCCGGGGTGCGAGCGGCTCGTGACCGGTGAGCCGACGCGCGAAGTCGTGCTGCAGGTCGTCGGCGCGGTCGAAGACCACCATCGGGGCACGATCGAGCCGTCCGTGGTCGAGGCCCCTGGGCTCGGCGGTTCCTCCCGCGCTCGGTCGGGCGCCCAGCCACCGTTCGACGAACCCCGGACTGGCGACCGCGCGGTAGCGCATGACGCCGAGCGGCTCCGAGCTGCAGCCCTGCACGGGCTCCCGGGTCGCGGTGACGGCGGCGAGCACGTCCCCCGATCGCAACAGCTCGGCCGTGTGCTGTTGGTCGGCCCGGCGCAGGTCGAACACCACGGGCACCGTGGGCGGGACGGCGGCCAGCGCGTCGAGGAACCAGGTCGCCGTCGAGTCGGCGTTGACGGCGATGGGCAGGGTGGTGGGGACGGGGTCGTCACCGTCGTCCCCTCCGTCGGGTCGGCCGGCGCCGAGCCGGGCCAGCGCGTCCGACGTGAGCAGGTCGACCTGGCGGGCGTGACGCAGCACCACGTCACCGGCCGCGGTCGTGGTGACCGGTGTCGTGCGTCGCAGCAGCACCTGCCCGGCCGCTCGTTCGAGCTGCTTGATGCGCTGCGACACCGCGGACTGCGTGACGTGCAGGCGTCTCGCCGCCGCCTCGAACGTGCCCTCGTCGACGACGGTGCGAAGGGTGTCGAGCTGGTCGAGCGCGAAACGGGCCATGAGTCGAGCTTATGCAGCATCACGAACATGAGTTGGCGTGATGGTCTGGCGCGCCCTTAGCGTGTCGCCATGACCTTCGCGACCGTGGTGCCCGCCGCCCTCTTCGGTTTCGGCACGAGCCTCGCCCTGATCGTCGCCATCGGTGCCCAGAACGCCTTCGTGCTGCGCGTCGGGCTCCAGGCCGTGACCCGCGTCGTCGTGCCGGTCGTCGTGGTCTGCGCGGTGAGCGACGCCGTGCTGATCAGCGCCGGGGTGGCCGGGGTCGGCGCGCTCGTCGAGGCCGCGCCGCAGGCGGTCGTCGTCGTGCAGATCGTCGGGGCAGGGTTCCTGCTGGTCTACGGCGTCTTCGCCGCGAAGCGCGCCATCCGGCCCGTGGGCGCGCTCACGGTCGAGGCCGGCGCGCCGCCCGCGCGGGTCGTCCCGGCCGTCCTGGGGGCCCTCGCCTTCACCTGGCTCAACCCGCACACCTACCTCGACACGATCGTGTTCCTCGGCTCGGTGGCGAACCACCAGCCGCCCGAGCTGCGGTGGTGGTTCGCGGGCGGGGCCGTCACGGGCAGTCTCGTGTGGTTCTCGGCGCTGGGGTTCGGCGCGCGCCTCCTGCGTCCCCTGTTCGCGAAGCCGGTCGCGTGGCGGGTGCTCGACGCGGTGATCGCCGTCGTGATGGTCGCCCTCGGGCTGCGGCTGCTGTTCGGGCTCTGACGGCCGGCCGCCCCTCGAGGGGTCGGGACGGGCCGCTCGGTTCCGCAGGGGAGCGGCACGTCGTGACGCCTCGCCGCCGGTAGGGTCGCCGCATGGTCAGCTTCGCCGACAAGCCCGTGCTCGACGTGACGGTCGAGCAGTGGCGCGAGTACCTCGAGGGCGACCCCGACGTGGGTGGGGTGCGACTGACGCTCCGCAAGGTGCGGTCGACGAGGCCGGGCATGACGTGGTCCGAGGCCCTCGACGTCGCCCTCTGCCACGGCTGGATCGACGGCCAGACCAGCCGGCTCGACGACGACTTCACGCTCACGGCGTTCCAGCCGAGGCGGAAGGACAGCCCCTGGTCCCAGGTGAACCGCGAACACGTCGCACGCCTGACCGCCGAGGGGCGGATGACCCCCGCGGGACAGGCCGAGGTCGACCGGGCGAAGGACGACGGCCGCTGGGACGCCGCCTACCGCCAGAAGGACGCCGTGCCTCCTGACGACCTGCAGGCAGCGCTCGACGCCGACCCGGTGGCGGCGGCGCACTTCGCGACGATGACGAAGACCGAGCGGTTCCGGGTGTACTTCCGGCTGGCCGCACTGAAGCGGCCCGAGACCCGGGCGGCCCGCATCCGCGACGTGGTCGCGGCGGCCGCCCGCGGCGAACAGCACTACCGCTGAGCCGCCCGCAGGAGGCGCGGGTCGCCTCAGCGGCGCGAGCGCTGCTTCCAGAAGCGGCCGGCGAGGCGCGCCAGACCGACCAGCGCGACCGACAGCACGGCGAGTGCGACGAGCAGCACGACCATGTAGAGCGCCACGGGGCCGTAGCCGCCCAGCGCCTCCGGGTCGTAGAAGGGGTAGGGGTAGAACGACGTGACGGCGCCGCGGACGAGCGAGTACACGCTGTAGAGGACGGGCACGACGAGGCCGAGGCCCGCGGCGGCCCAGGGCAGGCGACGGCCGACGGGCAACACGAGCCAGTCGACCAGCACGGCGACGGGCATCACCATGTGCACGACGACGTTGACCCAGGGCAGCACGCCGCCGGCCACCTCGGTCAGCAGCAGGTTGAAGACGAGGCCGACGAACACCATGTTCACGACCGCGATCAGCCGGACGACGTCCCAGGCCCGGCTGCCGGGACGGCGGCGCAGCGTCCGGACGCCGCCGACGGTGAAGACCACGACGGCGAACAGGTTGCTCAGGTTCGTGAAGAACGAGAAGAAGTTGACGACGCTGTAGTCGTTCTCGAGGGTGTCCGCGAACTGGGCGGAGACGGCCACGAGGGCGAGCGCGGCGAAGACGAACCGGTACGGGACCATGAGCTGAGCGCGCGTCATGTCCTCACCCTAGTGAGGCGGAGCCGACCCGTAGCCGCTCACGAGGTCATCGGGTCGACGCCGGCGTCCGGGTCAGGCCTGCTCGATCTTCTCGATCAGGGTCGCCTTGGTGTGACGCGACACGTTCGTGATGCCCTTGGTGCGGGCGAGGGCGCGCAGGGCGACGAGGGTCTGCGCGTGCAGGTCGACGTGGGCGTCGTGACCGTCGGACAGCTGGACGGTGGTCTCGTCGACCTCGGGCAGGGGCGGCGTGTAGATCGAGCGCGGCTTGGCCGGGGTTGCGGACGACGTGCTCGACGACGAACCGTTCGACGCCGAACCCTTCGAGCCCTGCACGGCACCCTTGGCCGTCTTCTTGGCGTCCTTCAAGCCGGACGTGGCGTCGTCGAGGGCGTTCTCGAGCGGCTTCACCGACGGGCGGCTCTTCTTGGCGAGCTTCTTCGCACGACGCTTGGCCTCGGCGACCGCGGCGCGGGCATCGGTGACGGCGTCCTCGGCCTTGTCGTAGGCCTTGGCGGCGGATTTCTTGAGCTTCTTCTGGTCGGCCACGGGATCGGCCCCTCTCTCGAACGTGCGGAAATCGTGCCTGTGAGCGTGGCACGCCCACCTGGGACGGCTGTCAGTCGACCGGCGTCGTCTTGCCGCTCGCGATGCGGTCCCGCTCGGCACGGAGCGACTCGATCGTCTCGGGATCGAGGAAGTCCACGAACGGGTTCGGCTGCCCCGTGCGGGCGGCCACCACCTCGGTGTAGGCGGCCGAGGCGCGGCGCACCTTCGCGGTGGCGCGACCGAGCCGTTTGGACGACGACGATTTCGCCGTGACGGCCTCGGCGTGGTGCTCGAGGGCGTCGACGAGTTCGGCGAGCGCGGTGGGGATCTTCTTGGCCATGCGGGGGCCTCTCGGGTGAGGGAAACGGGTGGAGGGGCGTCCCGGACCGGTCGGGAGGGTCACGGACGCCGACCGGATCATCACCCCACCCGGAGAACGGCAGGTGAACGGAGCCCCGGCGCGGGTGCGGACGCGGCTAGGCTCGCCTGCCGTGACGGGCGCGCGGGTGTGGCTGGTCGACCTCGACCTCGACCTCGGCCTCGGCCGAGAAGGCGACGCCGGCGCGCCTCCGGCGAGCGAGGTCTGCGACGCGTACGAGCGGGCCCGCGCGGCGGCCTTCGTGGACGCGACCGACGCGCGTCGGTACCTGGCCTCGCATCGTGCGCTGCGCCTCCTGCTCTCGTCCGTGACCGGCCGGGAGGCCGGGTCGATCGAGTTCGGACGCGAGGCCTGTCGCTCGTGCGGTGGTCCGCACGGTCGGCCGGTGCCGGTGCCGTCGGACGACCTGCACGTGAGCCTCAGCCGGAGCGGTCGTTGGGCCGCCGTGGCGGTGCGGGCCGGGGCGCCCGTCGGCGTCGACGTCGAAGGGGCCCGTCCGGCCGGTGCGCTCGAGCACCTCCGGCCCGACGTGAGCCCCGAGGACGTCGACGTGGACGTGCTGCGCGCCTGGGTGCGGAAGGAGGCGCTGCTCAAGTCGACGGGGGAGGGACTGACCACCGCGATGTCGGCGCTTCGTCTGGGGCCCGGGCCCGGGGGCACGACCACGGACGGTCGACGCGGACTGGTCCACGACCGGCGATCGATGACCGGCGTCCTCCTCGCCGTGGCCGGACCGGCCCTGGACGCGGTCGAGTTCACCGACGTGACACCTGGGGTCCCTACCGTGCGGCCGTGAGCCAGACACTGCCCGGCGTGATCGCCGGTTCGCCCGCGGCCCCCGCACCCCGGACGCTCGTCGACGTCCTGCGGGCCACGGCGCTCGAGCACCCGGACGCCTCGGCCCTCGAGGACGAGCGGGGCGCGTGGAGCTACGCGGAACTCGTCGTCCGCGTCGGAGCCGCTTCGCGCGCGCTCGCCGACGCCGGGGTGCGCCGCGGCGACCGGGTGGGCGTGCGCATGCCCTCGGGCGACTCGTCGCTCTACCTGACGATCCTCGCCGTCCTCGCCACCGGGGCCGCCTACGTGCCGGTCGACGCCGACGACCCCGACGAGCGGGCCGCCCTGGTCTTCGGTGAGGCCGGCGTCGCGGGCATCGTCTCGGCGGGGGGACTCTTCACCCCGCGTGACGCCGACCGACCCGACAGCCTCGTGCTCGCCGCGCCGGCCGGGCACGTCAGCGGGCGGGGCACGGCGCTCGCCGACGACGACCGGTCGCCGACCCCGGACGACGACGCCTGGGTGATCTTCACCTCGGGCTCGACCGGCACGCCGAAGGGCGTCGCCGCGAGTCATCGCTCGGCGGCCGCCCTGGCCGACGCCGAGGCGAGGATGTTCCTGTCGTCGCCCGGGCTCGATCCGCTCGGACCGGGCGACCGGGTGCTGGCCGGACTGTCGGTCGCGTTCGACGCCTCGTGCGAGGAGATGTGGCTGGCCTGGCGCAGTGGCGCCTGCCTGGTGCCGGCCCCTCGCAGCCTCGTCCGGTCGGGTGCCGATCTCGGGCCGTGGCTCGTCACCCACGGCATCACCGTCGTCTCGACCGTGCCGACCCTCGCGGCCCTCTGGCCGGACGAGGCCCTCGAGAGCGTCCGGTTGCTGATCTTCGGCGGAGAAGCGCTCCCGCCCGAGATCGTCGACCGGGTCGTCGGCGACGACCGCGAGGTGTGGAACACCTACGGGCCGACCGAGTCGACCGTGGTGGCCACCGGGGCGCTGGTGCGTGCCGGAGAGACGGTGAGGATCGGTCTGCCGCTCGACGGGTGGGACGTGGCCGTCGTCGACGCCGAGGGCGACCCGGTCGCGGAGGGCGAGGTGGGCGAGCTGATCATCGGCGGCGTCGGCCTGGCCCGCTACCTCGACCCCGCCAAGGACGCCGAGAAGTACGCCCCGCACGAGCAGCTCGGCTGGCAGCGCGCCTATCGCAGCGGTGACCTGGTGCGGTTCGACCGGGCCGGGCTCGTGTTCCAGGGGCGGGCCGACGACCAGGTCAAGGTCGGCGGGCGCCGGATCGAGCTCGGGGAGATCGAGACCGCGCTGCAGGCCCTGCCCGGGGTCGGCGGCGCCGCCGCGGCGGTGCGGACGACGGCGGCCGGCAACCAGGTGCTCGTCGGCTACCTCGCGGTCGCGTCGGCCGAGACCTTCGACCGAGGCGCCGCCCTCGCCCGCCTCCGGGACGGACTGCCGGCCGCGCTGGTGCCGCTGCTGGCGCTGGTCACCGGCGACCTGCCGACGAAGACGTCGGGCAAGATCGACCGCGACGCGCTGCCCTGGCCGTTGGTCGACTCGTCGACCGGTGGCGACGGGAGAGGTGGCCGGCCCGACGGTGCCGGTTCGATGACCCCGGTCGAGCAGCTCGTCGCCGACCGCTGGCGCGAGGTCCTCGGCGTACCCGTCCCGGACGCCGACGCGAACTTCTTCGACCTGGGCGGGGGATCGCTGGCCGCCGCCCAGCTCGTGGCCCGGCTGCGCGAGCTCGACCCCGAGTTCACCGTCGCCGAGATCTACTCGCACCCCCGGCTCGGCGCGCTGGCCGAGGCGCTGACGGTGGCGGACGTCGACGACGAGGCCCCGCCGGCCGTGTTCCACCGGTCGGTGCCGACCCCGCGCCGCACCCAATGGCTGCAGACCCTGCTCGGGGTGCCCCTCCTCGTGCTGTCGGGTGCGCGCTGGCTGACCTACGCCCTGACCGCGAGCACCGTGCTGCGCTGGTGGAGCGGGTTCGACGCCCTGCCGGCGGTCGACGGCGGGCTGCTCGTCGTCGCGATCCTCGTGTTCGCGACCCCGCCGGGACGCATGGCGATCTCGGTGCTGGCCTCGCGCCTCCTCCTCCGGGGGGTCGAGGCGGGCGATCATCCGCGCGGCGGCAGCGTGCACCTGAGGCTCTGGCTGGCCGAGCAGGTCGCGCACCAGATCGGGGCGGTCGGGCTCGCCGGCGCCCCGTGGATCAGCTACTACGCGCGGGCCCTCGGGGCTCGCATCGCACCCGACGTCGACCTGCACGCCCTGCCGCCCGTGACCGGCATGCTGCGCATCGGTCGCGGGGCGTCGGTCGAGCCCGAGGTCGACCTGGCCGGGCACTGGATCGACGGCGACGTCGTCCGCATCGGGGCGATCCGCATCGGTGCGGGCAGCACGATCGGCATGCGGAGCACCCTCCTGCCCGGCACCCGGATCGGCAAGGACGCCTCGATCGCGCCCGGTTCCGCGGTCTTCGGGCGGGTGCCCTCGGGTCAGCACTGGGCCGGGTCGCCGGCCGAGCGCATCGGCCGCACCCGCGCCTGGTGGCCGGAGGACCGACCCCCGGCACCCACCCGGTGGTTCGTCGCCTACGGGGCGTCGGCCGTCGTCGTCGCGTTGCTGCCGGTGGCGTCGCTGAGCGCAGGAGGCGCGGTCGTCGCGCTCGGCGTGCGGGGTGCGGGTTCGCTGACGGACGCGTGGTGGCGGGCCCTCGCCCTCCTGGTGCCGGGCACGCTCGTGGCCGGGCTGGTGGCCGCCGTGCTCGTCGTCGCGCTCACCCGCCTGTGGGCCCTCGGCGTGACCGAGGGCACCTTCGCGGTGCGGTCGAGGGTCGGCTGGCAGGTCTGGAGCACCGAACGCCTGCTCGACCTGTCGCGCACCCTGTTGTTCCCGCTCTACTCGAGCCTGTTCACGCCGGTCTGGCTGCGCCTGCTCGGGGCCGAGATCGGGCGGGACGTCGAGGCGTCGACCGTCCTGCTGCTGCCGTCGATGACGACCGTCCGCGACGGAGCCTTCCTGGCGGACGACACGCTCGTGGCGTCGTACGAGCTCGGCGGCGGCTGGCTTCGCGTGGCCCGGGCCGAGATCGGCCGGCGGGCGTTCCTGGGCAACTCGGGCATGACCGCCCCGGGCCACAAGGTGCCGAAGGACGGTCTGGTGGCCGTGCTCTCGTCGGCTCCGCGCAAGTCCAAGGCGGGGTCGTCGTGGCTCGGTTCACCCGCGGTGCGCCTGCGCCGCACGGTCGCCGTCGCCGACGAGACCCGCACCTTCCGCCCGGCCACGCACCTCCGGGTGGCCCGCATCGCGTGGGAGCTCAGCCGGATCGTGCCCGTCGTCGTCACCTGCGGCATCGGCCTCGGCCTGGTCGTCGGACTGTGGGCGCTGGTCGACGCGATCGGGGTCGGCGCGACGGCCGCGGTCGGCGGCGTCGTGATGCTCGCCGTCGGGGCGGCGGCCGCCGGGGTCACGACGCTCGCCAAGTGGGCGCTCGTCGGGCGCATCCGGGCCGGCGAGCACCCGCTCTGGTCGTCGTTCGTCTGGCGCAGCGAGGTGTCCGACACCTTCACCGAGATGTGCGCGGCCCCCTGGTTCGCCCACGCGGCGGCCGGCACCCCGGCCCTCGTGTGGTGGCTGCGCTCGCTCGGGGCCTCGATCGGTCGCGGCGTGTGGACCGACAGCTACTGGTTGCCCGAGGCCGACCTGGTGCGACTCGACGACGCGTCGACGGTGAATCGAGGATGCGTCGTGCAGACCCACCTGTTCCATGATCGAATCATGAGCATGGACACCGTCACCCTGGCCGCGGGCTCGACCCTCGGACCCCACAGCGTCGTGCTGCCCGCGGCCCGTCTGGGCGAACACGCCACGGTCGGTCCCGCGTCGCTCGTCATGCGCGGCGAGGTCGTCCCCGTCGGCAGCCGGTGGAGCGGCAACCCGATCGGCCCGTGGCGGGACGTCACGTTCGCGGACTACCACGCCGTCTCGCAGTGACCGGTCCGGCGGCGACCCCGGACGGCTACACGCCCGAGAGCGGCAACACCGGGTACGGCGTGCGCTCGTACGACCTCGTGGTCGGGTACCGCGTGGCGACGAACCGACTGGACGGCGTGGCGACGCTGACGGTCGTGCCGACCGAGGCCGTCCGCACGCTCGTGTTCGACCTGCTCCGCCTCCGTGCCGCGAAGGTGCGGGTGGACGGGCGCAAGGCGCGTCACGCGCAGTCGGCGACGAAGCTCACGGTGACGCTGTCCGAGGAGACCGTGCCGGGTGAGCCGGTCGAGGTGGTCGTCGAGTACGCGGGCTCGCCCGCACCCCGCCGCACCCGCTGGGGCACCCTCGGCTGGGAGGAGCTGACCGACGGCGCACTCGTCGCCTCGCAGCCGAACGGGGCGGCGACCTGGTTCCCGTGCAACGACGACCCGGCGGACAAGGCGACCTACCGGGTGCAGGTCACGACCGAGCAGCCCTACGCCGTCGTCGCCCACGGTGAGCTGACCGACCGGCACACGCGGTCCGGCCGCACGACCTGGGTCTACGAGCAGCCCGAGCCCACGGCGACGTACCTCGCGACGGTGCAGATCGGCCGCTACGAGTTGGTGCCGGTCGTGCTCGCGGGGGTGCCCGGCGTCTTCGCCGGGGTGCCCGCGATGCGGTCCCGCATCGGTCGTGACTTCGGCGAGGTGGCCGACATGATGGCCTGCTTCGTCGAGCGGTTCGGTCCGTACCCCTTCGCGTCGTACTCGGTGGTCGTCACCGACGACGACCTCGAGATCCCGCTCGAGGCCCAGGGCCTCGCGATCTTCGGGGCGAACCACGCCGACGGGGCGGGCGGGTCGCGTCGACTGATCGCGCACGAACTGGCGCACCAGTGGTTCGGCAACAGCGTGGGCCTGACGACCTGGCGCGACATCTGGCTGAACGAGGGCTTCGCCTGCTACGCCGAGTGGATCTGGTCCGAGGCCTCGGGCGGTCCGTCGGCCGCGCGCATCGCCGCCCAGACCCGCGCGCGGCTGGCCGGTCTGCCCCGCGACCTGCTCGTCGGCGACCCCGGCCCCGACCTGATGTTCGACGATCGCGTCTACAAGCGCGGGGCGCTCGCGGTGCACGCCCTGCGCTCGGCGGTCGGCGACGTCGCGTTCTTCGACGTGCTGCGTGCCTGGACCGCCGAGCACCGGCACGGCGTGGCGACCACGGCCGACTTCGTCGCCCTCGCCACCCGCGTCTCCGGCCACCCCGTCGGACCGCTGCTGCGTCCCTGGCTCGACGAGCGGGCCCTGCCGCCGCTGCCGTAGGCGGCATTGCAGTCCCGTCGGGATGCGCTCCTTGGGCTGTTGCAGTCGTCAGACGACGAACGGTCGCGCACTGACGCGGAGCCCGGATGAGTCAGGCCTGCGACAACGCGTCGAGCTGCGCATCAGAAGACTTTTATGCGGAACCGCTCGCTGGCGCGGGCGAGGTGCTCGTCGGTGACGAGGAGCGGCTCGCCACTCGTCGCGATGAAGTCCGCAGACCATGAGTCCGCTGCGCCGGGCATCCACGCCGCGCGACACCATCCACCCCCGTGCTTGCTGCCGAACTGAAGACCACGAGCGACCGAGCCGTCGAACAGCTCGATGCCTCGCAGGTGCATGCCGACGGCGGTGGTCACGATGCGGTTCTCGCCCCTCAGAACCGCCGTCGTCAGACTCCTGACGCCCTGACGGATGAGCGTGGGTTCGATCGTTGCTTCCAGGACCGAGAGCGAGTCAGGATGCTCCACGTCGATCCACCACCCGTCCCCCTGTCCGATCACCTCATACACGCACCTGTCGACGCGCCATTGCTGTGGCACGGCGCCCATGCCCATGAATTGGGCCTCGCCCCATTCCTCGGCCACGAGTTCGAGCAGCTCGCTTCGCGTGAGGCCGAGCGCGGCGGCATCGCTTTCGAGAGGATCGAGTGCGCCGAGCTGCCGTTTGAACGGGGAGAGGACTTCAGCGAAAGCCGACTCGGCCTCGCGAGCCAGGTAGAGCGTGCGGCCCAGGGAGTCGTAGCGCCCCCACCTTTTTCGTGCGCTCCTGGCAGTCCGCTCGGGAGCCGACAGCGCTCCGTATCTCGGTTTCGCGATGCGGTAGGTGGTTTCGCCGAGTTCCGGCACGAGGCGCAAGCCGGTCGCGGTACACGTGGTGCCCCCGTTCACCCTCAGGCGTCCGGCTCATCTCGAAGGAACGCGGTGAGGGCCTCTATGACTTCGCGACCGCGGTCCTCGCGAATGGCCGTCAAGGGAGTGCTTTCGCCGAGGAGGGGGTTGCCACCGATGAACCACTGGCGGGCGATGTGGGCACCCTCGTCTTGGACCAGTGCTGCCCACGCCCTGTGGCCGAGTTGCAGACGTCGTGTGAAGTCGGGACCCGGGGTGGGCCCGTCGGATCGAGCCCACTTCGCGGGTAGCTTGCGGTCTTTGGAGCCGGTCATGGCGGCGACGAGTGTCGGGCCCAAGCCGTGCACGAGGACATTCGCCACTTCATGGACGTCCATCCGCGCGGTCCTGGTGTGCTGGCCGGTGATCGTACGCGTGGGCATGAAGGAATCATAGATGACGCCCCCCGATTACCCCATTGATTACCCTCGAATTACCCTTGGATGATCCCCATGTCGCCTGCGGCGGGGTAGCCCGTCGAAGGCGCGCTCCTGCTTGCGGCCCTTCTCGCGACACGAGCCCGACACATGCCATGACTACCGTGGGCGGATGACCGTTGTCCAACCGTCCGAGGTGCCCGTGCTCAGCCTGCTGCGCGACCTGGTCGCCATCGACTCGACCAGCGGCTCACCGGGCGAGGCGGCCGTCCTGCGCCGCGTCGCCGCGGAGTTCGAGGGCGTCGAGGAGGCGCGGGTCGCCTTCGCCCCCGGGGCCGACGGCGAGCCCGCGGCCCTCCTGGTCTCGCCGACGTCCGTCGCCGTCGACCGGCCGCTGCTCGTCTTCGCGTCGCACGCCGACGTCGTGCCGGTGACCGACGCCTCGGCCTGGACCCACGATCCCTTCGCCTCGACCGTCGTCGGCGACCGCCTGTACGGGCGGGGTGCCTCGGACATGAAGTCCGGCCTGGCCGCCTCGATCGTCGCCGTGCGGGACCTCCTGCGCCAGGGTGCACCCGTCGCGCTCGCCGTCTCGACCGGTGAGGAGGTCGGCTGCCTCGGGGCTCCTGCCGTCGTCGACCTGCTCGCGGGCCTGCGCGTGGGGGCCGTGGTGATCCCCGAGTCGACCGACGGGCAGGTCGTGCTCGGTCACCGCGGCGCCCTCTGGACGACCGTCCGCACCTCGGGCGTCGCCGCGCACGGCAGCACGCCCGAGCGGGGCCACAACGCGATCCTCGACCTGGTGGCCGTGCTCGGGCGCCTGGACGACCTGCCGCTCTCGTCCCATGCCGACCTCGGGCGCGAGACGGTCAACGTCGGCGTCGTCTCGGGCGGCAGCGTGCCGAACATCGTGCCCGACGTCTGCGAGGCGCGCATCGACCTGCGCGTCGTCCGGGAGGACGTCGACGAACTCGTCGACTGGTGGCGTGGCCAGCCCGAGGTGACCGACGTCCGCGTCGACCTCGACCTGGCCGCGGTGTGGACCCCGCGCGACCATCCCTGGCTCGCCGGGCTCGACGCCCCGGTCTCGGAGGCGCCCGCGTCGTACTTCACGGACGCCTCGGTGCTCGTGCGGTCGCTCGAGGACGGGGTGCCCGTCGTGGTCTGGGGCCCGGGCGACCCCACCGTCGTCCACACGGTGGACGAGTCCGTGTCGGTCGAGGCGGTCCTGCGGGCCGTCGAGCAGTTCGGCCGCGTCGGCGGGCGGTGGGCCGTCGAGCACTGACCGACGCCCGACGGGGCGGTCGGGGCCGTCGAGCACTGACCGACGCCCGACGGGGCGGACGGGTCAGGCGGGCTCGGGAGTCGACGACCGCGTGCTCTGCCGGCGGACGAGCCTCGGCGCGAACGACACGCGCGCGCCTCCGAGTCCTCCGTCGTCGGAGCCCCGCAGCGAGAGCAGTCGCAGCGCCTCGGCGGCCATGCGGTCGGTCGGCTGCGCCAGGGTCGTCAGGGCCGGGGTCACGTACGAGGCGAAGACGATGTCGTCGAAGCCCGTGACCTGCAGCTCGTCGGGCACCGACACCCCGAGTTCGCGGGCCGCCCTCAGCACGCCCATGGCGATCAGGTCGTCCGCGCAGACGATGGCGTCCGGGCGGTCGTCGGAGGTCAGCAGTCGGCGGGCCGCCGCGTCGCCGCTGTCGACCGAGTAGTCGCCGAGCACGACCCCGTCGCGCACCTCGCGGATGCCGAGTTCGGCCGCCCAGTGCCGGAAGCCCCGGAGGCGCAGGGTCGTCGACGAGTTCGTCAGCTCGGAGGTCACGAACGCGGCCGAGCGGGCACCGGTCCCGGCGAGGTGCGTCAGGACGAGCTTCATCGCCTCGGCGTCGTCGAGGCCGATCCAGTCGGTGCCGGCGACGTCGACCCGGCGGTCGAGCTGCACCAGCGGGACGGCCCGGGCGGACGCGGCGACGGCCGCCGCGCTCTCGGTGTCGTGCACGGGGCTGACCACGATGCCGTCGACGTGCCGCTCGATGAGCGACCGGAGGTGCTCGGCCTCGACGGCGGGGTCCTGCCGCGAGTCGCAGAGGAACAGCTGTTTGCCCTCGCCGTGCAGCGCGCTCTCGAGGCTGTCGACCAGGGTCGTGAAGAACGGGTTGAGGATGCTCGGGACGACCATGCCGACCGTGTCGGTGCGGCGGGTGCGCAGGGCGCGCGCGATGCCGTTGCCCGAGTAGCCCAGCTCGTCGGCCGCCAGCCGCACGCGGGCCTCGACCTCGCGGCCGACCGGGCGCGACGCCGACATGACGCGCGAGACCGTCGCGGCGGAGACGCCCGCCCGGCGGGCGACGTCCGAGATGGTGACGGCGTTCATGGGCTCCTCAGGGCGTGGCCGCCGGGGACGACGGGTGATCCCCTCATCGTATCGTCCCCTCGCGGGAAACCGATTGCCCGCCCCGGATCTCTTTTACACGTCGGAAACACAAAGGTGTTGACACTCGAAACACGAAGGCGTCACTCTTGACGCAGTTCCCGACGGAAATCGATTGCCCGTCGATCTCGACCCCACCGAGATCGCCCCCTCGCCAGTCCCGCATGCTCCACCTCGTCCTCCCCAGGAAGGCTCCTCATGCCCACGACCCGTACCGTCCTCGCCGCATTCGCCGTGGGCGCCATCGCCATCGGCACCCTCGCCGGCTGCGACTCGTCCTCGACCACCGCCTCCGGCTCCGCGTCCGGCGGCTCGACCTCGACCCGCCCGGCCCCCACCGACGTCCCCCAGGCCTGTGCCCCCGAGGGCGGCGGCACCCTGCAGCTCGGCATGGTCGACATCAACGAGCAGACCGCCTTCTTCACCCAGATGAACGAGGGCGTCCAGGACGTCGCCGACGAGGCCGGTGCCGACCTGCAGATCGTCAGCGGCGACAACGACAGCGCCACGCAGGTCTCGGGCGTCGAGAACCTCGTCGCCTCGGGGGTCGACGCGCTCATCGTCGACCCGGTCGACGCGACCGCGTTGATCCCGGCGCTCACCGCGGCGAAGGCGGCCGGCATCCCGGTCGTCGCGGCCGACGGTTCGGTCGAGGACGCCTCGGCGATCGACTCGTACGTGGGCACGGCGAACGAGGACGGCGGCGCCCAGCTCGGGAAGGCCTTCCTCGACATCACGGGTGGCGAGGGCGAGGTCGGCGTCGTCGGAGCGCTCAACAGCGCGATCCAGATCCAGCGCCAGAACGGCTTCACCGACGCGGTCGAGGCCGGCGGCATGACCATCGGCACGATCGTCGACGGCCAGAACGTCAACGAGGACGCCCAGGCGGCGGCCGAGAACCTGCTCACCGGCAACCCCGACCTCGAGTACATCTACGCCACGGGCGAGCCCGCGCTGAACGGCGCCATCGCCGCGGTGAAGAGCCAGGGCGCCCAGGACCGCGTCACGATCGTCGGCTGGGACCTCTCGCCCTCGGCCGTCGAGGGTCTGCAGGACGGCTACGTGAAGGCCGTCATCCAGCAGGACACCTTCGGCTTCGGCTACGAGGCCGCGAAGGCCGCGATCAACCTGGCCTGCGGCACCGCCGACGTGCCGACGACCGTCGACGTGCCGATCACGATCGTCACGCCCGACAACCTGGCCGACTTCTCGTACTACCTGGAGGGCTGATGACCGACGTCACCACCGGCGACCTGCTCGTCGAACTCGAGGGCATCCGCAAGTCGTACGGCGCCGTCGACGTCCTGCGCGGCGTCGACCTGCGCCTCGCGCGCGGCGAGGTGCTCGGCCTGGTCGGCGACAACGGCGCCGGCAAGTCCACCCTCATGAAGGTGCTCGCCGGTTCGGTCCAGCACGACGGCGGCCGCATCAGCATCAAGGGCAAGGAGGTGCGGTTCCAGTCCCCGAGCGACGCCCAGGCCGAGGACATCGGCATCGTCTACCAGGACCTCGCCCTCTGCGACAGCCTCAACGTCGCCGCCAACCTGTTCCTCGGCCGCGAGCCGCGGGTCGGGCCCTTCCTCAAGGTCGGGGCCATGCACGCCGAGGCCACGGCCGTGCTCAAGGAGTTCGGCGTCCGCGTCACGTCCACGCACCAGCTGATCTCGCAGCTGTCGGGTGGTCAGCGCCAGTCGGTCGCCATCGCGCGCGCCGCGTCGGTCGACCCCGACGTGCTGATCCTCGACGAGCCGACCGCCGCCCTCGCCGTCACCGAGGTCGAGTCGGTGCTGCGCCTCATCAAGGAGGTCGCGGCCCGAGGGGTCGGCGTCATCCTGATCACCCACCGGCTGCAGGACCTCTTCCGGGTCTGCGACCGCATCACCGTCATGTACGAGGGGCGCAGCGTCGACGACGCCCGCATCGACGACCTCACCATCGAGTCGCTCGTCGACATGATCACCCGTGAAGGGAGCGCTGCCGCATGACCGCGACGACCTCTGACCCCACCCGCACCGACGGCCCCGAGCCGGGTCGCGGGCACGGCTCCACCGACGTGCGCGAGCGCCGCTGGGAAGCCCTGCAACGCGTCAACAAGTCCACCCTGTTGATGCTCGTCGTGACGCTGGTCGTCATCGTCGTCTTCTCGGTGGCGACCCCGACCTTCCTCACCGGCACGAACCTGCGGAACGTCGCCGTGCAGGTCGCCCCCGCGGCGATCGTGGCCGTCGCGATGACCTTCGTCATCACGGCGGGCATGATCGACCTCTCGGTCGGGTCGACGCTCGCCCTCGTCTCGGTGATCGGGGCGGTCCTGCTGCGGGCCGGTCTCGAGTCGGTGCTGGTGATCGTCATCTGCCTGGCCGTCGGAGCCTTCTGCGGGTTGGTCAACGGCTGGTTCTCGAGTTACCAGGGCATCCCGTCGTTCATCGTCACGTTGGCCACCATGTCGATCGTGCGGGGCGTCGCCCTGCTGATCACGAAGGGCTACTCGATCGCCATCGGCTCGGGGCTGATCTTCGCCCAGGTCGGGCAGGGCCGGCTGTTCGGGCTCGGGTACCCGGCCTGGCTCGCGCTGATCATCGTCGGCGTCGGCATCGTGGGGCTGCAGCGCATGCGGTTCGGCCAGTACATCACCGGCATCGGCTCGAACGAGGAGTCGGTCCGCCGGGCGGGCGTCGACACCCGCTTCGTCAAGATGATGGCCCTCGTGCTCAGCGGCACGGCGGCCGGCGCGGCCGGCATCATCACCGCGGCCCGGCTCGGGTCGGGCGACGCCAACTCGGGCGTCGACTTCGCCATGACGGTCATCACCGCCGTCGTGATCGGCGGCACGAACCTGCTGGGCGGCAAGGGCAGCGTCATCGGCACGGCGATCGGGGCGATCCTGACCGGCGTCATCACCAACGGCCTCACGCTGCTCGGCCTGAGCCCCTACATCGTGCCCATCGTGACCGGCAGCCTCCTGATCATCGTCATCTGGATCAACCTGCGGGGCGGCTCGTTCACCGACCTGGTGCGCAAGCGGGTGACCCGATGAGCCGCGTCGGAGGGTTCGGGGTCGAGACGACCACCGTCGTCGAGGTGCAGACGGTCACCGGTCCCGTGCCGAGCGACCGCCTCGGCTACACGCTGCCGCACGAGCACCTGATCAACAGCATCGAGGAGGGCGGGCTCGAACCCGACCCCGACTTCCCCGAGCTGTTCGACGCCCCGGTCTCTCCCGAGATCGCCTGGTTGCTGCGCGACCGTCCGCTCGCCTGCCGCGACAACTGCGTGCTCGACGGCGACGACGACGCGGTCGACGAGCTCGTGGCGTTCCGCGAGCTCGGCGGCAGCACGGTCGTCGAGCTGACCTCGGACGGACAGGGGCGCGACCCCCGCCGTCTCGCCGAGATCTCGCGCCGCAGCGGGGTCGCCGTCGTCACCGGCGGCGGCTGGTACCTCGAGCGGTTCCACCCCGAGGCCACGGGCCGCGACACCGTCGACGACCTGGCCTCGCGCCTGGTCGCGCAGTACCGGGCCGACCCGGCCGAGACCGGGGTGCCCCGGTCGGGCGTGATCGGCGAGATCGGCGTCTCGCCCGGGTTCACCGAGCGGGAGGAGCGTTCGCTGCGCGCGGCCTGCCGCCTGCAACGCGAGACCGGCCTGCCGATGTTCGTGCACCTGCCCGGCTTCGTCCGGCACGGCGGCCGCGTGCTCGACGTCGTGCTGCGCGACGAGGGCGTCGACCCCACGGCGGTCGTCCTCTGCCACATGGACCCGTCCGGCAGCGACCCCGACTACCAGCGCAGCCTCGCCGAGCGCGGGGTCTGGCTCGAGTTCGACATGATCGGCATGCCGTACCGCTTCTCCCTGCCCGGCGAAGGGCAGTCGCCGTCGCCGGTCGAGACGGCCACGGCCATCGCCCGCCTGGCCTCGGCCGGGTTCGGCCGCCGTCTGCTCTTCAGCCACGACCTCTTCCTCAAGAGCATGTTGCGCAAGCACGGCGGCAACGGCCTCTCGTACGTCCCCGCGGTGTTCCTCGACCGGCTGACCGACCTCGGCGTCGACGCCGAGATCGTGCACGGCGTCGGCACCCGCAACGTCCGCGACCTCTTCGAGGGCGCCGCCCTGACCCGCTGAGGGGCGACGACGCGGCACCGAGCCGCTCGCGCCTCCTCGTCCCGAACCGTCCCGTCACCACCGGAAGGCCCCACCATGTCCCGCATCCTCATCGCCGGCGAGAGCTGGATCACCGCGACCACCCACACCAAGGGCGTCGACGAGTTCACCGCCCACTCGTACACCGAAGGCGTCGCGCAGCTGCGCACGGCCCTGCAGGCCGGCGGCCACGAGGTCGTCCACCTGCCCGCCCACCTCGTCGCCACCGACTTCCCCGAGACGCAGGAGGCGCTGGACGCCTACGACGTCGTGGTGCTGTCCGACATCGGCGTCAACTCGCTGCAGCTCGCGCCCGCCGTCTTCGAGAAGAGCATCCCGGGTCGGGACCGCGTCCGCGAGCTCGCCCGCTGGGTCGAGGCCGGAGGCGCGCTGCTGATGATCGGCGGCTACCTGTCGTTCTCGGGCTGGCAGGGTCGTGCGGGCTACGCCCGCACCGAGATCGCCGACGTGCTGCCGGTCGAGATGCTGATCGGGGACGACCGCGTCGAGCGCCCGGCCGGCGTCGTCGCCACCGTGCTCGACGCCGAGCACCCCGCCCTCGGCGGCGCGGGCACCGAGTGGCCGCTGCTGCTCGGCTACAACCGCACCGTCGTGAAGCCGGGCGCGGTCGAGCTCGCCCGCCTCGACGGCGACCCGCTCGTCGTCGTCGGCGAGGCCGGTGCGGGGCGCACGGCGGTCTTCACGAGCGACTGCTCGCCGCACTGGGCGCCGCCGGCGTTCTGCGAGGAGTGGGACGGCTACGCCCGGGTGTTCAACGGCATCGTGTCGTGGCTGACCGGCCGCTGACGGTGGCGAGCACGACCCGGCCCGAGGGCGTCGGCACGGGCCGGGCGGGGGCGCTGGTCGCCCGCTGCTCGGCCGAGCTCGACGCCTCGGCGTCGGTCCCGCTGCTGGCCCGGATGGCCGACGGCACGCTCGACGACCCCGCCTTCGGTCGCTACCTCGCGATCGAGCAGGCGTTCGTCCGGACGGCGGCCCGTCTCGCCGGCTACTGCCTCTGGCAGCAGCCGGAGTGGTCCCGCGCCGAGCGCCACGCCGAGGCCGTCGCCGACCTCGTCGGTCCGCAGAGCCGGTACTTCGAGCGGTTGCTCTCGACGCGACCGGTCGACGACGCGACCTCGACCGACCTGCTGCGCCGCGCCTCCGTCCTCGAGGGGGCGGTGACGGCGGCACTCGCCGAGGGCGGATACGGCGGGGTCGTCACCAGCCTCGCCGCGGCCGAGACGCTCTACCTGCGGTGGTGCACGCGGGCGGCCGAGCGTGCCGTGCCCCGACCGGACGACGTGCAACGGTGGATCGAGCTGCACGTCACCGACGGCTTCCGCGCCCAGGTGGCCTTCTTGCACCAGCTGGTCGACGAGCTGCCCGCCGACGTGACCGACGCCCGGCTGGACGCCTGGTTCGTCGGCATGCTGCGCGCCGAGGACGCGTTCCACGCGAGCGCCCTCGTCGAGGTGGCCGCGTGACCGGGCCCACTGTCGGCCCGGTCGACCCGGTCGGCCCGGTCGGCCCGGTCGCGATCGACCTGCGCGCCGTCGAGGCCCGTCTCGCCGCGGCCGGCATCGCCTCCGAACGGGTGGTCGTCGGAGCCGACGCCGTCGTGGTCGTCTCGTCCTACGGCGGACGCGTCTACGGACCCTTCTTCGCCGAGGGCGAGGCCGAGAACTGGCTGCCCGACGCGTTCGCCGACGACGACGCGTTCGGCGCGTTGGTCGACTCGGGCGACTGGAACGTCGGCGGCGACCGGGTCTGGATCGGGCCCGAGATCGCCTACATGATCCGCGACCGCAGCGACTACTGGGGCAGCTACGAGATGCCGCCGTCGCTCGACCCCGGCCGCCACGACCTCGGCCGCACGGGCGACCGCGTGACGCTGTCACGGGTCGCCGAGCTCGAGGCGTTCACGGAGCCGACCGGGCTCGTGCGGGCCGACCTGACGCTCGTCGTGCGGCCGGCGGCCCACCCGCTGCGACACCTGCGCGGGGCGTCGGCCGGGGGCCCCGGCGGCGCACCGCTCGTCGACGCCGTCGAGTACGGCGGCTACGTGACGGAGGTGCGGCTCGGCATCACCTCGGACGGCGCGCACGAGGCCGAGTCGTGGATGCTCGACCAGGTGCGGGCGGGCGGCACGGCGTTCGTCGCGGCCGTGCCCGACACCCAGGTGACCGACTACTACGAGCCGGTCGGCGACCTGCTCGCCGAGGTGCCCGGCGGCGTCGCCGTGTCGCTGACCGGTGCCGACCGCTTCAAGATCGGATTCGCGGCACCGCACGTCACCGGACGCCTCGGGTACGTGCGCGCGGTCGGCGACCCGGCCGACGACCGTGCCGTGCTCTTCGTGCGCGGCAGCCACAGCGACCCGTCGGCCGAGTACTCGGAGGAGCCCGACCCGTCCCCGGGGGTCCGGGGCGACTCGCTGCACCTGTACGACGACGACGGCGGGCTCGGCGGGTTCGCCGAGATCGAGGCCCGGGGCACGCCCGTCCTCGGGCCGCGACCCGAGGCGGTCACCGACCGGTTCGCCAGCTGGTGGTTCCGGGGGAGGACGGACGACGTCGCCCGCGTGGCCCAGCACCTGCTCGGGGTGCCCGCCACGACGGTGGCGCAGGCCGCCCGGGGGGCCGCGCCGCGCCTCCTCGGTCCGTCGGCCGCGTCGTCGACCGCCACCACGACACCGTCCCCGTCCCCGTCCCCCACCCCAGAGCCGTCCCCGAGAGGCACGACATGACCCACGACACCGACCCGGCCGCGGCGCAGCGCGCGGAACGCGCCTACGACGACCTCGTCGCCCTGGTCCAGCACGGCCCCCGGTTCCACGGCACCGCAGGGATCGCGGCCGCGGCCGACTGGCTCGAGCAGCGATTGACCGCGGTCGGGTGGCCGGTCGCCCGGCAGCCCGTGACGCTGCCCGGCTGGCAGCCGGGCAGCGTGCACCGGGTCGCGGTGCAGCAGCCGATCGCCCGTGAGCTGCCCGCCTGGCCGATGCTCTGGAGCGGATCGACCGGCGGTGCGCGCCGGGGCACGGTCGAGGCCGTCGGCCCGCAGGGGCTCTGGGGCGACTCGATGGTCTGGCAGAAGTTCGTCGTGCGGGCGGACGGCGGCGACGTCGTGGCCTACCTGCACGCGCGGGACGACGGACCCGCCGCACCGCAGCCGCTGCCCTCCGGGTCGGACCACGACGTGGCCCACCTCGCGATCGGCCGCGTCGACGGTCTGCAGCTGACCGAGTGGATCGCCGACGGCAAGCCCGTCGAGGTCGAGATCGAGGCCGACGGCGGCCCGGTCGACGCCGCGACCAGCGACAACCTGGTCGTCGACGTGCCCGGCACGGGCGACGGGTCGGTGCTGCTCTGCGCGCACTACGACACGTTCTTCAACACGGTCGGCGCCTACGACAACGGCAGCGGCACGATCGCCCTGCTGCAGCTGGCCGAGCGGTGGGCGGCGGCCCCGCCGGTCGCGTCGGTCCGCCTCGTCTTCTTCACCGCCGAGGAGTGGCACCTGGGCGGGTCCCGGCACTTCGTCGACAGCGCCTCGTCCGACGAACTCGACGCCATCGACTACGTGCTCAACGTCGATGGGCTCGGGCGCGGATCTTTCGTGGAGGCGTTCGGCGCCCCCGAGGCGTTCTCGACGGCGTTCCGCGGGGCGCTGCTGGAGCACGCCGCGGCCACCCGGCCCGACCTCGAGCTGGTCACCCGGTTCCCGCCGACGACCGGCACCGACGACGCGTCGTTCTACCGGGCGGGCGTGCCCAGCGCGTTCCTGACCTTCAACGACCTGCACCGCCTGCACCAGCCCGACGACGAACCGAACCGCGGCATCGCGGCGAACGTCGCGTGGACCGTGCCGCTCGTCGAGCACCTCGTGGCGACCCTGGCGCGACCGACGCGGGCCGCGCCTCCCGGGGTGTTGTAGACCAGCCGGGTGCCCGGTCGGCGGGCGGCGGGTGCCGGGCTCAGGCCACCGGCTCGGCGAAGACGATCCGGTTCTGGTCGTAGTGGCCCGAGCCACGGTCGAAGACGCCGCCGCAGGTGATCAGCCGCAGCTGGTCGGTCGGCTGCGCCCCGAAGACCCGGGCGGTCGGGAACTCCGCCTTCGGCGCGTCGACGACCTCGGTGACGGCGTAGCCGACGACGTCCCCGTCGACCGTGGTCACGTCGACCCGGTCGCCGACGACGAGCTCGTCGAGGCGGGCGAAGACCGCGGGGCCCGACGCCGAGTCCACGTGGGCGGCGATCACGGTCGGCCCGCGCCCACCGGGTCGGCCCCCGCCGGTGAACCACCCGACGTCGTCCGCGTCCACCGGTACCTCCATGGCACCGTCGTCGGCGATCCCGAGATCGATCAGCGGGGCGTCCAGCCCGATGGCCGGCACCGAGACGGCCGCCGGAGCGACGCCCTCGCCGACCACCTCGCCGCTGCCGTCGACCCCGCCGCCGTCGACCCCGCCCACCGCAGGAGGTGCGGTGCCCGTCGCCGACGGAGCCGCGGTCGTCGAGGGGCTCGCCCCCGCCCCCGGGGCCGGCGTCACCGTCGGTGCGACCACCCCGGGTGACGCGCACCCGGCGAGGGCCAGCACGACGCCGACGACGACCACCGGGCGGAGGGAGCGGAGCACGTCAGGCCCGGGCCGCGCGCTGACGACGGGTCAGGACGTACGCACCCGCACCGAGCAGGGCGAGGGCCCCGGCGCCACCGGCCGCGAGGCCGAGACCGCCGGCCGACGCGCTCTCGGCGGCCGCGCCTCCGAGTCCGGTGTCGACGCCACCGACGGGCACCTGCGTCAGCTGGCCGCGGACGACGCCGGCCGCGAACGTGGCCGTGTGCGAGTCGCCCGTGAAGCCGGCCGGGTTCGCCTCGAGCTGCTTCAGGCTGAAGCCGGTGCCCGTGTCGGCCCCGGCGGCGCTCATGACGCCGGTCGTGAAGGGCCCCTGCAGGCAGCCGCTGCTCGTGCGCGTGCCGTCACCGCGGTCGACCGGGTTCGGGAACGAGATGCGCGGCGGGCCGGCCTGGCCCTTCGCGGCCTCGTGGATGTGCGTCGCGGTCTTCGCCGGGCTCTGGTACTCGCCCGTGACGCCGCGCAGGGTGATGTCGTAGCAGATCACCTCGGTGTCGCTGTTGACGCGGAAGTCGAACGTGCCCGTGGCACCGGCCTCGCCCGGGGTGGCGACCCCATCGTTGTTGATCACCTGGTCGGGCGTCGCCATGACCGTGTAGGCGCTGGTGAAGGTCGCGGGCTCGGGCACCTCGGTCTCGGCGAACGCGGGCGTCACGCCGAACAGGGTGACGGCGGTGGCGGCGGCGCCACCGATCGTCAGGGTGCGGATGGCGGTCTTCTTGGTCGTGCGCGTCATCTTCGGCATGCTCCGGGTCCTCTCGACGGGGCGGCGCCCGGGCGGGTGCCGCTCGACAGGGCCTACGTCGTCGGGCCTCGATGCGTTCACCAGGTGCCGAGAAAGTTTTCTCGACGGTGCGGTGAACGCCGGAGGCGCAGCGGACGTAGACCCCGTCGGCATCCGCGAACGGCGTGGATAGGCTGGAGGGCAGGCGGATGATCGCCGTCATGGGTCGCGCGGGGCCCGTCCCGGGCCGCGTCGCAGATCGGAGCCCGATGAGCGAGGGGTCGTCCGGTCTCGACGTCCGGGCCGCGTTCGTCGAACACGGCTCGTCGCTGCTCGGTTTCGCCGTCAACGCCCTCCGCGACCGGGCGCTCGCCGAGGACTGCGTGCAAGAGACCTTCGTGCGGGCCTGGCGCGCCCGCGACTCGTTCGACGCCGACCGCGGCAGCGTCCGCACCTGGCTGTTCGCGATCGAACGCCGCGTCGTGCTCGACGTGTACCGGGCACGCACGCGCACGCCGTCGGTCGTGCCGCTCGAGCACGCCCCCGACCCCGTGGCGACCGTCGCCGACCCGCTCGAGCGCCTGGGCATGGCCGAGGGGCTCGCCCGCCTGAGCGACGACCACCGGGCGGCCGTGGTGGCCGTCCACCTCGAGGGCCTGAGCTACCGCGAGGTCTCCGAGCGCACGGGCGTGCCCGTGGCGACCCTCCGCACCCGTGTGTTCCACGCGCTGCGTGCCCTCCGCACCCACCTCGACGACCAGGAGACGACCGATGACTGACCGCACGCCAGGGGTGGGGGCCGGTGACGGTGCCGGTGCCGGTGCCGGGGACGGCGGGGGCGCCGACGGTGTCGGGGGCGCCGACGCCCGTCGTGACGAGTTGACGGCCGCGGCGCTCGCGGACGACCTCTCGCCGAGCGAACGCGTCGAGTTCGACGCGTTGCGGGCCGCCGACCCGTCGATCGACGCCGAGTTGGCGGCGCTGGGCGTCGTCGTCGGAGGGCTCTCGGACTTCGGTCGTTGGGACGAGGTCGCCCCGAGCGACGGACTCCGCGAGCGCGTCGACGCCGTCGCACGGGCCGGAGACGACCCGGCCGTGGGGCGGGCGACCGATGACGGCATCGCCTCGGACGTCGGCACCGCCTCGGGCGTCGGCACCGCCTCCGATGCCGGCATCCTGTCCGGCGCCGGCACGATGGGGGTCGACCCGACGGTCCCGCGCATCGGTCCCCACGTCGCCACCGCCCGCTCGGGCCGGGGCCGTCGCCCGCTGCTGATCGCCGTCGTCGCCGCCGCGTGCCTGGCGATCGGGGCCGGGGGCGGAGTCCTCCTCGCGATGCCTCGCGACACGGTGGTGGCCGGCCCGGCCGGCACCCTCGGTGCCGTCGAGCACGTGGACTTCGTCGGTCAGCCGGCCGGGGTCGACCTCGACGGAGACCTCGTCGCCCACACCTGGGGCACCGAGACCGTCCTCAGCATCGACGGCCTGCCGACGGGCTCGGCGTTCACGGTCGTGGTGGTCGGGGGCGACGGGCGTGAGTACGAGTCCGGTGCATTCCTCGGGTCGGACGTGCGCGTCGACTGTCGGTTGAACGCGGCCGTGCTGCGGCCCGACGTGGCGTCCGTCGAGATCCGTGCCGCGGACGGCCACGACATCGCCGTCGCGTCGGTGCCCCCGGTCGCGAGTTGAGCCGAGTCCTGGGCTCGGGCACGGGTGGCCGAGAGGTCCGACGTGCCGCTCCACCCTGGACCTGAGCCACACGTCGTGACGTCTCGGCAGGGTCAGACGATGGTCAAGGAGGCGCGGGTCGCCTCGATCGTCGCGAGCAGCGACCTCGAGTCGGCCAGCGAGTGCAGAGGCGAGTCGCGCAGCCCGGCATCGACGTAGGACGCCAGGGCCGTCGCCTGGTAGGCCAAGCCCTCGCGGCCGGTCGGGACGGACGGGTCGCTCCAGACGGCCGAGCCGCTGCCCGTGGTCAGCTCGAACGTCGCGGGGAAGACCAGGTTCTGCAGGGTGCGGATCGAGCCGGTCGTGCCCGAGATCGTGCCGAGCCCGGGCGAGGTCGTGAGCAGGCTGGTCGCCGCGGTGGCCAGCACCCCGTCGGCCGTGCGGGTGACGACGGCCGCGTCGAGGTCGACGCCGTCGGCCCGGGTCGAGCCGGTGGCGTGCCACTCGACGGGGTGACCGGTGGCGAACTGGGTGAACCAGAAGGCGTAGACGCCGATGTCGAGCAGGGCGCCGCCGCCGAGGGCCGGGTCCGTCATGCGTCCGCCGGCCGAGAGGTCGTTCGCCCAGGCGACGTCGGCGGTCGCCAGTCGCACGTCTCCGATCGCCCCCTCGGCGAGCAGTTCGGCGATGACGGTGGTGTGCGGCAGGTACCGCGTCCAGAGCGCCTCCATCGCGAGGACCCCCGCGGCGCTCGCCGCAGCCACGATCTCGTCGGCTTCGGCGGTGCTGGTCGCCATCGGCTTCTCGATCAGGACGTGCTTCCCGCCACGGATCGCGGTCAGGGCGTCGGGCAGGTGCCGGGTGTGGGGCGTGGCCACGTAGACGACGTCGACGTCGGGGGACGCGACCAGCGCCTCCGCGTCCCCGTGGGCGGTGTCGACGCCGTGGGCGCGGGCGAACGCCTCGGCCCGGTCGAGGCTGCGCGAGGCCACGGCGACCACCCGCTGGTCGGTGTGCGCGTGCAGGGCGTCGGTGAAGTCGCCGGCGATCTCGCCCGGGCCGATCACGCCCCAGCGGAGGACCGGCCCGCCCCGCAACGGGACGGCCGTTGAAGCGGGCAAGCTCGGGGTGCTCTGGGTGCTCTGGGTGCTCGGGGTCTGCAGGGACATGCGTTCTCCTCGGGGTCACGTCGTCGTGGGTGCATCCATCTTCGCGGGTGCGGGTGCGGGTGCGGGTGTGGGTGCGGGCGGCTGCCAGTGTGCGGCTGCGGGTGTCTGACGGTCGCCCCTCGCCCTCACTCGTGTTCGGCGAACCGCCCGATGCCGATCACGTCGAGCAAGCGCAGCTTGGCGTCGTCGTCGGACCCGGGCGTCGCCGTCAGCACGAGGAGCGTCTGCGACTGGTCCTCGGTGAAGAGGGCCTGGCAGTCCACCTCGATGCGGCCGAGCTCGGGATGCAACAGCGTCTTGCGGTCGTCGAAACGTTGGTGGACCGCGTGACGGCTCCAGATCGTCGCGAACTCGTCGCTCGAGGCGAGCAGCGCCTCCACCAGTTCGCGCGGTCGCCCGCGGCCGCCCGCCAGGCTGAGCGCCGCCCGCAGCCCGGACGCCTGCAGCTCGAGTTGGTGCGCGTGGTCCTCGACCGGGTAGGAGGCGCGCTCGGCCGGGTCGGTGAACCACCGGTGGAACGCGCTGCGGTCGAGACCCTCGTGCCTCATCTGGTCGCCGAGCAGGGCGACCGCGAGCCGGTTCTGCGCGAGCGTCTCGGCCAGGTCGCTGAGGACGAGCGCGGGGGTGTCGTCCAGACGGTCGAGCACCCGCAGCAGGGCGGGACTGACGTGGTCGCCGCCGCGTGTGCGGCGCGGCGGGTGGTGACCGGTCAGGCGGTAGAGATGGTCGCGCTCGTCGAGGCTCAGCCGCAGCGCCCGGGTGAGCGCGACCAGCATCTGCTCGGACGGCTGGGGGCCGCGCTGCTGCTCGAGCCGCGCGTAGTAGTCGGTCGACATGCCGACGAGCCCCGCCACCTCTTCACGACGCAGTCCCGCGGTTCGCCGACGCACGCCCTCGGGCAGCCCGACGTCGGACGGCCGGAGCGCCTCGCGGCGGTGGCGGAGGAAGTCGGCGAGTTCGGCGCGGTCCATCGCCCCATGCTGTCAGCCCCGTCGCTCGCCGACCAGGGAGTGGCGATCCCTGGACGAGCGCTCTCTGCCGCCTCGCGCCTCCCCGGGTCAGAGTGGGGTCGTCGCCCCGACCACCCTCGGCGCGGCGACGACCACCGGCCGCGCCGAGCGCGGCACACCCGAAGGAGCAACCGTGAAGATCAGCGGCAACACCGTGTTCATCCCCGGAGCCACGTCCGGCATCGGCCTGGGCCTCGCCCTGCGCCTGCAGGCCGCCGGCAACACCGTCGTCGTGGCGGGCCGACGCCGGGCCCTGCTCGACCAGATCGTCCGCGACCACCCGGGCCTCGAGGCCGTCGAGCTCGACACCACCGACCCGCAGGCCGTCGTCGACGTCTCGGCCGAGGTGCAACGCCGCTGGCCCGAGACCAACGTCGTGGTCGCGATGGCCGGCATCATGCAGACCGAGGACGTCACGACAGGTGAGTTCCTCCCGACCGCCGAGGCGATCGTCACGACGAACCTGCTCGGGCCGATCCGCCTGATCGCCGCGTGGACGTCGTTCCTGCAGTCACGGCCGGCGGCGTCGATCGTGACCGTGTCGTCCGGGCTCGCGAGCGTGCCGCTGCCGATCACGCCGACCTACAACGCGACCAAGGCGGCGATCCACTCGTTCAGCGAGGGCATCCGCGTGCAGCTCGCCGGCACGAGCGTCCAGGTCGTCGAACTCGTGCCGCCGGCCGTGCAGACCACCCTGCTCGGCCAGCAGGACGACCCGTCGGCCATGCCGCTCGACGAGTACCTCGACGAGACCATGGCGCTGCTCGAGGCCCAGCCCGACGCCCACGAGATCCTGGTCGAGCGGGTCAAGTTCCTGCGCAACGCCGAGGCCGAGGGGCGCTACGACGAGGTGCTGGCGCGGCTCAGCGGTCACTGAGGCGGGCTGGGGGCCGCACCCTAGGCTGGGTGGATGAGCACATGGGGTGACTGGGGTCCGGCGGTGGTGGCGATCGTCGTGGCGGTCGTGTACCTCGTGATCGTCGTCAGCATCGTGCGTGCCGTCCGACGGCGTGCCGACACGACGCAGCTCGAGCGCACGGTCTGGACGGTCGCCGCCGTCCTCTTCCCGCTCGGTGCCGGTGCGGTCTGGCTGCTGCTCGGGCCGCACCCGCTCGGGCTGCGCATCGACCACGAGCACGACTGAGCCGGGCCCGGCCGGGTGTCGGTGGCCGCACCTAGCCTGCGGGGGTGACCAGCCCGACGCCCCGACCCGACGACACCTGCCGAGGAGGCACGGGGCGGCTCGGCGACGACTCCTGCGGTCGTCCGGTCGATCCGTCGTCCCCCGTGCCGCTCTGCGATCGGCACCTCGCGCTCGCCGCCGACTGGGCCGCCTCGCTCGAGGGGTCGGGCGAGGGAGTGGCCGACCTGCTGCCGTCGCCGTGCCTCGCGTGCGGGTCGCGGCTCGGCGTGCACTGGCCGTCGGGGTGGCTCTGCGCCGTCTGCGAGTGGCGTCAGGGCGACGTGCCCGACGGCGAGCTCGGGGTCGTGCGGGTCGACGTCGTCTACTACATCCGCTTCGAGGACCGCATCAAGATCGGCACCTCGTCGAACCCCCGACAGCGGCTGAGGACGCTCTGGCACGACGAACTCCTGGCCTTCGAGCGCGGCGACCGCCTGGTCGAACGGCGACGGCACGGCCAGTTCGCGGCGTCCCGGTTCGGTCGCACCGAATGGTTCGCCCGGAGTGCCGAGCTCGACGCCCACGTGGCGGCGCTCGCCGAGGGCATCGACGATCCGTGGCAGCGCTACGCCCGCTGGCGCAGCGAGGCGCTGGCCCTGCGCGGCTGAGCCCGACTGGCCTGGCTAGCCTGGCTGGCCCGGGGGTCGCGTGACACCACGTTCTGAACGTCGCACCGTGTTTCGTACAGCGCACCGCGACGAGATCGGGTGCCGTGCACGAAACGCGGTGCGGTGTCGTGGTCCCGCCCGCCCGCCCGCCCGGCCCTGCCGCCGGGGGGCGCGCCGGACTCAGCGGCGCAGGTAGGCGTCGACGAGCAGCGGGCCGCGGATGGCACGCAGCTCGTCGAGCAGCAGGGGCACCGTCTGCCGCGTCAGCCCCGAGAGTTGCAGGTCGTGGGGGCCGAGCCGGGGCAGCTTTCCGGTCCGGAGCCGTACGACCTCCCAGCCGGCGGCCCGCAGCGCGGCGTCCTTGCGGCGGTCGGCGGTCTCGCGGTGCCCGACGTGCTCGAGCCCGTGCCGCCCGGTCGAGTCGTACTCGATCGCGACCCGCAGCTCGCTCAGCACGATGTCGGGCCACACCTCGACGTGGTCGAAGAACGGACGCCCGACCCGCACCGCGTTCAGGCCGGGCTCGAACTCGAGCCGGGCCGTCAGTCCGGCTCGCAGCTCGGCCTCGACCGCCGACGCCGGCTTGGGGGCACACGCGCTGACGAAAGGCGTACCGGTCGGCAGGGCCGGCGTCTTGTCGCACACCGGCCGGGAGGCGCGGGTCGGCCGAGGGGCGCGGGCCGGCGGGGAGGAGCGCTCGGTGCGGGAGCCACTGATGGCCGGGGAGGCGAGCTCGGTGCGGGAGGCGCCGGTGGGCGGGGAGGCATGCTCGGTGCGGGAGGCGCCGGTGGACGGGGAGGCACGCTCGGTGGGGATGTGGCTGACTAGCGGCGAGGTGGGGGAGGCGCGGGAGGGCTCGGGACTGCGGCTCGCCTCCGCGCGCGGCGTCGTCGACGGCAGACCCGTGCTCGAGCCGCGGCGACGCCGGGGCGGAGGTGACGGGGCCGCCGGCACCGCGCCTCCTGCGGTCGGGGCCGCCCAGGCCTGGCCGGACGCCGTCCCGGCATCGCCCGGTGCCGGCCGGGCCTGGCCCGTCGCACTCGCGCCCTGCGTCGGCATGCCCTCGGCCTGTGCGCGGACCACCGCCGCCGGTGCCATCGGCGGTCTCATCGGCAGGGCGCGCGGAGCGGCGAGCTCGCTGCACTCGGGGCACCACGACGACCGCCGGCGCTCGCGCCCGGGCCGGTGCCGCTGTTCGTCGGGGGTGGCGACGAAGACGTGGCCCGCGTCGCAGAGCCAGCACAGCCACACGTCGGCCGCGGGCGGGATCTGGCTGAGCACGATGCCGCCATTGTGTTCGGGCCGGTACTGCCGCACGAGCACCGGGTACGACGCCCAGGCCTCGCGGTAGCTGCCCACGGGGTAGGGCACGGCGAGGCCGCGCGACGACCGGCGTCGCGCCCACCAGGCGGCGATCGGCTCGGGCACGCGCACACGCTACGACGGGCCACCGACACTCGGCCCGCAGCCCCGCAGCCCCGCAGCCCCGCAGCCCCGCAGCCCGCCGACAGCCCGCCGACACCCCGCCGACGCCGCACCGGCACCCCGCCGGGCCACCGGCACCCGGGCCGACTCCGGCGGACACCCGTAGCATCGACCGGATGCCCGACACCGCCCCTCCCGACGTGCCCGACGCCCCCGCCGACACACCCGCGGACGTCCACGCCCGCGGATTCGTCCGCGTCCGGGGCGCTCGCGAGAACAACCTGCGCGCGGTCGACGTCGACGTCCCGCGCGACAGCATCGTCGCGTTCACGGGCGTCTCGGGCTCGGGCAAGTCGTCGTTGGCCTTCGGCACGATCTTCGCCGAGGCGCAGCGCCGCTTCTTCGAGTCCGTCGCCCCCTACGCGCGGCGGCTGATCGCCCAGGGCGGCGCCCCGCACGTCGACGAGATCACCGGCCTGCCCCCGGCGGTCGCCCTGCAGCAGCGCCGCGGCGCCCCGAGCTCGCGGTCGACCGTCGGCACCCTGACCACGCTGTCGAACTCGATGCGGATGCTCTACTCGCGGGCCGGCAGCTACCCCGCGGGGGCCGACCGGCTCGAGTCCGACTCGTTCTCGCCGAACACGGTCGCGGGGGCCTGCCCGCGCTGCCACGGGCTCGGCATCGCGCACGAGGTGACCGAGGCGTCCGCCGTCCACGACCCCGACCTGAGCATCCGCGACGGCGCGATCAGCGCCTGGCCGGGAGCCTGGCAGGGCAAGAACCTCCGCGACGTCACGAGCGTGCTCGGCTACGACATCGACCGCCCCTGGCGTGACCTGCCGCGGGCCGATCGCGACTGGCTGCTCTACACCGAGGAGCAGCCCGTGGTCGAGGTGACCCCCCAGCGCGACCGCGTCGCCAAGCCGTACAAGGGCCGCTTCTGGAGCGCCCGCGCCTTCGTCCTGCACACCCTCGCCGACTCGCAGAGCGAGACCCAGCGGACCAAGGTGCTGCAGTACGTCGAGAGCGGTCCCTGCTCGCTCTGCGGTGGCAGCGGCCTGACCCGGGCGGCGCTCGCCGTGACCTTCGCCGGCCGGACGATCGCCGAGCTCAACGCCCTGCCGATCGCCGAGTTGGGCGACGTCCTGCGGCCGACGGCGACCCTGACGAGTGCGTCGGCGGCGGTGTCGAACGCGTCGTCGGGCGAGGTCACCGAGGTCGCCGTCCGCATCGCCTCCGACCTGCTGGCCCGGACGACCGTGCTCGCCGACCTCGGGCTCGGCTACCTCAGCCTCGGCCGTGCGACGCCGACCCTGTCGCCGGGCGAGATGCAGCGGCTCCGCATCGCGACCCAGCTGCGCTCGGGCCTGTTCGGCGTCGTCTACGTGCTCGACGAGCCGAGCGCCGGCCTGCACCCCGCCGACGCCGAGTCCCTCGTCGAGGTGCTCGAGCGGCTACGGGCGAGTGGCAACTCGGTGTTCGTCGTCGAGCACGACATGAGCATCGTGCGTCGCGCCGACTGGGTCGTCGACGTCGGCCCGGGGGCCGGCAGCCAAGGAGGCGCGGTGCTCTACAGCGGGCCCGTCGCCGGGCTCGCCGGGGTCGCCGACTCCGTCACGAGGCGGTTCCTCGACCCCTCCGCCGACGGTCGCGCCCAGGGCGGGTCGCCCGTCCGCCGCGAACCGACCGCCACCCTCGAACTGCGTGGCGTCACCCGGCACAACCTCGACGGCGTCGACGTCGACCTGCCGCTCGGCGTGCTGACCGCGGTCACGGGGGTGTCGGGCTCGGGCAAGTCGACGCTGGTCGGCGGCGTGCTGGCCGAGACGGCGACGAGCCACGAGCGGGTCGACCGCGTCGTGCAGGTCGACCAGAAGCCGATCGGCCGGACTCCGCGGTCGAACCTCGCGACGTACACGGGCCTGTTCGACGCCGTGCGCCAGGCCTTCGCCGCGACCGACGAGGCACGGGCCCGGGGGTACGGCGCCGGACGCTTCTCGTTCAACGTCGCCGGGGGCCGCTGCGAGGTCTGCCAGGGCGAGGGGTTCGTCTCGGTCGAGCTGCTCTTCCTGCCCGGCAGCTACTCGCCGTGCCCCGAGTGCCACGGAGCCCGCTACAACGCCGAGACGCTCGAGGTCACGTGGCACGGCGCGACCGTGGCGGACGTGCTCGCGATGACGGTCGACGAGGCGGCGACGTTCCTCGCCGAGGTGACCAGCGCCTCCCGGGCCCTCGAGACGTTGCGGCAGGTCGGGCTCGGCTACCTGCGACTCGGTCAGCCGGCCACCGAACTCTCGGGCGGCGAGGCGCAGCGCATCAAGCTCGCGACCGAACTGCAGCGGGCACGCTCGGGCCACACGCTCTACCTGCTCGACGAGCCCACGACGGGCCTGCACCCCGCCGACGTCGAGCTGCTCGTCACCCAGTTGCAGCTGCTCGTCGACGCGGGCAACACGGTCGTCGTGGTGGAGCACCACATGGGCGTCGTGGCGGCGTCCGACCACGTCATCGACCTGGGCCCCGGCGGAGGGGACGCCGGTGGGCGCGTGCTCGCCGTCGGGACTCCCGAACAGGTGGCCGGAGCCACCGGTAGTCGCACCGCGCCGTACCTCGCGGCGGCGCTGCCCGCCTGAGCCGCCGGGGCCACTGACCCGAGGAGCCGAGGAGGCGCGGTCCAGCCGACCCGCGCCTCCTCGGTTCCGTCGTCGGTCGGGCTACGGCGAGACCATGCCGCCGTTGACGTTGAGCGTCTCGCCCGAGACGAAGCTCGACTCGGCCGAGGCGAGGAACACGTAGGCCGGTGCCTGCTCGGCGGGCTGGCCGGCGCGACCGAGCGGGGCCTCGCTCGAGCCGAACTCGGGCAGCGACTCGGGGTCGACGCCGTCGGTCACCTGCAGCACGGTCCAGGTCGGGCCGGGCGCGACGACGTTGACGCGGATGCCCTTCGTGATGAGCTGCTGCGCCATGCCCTTCGACAGGTTGTTGACCGCACCCTTGGTGGCGGCGTAGTCGAGGCGGTCGGGCGCGGGCGTGTGGGCCTCGGCCGAGGCGGTGTTGATGATCGTCGAGCCGGGGGCGAGGTGCGGCACGGCGGCCTTGACGATCCAGAACGGGGCGTAGACGTTGGTGCGGAAGGTCAGGTCGAACTGCTCGTCGGTGATGTCGGCGATGTCCTCGTGCCAGACCTGCTTGCCGGCGACGTTGACGACGGCGTCGAGGCCGCCGAGTCCGTCGACCGCCTTCTGCACCAGCTCGCGACAGAAGGACGCGCTGGTCAGGTCCCCGGGGAGGGCCACGGCCTTCTGCCCCGCGGCCTCGACGAGCGCGATGACGTGGTCGGCGTCGGACTGTTCGCTCGGCAGGTAGTTCAGGGCGACGTCGGCACCCTCGCGGGCGTAGGCGATCGCGACGGCGGCGCCGATGCCCGAGTCGGCACCCGTGATGAGGGCCTTGCGCCCCTGCAGGCGTCCCGTGCCGCGGTAGGTCTCCTCGCCGAGGTCGGGGACGGGCGTCATCTGCGACTGCAGGCCGGGCTCGTCCTGGTGCTGCACCTCGGGGCTGATCGTGGGGTAGAGCGTGCGCGGGTCGGAGAAGGTGTACTGGTCGCGGGTCATGCGGGGTCCTCTCTGGTTCGGGGGTGCCCTGGACGCTACGCCGGGCCGCCTCCGCCGACGCGGCGCGTTCGGGGTACGGGCCCGGACGCAGCGGACGAGTGGCCGCGGATCGTGCCCGCCATCGTGGCGGAGGACGATCGGCGACCACTCGTCCGGGTCGTCGTGCGGGCTAGAAGCCCTGGGTCATGATCAGCGCGCCAGCGACCATCGAGCCGATGTTGGCCACGATGCCGATGAAGCCGAGCACGATGCCGACCGTCGCCATGGTGCGGGCGGCGGGCTCGCGCTTGCGCGACAGGAAGCCGAGCACCACGGCGGCGATGGCGAGGAGGATCCACAGCACCGGCAGGAAGAGGCAGAAGACGATGCTGACGATGCCGAAGACGAGCGACAGGACGCCCATCGTCTTCTTGGTCGTCGTGGCGGGGCCGGTGGTGCCAGGGCCGGGGTAGGGGGTGGCGTCGGTCATGTCGGGTCTCCTCAGAATCGGGGTGAGCATTTCTCGTCGAAGCTAGCGACTTTCGGACCGTGAAGGCCGGGTGATCGGCTGGCGGGACCCGACCCGACCCGACCCGACGCGACGCGACGCGACGCGTCGCGTCGCGTCGAGCGGTGGCGGGCGCCGCGGCTCGGCGGAGTGCGGAGGGGGCGTCAGTGGGGTGCGTGGATCCGTCAGCGGGTGACGGCGAACGCCGGGGGAGGGGCGTCCACGATCGTCGCCGCGCCGCACGCGATCGCGCGGCTGATCCGCTCGACCAGCTGGTCGGGGACGGGGCGGCCCCAGCCGAAGGCGACGGTGTCCTTGGCGCGTCGGTGAGGGGAGACGTCGCCTTCGAGGGCTTCGTCGAACCGGGGCACGGGGTAGATGCCGAGGTGGCGCGTCCAGGCCGCGAAGTAGAGCGTCTGCCCGTCCTCGAAGCGGATGGCCGGCATGCCGTACCGCAGGCTCTCGACGCCGCCGGTGCACCCGGCGTGGATGGCCCGCCTCACCCGTTCGAGCGCTTCGCGTCTCTCGGGCGGGAACCCCGCGATGTACTGATCGACCACGGTGTCGCTCATGACGAGTCCTCTCGTTCGCTGGGCACCAGTGTGCGACGGAACGAGCGCGGGCGCCAGCCCCCGGGCCGAGCGTTCGTGTGCGGCGTCGAGGTCTGCATCGGATCACATCGCTTCTTTCACGCCCGACCTGATGAGGAGCCAGTTGACGGGGTAGGAGGTCGCGAACCCGGCGAGCATGGCGATCTGCATGACGAACCAGAATTCCGGACTGACGACGTCCGCACGCCCGCCGAAGAGTGAGGGCAGGACGAGGAACTGGGCCAGCGCCATCACCCCGTACATTCCGACCTGCCACGCCGAGATCGACAGGGCGTCGGCCTTGAGGGCGGCCACGATGCCGGCTCGGAGGCCGAGGCCGCGCATCGGGGCGATGGAGAAGTACTGGAACACGATCCCGAGAGCGAAGGCGAGGACGAAGTCGATGATCCAGCCGGCGAAGATCTCGTCGTCGTACAGGGTGCCCCGGCCGACGACGACGCCGATGACGGGGAAGGCGACGAGGGCGAACTCTGCGACGAGGTCGCCGATCGCGCAACCCGCGCCGCAATGGCTGGTACCCGTGGCGACGGAGACCGCCATCGAACTCCCGCGCTCGTCCTGGCTCAGTCCTCGCAGGGCGGCGCGCGCGGTCCGACGGTAGAACAGCAGCCACGCGAGCCCGCCGAACAGCATCGTCACGGGCCACACCACGTTCATCACGGCCATCGGCTGTGGGCGGCGGGCCACGTCGGCCGCGACACCGACCGCGCAGACGACACCGATGGCGATGAAGGTCCACGAGAGGAACGTGAACCCGACGGGGAACGCGTCGACGGTCAGGACAGGTGAGGCGGCGACCATCCATCGACCCAACACCCTGACGATGCCGAGCGTCGACGTCGACGAGAACGTCGTGAGGCCCGCTGTTCGACGCCGATCTGCTCGGCACGTGCCTCCGGCCCGATCCCGGGGGATGAATCGGTCAGGCCGCTTCCGTTTCTGCGATCAGTCGACGGAGGGTGATCAGGGCATCGCGGATGCGGGTCTTCATCGTCCCGATGGCGACGCCGGCCTCACGGGCAGCCTCGCTGTGGCTCAGCCCGCCGAAGTACACCAGCTCGAGGGCTTGCTGCTGCAGGTCGGTCAAGGTGCGCATGGCTTTCGTCACTCGCTCGTGCTCGACCCGGGTCTCGGCCGTCTCCGCCACGTCGTCCCGTGCGTCGACGAATTCCTTGGCACCGACCGCGAGGTCGCGGTCGCGTGAGGACTGGGAGGCGCGCACCCGGTCGACGGCGCGGCGGTGCGCCATCGTGAGCAGCCACGACGATGCCTTGCCACGCGCGGGATCGAAGCGCCCGGCGGTCTGCCAGGCCTCCAGGAAGATCTCCTGCGTGACCTCCTCGGACTGCGCCGGATCGACCAGGATGCGACGGACCAGTCCGAGGACACGGGCAGCCGTCCGGTCGTAGAAGACCGCGAAGGCTTGCTGGTTGCCTTCGGCGACGAGGACGAGGAGGTCGTCGTCGGAGCGCTCGGTCCCCACGGGTGGCGCAGGTGCAAGAGACATGGCGTCCAGTCCGGGGGGCTCGGGATCGAGGTTTCGTGCCACCGACGGCACCCCTCGAACTCTATGCGCTTGAATTGAAAGCGGTGACCCCAGACCGAGGGTCACGAGTCGTGTCTGCGGTGGTCGTCAGCTGCCGGGCAGACGCGGAGGTGACGGGCGCGGTGAGCACGGCGCTCGTCACCCCCGCCGCGTCTCCTGACCCCCGGCCGTCAGTGCGCGAAGAACCCGGTTCCGAACGATGCACCCCGATTCTTCTGGGTGCGTCGTTCGAAACCGGGTTCACGGCCGCCAGACCTCGGGCCGGACCCCGGGCGGCAACGGAAAAACCCCGCCCCGTGCGTGAGCACGAGGCGGGGTCCACCGGGATCGCCGACCCCGTCGAGCAGGGCGGGGCCGGTGCGTCGTCACGGAGACGACCCGGGTTCCAGGCCGCACCTCGCGAGGCGGGGTGCGGCCCTGGGGGCCGGGCCGGCGGGTAGCCGGCCAGACAGGTACTACTCCGTGGCGGCGGTGATCTTCGCGACGCCGACGAGCATCTCGTCCTGGACGGCGTCGGTCTTGAAGGTCTGGTTCAGCAGCGACGCGGCGTCGGGGCTGATGTGCACCGTGGTGCCCTCGAGGACGGCGTTCGAGCCCTCCATCTGGATCGGCTTGAGCGTGCCACCCCAGAGGTTGAAGAGGTAGGCGTCCTCGGCGGCGACGGTGCCGTTGGCGGTCACGGTGCCGTAGAGCTTCGACTCGCCCGGGTCGATGCGGAAGTCGGTCAGTTCGACGACGGTGCCGTCGGCCGCGGTCAGCGACAGGCCGGAGCCGTCGTGGTCGATCTCGCCCTGGACGTAGGGTCGCACGTCGCTGTCGGGGCCGTAGTAGTCGACGTTGCCGCCCGTGATGGGGAACGCGAAGGTGCCGTCGGTGAAGGTCGCGGTGCCGACGACGCCGGGCGTCAGGCCCAGGCTCGTGAGGGCGTCGACGAAGGACGCGTCCACGGCGACCTGCGTGTCGACGCCGTTGCTGAGGTCGGCGATCGACGCGGCGGGCGTCGACGCGGCGCTGGGCTCGGAGGACGACGAGCTCGACGAGGAGGACGTGTCGGTCGAGGTGCCGGAGTCCATCGAGCACGCGGCGAGGGAGAAGAGCAGGGCGCCCGAGGCGACGAGGCCGAGGGTGGTCTTGGTGATGTTCTTGCGAGTGAAAGCGTTCATGGTGAAGCTCCTTGTCAGTTGGTCCCGGTGGGGATGTACTGGGTTCGCCACCGGGCCCGAAAAGGATTGGAACGCATCGACTTCGTTACCCCGCCGTGACCTCCACCGCCTCGTCGGCACCGGCCCGAAGCCTCCTCAGCTCGGGCGCTCGGCTCCGAGTCGCACGGAGGTTCCACGACGGCTCCGTCCCGACCGTCCCGCGCCGCGTTCAGCAGATCCGACGTGTCCTAGTCTCGGTCCGTGCTCTCGACCGTGCTCGCCCTGGTGCCGTGGCTCGCCTTCTCGGTCCTGGTCGGCGTCGTCGTCGTCGGTCCGTTCGCCGGACTGTGGCTCGTGGGACGCCGACGGACGACCGGCGTTCTCCTCGGCCTGGCAGTGCTCGCGGTCCTGGCGCTCACGCTGTACCCGGATGGCGCGCCCTACCCGGGCATCACGTGCAACCCGGGCCTGCCGTACCTCTCGCCCACTGCGGTGGAGTCGACCGCGAACGTCCTCTTGTTCGTCCCGGTCTCGTTCTTCGCGGGGGTGCTCTGGCGACGACCGGTGGTGGCAGTTCTCGGCGCCGTCGTACTGTCGGGTGCCATCGAGTTGCTCCAGGCACTGGTGGTGGTGATCGGTCGAGCTTGCGACACGGGTGACTGGATCACCAACACCATCGGTGCCGTCGTGGGGGGCGTGCTCGCGGCGACGGCCCTCACCTGGCATCGACGCCGCACGTCCGGTGCACGAGGCCGCCTCGGCGGCTAGTCGGTGGGGACCACGTCCCAGTGCTCGCGGATGAGGCCGCCGTCGACGCGGAACAGGTCGGCCGCGAGCAGCGGGTCTCCGGGCTTCGCGCCGACCGCCTGGGAGAAGGTCCAGACGATGTCGCCGTCCGAGAGCGAGATGACGGATTGCTGCGCCGGGAACTGCGCACCGCTCCCGAACAGCTGCTTCAGCGCTGCCGTCCCGTTCGGAGCCACCGGGTTGTGCTGCAGGTACGCGGGGTCGAATGCGCGGTCGAGGATCGACGGGTCGTGGTCCCGGAACAGCGTGTCGTACGCCGACACCGCGAGGACGCGATTGCGTTCTTCCTGACGTTCGGACGGCGCGGCGGTCGGACGCGCCGACCGGTAGAGGTCGCTGAACATCGAGTTCGTGTTCCCGCTGGCCGGTGTGCCGGTCGGAACGGGCTGCTCGAGCGACCAGTGCTCGACGATCCGGCCGTGCTCGAGGCGGAACAGGTCGACGGCGGCGTCACCGCGTCGTTCGTCGCCGGGGTCCGGCGTGATCTGCCAGTGCACCGCGACGAGGTCGCCGTCGGCTGCGACGTGTTTGATCACGGCGTGGGCACCGGGAACGCGGATGCGGTCCGCCGCGAACTGGGCGAGGAATCCCTCCGGCCCCGCCGCGGTCCCTGCTCCGTGCGCGACCGCGGTCGGGGAGACGAGCCGGGCCGCGAGCTCGCGGGAGGACGTGCCGTCCGGGTCGGCGAAGGTCTGGGTGAGGAGCGTCCGCACGGCGCAGGCGTTGCGGTGTTCGCTGGTGGTGTCTCGCCGGTCCGCGGCAGCCGTCACGGTCGACTTCGGTGGGGTCCCGGGAGCAGCGGCCGCCGGCGTGGCGACGCCGAGTCCGGTGAGGAGGGCGACTCCGGCGAGGACGGCCGTGCCGCGGGCGAGGCGGCGGGAGGAGCTGCGCGTGGTCAGGTCGTTCGTCATGTGCTCTCCTGCTCGTGTGGTCGGCGGGTGATCGCAGCATCGCAGGAAGCCCCGTCGTCGGCAGGTACGCACTTTCTCGTAAGCCACTCACGTGGAGGTCGGAATCGTGGAACCGCCTGCGCCGACCGCGCAGGATCGTGGCGCACTCGTTCGCGTCCCTGCGGCGTGTCCGACGCGAGTCGTGCTCACACCCGTCGCGAGGCGGCGGGGCGTGCTCCTGGCGTGCGGGCCGCCGGCACGCACCGGCGCTGTCGTCCACGACGATCACGCCGTCTCTGCCGGCGCTCGCTCATGGGTCAGAAGGGCAGGGGCGTCAGCAGCCAGAGAAGCAGCAGACACCCGCTGACCGCCAGCCCGAGAAGGCCGAGCGCCATCCCGGCCGTGACGAAGCGCGGTCGGTCGTCAGGAGCCGACTCGGCGTCGTCGCGGGCGAAGGCGACGGCGGCGACTCCGAAGAACACGGACACGACCGCCCAGAGATCCAGCAGGATGCTCGCCCAGGGCACGAGTGGGGTGCCGATCAGCGAGGGGGCGTTGCCCGTGACCAGCAGGACCGGGCCGGACAGGCTCAGCCAGCCCAGGGCCCAGGCCCAGGACCGCGGCTCCGACGTCCTTCCCGGTGATGTCACGACGATCCCTCTCTCCCTCGACGACGACCCGTCCGCCTCCTCGTGACCCTCTCAGCATCGAGCCGCGGGCGCGTCCTCCCGACGGATGACACCCCCGGTGGGGTCGCGTGCTGCGGAGCCGCCGAGAGCGTTCCGCGGCACGGACTGCCGTGCGACGGACGTCCCCGCCCGCCCGCCCCCTCGGCAGGAGGGGCGGGCGGACGGGGACGTCGGCGCGTCGGGGGCTACTCGGCCCGGCGACGGCCTCGGATCGGGCCGACCACGCGACGGCCGCGACGCGAGAGCGCCAGGCCGAGCGCGACCCCGAGCAGGGCCATGGCGGCGATGCCGAGCACCGACGCGCTGCCGGTGAAGGCCAGCTGCGTCGCCGACAGGATCATCGGGAACGACACCGTGACGACCGCCTGGACCGTCTCGCCGGCCGTGTCGGTCACGCGGTACTGCACCGACGCCTCGGAGTCGAAGCCCTTCGCGGGGGTGAAGACCACGGAGCCGTCGACGACAGTCCAGGTGCCCTGCTCGGGCACGGTCAGCGTGCTGACCCCGTCACCGGTGGCCGGGTCGACGATCACGACGGTGCCGCGGTCGAAGGTCGCACCCTCGGTGGGGGCGTCGTTCGCCGTGACGTCGACGGTGACCGGGTGGTCCGTCGTGCCGCGCTGCTCGTCGTCGACCGCGACGGCCGCGCCCAGAACCGTGATGGTCACCGTCGCCCGGGACGTCTGCCCCGAGGCGTCGGTCGCCGTGTAGTCGAACGAGTCTGCCCCCACGAAGCCGGCGTCCGGCACGTACTCGTACGAGCCGTCGCGCGTCATCGTCACGGTGCCGTGGGAGGGCTTCGAGGCCAGGGCAACCCAGAGGGCCGACCCGTCGTCGTTGCCCAGCACGCCGCCGACCTTGCCCGAGACCAGGCGCTGACCGGCGATCGTCGTGCCCTCGTCGTCGACGGCCTTGACGCCCACGGTGATGCGGACCGTTGCGGTGGCGGTGCCGCCGTCACGGTCGGCGACCGCGTAGGTCACGGCGTCCGGGCCGGAGTAGCCGGTCGTCGGCGCGTAGACCAGGCGACCACCGGCGTCGATGGTGACCGTGCCGTGGGTGGCGGTGCCCGTCCCGGTGACGCGCAGTCCCGTACCCAGGTCGTTGCCCAGCACGCCCGGGGCGGCCACGGTCAGCGTCGTGTCGGCCGGGGTGGAGGCCCCGTCGTCGACCGCCGTCGGCAGCACCGTGATGGTGACCGTGCCCGTGCGGATCTGACCCTCGGCGTCGGTGGCCGTGTAGGTGAAGGCGTCGACACCCGAGAAGCCGGGCTTCGGCGCGTAGACGTACGAACCATCCTTCGCCAGGTCGACCGTGCCGTGGGCGGGGCGCCCGTCGATCGTCGCGGTCAGCGAACTGCCCGAGTCGTTCGCGAGCACGCCGTGCGTGGCATCGACGGTCAGCGGCGTACCGGCGCGGGTGGCGCCGGCGTCGTCGACGGCGAGGGCGCCGACGACGATCGTGGCGACGGCCTTCGTGCCGCGGCCCGACGCGTCGGTCGCGGTGTACTCGACGTGGTCGGTGCCCGAGAAGCCCGCGTCCGGCGTGTAGGCGGCCGAACCGTCCCGCTGGGTGACGATCGTGCCGTGCGCCGGGGTGCCGACGCTCGTCACGGTCAGGCCGGTGCCGAGGTCGTTCACGAGCAGGCCGGGGGCCGGCACGGAGAGCGTGGTCGCCGCGGGCGTCGTGTAACGGTCGTCGATCGCGCGGGGCGTCACGGTGACGGTGACCGTCGCGGCGTCGGTTCCGCCGTCACGGTCGGTGACCGTGTAGACGACGATGTCGTCGCCCGAGAACCCGGGGGCCGGCGTGTAGTCGAACGTGCCGTCCGGCGCGACCGTCACGGTGCCGTGCGGCGCCGGAGTGACCGCGGTGACGGCCAGGCCGGTGCCGACGTCGTTGCCGAGCACGCCGGGGGTGGCGACCGTCACGTGACCGTCGGCCACGACGGTGGCGACGTCGTCGACGGCCTTCGGGGCGACCACGACGGTCACGGTGCCCGTGCCCTTCTGGCCGTTGCCGTCGGTGACCTCGTAGCCGAAGGTGTCCTTGCCCGAGGTGCCGGGCTCCGGGGTGTACGTGTACGAACCGTCGGGGCCCGTGGTCACGGTGCCGGCCTTCGGCTGGTCGGTGACCTTCGCCGTCAGGTCGGTGCCCTTGTCGTTCGAGAGCACGCCGTGCGCGGCGTCCACGACGAGGGGCTGGTCGGCCACGGTGCCACCGACGGGCGAGTCGTCGACCACGATCGGACCGACGTGGATCGTCACGGTCGCGACGTCCGCGGCGCCGGATGCGTCGGTGGCGCGGTAGGTCAGCAGATCGGTACCCGAGAATCCGTCGGCGGGCGTGTAGGTGAAGGTGCCGCCGGCCGCGATCGTGGCCGTGCCGTGGGTCGGGGCGTCGACGATCTCCGCGCGCAGGTCGGTGCCGAGATCGTTGCCGAGCACGCCGGGCTCCGCGACGGTGACCGCGGTGCCGGCCTTCGTCGACGTGACGTCGTCGACGGCGTCGGGCACGACGACGACGGTCACGATGCCCGTGCTCTTCTGCCCCTCGGCGTCGGTCGCCGTGTAGGTGAAGGTGTCGGTGCCCGAGAAGCCCGTCGCGGGGGTGTAAACGTACGAGCCGTCCTTCGCGACGGTCACGTCACCGTGGCGGGGGGCGCCGTCGAGGGCGCCGGAGAGGCCGGTGCCGCTGTCGTTCGACAGCAGGCCCTTCGCGGCGTCGACCGACAGCGGTCGGCCCGCGGTGGCGGTGCCCTGGTCGGCCATGGCCAGGTCGCCGACGACGACCCAGGCGCGAGCCGTCGCGGTCTGACCCGAGGCGTCGGTCACCTGGTACTCGAACGAGTCGGTGCCCGAGGTGCCGGCGTCCGGCGTGTAGCTCCAGCTGCCGTCGGCGTCGACCGTCACGGCGCCGTGGGCGGGCGTGCCGTGGTCGGTCACGCGCAGCCCGGTGCCGAGGTCGTTGGCGAGCAGTCCGGCCGAGGCGGGCGTGGTCACCGTGGTGCCGTTCGGCGTGGTCGCCGCGTCGTCGACGGCCACCGGCTTCACGGTGATCGTCACCGACGCGGTCGAGGTGCGACCCGCGGCGTCGGTGACCTGGTAGGTCACGGTGTCGGTGCCCGAGAAGCCGGGCGCCGGCGTGTAGTCGAACTCGCCGTTCGTGGCGACGGTCGCGGTGCCGTGCTGCGGCCCGGTCTCGACCGCGGCCGTCAGGCCGGTTCCGAAGTCGTTGCCCAGCACGCCGGGCCCGTCGAGGTGGGCGTTGCCGCCCGCCGTGACCTGAACCGCGTCGTCGACGGCCTCGGGGGCGACCGCCACGCTGGCCGTCGCGGTGCTCGTGACCCCATTGCCGTCGGTCAGGGTGTACGTGAACGAGTCGGTCCCCGAGAAGCCCTTCTCCGGCGTGTAGACGAACGAGCCGTCCGGCGACACCACCACGGTGCCGTGCGAGGGGGCGGTGGCGACCGCGGCGGTCAGGGGGCCGGTGCCGCCGTCGTTCGCCAGCAGGCCACGGCCGGCCGGGACGTCGAGGGGAGCACCCGCCACGGCGTCGACCGAGTCGTCGGAGGCGCGGGGGGCGACCGTCACGGTGACCGTGGCGGTGTCGGTGCCGCCTTGGCCGTCGGTGACGGTGTAGTCGAAGGCGTCGGTGCCCGAGAAGTCGTCCGCGGGCGTGTAGACGACGTCGCCGGAGGGCGTCACCGAGGCGGTGCCGTGCCCGGGCGTCGAGACCGCGGTCACCGTCGTGTCGAGGCCGTCGTCGTTGCTCGTCAGGTCGCTGCCGGCGATGGTCGTCGGGGTGCCCGAGGCGGCGGTCGCCGTGTCGTCGACGGCGGTGGGCAGCACGGTGACGGTCACCGTGCTCGTGGTGCTCGCGCCCTCGGAGTCCGTGGCCGTGTAGGTGAAGGTGTCGGTGCCCGAGAACCCGTCGGCCGGGACGTAGCGGTACGAGCCGTCACGACCGAGCACGAGGGAGCCGTGCGAGGGTCCGGTCGCCACGGCGGCGGTCAGACCGGTGCCCGAGTCGTTCGCCAGGACGCCCGAGGCCGCGTCGACCACGAGGGCCTGGCCGGCACGGGCGGTCGCGACGTCGTCGCTGCTCACCGGGGTGACGGTGATCGTGACGGTCGAGGTCGACGTGCCACCGCCTCCGTCGGTCGTCGTGTACTGGAAGGTGTCGGTTCCCGAGAAGCCCGTCGCGGGCGTGTAGACGTACGAGCCGTCGGCCGAGACGGTGGCCTGCCCGTTCGTCGGCTGCGTGTTCGACGTCACGGTCAGGTCGGTGCCCGCGTCGTCGGCGAGGACGCCGGGTGCGCCGACCGTCAGGGTGGTGCCGGAGGCGGTGGTCCCGGTGTCGTCGGAGGCTGCGGCCGAGATCGCCGCCACGGTGTTCGCGAAGGTGCACACGACGTCGGTGCCGTCGGCGCTGGTCGCGGCCGGGAAGGTGAACTGCGCGGTGTTGCCCGAGCCCGACGCGACGGTCGCGTCGTCGGTGACGTTCGCGCAGCGGTACGTCGTCGAGTAGTCGGCGAGGCGCGTCGAGCTGTTGCCCGCCGTCTGCGAGACGGTGTACGTCCGGGCCGGGATCGCGAGCGCGGCGCCGGCCTTCTGGGCCTGGACTCCGTTCGCGGTGCCGGAGGTCGTCGCGGTGGACGGCGACGACAGGTTGCCGCCGTCGACCTTGAGGGCGAACTGGTCGCCGGACTTCCAGCGGCCCGTGACGTCCGCCTTGCCCGTCAGGGTGTTGGCGTAGTTGCAGCTCGCGAGGTCGGAGTACGAGGTGATGTTGCTGATGGCCGGGGTCGTCATGCGGCTGACCTCGGTACCCGAACTCGAGTCGAGCTTGATGATCTGCATGCCCGACGAGACGTACAGGTATCCGTCGGACGAGAAGGCGATGCCGGGGCTGTTGGTGCCCGTGGGCAGGTCGGTCAGCTTGGTGGCGGCGAGGGAGGTGGTGCCGGCCGTGGTCGGGATCGTCTCGTCGTTCAGTCGGTAGACCGCGTTGCTCGCCACGACGAAGAGCAGTCCCTGCGTGCTGAAGGCGAAGTCGCCGTTGCCGGCCTGCAGGCCGGGGATGCGGCCGACGACGCCGATCTTGTCCCCGGTCTCCGGGTCGTACGCCGAGATCGTCGACGGGTCGCCACCGGTCGCGTAGTAGTAGATCCCGGTCACCGGGTTGACGGCGCCCCGCAGGGTCGAGGCGGGTGCGCCCGACGGGTTCGCGTTGGCGACCGTCGTGACGGCCCCGGCCGCCGAGTCGTAGCGCGCGAGCGTGTTGCCGTTCGAGTTGTTGGCCGCGCCGTTGGTGAAGGCGTAGGCGTCGAGGCCGTTCCGCCCGACGCCGAGACCGTTGTTGGCCGGTGAGAACGGGTTCGCCGTCCCCGCGATCACGTCGGACACCGTGTTGGCCGCGACGTTGATGGCGACGAACTGGCCCTGACCGGCCGTCGCGTAGATCGTGTTCTGGTCGCACGAGAGCGCTGCGGCGGCCTGGGCCGGCGCCGGCGAGACGGCCTGGGTCACGGCGACGGCCGCCAGCAGGGAGGCGGTGGCGAAGGCCGCGAACGAGAGGGCGCGACGACGGGGGCGCACGGAGGCGCGGAGAAGCGACATGGGGGTGTCCTCGGGTGGGGGCGTCCGGCCGGGTCGGATCCGGTCGGGCGTCGGTCCTGCTCGACACGCGGGGGTTCAGGTGCCCGCGTGTCGCCCCCACGGGTACGGGGGCTCCACGGAAGTGGATGCCTCGACAATAAAGCTTCTCGTTTGTCGAGTGGAGTCCCCAGAGCAGGGGTGATTTCGTCCGCCTTGTAGGGGACATCGGGGTACAGCGGGGCGGATGGCGGTGCCGAGGACGCGACCCGCGCCTCCTGCGTCCTACCGGCGGGGGCGACGCCCGCCGTGGCCCTGGCCCACGGTCGGGATCGACGTCGTGACGACCGCCACCGACGAGGTGATGACCGCGAGCGACGAGGTCGACAGGGTCGCCTGCGCGTGACCGGTCAGCGGGAATCCGCGTCGGCCCGCCACGATCACGACGAGGCTGATCGCGACGATGGCCGCGGCGGCGAACGGCACCGTGGCGAGGCCCGACATCCCGTAGACCTGTCCGCCGATCGCGGCACCGGCGGCGATGCCGACGTTCGAGCCGGCGTTGATCAGCGCGCCCGCGATGTCGGGGCTGACCCCGCCGGTGCGGATCGCGGCCGCCATGAAGAGCGTCCCGGTCGTGCCGTTGGCGGCCATCCACAGCCCCGCGACGACGAATGTGCCGACGAGCGAACCGTGCACGAACGGCAGGGCGGCCAGGGCGCCGATCATCACCGCGACCGCGACGATCAGCGTCTGCCGGGGTGCCCGGTCGACGAACGCGCCGGCCGCGAGCAGGCCGACCACGCCCGTGCCGCCGAGCACGAGCAGGGCGCCGCCGACGAGGTCCTCGCCGAGGCCGGCCCCCGTCAGGTACGGGCCGATGAAGGTGTAGACGACGTAGTGGCCGGCGAACAGCATGAGGTCGGCCACGACCACGGCGAGCAGCCCCGAGCGTGCCCACGAGCGGACCGAGCCGACGTGCGGCGACGACTCGCCCTGGACGTGCGGCAGGAACAGCGCGGCCACGACGGCCAGCACCGCGGTGGCGACGGCGACCGCGCCCACGGCGGGACGCCAGCCGAGCTGGTCGCCGACCGTCGTCGCGAGCGGCACGCCGACGACGAAGCCCAGCGAGCTGCCCGAGTAGACGAAGGCGATGGCGCGGCCCGCCAGGCGCGGCGGCACGATGCGCGTCGCGTAGGCCGAGGCCACCGAGAAGAACAGGGCGTGTGCGATGCCACCGACCACGCGACCGGTCAGCAGCACGCCGAAGCTCGGGGCGAGCGCGACCATCAGGTTCGAGGCCGTGTAGCCGACCAGGGTCGTGACGAGCACGGCCTTGCGGGGGAAGCGTGCGGTGGCCCAGGTGAGGGGCAGGGCCAACGCGGCGACGGCCACGGCGTACACCGTGACGACGACGCCCATGCGCGCCTCGCTGACGCCGAGGTCGGTGCTCATGGTCGAGAGGAGGCCGACCGGGCTCAGTTCGGTGGTGATCGCGAAGAACGTCGCGAGGCCGAGCACGGCGATGCCGACGACGCCCGAGGGGGTCAGGCGGTGCGGCTGGGGCGTGGGGCGGGTGTCGCGCGGGTGCGTCGACGACGAGCGCGGGGGAGGTGCGGCGGCGGGCGTGCGCACGGCGGGCGTGCTCGAGGTCTGGGGCGGGCGCTGAAGGGTGTCGGTCACGGGAATGCCTCCGGGCCCGGGACGCGTGCGCACGACGATCATCTCGTCGGGGGCATCGTGGACGTCGGCGGCCGACTCGTGGTCGACCCCGGTCTGCACGATGCAGCACACTCGTCGCGGGCCATGCTGCTGGCGGGTGGATTGGGGGGATTGCCACTCCACGACGAGGGCGCTCCTCCAGTGTGACATGCCACCCCCGGGGGCTCGCAAGGCCCCCGAACGAGAAACCGAACGTCGTTCGCTCGCGGCGAGCGAACCGGGCGGCGATCCGGCGTCCGGCCGGATTCCCGGACCGGATCTCGAGACCGGTCGGGGACGAGGAGGCGCGGGTGGCGTGCCCGCGTCCCGTCACCGCGCGTACCCTGGTCGCCATGAGCACCGACACCGCCCCCGACCGCATCCTGATGTTCGGCGCCGAGTGGTGCCGTGACTGCCGCCGCTCGAAGGCGCTGCTCGACCGCGAGGGCGTGGCCTACGACTACGTCGACCTCGAGGCCGTCGCCGACGGTGCCGACCGTGCCTACGCCGTCAGCGGTCGCACGCAGATCCCCGTCGTGGTCTTCCCCGACGGCAGCCACCTGGTCGAGCCGACCGACGCCGAGCTCGCCGCCAAGCTCTAGCGCGGCACCGCGGCACCGCGGCACCGCGGCACGCGCCACGCGCCGACCCTCCACCCCGCCACGAAGTGAACAACCCGCCACGCGAACGTGTGGCGGGTCGTTCATTTCGTGGCGGGATGCCCGGCGACGCGCTCGTACGTCGTGAGCGCGTCGTACGACTTCGCCGGCCCGCGCACCGTCCACCGCTCCTCGAACGACGTCGGCGAGAGCACGAGGGTCTCGACCAGGTAGCTGTCCGGGGCGCACGGGTGGTGCGCCTCCCAGGCCCCCGACCGCAGGTCGAGGTCGACGAAGTGCCGGCCGTCGGCGAAGCGCACGTCGAGCGACCCGTCACCCCGGGCCGCGTAGCCGAGCCGCCGGGTGGCGGGTGTCCGCCGGTCGGCCACGACCAGCACGCCGGCCTCGTCGTACGTCGCCACGAGGTCGGAGCCCGCCCGCGCCTCCTCGATCGTGGCCGTCCCGTCGAACCGGGCGTGCTCGCCGGTGCGGTGGTCGTCGATCTCGCGCGTGACGGACCACCGGCCGAGCAGCAGCGCCAGCGTCTCAGCCGGCATGTCGATCGACGACCACGGAGAACCCCTCTCAGGCGGTCCCCCTCGACGACCGCGGGAGGACACCCGATCTTCGCGCACGGCCGTCGACGGACCAAGTCGAGGTGGCGTGGCGGCGTGGTGCCGCGCGCTCGTGACACACCACACCGCGTTTCGTGCACCGCACCCCGACCAGTCGTGGTGCGGTGGACGAAACGCGGTGCAGTGCGAGCCGGCGCCTAGTGGCGGGTGGGGTCGTCCGAGTCCTTGGCGACCGTGACCTTCTCGCCGTCGACCTCGTCGCGCTTGGCCTTCTGGGCGTCGCCGCGGGTCTTGGCGAGGCTGGCGATCGTGGCCACGGTGATGGTCGCGCCGATGAAGAGCAGCGAGAACCAGATCGGGATCTCGGGCACCCACAGCAGCGGTTCGCCGCCGTTGATGAACGGCACCTCGTTGACGTGCAGGGCGTGGAAGACGAGCTTGACGCCGATGAACGCGAGGATGATCGCGAGACCCTGCGACAGGTACACGAGACGCTCGAGCAGTCCGCCGATCAAGAAGTAGAGCTGGCGCAAACCCATCAGGGCGAAGGCGTTGGCCGTGAAGACGATGTACGCCTCGTTGGTCAGGCCGTAGATCGCGGGGATCGAGTCGAGGGCGAAGACCAGGTCGACGAAGCCGATCGCGATCACGCAGAGCAGCAGCGGCGTCACGAAGCGCTTGCCGCCCTTCTTGACGGTGAACTTGTCCTCGTGGAACTCGTCGTCGACGGGCAGGACGCGGCGGGCGATCTTGACGAAGGCGTTGTCGGCCGCGTTGCCGCCGTGGTCGCCCTTGATCTGCTGGTAGGCCAGCACGAAGAGCAGGGCGCCGAAGAGGTAGAAGACCCACGAGAAGTTCTCGATCAGCGCGGCGCCGGCGGCGATGAAGCCCGCACGCATGATGAGCGCGATGACGATGCCGATCATCAGCACCTTCTGCTGGTACATGCGCGGCACGGCGAACCCGGTCATGATCAGCAGGAAGACGAACAGGTTGTCGATCGACAACGCCTTCTCGGTGAGGTAGCCGGCGAAGTACTCGCCGCCGAAGCCCCAGCCGCTCACGAAGCCGATGCCGACGCCGAACAGCAGCGCGAGGCCGATGTAGAACGCCGACCAGCGGGCGGACTCGCCGATCGTCGGCTCGTGCGGCTTGCGCACGTGGGTGAAGAACTCGAACACGAAGAACGCGATGGTGACGGCGATCGTGATGAGCCAGGTGGTCAGTGAGACGTCCACGGGGATGCTCCGGGTGGGTCGGGCTGATGAGGCGGGTCGGGCTGAGCGGCGCGAACGGCCGGACAGCGGAGAAGGCTCGTGACGAGCGGAAAGGCTCCTGAGACGACGGTACGTGGGGGTCCGCTGGGGGCGTGCCCTCAAGCGACCGTGACAGTGCTGAGAAGCTGCAGTGCGTGCAAGGCCCGCACCCGCGTCACCGGGGCGGCCGATGCCCCGGCCGGCACCGAGGCAGGAGGCGCCCCGGCTACGACCGCGGCGGCAGGTGCACCCCGGCGAGCATGCAGCGCACGGACCCACCGGCGAGCTCGATCGTCGGCACCTCGAGCGGCAGTGGCCGTGCGTGCCGCGACACGGTGCGGCGTTGCGACGGGGTGAGGGACGCCCATCCTCGTGCCGAGATCGCCAGCACGGGCCCGTCGGCCCCCGCCAGTTCGAGCGCGTTGCCCGCGAACTCGCCGAGTTGGGTGCGGGTCAGGGCGACCACCTCGCGTCCGGAGGCCGACAGGCGCTCGACCACGCGCCTCCGTTCGCTCGGGGACGCGATCGACTCGAGGCCGACCAGGGCGAACCGCGACGCCACGCTCATCATGACGTTCGTGTGGTAGATCGGCACGCCCGTCGCGTCCGTCGCGGTGAAGGTCAGGGGCTCGTAGCCGAGGTCGGAGCAGACCAGGGCGACGGCAGCCCGTTCGGCCCGGTGCGAGAGCGTGACGTAGGCGACGCGCCCGACGTGGTCGAGGACGAGCGCCCCGGTGCCCTCGACGACGATCCCGCGCCGTTCGAGCGGGGACCGGTCGAGCACCTCGGTGACGCGGTACCGCTCGCGCAGCAGGTCGACGACGTCCGTGCGTCGCTCACCCCGACGGTTGGGCGAGTGCATCGGGTAGAGCACCACCCGGCCGTCGTCGTGGGTCGAGAACCAGTTGTTCGGGAACACCCCGTCGGGCCGGTCGGTCCGCTCGTCGTCGACGAGGTGCACCGTGACGCCCGCCGCGCGCAGTGCCTCGGTCGCCCGGGTCACCTCGTCGAACGCGCGCGCCGCGAGCTGGGCCCGGGTCGCGTCGACCTCGGCCGGGTCGGTCTGGAACGCGTTGTCGGCCGCGGTCTGCGGGTTCGGCGTGAAGTGGTGCGGCCGCACCATCACGACCGCGGCGGGCGACTGGAGGGCCGTCCGCGCCTCCTCGTCGGCGCTTCGGGTGCGCGAGGAGGCGCGGAGTGCGGGGGACGCCGGCGGCGTCACCACGGCGGTCGCCGGGGACGAGGAGGCGCGGGGCGGGGGAGCGACGGTCGTCACGACGGTCTCGGCGCGGCTTCTGCGGTGGGTGCGGTCCGGGGCGGTCGGGGACTCAGGCGCCGACGGGTCGGCGGGCGGCGACGAGGCCGAACAGGTCCTTCGGGTCGTCGGGGTCGGCGACGAGGTCGATCTCGACGGCGTAGTCGGTGCCGACGACGTCCTGTCGGAGGTACTTCAGGGCGCACACGTCCTCGATGGCGAAGCCGACCGAGTCGAAGATCGTGATCTGCTCGTCGCTCGTGCGCCCGGGGCGCTGCCCGGCGACGACCTGCCACAGCTCGGTGACGGCGAAGTCGGCCGGCTGGTGCTGGATCTCGCCCTCGACGCGGGTCTGCTCGGGGTACTCGACGAAGACGTCGGCCCTGCGCAGCGTCGCGGGGTCGAGCTCGGTCTTGCCCGGGCAGTCGCCGCCGATCGCGTTGACGTGGACGCCGGGGCGGACGGCCTCGTCGGGCAGGACGACCGCGTTCTGCTTGTCGGCCGTGCAGGTCGTGATCACGTCGGCGCCGTCGGCCGCCTCGCCGGGGCTCGCGCAGACCGTGATGTCGAAGCCGAGCGGCTCGAGGTTGCGGACGAACTTCGCGGTGGCGCCGGGGTCGACGTCGAACACGCGGACCGTGTCGAGCCCGAGGGTCGAGCGCATCGCGAGGGCCTGGAACTCGGCCTGCGAGCCGGCGCCGATCAGGGCGAGCACGCGCGAGTCGGCCCGGGCGAGGCGCTTGGCGGCCATCGCGCTCGTGGCGGCGGTCCGCAGCGCGGTGAGGATCGTCATCTCGGCGAGGAAGGTCGGGTAGCCCGTGTCGACGTCGGCGAGCACGCCGAACGCGGTGACGGTCTGGTAGCCGCGGCCCGGGTTCGACGGGTGGCCGTTGACGTACTTGAAGCCGTAGGTCTCGCTGTCGCTGGCCGGCATCAGCTCGATGACGCCGATGGGGCTGTGGGAGGCGACGCGGGGCGACTTGTCGAAGGCGGGCCACCGGGCGAAGTCGCGTTCGAGGGCGGTCACCATGCCGCTGGTGATCGGGCCGACCCCGCGGTCGGTGACCCATCGGATCATGTTCTGCACATCCACGAAGCGCACCACGGCGACCTCCTCCTGCTCGGCCCGGTTCGGTCGTCGCGTCCGGGTGGCACCACGTTAGGACTGGGCGATGTGCAGCCACAATCACCATCGAGCGCCATTCCGCACGCTCGATCACCCGTTGTGCGCGGTCGTGCTGTACGTTTCGATCCATGGCGGATCTCGACGAGCTCGACCGGCGCCTCCTGGCGGCCCTGCGGGTCGACGCGCGCGAGTCGGCCGCGAGCCTCGCGCGGCGGTTGGGCGTGACGCGGGCGACGATCACCTCACGGCTCGACCGGCTCGAGGCGTCGGGAACGGTGCTCGGCTACACCGTGCGGGTGCGCGAGGCCGACGATCCCGACCTCATCCGTGCGATCGGCTTCATCGAGATCGAGGGGCGGTCGACCGACCACGTCATCCGGCAGCTGCGCGGGTTCCCCGAGGTGGCGTCGCTCCACACGACGAACGGCGGCTGGGACCTCGTCGCCGAGCTGCGCACGTCGTCGCTCGGCGAGTTCGACCGCGTGCTCGCCCGCATCCGCAGCGTCGAGGGCGTCGTCAACAGCGAGACCAGCCTGCTGCTCAGCTCCGTCCTCCGCTGACCGGCACCCGCGCGGCGGCCGCCGTCCTCGGCCTGGTCGCACCAGGGGCACTCAGGCCGCGCCGCGCCTCCCGGCGACGATGCTCTTCAGGGCCTCGTCGAGGTGCGGGTGGACGAACTCGTACCCGCCGTCGACGAGGCGCTCGGGCAGCACCCACCGGCTCTTGAGCACGAGCTCGGTCTCGGTGCGGAGCACGGCCGTGCCGAGCTCGAGCATCCACCGCCAGGCCGGCAGGCCGAACGGCACGCCCAGCACGCGGCGGAGGGTGCGCATCACGGTGCGGTTGTCGCTCGGGTTCGGGGACGACAGGTTGAGCGGGCCCTCGACGGACGAGTCCTCACGGGCGAACCGGATCGCCCCGAGCACGTCGTCGACGTGGATCCAGCTGAACTTCTGCCGTCCACCGCCGCGACCCTCGTGGTGGTACGTGCCCGCCGCGAGCCGCGCCCGGGTGGCCGGCCACGGGCCGTCGAACTGCGGCCCGCCGAGGCCCGCCCGCACCAGGTTCATCAGGGGGACGAGCGCGCTGCCGTCGCCCAGCACGATGGCCATGCGCAGGGCGACGCGGCGGGTGGCGGGCAGCTCGCCCGAGAAGAACTCGGCCTCCCACGCGGTGGCCACGTCGACCGAGAACCCCGACCCGATCTCGCCGTCCGACTCGGTCATCGGGCGGTCCTCGGCGTGGCGGTAGATCGTCGCCGTCGACGAGTTCATCCAGACCCGAGGAGGCGCGGTGCACGCGAGCACCGCCTCCTTCAGTTCGCGCGTGGTCTCGACGCGCGAGCGCACGATCTCGGCGCGGTTCTCCGGGCCGTAGCGGCAGTTCACGCTCTTCCCCGCGAGGTTGACGAGCAGGTCGGCGCCCTCGAGCAGGGCGGTGATGCCGGCGGTGTCACCCCACGACGCGTCGGGCCCGTGGCGGCCGATCAGGCTGACGCGGGCACCCTCGGCGCGGAACGCGGCCGCGAGGTGCTGCCCGATGAAGCCGCTGGCTCCGGCGAGGACGATGTGGTCGGTCATGGGCTCAAACTAGGGGACCGGACGGTCACCGTCGGCGCGGTCCCTCGACGTCGAGAAGTCCTCACCTGTGGGACGCCGGTTAGCCTCGTCGGCATGAGCCATCCCCTCGTGACCGCCGCCGAGCTCGACGCCACCCTGACGGGCGGGGGAGTCGTGCGCCTGCTCGACGTCCGGTGGCGGCTCGACCGGCCGGACGGCCGCCCCGCCTTCCGCGAGGGGCACCTGCCCGGCGCCGTCTACGTCGACCTCGACTCCGAGCTCGCCCGTCACGGTGAACCCGTCGAGGGGCGTCATCCGCTGCCCGACCGGGCCGATCTGCAGACCGCCGCCCGGCGCTGGGGACTCCGCGACGGGGACGCCGTCGTCGTGTACGACGACCTCGGCGGGCAGTCCGCGGCCCGCGCGTGGTGGCTGTTGCGGGCCTCGGGCGTCGCCGACGTGCGTCTGCTCGACGGCGGGCTCGCGGCCTGGACCGACGCGGGCCTGCCCGTCGAACAGGGCGATGCCGACCCGGTGCCCGGCGACGTCACCCTCGGCGACGATCCGTGGCCCGTGATCGACGCCGACGCGGCGGCCTCGTGGCCCTCCACGGGCGTGCTGGTCGACAGCCGGGCCGCCGAGCGCTACCGCGGCGACGTCGAACCGGTCGACCCGCGGGCCGGTCACGTCCCGGGTGCCGTCAACCTGCCCACGGCGGGCAACCTCGACCCGTCGGGCCGCTTCGTCGACGCCGCCGCGCTGCGGACCCGGTTCGAGGAGGTGGGGGTCACTCCGGCGACGCCGGTGGCCGTCTACTGCGGGTCGGGCATCACGGCGGCCCACAACGCCCTGGCCGCGACGATCGCCGGGTTCGACCCCGTGCTCTTCGCCGGGTCGTGGAGCGCCTGGTCGAACGACCCCGCGCGACCCGTCGCCACCGGCGACCGCCCCGACTGAGTCGCGACCGGGGTCGCCGGGGCGCGGTCCGTCAGTCGGCGTGACCCGGTTCGGGCACGCTCGTCCGGTCGTCGACCACCGCGTCGACGGCGGTTCGACGCAGGTCGTCGATCGCGTTCATCGCCGCGCCCTTCTGGCGATGGCCCTCGGAGGAGGCGATGACGACGCCGCTGCCGGTGGTGAGGGCGAAGCGGTACTCGCCCGAGGCGTCCTGGGTGACGACGAAGGTGCCTGCCATGGGGGTCCCTTTGCACGAAGTGGTGCGCGCGCTCTGCGTGGCGACAGCATAGGGCCGCACCCCGGGCGGGAGGCGACCCGTGTCGCGGAGTCGGGTGGCGCCTCCCGCAGGTCGGCTCCTCAGCGACCACTTGACATGTGACATTCCAACTGTCACACTGTGTGAGTCGGTGCGGCCGCCCGCGAGTCTCGTCCCCCCTCCGAGACCGGGCGGCCGCACCGGTCCGTCTCGGTCGCGCACCGAGCACACGAGAGCGCCCGACCCCGGATGGCAGTCGCGGGGTCGGGCGCTCTCGTCGTCCCGGGCGGTGGCCGCGGGTCTCGGGTGCTAGGTCAGTCGGCCAGCAGGACCGCCATGGCGCCCTTCAGGGCCTCGCGGTCGCGGCGCAGCTTGGCGACCTCCGCCTCGAGCTCGGCGACGCGTTCGGCCGTGGCGGCCGACCCCGAGCCCGGGGGGCGACCTCGGCGCGGGGCCGCGGTGGTCGACGGGGCGGGCTCGTCGTCGTCCGAGGTGACGTCGAGTTCCTTCTCGACCGCGTCGTCGGGTGCCGGCGTGGGGGCGGTCGCCCGCTCGTGGGCTCGGATCCAACCGCGCAGGGACTGCTCGCCGACCTCGAACTCGGATGCCGTCTCGCGGATGATCGACCGGTTGCCCGGCTCGGCCTCGCGACGCTCGAGCACCCGGGCGAGCGACTTCTCTCGCGTCTCGTCGCTGTACTTCGGTTCGAAAGGCATGTGCGCTCCTGGTGTCGAGACACGGTGTCGTGTCGGCTCATTGAATAGTCCCCGTGATGACCGTACTGTACGGTGACGTACGAGCGCACGGTTATGACGACAACTCACGTAACCGATCATGTCGCGCATGTTGACGGATGGTGTAACACGACCGTCGATGGGCGTCAGGTGTCGCCGATGCGACCGCCGCCGCCGGGGTGGCGCCCCACGGCGACTCGCGGCGGAACCGCCCGTCCTCCGGGAGTTGTCGAGGCGGACCGCTTAAGGTGTCAGGGTGTGGCGAGCCGACAGACAGCATGACAACGACGACGACGAGAACGACTCCGTCGCCGTCCCGACCGGCGCGCCCACGGGCGTGATCACACCCCACGCCGTCAGCCTCGGGCACCCGGGGCAGTCCCTGGGCAACGTGGCCGAGCCCGTCTGGAACACCTGGCGCGAGTCCCTGCGCCGGGTGGGCGGCCCCTCCACGCTGCTCCACTTCGGCGACTCGCAGCGGTCCCGCATCGAGCTGAGCACGACCCACCCCGGCGGCCTCGCGCAGTTCATCACGGGCAAGACGACCCTGCTCTCCAGCCTGATCCGCGACGACCTCGCCCTGCGCACGGCCCGTGCCGCGGCCGGTCAGATCGCCGCCAAGGGGCTCGAGCTGAGCACGGTCCGCGGCATCGACGCCGTCCACCTGGCCATCGGCGTCGCCGCCTGGTCCTTCGCCGGAGAAGACTTCCGGGCGCCCGTGTTGCTGCGGCCGTTGGCGATCCGTCGCCACGGGCGTGACTTCGAGGTCAAGCTGCTCGGCGAGCCCTTCCTCAACCCGGCGTTGGTCGACGCGCTGCACGACCAGTTCGGCATCACGCTCGACGCCGAGTCCTTCGTCTCCCTCGCCAGCCGAGAGGGGTCGTTCACGCCCAACCCGGTCATCGACCGGCTCCGTGGGCTGACCGCCCACCTCGAGTGGTTCACGGTGCAGCCGCGCCTCGTCGTCTCGACCTTCACCGAGGTCTCGACCGAGATGGCCCTCGACGCCCGCGAGCTGGGGCACCCGGTGCTCGACGCGCTCGCCGGCAACCCGATGGCCATCCGTCAGGTCGAAGAGGCCTACCGCCCGACCACCGCCACGCCCCAGGACGAGCGCAGCCCCGAGACCGACACCCTGCTGCTCGACGCCGATCCCGAGCAAGAGAACGTCGTGGCCCAGATCGCCGCCGGCAACTCGGTCGTCGTCAAGACCCTGCCGGGCACCGGTGGCACGCAGACCATCGTCAACGCCGTCGGTCGTCTCGTGTCGCAGAACAAGCGCGTCCTCGTGGTCAGCGCCCGCCGGGCGACCCTGCGCGGCATCACCAGCCGTCTCGCCGAGGTCGGCCTGCCGGGCGTCGCCGTCAGCCCGACCACGCTGCGTCGTGACGTGATCCGGTCGATCTCCCGCAACGAGAAGGCCACCCACCCGCAGATGGGTGAGGTCGACGACGCCCTCGTGCGCCTCCGCAAGGTGCTCGTCGACTACCGCGGCGCCCTCAGCCGCCGGGACCCCGAGCTCGGCGTCTCGGTGCTCGACTGCCTCACCGAACTCTCGCGGCTGGCCCTGTTGCCCGCCGCCCCGGCGACCACCGCCCGCCTCAGCCGCCCCAGCATCGCCGCCATGGTCGACGGTCGCGGCCGCGTCGCCGAGACGATGGTCGGTGCCGCCAACCTGGGCGAGTTCAAGTACGGCCCGGGCGACTCGCCCTGGTACGGCGCGCGCTTCACCGAGAGCGTCGGGGCCGGTGACGCGCACCAGCTCGCCAAGAACCTCCACCACCGCGACCTGCCGCGTCTGCTCGAGCGCGCCGAAGAGGTGATCGGCAGCACGCGCATGCGCCCGTTCGAGAGCGTCGCCGAGCTCGGCGTCTACCTGCGCCTGCTCACCGAGATCCGCGACACCCTCGACAAGTTCATGCCCGTCGTGTTCGACCGCTCGGTCGCCGAGCTCGTCGCCGCGACGGCGCCGAAGCGCGAGGCACCCGACATGTCGAGCGCCAACCGCCGTCGGCTCAAGAAGCTCGCCCGCGAGTACGTGCGACCCGGCGTCCACATCGCCGACCTGCACGGTGCGCTGCAGCGCATCCAGCAGCAACGCGTCGTCTGGCAGCGCCACGTGTCGGCGGGCACCCCGCCCGAGGTGCCGACGGGCATCGCCGACGCGCACGTGCTGCACCAGCAGGTGTCGCAAGACCTCGAGCGGCTCGACGGCCCCCTCGGCCTGACGGGTGACGACGGGCTCACCGAGATCGGCATCGTCGAGTTGCAGCAACGACTCGAGGCCCTCGCCGCCGAGAGCGACGTCCTGCAGAACCTCCAAGAGCGCACCGAGCTCATGACGACCCTGCGCGACCTCGAACTGACCCCGCTGATCACCGACCTGGCCAACCGCCACGTGCCGGAGCACCAGGTCGCGGCCGAACTCGAGCTCGCCTGGTGGCGCTCGGCGCTGGAGTCGCTGCTCGAGGCCGACCGGGCCCTGCTCGGCGCCAACACCGCGATGCTCGACCGACTCGAGGCCGACTTCCGCCTCGTCGACGAGGCCCACGCCGCGGGCAGCGCCCAGTTGCTCGCGTGGCTCCTGGCCGAGAACTGGAAGATCGGGTTGGTGGACTGGCCCGACGAGGCGTCGGCGCTCAAGGGCCTGCTGCGTCAGGGCCACCTGACCGCTCGCCTGCTGCACGATGCGGCCCCGCACCTGTCGCGCGCCATCGCTCCCGTCTGGGTCGCGTCGCCGTACGAGGTCCACACCATCGCCGACACCGTGCCGTTCGACACGGTCGTGCTCGTCGACGCCGGGGCCACGACCCTGGCCGAGAACGTCGGGGCGATCCGTCGGGGCAAGCAGACGGTCGCGTTCGGCGACCCCGTGACCCAGACCCCGTCCGAGTTCGACATCGGCGTCGTGCCGGGCAAGCCGCCCGTCGACGCGGACGAAGAAGCCCTGGCCGCGTCGCACTCCGAGAGCGCCCTGGCGCGCCTCGCGACCCTGCTGCCCACGCTCTCCCTCACGCGCAGCTACCGTGCCGGCGGAGAAGACCTCGCCGAACTCGTCAACCGTCGTTTCTACGGCGGACGCATCGAGTCCCTTCCCTGGGCGGGCAGCTTCCTCGGCCACGGCAGCATCGCGCTCGACTACGTCTCGGGCGGCACCGCCGTCCCCGACCCCGAGTCCGGCGCCGTCGAGAGCGTCGACGCCGAGGTCGACCGCGTCGTGTCCCTCGTCCTCGAACACGCCCGCACGCGCCCGAGCGAGTCGCTCATGGTCTTGACGGCGTCGGCCAAGCACGCCATCCGCGTCCAGCAGGCCGTGCTGACCGCCGTCTCGGGGCACAAGGACTTGACCGAGTTCGTCGTGGGCGACCGCAGCGAGCCGTTCATGATCGCGACCCTCGAGCAGAGCGTCGCGCAGAGCCGCGACCACGTCGTGTTCTCGATCGGCTACGGCCGCACCCCGCACGGCCGCGTGCTCAGCGACTTCGGGCCGCTCGGCCAGCCGGGTGGCGAGCGCCTGCTGGCCGTGGCCATGACGCGTGCGCGTCGCTCGATGGTCATCGTCACCTGCTTCCAGCCGGGTGACATCGACTCGAGTCGCATGGGCCACGGAACGGTCGCGCTCAGCGAGATCCTCACCGAGGTGCAGGCCAGGACGTCGGCCGAGCACGTCCCCGACGACAGCGAGCCCATGCTCGTCGACCTGGCCCGCCGGCTCGAGGTCAAGGGCATCCCCGTCGCTCTCGGGCACCGGGGCAAGCTCGGTCTCGTCGCCGCCCACGACGGCGTCTGCGTCACGATCGAGACCGACACGACGCTCTCGCGCACCAGCCTGCGCGAGTCGCTGCGCTCGCGTCCCGAGGTGCTGCGGCGGCTCGGCTGGCACTACATCCGCGTGCACGCGTTCCAGCTCTTCACCGATCCCGACGCCGTCGCCGAACGCGTCGCCGAGGTGCTCGGCATCGGTGACTCGCACACGCACGAGGTGCCGGCCCTGTCGGCCAGCCAGCACGTCAACCGTCGATGACCGCAGGAGGCGCGGCGTCCGAGGGCGACGCCCCTCACGCCCTCGAGGCGGCCGAGCCGAGCCCCCTGGTGGTGCGTCGGCGGTCCGGGCGTCGCGTGAGCACCGACCCGGTGCCGGGCAGCGACCCCACGCCTGCGCCCGAACCCGCTCGGCAGGGGTCGAGCGAGAACGACCAGCGACTGCGTGCCGACGTCCCGCCGCACTGGGGCTGAGTCGGCCCCGGGCGGCGACGCACGTCCGAGGTCGGCATGAACCACGAATGCGACGATGAACCCCGATTCCGGGGGGTTCATCGTCGCATTCGGGGTTCACGGGCGGTCGGAGCCCTTTGGAGCCGCCGGGGCGTCAGCGGCTGCCGAGCGGACCGTTCTCGCTGTGGGGGTCGCGCGACTCGAGCACGGGCGCGGCGTGGGAGCCGCCGCCGACGGCGGGTGCGGCCTGCGCACGCAGCAGGTCGCGGATCTCGCTGAGCAGTTCGACGTCGGTCGGCGGGACGTCGGCGGGGGTCTCCTCCGCCTTCTGCTTGGCGAAGGTGCGCTTGAGCAGGTTGTTGACCGGCAGCACGAGCACGAAGTAGACGACGGCCGCGATGATCAAGAACTGGATCGCGGACCCGATGACGGCGCCGAACTTCAGCTGGGCCTCGCCGCCGGCGAGCGTCGGGATCGTGACGATGAGCGCCTCGTCGAGCATGGTCGCGTTGAACGCGGCCCCGATCAGCGGGTTGAACACGTTGGTCACGAGCGACGTCACGATGGCGGTGAAGGCCGCACCGATGACGACCGCGACGGCGAGGTCGATGACGTTGCCGCGCAGGATGAACTCTTTGAAACCCTTCACGGGCGACTCCTTCTGATCGGACGAGATGAGATTCTCGACGTCAAGCAAACCACGGAGGCGCGCTCGGGTGGCCCCGCCGGTCGCCGCGGCCGGTCAGGACGAGCTGGACGAGCCGCCCGACGAGCTCGAACCGGACGAGCTCGAGCCCGACGAGCCGGAGCCGGACGAGCCGGAGCCCGACGAGCCGCTGCCGGACGAGGACGAACCCGACCCGCTGCCCGAGGCGCCCGACGAGGACGAGCCGCTCGCGCCTCCTGAGCTCTTGTCGGACGAGCCGGACGACGATCCCTTCTCGCCGGAGCCGCCCGACGAGCCCGAGCCCGACGTGCTCTTCGAACGCGAGTCGGTGCGGTAGAAGCCCGACCCGTTGAAGGTCACGCCGACGGGGCTGAACACCTTGCGGAGCTTGCCCTGGCAGACCGGGCAGACCGTCAGGGTGTCGTCGGTGAACGACTGGACGATGTCGAAGGCGTTGTCGCACTCGGTGCAGCGGTACGAGTAGGTGGGCACGGAGGCGCTCCTGAGGGAAGGCGAGTCTAGAACTCGTGGATGCCGGAGGGGGTGACGACGCCGTCGACGGGTTGGTCGTGCCGCTCTCGGGGCACCGACTCGACGTACTCGGGGTCGAACACCACAGCATAGACGGGCGGACGACGCTCCATCGAGCCGAGGGTCTTGTCGAAGTAGCCCCGGCCCCAGCCCATGCGCATGCCGCCGTGGTCGATGGACGCCGCGGGCACGACGATCAGGTCGACGTCGTTGACCGCCATCGGGCTGAGCACCTCGCCGACGGGCTCGGGCAGGTCGAAGAGGCCCCGGGTCTCGCTCTCGCCGTCACCCACCGCCCAGTCGAGCAGGCCGTCGGCCCGCGTGATCGGGAACAGCACGCGGACGTCGTTCGCGAAGGCCCAGTTCAGGAACGGACGCGTGTTCGGCTCGACGTCCGTCGACAGGTAGGCCGCGATCGAGCGCACCGACAGGCCCGTCGCGAGGTCGGTGAGGTGCCGCGTGATGCCCTCGGTGGCCTGGTCCCTCTCGTGCGCACCCAGGGTGCGACGCTTCTGGCGGATCTCGGCTCGCAGGGCGCGTTTGGCGTTGCCGACGTCGTCAGTCATGACGACGAGCTTAACCGTCCGACTATTAACCTCCGCGAAACGTCGGGGATGGATACGCTGACCCGCATGGGCTTCACGATTTCTAAAGCAGTCATTCCCGCCGCGGGCCTGGGGACACGATTCCTGCCCGCCACGAAAGCAATGCCGAAGGAGATGCTGCCGGTCGTCGACAAGCCGGCGATCCAGTACGTCGTCGAGGAGGCCGTCAACGCCGGCCTCACCGACGTGCTGATGATCACGGGACGCAACAAGAACGCGCTCGAGAACCACTTCGACCACGTCAGCGAGCTCGAGGAGACGCTGAAGAAGAAGGGTGACCACGACAAGCTCGCCAAGGTCAACCAGTCGACCGACCTCGCCGACATGCACTACGTGCGCCAGGGCGACCCGCTCGGCCTCGGGCACGCGGTGCTCCGCGCCAAGATGCACGTCGGTCGCGAGCCGTTCGCCGTGCTGCTCGGTGACGACATCATCGACGCACGCGACCCGCTGCTGACGCGCATGGTCGAGGTGCAGGGGCAGAAGAACGCCACCGTCATCGCCCTCCTCGAGGTCGACCCCTCGCAGACCCACCTCTACGGCATCGCCACGGTCGAGAAGACCGACGAGGACGACGTCGTCAAGGTCACCGGCCTCGTCGAGAAGCCGGCCCAGGGCGAGTCGCCCTCGAACCTGGCCATCATCGGCCGCTACGTCATCCGCCCCGAGGTCTTCGACGTCCTCGAGAAGCAGGAGCCGGGCAAGGGCGGCGAGATCCAGCTGACCGACGCCCTCATGAAGATGGCCGGTGCCGAAGAGTGGACCGGCGGCGTGTACGGCGTCGTCTTCCGTGGCCGTCGGTACGACACCGGCGACAAGCTCGACTACATCAAGGCCATCGTCCAGCTCGCGTCCGACCGCGAGGACATCGGCGGCGAGCTGCGCCCGTGGCTGCAAGAGTTCACCGCCGGGCTCGAGAAGTAAGCAGGCGACTCGTTCCGTGACGAACATCCCCACGCTGACGGAGGGGGCGGTGACCATCCGCCCCCTCCGTCTCCGTGACACCCGCGACCTCGACCAGGCCCTGATGGAGAACCGGTCGTGGCTGCGACAGTGGGAGGCCACCAACCCGAATGGCTTCACCAGCCACGACGTGCGCGGCAGCATCCGTTCGTTGCAGACGAACGCCCGGGCCGGGCTCGGTCTGCCGTTCGCGATCGAGCTCGACGGCCGGTTCGTCGGCCAGCTGAACGTCTCGGGCATCGCCTACGGCTCGCTCGGCTCGGCCACCATCGGCTACTGGGTGACCCAGGCGGCGGCGGGCCACAACGCGACGCCGATCGCGGTGGCACTCGCGACCGACCACTGCTTCCGGGCGCTTGGGCTCCACCGCATGGAGATCTGCATCCGGCCCGAGAACGCCCCCAGCCTGCGCGTCGTCGAGAAGCTGGGCTTCCGCTACGAGGGTCTGCGGCGGCGGTACATCCACATCAACGGTTCGTGGCGCGACCACTTCTGCTTCGCGCTGGTCGCCGAAGAGGTCCCCGAGGGCGTCCTCCGTCGCTGGACAACGGGCACCGTGCCGGTCGGGCAGGGCAGCGTGCCCGCCGACGCCCTGGCCGAGGCGGGGCGCGCGCTGCCGCTCTAGCGACTCCGCCGCGGGGTCGCCCGTCGGGTCGCGAGGCACATCCGTGCCGCGACACGCGGACACACCTGTCGATCAGCGGCCTCCGGGGCCCGCCCGCTCATACCTTGGTCACCATGAACATCGAGTCGTGGGGTGGAGGCGTCGTCCTCGCTCTCGTCGCCGCGCTCTGGCTCGTCTACCTCGTGCCCACCTGGCAGCGCCGACGCGAGTACCTCGCGACCGAACGCAACGCCGTGCGGCTGCAGCAGACCCTTCGCATCCTCGCCCAGACGGCCGAGGTCCCCGACGAGGTGCGCATCGAGGCGAACGCCCGCTCGGTCGCCGACGCGCAGAAGATCCTGCGACACGAGGAGGCGCGGCGCGAGGCCCTGAGGCGTGCGCACGAGGCGGCGCGGCAGCGTGCCGTCACCCGCGAGCTCGCCGCGGCCGCCCCCGTGTTGCGTGCCGCCGACCGCGACCCGGCCCTCGCCGCCCGTCGGCTCCGACGCTCGCGCCTGGTCTCGACCGTGGTGCTCGCCGTCAGCGTCGTCGCCGTCGTCGGCGGCGTCGCCGCGGGCCTGACGTCGTCGTGGGTGCTCGTCGTCGCCGGCCTCCTCTTCGGCGCCGGCGCGGTCGCGATGCTGACCCAGCTCGCCGCCGTGTCGCGGGCGCGCGCCCGCCGGGCGGTCGTCGCCCCCGTCGCGCAGCCGCTCAAGGACTTCTCCGGCGTCATGGGCGACGGCGTCGTCATCCGCGACGAGCAGGCCTCGGCCGAGTCGCGCCTCTGGACGCCCGTGCCCGTCCCGAAGCCCCTCTACCTGCGGCGCGGCCGCCAGCGCCCCGTCCCCGACGCCTCGGTGGACGCCGCGTCGGCCGACGACGCGGCGGCCGAGCTGCAGCGGGACTCCCGTCGCTCGGTCGAGTCCCTCCGGTCGGCCCAACACGACGCCCTGCGCGAGGCCGCGCGGGCAGAGGCCGCGCTGCAGTCGACGCGACGGGCGTCGGTGGCCCGCGCTGTGCCTCCTGCACCCGTCGCGGCTCCCGCCGTCCCCGCCGAGGAGGCGCGGGTCGAGCCGGTCGCGCCCCCTCGCCCCCCGAGTCGCTTCGCCCGCATGGGCATCATCGACGACCTGCCGCAGTCGGACTTCTCACTCGACGAGGCCCTGCAGCGTCGCCGCGCCGTCTGACCCGCGGAGCGTCCGGCCCGGGTTCATGCGGGTGTCGACGAGGTGCTATCGTGGCAGAGCAGTTTCTGGGGCTATGGCGCAGTTGGTAGCGCGTCTCGTTCGCAATGAGAAGGTCAGGGGTTCGAATCCCCTTAGCTCCACCACATCAGGCCCGGGTCGATCACGACCCGGGCCTTCCTCATGCCGGCGCCGCCGTCGTCGGCCCGGGTGACCTGATGGATCCGCTGTGAGCGGGTGCGGCGGGCCGAGGGCGGTCGTAGCATCCGGGCATGTCACTCGCAGTCAGCATCGTGCAGCACGACGAACACGACCACCCGGTCTGGTACCTGCAGTACTCGTACGCCCGCGCCCTGCCCGGCGCGCCGGCCCGGGGGCCGTACCACTCGCGATCCGAGGCCGAGGAGGCGCTGCGCCACCTGCGCGACGCCGCCCACATGTACGGCGAGTTCGAGATCTCGGTGCTGCCGGCCTGACCACCCCGATTCGGCGCATGACCGCCGAGAGGTTGCGGAGGGTGAATCAATTACGACAGATCGGTAACGAAAACCGGTCGCGCAGCCTGTTCGACCCTCGGGGACGTCGAGATCACGACATGCTTGCCTGATGAGCACTCCGCAGCCGCCCTACGGCTCGTCCGACGAGCCCCGTGACCCTCGCGACGAGAACGGACGCGGCGACCAGACGCCTCCGCCGTCGGCACCCCAGCCCCCGCAGCCGGCCTACGGCACGACGCCCCCGCCGAGTGCTCCCCAGCCCGCCTACGGAGCCCCGCAGCAGCCCTACGGCGGGCAGCCGCAGGGCGACCGCTCGCAGCAGCCCTACGGCGGACAGCCGCAGCAGCCGTACGGCGGCCAGCAGCAGCCCTACGGTGGCGCCCCGACCGGCGCTCCCGCCTACGGTCAGGCCCCGCAGTCGCCGCAGGGCGGCAACGGCCTGGGCATCGCCTCGATCGTCGTCGGCGGCGTCGGACTGCTGCTGTCGTTCGTCGGGTTCGGCGTGATCCCTGCGATCGTCGGCCTCGTGCTCGGCATCATCGCGCTCGTGAAGAAGAAGGGTGCGCGCATGCTCGCCCTGATCGGCACGATCGTGTCGGGGCTGGGCGTCCTGATCGGCATCGCCGTCGTGATCTTCGGTGTCATCGTCGGGCTCGCCTCCGTCCAGGCCATCAACGAGTCCCTGCCCACGAGCGGCTCGATCGACTCGGGTGACACCGGGACGGCCGACGGCGACGCCTCGGCCGAGAACAACGCCTTCGGCGACACCTTCACCTACGACGACGGCATCGCCCTGACCGTCTCGGCCCCCGAGGCGTACACGCCCGGCGAGTACTCGAGCGGCGCCGACCAGGCGGCCTCCGTGGTCTTCACCGTGACGATCGAGAACGGCACCGACGCCAACTTCGACCCGATGCCCTACGAGACGGCCACCTCGGGCGGCGTCGAGGCCAGCAAGGTCTACGACTCCGACATCGAGAGCTCGCCCACGACGGTCGTCCCGGCCGGCCAGTCCATCTCGTACCGAATCGTGTTCTCGGTGGCCGACGCCGACCAGATCGTGTTCCAGATGTCCCCGTCGTTCGACTACGACGACGTGGTGTTCACCAGCTGACGCGTTCCGCGTCCACCGGCCCGTGTCGGGCGGAGCCCCCGTCGTCCGCGACGGGGGCTCCGTGGCGTCCGGGGCGACCGGTGTCGCGCCTCCTGCACCATGATGGTCGGGTGCCTCCGACGACCCCGACCGATGCCCCGACGCCCCACCTCTCGACCGATCCCGAGCTGCTCGCGCGGCTGAGGGCCGACCTGGCGTCGTCCGGGTTCACGGTCGAGCGGCTGCAGGGTGCCGACGCGTGGGGCTCGCACGCCGGGGCCGCACTCTTCCGCGGCGAGCGGGTCGCGGCCCGTCGTGCCCTCGCCCGCAGCGCGGCTCGCGACGAGTCCGTGCGTCCGGCCGCCACCCTCGCGTCGCTCTTCGTGCTCGGCTACCCGCAGGCCGTCGAGGCGGTGGCCGGTGCCCTGCCGACCCTGGGCGCCGAGGGCGCGGTCGCCCTCGGGCTCGTCGCGAGGGAGGGCGACTCGGTCCGTGCGCTCGTCGACCTCCGTCCGTACGCCTTCGTCGACGCCTCGGGCGAGGCGAGCTGGTGGATCGCCTCCGACCTCGGCGAGCTCGTCGTCGAGGGGGCGCTGCGAGAGGACCACGTGCTCGGCGTCGGGGGAGCCTCGGCGACGCTCGCCGGCCTGATGATCTCGCGCCAGGTCGACCGGGCGCTCGACCTCGGCACCGGCTGCGGCATCCAGGCGCTGCACGCGGCCCGGCACGCGCGGCACGTCGTGGCCACCGACATCTCGCAGCGGGCCCTCGACTACGCGGCGTTCAACGCCGCGCTCAACCTGGTCGACGGCATCGAGCTGAGGCTGGGCAGCCTGTTCGAGCCCGTCGCCGGCGAGACCTTCGACCACATCGTCTCGAATCCGCCCTTCGTCATCACGCCGCGAGCCGAGGGCGTGCCCGAGTACGAGTACCGCGACGGCGGCATGGTCGGCGACGACCTCGTCGCCTCGGTCGTCGAGGGCCTCGGGCGACACCTCGCGCCGGGCGGCATCGCACAGCTGCTGGGCAACTGGGAGTCCGGAGGCGCGGGTGCGGTCGCCGGCAAGAAGGGCGCGTACTCGGTCGCCGACTGGGCGGCCCGGGGTGGCGTGCCCGTCGACGTCTGGGTCGTCGAGCGCGAGGTGCAGGACCCGACCGCGTACTCCGAGACCTGGATCCGCGACGGCGGCACCCGACCCGGTTCCGCGGACTTCGAGCGTCTGTACGAGGCGTGGCTCGGCGACTTCGAGGCCCGGGGGGTCGTCGAGGTCGGGTTCGGCTACCTGACGGTGCGTCGGCCCGCAGGCGACGCGAGCCTGCCCGTGGTGCGCACGGAGCGCCTCCTCGGCGGTCTCGGCCAGAACGACGTGGGACTCGGTGCCCACCTGCTCGGCACGCTCGACGCGATCGACCTGCTGCGCGACCTCGACGACGAGCAGCTGGCCGCGCGTCGGCTGGTCGTCGCGGGCGACGTCACCGAGGAGCGCCACTACTGGCCGGGCAACGACGACCCCACGGTCATCTCGTTGCGGCAGGGCGGCGGCTTCGCCCGCACGGTCGACTCGGGCACGGCCCTGTCGGCCCTGGTCGGTGCCTGCGACGGCGAGCTCAGCGTCGGGGCGATCGTCGGTGCCCTGGCCCAGCTGCTCGGGGCCGACGAGGCCGCTCTGCGGGCGGAAGTGCTGCCCCAGGTCCGCGAACTGGTGACGACGGGCATGCTGCGGGCCTGAGCCGGACGGGCGTGTCCCGTCCCGGGCTCGGAAGACGTGCCGGGCGCCGGCCGGACGGGGTCAGGCGGGGGTCGTCACCGTCGCCAGCGCGAGGCGCCAGACGAGCTCGACGTGCTCGGCCATGTCGGTGGCGGGGTCGAGCATCCACTGGATCTGCATGCCGTCGCTGACCGCGAGCAGGACGGTCGCGAGGCGGGTGGGGTCGACGCTCGCCGGCACCTCGCCCCGTCGCTGTCGGGCGGTGATCGCCTCGGCGACCTGGGCGCGGATCGACGCGTAGCGCTCGACGAAGTACGCGTGGGCGGCATGGCTCGGGTCGCTCGTCGCGGCCGTCGACATGCTCGCGAACAGCTGGACCAGCCCGGGCACGTCGGCGTTGTGCCGGATGACGGTGATCAACTGCTCGACGATGTCCGCCTGCGGGTCGGCGAGGGCGAGGTCGACCTCGTCGCGTCGACGCAGGATGGCCGTGAACAGCTCGTCCTTGCTGTCGAAGTAGTGCAGCAGCCCGGCCTGGCTGAGGCCGACCGAGTCGGCGAGTTCCCGGACCGACGTGCCGCGGAAGCCGTTGCGGGAGACCACCTCGAGCGCCGTGTCGAGGATCTCCGTGCGCTTGGCCACACCCTTCGCGTACGAACCCCGTTGTGCCATGCGGTCAGGCTAGCGCGACCGTCGGCGGTCGGGCCCGAAACCCACCGTCACTCGGTTTTCGCTGGTAGCGTCACGTCATGACCCTCCATCACGACGGCGACGCGGCCGACGACCAGTTCCGAGACGACCAGGCCCGGGACGACCAGGCCCGGGACGACCAGGCCCGGGACGACCAGGCCCGACTGACCGAGTTGCTCGGGCGACTCTCGCTCGACGAGAAGGTGCAGCTGCTCACCGGCCGCGACTTCTGGACGACCCACCCGAACGAGAAGATCGGCCTGCGGCGCATCCTGGTCAGCGACGGCCCCAGCGGGGTGCGCGGCGAAGTGTGGGACGAACGCTCGCCGTCCCTGAACCTGCCCAGCGCCTCCTCGTTGTCGTCGTCCTGGGACCCCGACCTGGCCCGTCGTTACGGTGCCGCGGCCGCCGTCGAGGCCCGCCGCAAGGGCGTCGACGTCGTGCTCGGCCCGACCATCAACCTGCACCGGTCACCCCTCGGCGGTCGGCACTTCGAGGCGTTCAGCGAGGACCCGGTGCTCACCGCCGAGCTCGCTGCCGCGTACGTCCACGGCGTGCAGGACAACGGCGTCGGCGCGACCCCCAAGCACTACGTCGCCAACGACTACGAGACGGACCGCTTCACCGCGAGCACCGTGGTGAGCGACCGGGCCCTGCGCGAGCTCTACCTGCTGGCGTTCGAGAAGGCCGTCACCGAGGCGCACGCCTGGCTGGTCATGTCGTCGTACAACTCGATCAACGGCGTGACCGCGACCGAGAACGAGCTGCTCGAGACGCCGCTGAACAGCGAGTGGGGCTTCGACGGCGTCGTGGTCAGCGACTGGACCGGCGTGCGGAGCGTCGAGAGCGCGAAGCACTCGCAAGACCTCGTGATGCCCGGCCCGGACGGTCCCTGGGGCGACGCCCTCGTCGCCGCCGTGCGGGCGGGAGAGGTGCCGGAGGCCTCGATCGACCGCAAGGTGCTGCGCCTGTTGCAGCTCGCCGCCCGCGTCGGAGCCCTCGACGGCTTCGAGCCGATCGCCGCGACGCCGACCACGGTCGAGGACGGCATCGCCTTCGTCCGCGAGGCCGCGGCCGCCGGCACCGTCCTGGCCCACGACCGGGGAGGCGCGGTGCCGGTCGACCCCGCGATCGTCCGGTCCGTCGCCGTCGTCGGCCACAACGCGAGGTTCGCGCGGACCCAGGGCGGCGGCAGCGCCACGGTGCTGCCCGAGAAGGTCGTCACGCCCGTCGAGGGCATCGAGCAGGCCTTCCCCGACGCGACCGTGACCTACTCGGTCGGCGCCGTCGTGCAAGAGGGCGTGGCCGAGCTGCCCCTCGACCGCATCACCAATCCCGAGACGGGCGAACCCGGCGTCCGTGTGTCGTTCCGCTCGGGCGACGACGAGCTGTTCTCGGAGGACCGTCGGGCCACCGCGCTCGTCTGGTTCGGTGGCGACGCCCCCATCGAGCGCAGCGACACGGTGCGCTTCTCGACCCGCTACACGCCGGAGGTCACGGGCGAGATCCTGCTCGGCGTGGCCTCGGTCGGCCACTCGGTCATCCGCGTGGACGGCGAGGTCGTGCTCGACGGCACGAGCGAGGCCGTCGGCGACGACCTCGGCGCGGCGTTCCTCGCACCGCCGTCGCAGTCGGCGGCCGTGGCGGTCGTCGAGGGGCGACCGATCGACGTCGTCATCGACCACACCATCGGGGCGAGCGCACTCGGCGGAGCCCTGAGCTACACCTTCGGCATCGAGCCCGACGACGCCGACCCGTCCGGGCTGATCGACGAGGCCGTCGCGGCCGCGGCGGCCGCCGACCTGACGATCGTCGTGGTGGGCACGAACAGCAAGGTCGAGTCCGAGGGCTTCGACCGCACCTCGCTCGACCTGCCCGGCCGCCAGGACGAGCTCGTCTCGCGCGTGGCGGCGGCCGCGGCGACGACCGTCGTGGTCGTCAACGCGGGATCGCCGGTGACGATGCCGTGGCGTGACGAGGTCGACGCCCTGTTCCTCACCTGGTTCGGTGGTCAGGAGTACGGCCACGCGCTCGGCGACGTCCTCACCGGTGCCGTCGAGCCCGGCGGCCGTCTGCCCACGACGTGGCCCGCCACGCAGGCGGACGTGCCCGTGATCGACGTCACCCCTGTCGACGGCGAGGTCGTCTACGACGAGGGCATCCACGTCGGCTACCGCGCCTGGCTGAAGGCCGGCACGACCCCGGCCTACCCGTTCGGGCACGGCCTCGGCTACACGACCTGGTCGCTCTCGGGCCTCGACGTGACCTCGACGGTGAGCGCAGGAGGCGCGGTGCAGGTGGCCGTCGACGTCACCAACACCGGCGCCCGCGAGGGCAAGCACGTGGTCCAGGTCTACGCCTCGCGCCTCGACTCCGTGGTCGACCGTCCGGTGCGGTGGCTCGTCGGGTTCGCGCCCGTCGTGGTGCCGGCCGGGGGGACGAGCCGCGTCGAGGTGACCGTCCCGGCCCGGGCGTTCGCCGACTGGCGCGACGGGTCCTGGGCCCACGAGCCGGGCGCCTTCACGGTGCACGTCGGGTCGTCCGTCGCCGAGCTGCCGCTCGAGGCGACGGTCGTGCTCGAGGGGTGAGGCGCGCCGCGTGACGCGACCCGCGCCTCCTGGTCCGTCGGATCAGGAGGTGCGGGTCGTCGGTGCGCGGAGCGGGCGTCAGCCGCGGTGGTTGCCCGTGCGCTCGCCCCACTCGCGCCACGAGTACTCGGGCACGAAGCCGAGCAGGTCGCGGGCCTTGTCGCTGCTGAGCAGCGGCTCGACGCCCTCGACCGCCCGGCGCTTCTCGACCTGCGGCCAGTACTGCTCGGCGAGCACGGCCGTCGGCGTGTTCATCACGGTGTCGGACGCCGCGATGATGAACGCCTCGAAGCCGACGAGGTCGCTCTCGAGCGCCTTGCGCACGGCCTGGGCGCCGTCGCGGGCGTCGATGTACGAGAACAGGTTGAAGGTGCGCTTCTCGGGGGTCTCGTCGAAGGGGTACTCCGAGTAGTCGCCGTCGTCCATCACGTTCGAGAAGCGCAGGCCGATCAGCTTGAGCTGACGGTCCCACCGCGTGAAGTGCCGCGCCATCTCCTCCTCGACGGCCTTGCCCAGCGAGTACGACGACTCGGGGCGCACGGCGTACTCCTCGTCGAGCGGCAGGTACGGCGGATCGATGTCGAACGGGATGCCGAGCAGGGTCTCGCTCGAGGCCCAGACGACGTTGCGGATCTTCGCGGCACGGGCGGCCGCGAACACGTTGTAGCTCGACGTCACGTTGTTCGTGAAGAGGGCGGCGTTCGGCACCAGGCCGGGGGCCGGGATGGCGCCGAGGTGCACGACGGCGTCGATGTGGTCGTACCGGTCGTCCACGCTCGTGAGCGCCTGGGCGACCTGGCCGTAGTCGGTCAGGTCGACCTTGACGAAGACGACGCCGTCGACGGGGTCGGGGCTGGGGACGCGGTCGAGCAGGACGACCTCGTAGCCGTGTTCGGCGAGGTCGCGGACGACGGCACGGCCGAGCTTGCCGCTGCCGCCGGTGACGGCGACGCGGGTGGTGGGGGTGCGGGGAGACGACATCGTCGGCCCTTTCTGCCGGACGCCCGGCGGGTCTGGGGGTGCGCGGATCGGGCTCCGCGCCTCCGTCGTTTCTACTAGCCGGCGGGCCTCCGTGGTCGGACGCGGGTGGTCGGGCCGACTCCGTCCCGACGCCCGGGAGGCGCGGTGGGGGTCCGCATCCGCTGGGAGCCGTGTCGGACGTGCCGGGTAGCTTCGGCCTGACCGGGGTCGACCGTCGGCCCCCGAGAGAGGCCCTCATGAGCACGCCCACGAACCCCGCGAACCACGACGCCGACGAGCGCACCGACCCGGCGGCCGTGCACGGCGACAGCCCCGAGGAGGTCGAGCTGAACGGCGAGTCCCCGGCCGACGAGGCCGCCGTCGAAGGCGCCGTCGACCAGGTCGACGGGCTCCTCGGCGGCCCGGGACGCGTCGCCTGAGCCGTCGGGCCGGTCGACGCGTCAGCCGATCGGCTGCAGCGAGTGGAAGGCTGTGCCGTGGTAGACGAGCGGCGCCGCCGTGTCGTCGACCCGGGCGCCGAGCACCTGCAGGATGACCACGACGTGGTCGCCGGCGGGCACCTCGCGGTGCACCACGCACTCGAGCCGCAGCGGGGTGCCCGACACGAGGACGGCCCCGTCGTCGGTGACGACGTGGTCGACGTCGGCGAACCGGGCGGCGCGCGTGCGCGACGAGAGCTGACGGCAGAGCAGGCCCTGGTCGGCGGCGAGCACCGAGACGCCGAGGCGCGGCGCCGTGCGCAGGCGGGCCCAGGTCGCCGAGTCCTGACGTGCGGAGAACGTCACCATCGGCGGGTCGAACGAAGCCCCGACCGTGAAGCTCGAGACGACCATGCCGTCCGGGCCGTCGACCCCGGTGGCGGCGAGCGCGGCGACCCCGCTCGGGAAGGCGGCGAACGCCGAGCGTTCGACCGGGTCGAGCGACGTGGTGCGGGTCATCGGGGCTCCCGTCGAGAGATGTGAACCAGTTGGTTCATCGGGACGTTAGCCGTCCGGTGTTTCATCCGGATTACGAGGTGTTCCAATCACCTGGAAGTCACCCACCACCTCGGGCATCGTCCGAGGTACGGTGTAGTGCGCTCACCGGCTGGTTACCGGGGCGCCCGTTCCCGTCAAGCGGCCGACGAACGCAGCGTGGTCTCCTGATCCGACTTCGTGAGGTCCTCGGTCGTGGGTCCGGTGGGCACGCCCTGGTCCGAGCTTCGCTCGTCGACCGGGGCGTGCCCTCTTCTCGTCCCGGAGGTCGTCGCAGACCGGTCGTCCTCGGGGTCGCGAGTCGCGCCTCCTCGTGATTTACTTGAGGCCCCCTCACCTCGTGGAGGTTCAGGGCACGAGGCGGGGGACCGGCCGCGGGGTCGTCGACGCGCTCCCGCGGCCGGACGACCCGTCCGTGGTCGTCGCCGTCGGACCGGTGGATGGTGCAGGGTTGACTCATCATGTCGCCCGCTCCCGTCGCCCCCCTCGCCGCCCTGCTCCCCTCGACGCCGGGCGCCGACTCGTACGACGCCGACGCGGCGTACACGGCCTTCGCCGAGTGGGCCGAGTCGCGGGGGCTGCCCCTCTACCCGGCCCAGGACGAAGCGATGATGGAGCTCGTCGGAGGCGCGTCGGTGGTCCTCAGCACGCCGACCGGCACGGGCAAGTCGCTCGTCGCGGCCGGCGCCCACTTCGTCGCCCTGAGCCAGGGTGGGCGGTCGTACTACACGGCACCGATCAAGGCCCTGGTCAGCGAGAAGTTCTTCGCGTTGGTCGAGCTCTTCGGGCCCGAGAACGTCGGCATGGTGACCGGCGACTCGTCGGTGAACTCCGACGCGCCGATCATCTGCTGCACGGCCGAGATCCTCGCGAACCTGGCCCTGCGGCACGGGGCCGACGCCGCCGTCGACCAGGTCGTGATGGACGAGTTCCACTTCTACGGCGACCAGTCGCGCGGGTGGGCCTGGCAGGTGCCGCTGTTGCTGCTGCCGCGTGCGCAGTTCCTGCTGATGTCGGCGACGCTGGGTGACGTCACCCGCATCACCGACGACCTCGCGCGGCGCACCGGTCGGCCCGTGGCTCGGGTCACGGGTGTCGAACGTCCCGTCCCATTGCACTACTTCTACGCGCAGACGCCCGTGCAGGAGACGGTCGAAGAACTGCTCTCGACCGGCGAGGCGCCCGTCTACGTCGTGCACTTCTCCCAGGCCGCGGCGCTCGAGCGGGCGCAGGCGCTGTCGAGCATCAAGGTCGCCAGTCGCGAGCAGCGCGACGAGATCGCCGAACTGATCGGCGGTTTCCGGTTCAGCACCGGGTTCGGCAAGACCCTCAACCGCCTGGTGCGCTCGGGCATCGGCGTGCACCACGCGGGCATGCTGCCCAAGTACCGTCGCCTCGTCGAGCAACTGGCGCAACGCGGCCTGCTGCGGGTCATCTGCGGCACGGACACGCTCGGCGTCGGCATCAACGTGCCGATCCGCACGGTGTTGCTGACGGCGCTGACCAAGTTCGACGGCACCCGCATGCGCCAGGTCAGCGCGCGAGAGTTCCACCAGATCGCCGGGCGGGCCGGTCGCGCGGGCTACGACACCTCGGGCACGGTCACGCTCCAGGCGCCCGAGCACGAGATCGACAACCTCAAGCAGATCGAGCGGGCGGGCGACGACCCGAAGAAGAAGCGCAAGATCGTCCGCAAGAAGGCGCCCGACGGCTTCGTGTCCTGGGGCGAACCCAGCTTCACCAAGCTCATCGCCGCCGAGCCGGAGGCCCTGACCTCGCACATGCAGGTCACCCACGCCATGCTGCTCAACGTCATCGGGCGCGGCGGCGACGTCTTCGCCAACGTGCGCTCGCTGGTCTTCGACAACCACGAGCCCCTCGCCAAGCAGTACGCCATGGCCCGGCAGGCCATCTCGATCTACCGCACGCTGCGCACCGCCGAGGTCGTCGTACAAGAGGCCTCGCCCGACGGAGGCGCTCCGACCATCCGCCTGACCGTCGACCTGCAGGCCAACTTCGCCCTCAACCAGCCGTTGTCGCCCTTCGCCCTGGCGACCTTCGAGGTGCTCGACGTCGAGTCGCCCACCTACGCCCTCGACATGGTGTCCGTGGTCGAGGCGACCCTCGACGACCCCCGGCCGATCCTGTCGCAGCAGCAGTTCAAGGCCCGCGGCGAGGCCGTGGCCGCGATGAAGTCCGAGGGCATCGAGTACGACCAGCGCATGGAACTCCTCGAGGAGGTCACCTGGCCCAAGCCGCTCGACGAGTTGTTGACCGCCCTGTTCGAGACGTACGCGGCCTCGCAGCCCTGGATCGGCGACTTCGCGCTCAGCCCCAAGTCGGTCGTGCGCGACCTGTACGAGCGCGCCATGACCTTCGGCGACTTCGTGGCCTTCTACGGGTTGGCCCGCTCCGAGGGGCTCGTGCTGCGCTACCTGTCCGACGCCTTCCGCGCGTTGCGGCAGACGGTGCCGGACGAGGCGAAGACCGACGAGCTGGTCGACGTCATCGAGTGGCTCGGCGAACTCGTCCGGCAGGTCGACTCCAGCCTGCTCGACGAGTGGGAAGAGATGGTGAACCCGAGCGAGCTCGAGGCCCACGACGAGATCGTGCCCCCGACGCTCCGCAACCTCACCGCCAACGCGCGGGCCTTCCGGATCATGGTGCGCAACGAGCTGTTCCGTCGCGTCGAACTCGCCGCCCGCGACGACGCGGACGCCCTCGGGGCCCTCGACGCGGGCTCGGGCTGGGACGCCGACCGCTGGGGCGAGGCCCTCGACCGGTACTACGACGAGTACGACTCCATCGGCACGGACGCCGCGGCCCGGGGCCCACAGATGCTCCAGGTCGAGCAACTGCCCACGGTGTGGCGGGTACGGCAGATCCTCGCCGACCCCGAGGGCGACCACGACTTCGGCATCTCGGCCGTGGTCGACCTCGCCTCGAGCGACGAGCGAGGCGAGGCCGTCGTGACCGTCACGGCCGTCGGGCCGGCCTCCGAGCGGAGCCGACCGTCACCCGTCGAGGGGTAATCTCGTAGGGTCGCGCCCCACCCCGGCAGCCGACCAGCTCCACCCGCGTTCCACCACGAAGAGGTCGCCATGTCTCGTCTGTCCGGCAAAGTCGCCATCGTCACCGGGGCAGCCTCGGGCATCGGCGAGGCGATCGTCCGCCGGTTCGCCGACGAGGGGGCCCGGGTCGTCGCGACCGACATCGTCGACGGGGCGGCCGTGGCCGCCGAGACGGGGGCCGAGTTCGTGCAGCACGACGTCGCCAACGGCGGCGACTGGAAGCGCGTCATGGACCGCATCGCCGAGCACTACGGCCGACTCGACGTGCTGGTCAACAACGCCGGCATCGTCTCGGGGCAGTCGATCGACGTCACCCAGCTCGAGAGCTGGAACCGCGTCTTCGCGGTCAACGTCACCGGCGTCATGCTCGGCACGCGCTTCGCCATCGAACAGATGCGCGCGAACCCCGACGGCGAGGGCGGGTCGATCATCAACCTGGCTCCGGCGACGTCCTTCCTCGGCTTCGGTGACGACGCGGCCTACACGGCGAGCAAGCACGCGCTGGTCGGGCTCACCCGGTCGAGTGCCGCACACGCCGCCCAAGAGGGCTGGAACATCCGCATCAACTCGCTCCACCCCGGCCCGACCGACACCGCCCTGTTCCGCCGTCAGGTCGAGGCCCAGCCGCAGGTGCTCGACGCGTTCCGCGCGATGAGCCCGCGGGGTCGACTCGCCAAGCCCGACGAGGTCGCCGGGCTCGCCCTGCACCTCGCGAGCGACGACTCGGCCTTCTCGACCGGCGCCCAGTTCGTCGTCGACGGCGGGCTGTCGAGCACGCACCCCTCGATGTAGCCGCGCGGCGCTGCGCTGCTTGCCTCGCGCGGTGCGGCACCGCGACTCGTGCACGGCACCGCGTCTAGATCAGGTGCGGTGCCTGATTCGCGGTGCGGTGCGGTGCGGTGCGGGTGGGGCGCGTCAGAAGAGCGTCGCCGGAGGCGCGGGCGGGGTCGCCGGCGCCGCGATCGGGTCGGTCGTGGCGACCGGTGCCCCCGGCCAGCCGGGCCCGGACGGCACGTCGGTGCGGTTCTGGAACGCCGTGGCCGCGCCCCGGGCCCGCACGTCGGCCGCCTCGTTCATCTCGTGGCCGACGTGGCCGCGGACCCACTCGAAGCGCACCTTCCGCCCGGCCAGGGCGGCATCGAGCTCCTTGAGGATCTCGACGTTGAGCACGGGCTTGCCGTCGGCCTTCCGCCATCCCTTGCGCTTCCAGCCGGGCATCCACTCGGTGCAGGCCTTGATCGTGTACTGGCTGTCGCACAGGATGTGCAGGTCGTCGTCGGTTCCGGCCGTGGCGCGCAGCAGCTCGAGCACGGCGGTGAGCTCGCCCTGGTTGTTGGTGGCACGCGGCCAGCCGCCGGCCGCCCACCGCTCGTCGTCGACGTACCAGGCCCATCCGGCGGGACCGGGGTTGCCGAGGGCCGATCCGTCTGCTGCGGCGGTGATGGTCATGCGGGGTGCTCCTTGCGTCGACGGGTTGCCGGTCCACGGTAACGTGCCGGGCGCGACCGACCGGACCCGCGCCTCCTGCGGGGGCGTCGGCGATCGCCCGGTGGGGTGGCGCCCGCCCGTGTCAGCCGTTGTGGTCGGGGTGCGACCCGGTGCGCTCGCCCGTCTCGATGCCCGCGACGGCGGCGAGGTCGCCGGCGTCGAGCTCGAAGCCGAAGACGTCGAGGTTGGCGCGGATGCGCGACGGAGTGACCGACTTCGGGATCACGACGAGGCCCTGCTGCAGGTGCCAGCGGATCGTCACCTGGGCCGGGGTGACCCCGTGCTTCGCGCCGATGCGCACCAGGGCGGCGTTGTCCAGGATGCGCCCTCGCGCCAGCGGTGACCACGCCTCGGTGACGATGCCGTGGGCGGCGTCGAAGTCGCGCAGCTCGCGTTGCTGCAACCACGGGTGCGCCTCGACCTGGTTGATGGCCGGCACGACGTCGGTCTCGGCCATCAGGCGCTCGAGGTGCGCGATCTGGAAGTTGCTCACGCCGATCGAGAGCGCGCGGCCTTCGGCCCGGATCGTCTCGAGCGCGCGGTAGGTCTCGACGTACTTGTCCTGCCGCGGAGCCGGCCAGTGGATGAGGTAGAGGTCGACGTGGTCGGTGCCGAGCTTCGTCAGGCTCTCGTCGAACGAGCGGAGCGTCTCGTCGTAGCCGTGCGCGGTGTTCCAGACCTTGGTCGTGAGGAACACCTCGTCGCGCGGCACTCCCGAGGCCTGCAGGGCCCGTCCCACGCCCCGCTCGTTGGCGTAGAACTCGGCCGTGTCGAGGTGGCGGTACCCCTCGGCGAGGGCGGTCTCGACGACCCGCTCGGCCTCGTCGTCGGCGACCTTGTAGACGCCGAGGCCGAGCTGGGGGATCGTGCGGCCGTCGTTGAGGGTGATCTGGGGCACGTCGATGGAGGGCATGCCCCAACTCTGCCAGCGACCGGCCGACGCGTGTCGCACGCGGCGGGCGACCGTCCGGTGAACGGTGCGTGCCGGGCCCGTCGCCCGATGGACGAGGAGGCGCGGGTCAGCTCGTCTGGACCGGCACCGGTTCGGTGTCGGGCAGGGGGCTCGCGTCGCGGCCGCGGAGGTCGGGCAGCGCCTTGTGGAACGCGGCCCCGACGATCATGCCGACGAAGGCGAAGCAGGCGGCGACGATGAGCCCGCCCTGGCCGCCGACGTGGTCGATCGCGAAGCCGGCGATGGCCGAACCCAGGGCCGAGCCGATCAGCTGGCCGGTGCCGGCCCAGCCGTAGGCCTCGGCCGTGTCGCTGAACTTCACGCTCGACGAGACGATCGCGAACATCACGGCCAGGGCGGGTGCGATGCCGACGCCCGCGATCAGCAGCGTGATGCTGATGGGCCAGAGGCCGGTCGCGAAGATCGCGAGGGTCATGCCCACGAACACGATGGCGATGCGGCGGGCGAGCGCCCACGGGCCGACCGGGACGTGCCCGAGGGCGAGACCGCCGACCAGCGAGCCCGCGGCGAAGATCGCCAGGGCGATGCCCGAGTCGGCGCTCCCCTCGCCGAAGAGCGCGACGACGCCGGCCTCGACCGCGGCGCAGGCGCCGATGAGCAGGAACCCGGCGACGGTCGCGAGCAGCACGGTCGGCCGGGCCAGCACCTTGCCGAAGGCCCGCTTGCTGCGGGGGATGCGGACGCGTCCGACCTCGGGCGAGGCGATGAACCAGATGCCGCCGCCGACCAGGAACGCGGCCGCGAGCCAGATCGCCTCTCGCGTGCCGACCTGCGTGCCGACGAAGGTCGTGATGACCGGACCGGCGACCCAGATGATCTCTTGCGCGGACGCGTCGAGGGAGAAGAGGGGGGTGAGCTGGTTCGAGGTGACCATCTTCGGGTAGATGGTGCGGACGGCCGGCTGGACGGGGGGCACGCTGAGGCCCGTCACGAAGCCGAGCGCCATGAACACCGGCACCGAGAAGTCGTACAGGGTGAAGGTGACCATCGTGATGAGGCAGACCACCAGGGTCAGGGTGAGCACGGGGCGCATCGCCCAGCGGCCCATCCACCGGCTGGTGAGCGGCCCCGAGATCGCCTGGCCGATGCTCGTCGCCGCGAGGACGAGACCGGCCGCGGCGTACGAGTGGTGGACGTGCTCGACGTGCAGCAGGAACGCGAGCGACAGCATGCCGAACGGGAAGCGCGCGGTCAGCTGGGCCGCGATGATGCGCGAGACGCCGGGCGTCTTCAGCAGGGTCGAATAGGTGCTCACGAGGGGACAAGTCTACGAGTGGGTCCGCGGTCCGCGACACGCCGTGGTCCCGAACTGGGGACATCCGTCGACGAGTGTCGGTGGTGGGGACGAACATGTGGAGAACGGCCCAGAACCGGGGAGAACCGCCCCCGTTCTGTGCAAAACGTGTGCGGTTCCCTGTGGACAACTCCGCGAGACGAACTACAGGCGTGTAACACCGCATCTAGTTGTGGGGACAACCCCGGGCCACTAGATGTAGTATCGAGGAGTCGCCACGGGCACCACGACCCGCAGGCTCACGAACCACCGATCCGGCCTCAGGGGCCGGCCAGAACACAGGGGATCCCATGGCCATCACCGTCTACACCAAGCCGTCCTGCGTCCAGTGCACGGCCACCTACCGAGCCCTCGACAACAAGGGCATCGAGTACGACGTGCTCGACGTCACGGCCGACGACGCCGCCCTCGAGAAGGTCCGCGCCCTCGGCTACATGCAGGCCCCCGTGGTCATCGCCGACGACGACCACTGGAGCGGTTTCCGCCCCGACAAGATCGCCGCGCTGGCCGCCAAGGTCGACTAGTCGACCGGGCGCGCAGCGCCCCACCAGTCGGATGACCCGGGGCTCGGGCCCACACCACGTCGGAGGCGAGGACTCGTCATGACGAACGAACTCGTCTACTTCTCGAGCGTCTCGGGCAACACTGACCGCTTCGTCAAGAAGCTCGGCCTGCCGGCCCGGCGCATCCCGCTGTTCCCGTCCGAGCCACCGCTCCACGTCCGTGACCCCTACGTCCTCGTCCTGCCGACCTACGGTGGCGGCGAAGGACGAGGCGCCGTCCCGAAGCAGGTCATCCGGTTCCTCAACGACGAGGGCAACCGGCGCCTCATCCGAGGCGTGATCGCGGCGGGCAACACCAACTTCGGAGAGGGCTACTGCCTGGCCGGTGACATCGTCGCCGCCAAGTGCGACGTTCCCCTTCTCTACCGTTTCGAAGTCTTCGGAACACCAGACGACGTACAAGCCGTACACACAGGATTGGAAGAATTTTGGACGCAGCAGTCGATGACCTCGAAGTGATCGCCGCCCCGGGGCAGGGTCTCAGCTCGGGGATGGACTACCACTCCCTGAACGCGATGCTGAACCTCTACGGTCCGTCCGGCGAGATCCAGTTCGAGAAGGACCGCGAGGCGGCGAAGCAGTACTTCCTGCAGCACGTCAACCAGAACACGGTCTTCTTCCACAACCTGCGTGAGCGTCTCGACTACCTCGTCGAGAACGAGTACTACGAGCTCGCCACCATCGAGCAGTACGACTTCGCCTTCATCGAGAAGCTGAACGACCTCGCCTACTCGAAGAAGTTCCGCTTCCAGACCTTCCTCGGCGCGTTCAAGTACTACACCTCGTACACGCTCAAGACGTTCGACGGCAAGCGCTACCTCGAGCGCTTCGAGGACCGCGTCGTCATGACCGCCCTCGGCCTCGCCCAGGGCGACGAGAAGCTGGCCGTCGACCTCGTAGAAGAGATCATCGCGGGCCGGTTCCAGCCGGCCACGCCGACCTTCCTCAACACGGCGAAGGCCCAGCGCGGCGAGCTCGTCAGCTGCTTCCTGCTGCGCATCGAAGACAACATGGAGTCCATCTCGCGCGGCATCAACTCGTCGCTGCAGCTGTCGAAGCGCGGTGGCGGCGTCGCCCTGTCGCTCTCGAACATCCGCGAGGCCGGCGCCCCGATCAAGCAGATCGAGAACCAGTCGTCGGGCATCATCCCCGTCATGAAGCTGCTCGAAGACAGCTTCAGCTACGCCAACCAGCTCGGTGCCCGCCAGGGTGCCGGTGCGGTGTACCTCAGCGCACACCACCCCGACATCATGCGGTTCCTCGACACCAAGCGTGAGAACGCCGACGAGAAGATCCGCATCAAGACGCTGTCCCTCGGCGTCGTCGTGCCCGACATCACGTTCGAGCTCGCCAAGAACAACGAAGACATGTACCTCTTCTCGCCGTACGACGTCGAGAAGGTCTACGGCGTCCCCTTCGGCGACGTCGCGATCAGCGAGAAGTACCGCGAGATGGTCGCCGACTCGCGCATCAAGAAGACCAAGATCAAGGCGCGCGACTTCTTCCAGACGATCGCCGAGATCCAGTTCGAGTCGGGCTACCCCTACATCGTGTTCGAGGACACGGTCAACAAGGCGAACCCGATCAAGGGTCGCATCAACATGTCGAACCTGTGCTCCGAGATCCTGCAGGTCAACACGCCGACGACCTTCAACGAAGACCTCTCGTACAACGAGATCGGCAAGGACATCAGCTGCAACCTCGGCTCGATGAACATCGCCCTGTCGATGGACGCCCCCGACCTCGGCAAGACCGTCGAGACCGCGATCCGTGGCCTCAGCGCCGTCAGCGACATGAGCCACATCACGTCGGTCCGCTCGATCGAGGTCGGCAACGACCAGTCGCACGCCATCGGCCTCGGCCAGATGAACCTGCACGGCTACCTCGCCCGCGAGCGGGTGCACTACGGCACGCCCGAGGCGATCGACTTCACGAACATCTACTTCTACACGGTGCTGTTCCACGCCCTGCGCGCCTCGAACACCATCGCGATCGAGCGTGGCGTCACCTTCGGCGGCTTCGAGGACTCGACCTACGCGTCGGGCACCTTCTTCGACAAGTACACCGAGACCGAGTGGAAGCCCGAGACCGAGCGGGCGGCGGCACTGTTCGCCGACGCTGGCGTCGCGATCCCCACGCAGGACGACTGGCTCGCGCTCAAGGCCAGCATCATGCAGCACGGCATCTACAACCAGAACCTCCAGGCCGTGCCGCCGACCGGGTCGATCTCGTACATCAACCACTCGACGTCGTCGATCCACCCGATCGCGTCGAAGATCGAGATCCGCAAAGAGGGCAAGCTCGGTCGCGTGTACTACCCGGCGCCGTTCATGACGAACGACAACCTCGAGTACTACACCGACGCCTACGAGATCGGGCCCGAGAAGATCATCGACACCTACGCCGCGGCGACGCAGCACGTTGACCAGGGCCTGTCGCTCACGCTGTTCTTCAAAGACACGGCGAGCACGCGCGACATCAACAAGGCGCAGATCTACGCATGGCGCAAGGGCATCAAGACGATCTACTACATCCGCCTCCGCCAGCTCGCGCTCGAGGGCACCGAGGTCGACGGCTGCGTCAGCTGCATGCTCTAGGCCCTGCGCCTCGAGTCCTTGCGCCACCCGGCGCGGGCCGGTCTCGACGACCGGCCCGCGCCTCCTGAACTCACACTCCTGCTCCTGAAAGGCACGTCATGACCCTCACCGATCCGGTCCACGCCACCGGCAAGTCGGTCCCGCTGATCTCGTCGGTCAGTGCGATCAACTGGAACCGCATCCACGACGACAAGGACGTCGAGGTCTGGAACCGGCTGGTCAACAACTTCTGGCTGCCCGAGAAGATCCCGCTGTCGAACGACGTCCAGTCGTGGAACACCCTCACGCCCGAAGAGCAGCAGATGACGATGCGGGTCTTCACCGGCCTGACGCTGCTCGACACCATCCAGGGCACCGTCGGCGCGATCAGCCTGATCCCCGACGCGATCACCCCGCACGAAGAAGCCGTCTACACGAACATCGCGTTCATGGAGTCGGTGCACGCCAAGAGCTACTCGTCGATCTTCTCGACCCTCGCGTCGACCCCCGAGATCGACGACGCCTTCCGCTGGTCGACCGAGAACGTCAACCTGCAGAAGAAGGCCCAGATCGTCCTCGACTACTACACGGGCGACGACCCTCTGAAGCGCAAGGTCGCCTCGACGCTGCTCGAGTCGTTCCTGTTCTACAGCGGCTTCTACCTGCCGATGTACTGGTCGTCGCGCGCCAAGCTGACCAACACGGCCGACCTCATCCGCCTCATCATCCGCGACGAGGCCGTGCACGGGTACTACATCGGCTACAAGTTCCAGAAGGGTCTCGAAGGCGCCTCGGACGAGCGCAAGCAAGAGATCAAGGACTACACGTTCAACCTGCTCTTCGAGCTCTACGAGAACGAGATCCAGTACACGCAAGACCTCTACGACGGCGTCGGCCTCAGCGAAGACGTCAAGAAGTTCTTGCACTACAACGCCAACAAGGCGCTGATGAACCTCGGCTACGAGCCGATGTTCCCCAAGGAGACGACCGACGTGAACCCGGCGATCCTGTCCGCGCTCTCGCCGAACGCCGACGAGAACCACGACTTCTTCTCGGGGTCGGGTTCGTCGTACGTCATCGGCAAGGCCGTCAACACCGAAGACGAGGACTGGGACTTCTGACCCACCCCCGCACCACGCAGCAGGCGTCGCCCATCCCGGGCGGCGCCTGTTCTGCGTCCGGTCCGACCGCGTGCGGGCTCAGTCGGCGAGCAGCGCCGCACGGATCGCGGCGATGCCGATCCGCACCTCGGCGAACGAGGTGCTGAGCGGCGACAGTCCGATGCGCAGGGCGTCGGGGTTGCGGAAGTCCGGCACGACACCGGCCTCCCAGAGCCGCGCCACGATCGACCGGAACGAGTCGTGCGTGATCGTGACGTGGCTGCCGCGGCGGTCCGGTTCGCGAGGCGTCGCGACGGTCACCCCGAGCGGCACGAGCCAGGCGTCGACGAGGTCGAAGGCGTAGTCGGTCAGGGCGAGCGACTTCGACCGGATGGCATCGATGCCGGCCTCGTCGATGAGGTCGAGCATGTCGTGCATCGCGAGCATGCCCATCACCGGGGGAGTGCCGCTGATGAACCGCCGGATGCCGGTCGCCGGCTGGTACCCGTCGGCCATGGCGAACACGTCGGCGGCGCCCATCCACCCCTGGATCGGCTGGTCGAGCTCGGGCAACAGCGAGGCGCGGGCGTAGACGAACGCGGGAGCTCCCGGCCCACCGTTCAGGTACTTGTAGGTGCAGCCGACGGCGAGGTCGACGCCCCACTCGTCGAGCTGCATCGGCACGACGCCGACGCTGTGGCAGAGGTCGGCCAGCACGAGACCGCCCGCCTCGTGCACGAGCGTCGTGATCGCGGGCAGGTCGACCAGCCAGCCCGATCGATACGACACGTGGTTCACCAGCAGCAGTGCGGTGTCGGGCCCCACGACGTCGCGCACCTGCGACACGGTCACGCCGGTCGCCTTGTCGACGGCGATCCAGCGGATCGTGGCCCCGTGCTCGCGGGCGATGCCCTCGACGACGAAGCGGTCGGTCGGGAACTGGTCGTCGTCGATGACGATCTCGTGGCGGTCGGGCCGGGCCCGCAGGCCCGCACGGATCGCCTTGTAGAGCAGCACGGTCGTCGAGTCGGCCACGACCGTCTGGCCCGGGCCGGCACCGAGGCAGGCCGCCGCGATGCGGTCGCCGAGCTCGGTCGGCAAGGCCATCCAGCGTTCGTCCCACGAGCGGATCAACCGCGTGCCCCAGGCGCCCTCGACGAACTCGGACAGTCGCGACAGCGTGGCGGTCACGGGCCGCCCGAGCGAGTTGCCGTCGAGGTACGACACCACGTCGACGGCCGGCACGAACCGGTCGACGAACGACGCCAGCGGGTCGGCGGCGTCGAGCGGGCCGGCGGGGTGCGCCGAGGCCTGCTCGTCGGGGTCGGTGGCGTCGACGGGGTAGGCGAGCGGATCGGTCATCGGGTCTTCTCCTCGAGGGCGACGGCGAGCAGCTCGTCGGCGGTCAGTGCGGTCGCGCGGGCGAGCCAGGCGGCCCGTTCGTCGGAGGACGCGGAGGCGCGGGGCGCGTCGGCGATCCAGGTCACGCGGGTGAACGGCAGGCGCGCACCGCCGGTGGGCCCGGCGACGTCGGGGGCGAGGGCGTCGAGCAGGCCGGCCAGCCCGAAGCCGGCCCGACCCATCGCGCGCAGCTCGCGTTCGTTCACCCCGAGCGGAAGGTCGCCGTTCCCGAGGTCGGTGCCGTAGAGCACCCGGCCCCCGGCGGCACGGAACCGCGACAGGTTGTCGACGGCCGTCTCGTGCGCGACCCCACCGAGACCGTAGCCATGGATGTCGAGCGTGCTCACCCACGTCGTGGACGCGACCAGCCGGGCGATCAGGTCGTCGTCGAGCCGTTCGCTGAAGGGCGTGTGGGCGAGCCGGTCGACCCCGGCGTCGGCCGCGCGTGCCGCCTGGCCGACGCCCTGGACGTGGGCGACCACGGGCAGGTCGAGCCCGTGTGCGGCGTCGACGACGGCGGCCAGCATCGCGTCGTCGAGGACGGGGCCGACGTCGGAGTTGAGGGCGACCTTGACGATCGAGGCGCCGAGGGCGTGCTGCTGCTCGACGAGCCGGGCCGCGCGGCGCAGCCGGGTTGAGACGCGGAGGCCGCCGACCGGGAGGGAGGCGCGGGACGGCGCCCAGCCCGCCCGGCTCGGGTACCCGCCCGGCGCCGTGATCAACCCGCCGGCGATCGCCACCTCGGGCCAGCCGTCGCGACCCGACCGGCCGAGCCAGCCGGAGGCGACCGTCGGGTCCCACCCGAGGTCGACGACCCGCGAGATGCCGCCGACGGGCAGCTGCGTGGCGTCGATCAGGCCGAGGTGGACGTGCGAGTCGGTGAAGGGGGCGAGCACGGTGCCCGGCACGTGGGGCAGCTCGGCACCGGCCAGGGTGTCGGCGTCGTGCGCGTCGGCCGATCCGGCGAAGACCACGCCGTGGGCGTCGAGGCGCAACAGGCTGCGACCGGACCACCGGCCCGACCAGGCGTGGTCGACCGTGACGAGCCGCGCCTCCTGGTCCATGACCCGACCCTATTCGTGCGTGCTGCCCGTGCCCTGCAGGCCCGCCCGCGTCCGGGGACGACGAGGCGGGCTCGCAGGGTGGGTGCCGAGGAGGCGCGACTCAGGCGGGCAGGACGGCCCGCGAGCACCGCGCCACGTAGGGCAGTCGGATCAGGTCGGCGCCGCGGGTGTCCGGGTGCGTGTCGAGCAGCCGCTCGACGTCGCGCAGCAGGGCCGCGCGGTCGTCGGGCGAGAGCGTGATGACGTAGCTGCGCGACGCGATCATGGCGAGGAACTCGTCGCGACCCAGCTCGTGCACCCAGGGGACGTCGTACCGCTCGACGGTGCCGAACGGGGCACCGACGACGGGGGCGTCCGACCCCATGTCGCGCTCGCGGGGTTGGCGCATCACCCGGCTGAGCTCCGCCAGCCACGGCACGGACTCGTCGCGGATGTTCCAGACGAGGCCGAGGGTGCCGCCGGGACGCAGGACGCGGGCGATCTCGGGCACGGCGCGGGCGGGGTCGACCCAGTGCCAGGCCTGCGCGACGAGGACGGCGTCCACCGAGTCGTCGCCGAGGGGGATGTCCTCGGCCGACCCGGCGACCGACGTCGCTCCGGGGACGACCTGCTCGAGGGTCGCGCGCATGCCCGGCGACGGCTCGACGGCCGTGACCGACGGGGCACGGTCGAGCAGCAGACGGGTGAGCTTGCCCGTGCCCGCCCCCAGGTCGACCACGTGACAGGCGCCCTCGGGCAGCAGCCAGTCGACGGCGTCGAGGGGGTACGACGGGCGACCCCTCTCGTAGACGTCGGCGGCCAGCCCGAACGAGGCGGCGAGGTCGGAATCGGGTCGTGCGGGGTCGAAGCCGTGGGCGGCCGGATCGAACCCCTCCTGCAGTGGTTGATGTGTCACCGGAACACTGTCGCACGTCACGATCCGTCACACACCCTCTGTTACGTCGGCCTCGGGCGCAGCATGGAGGGGATGACTTCCTCGCTGCCTCCGACCCCTTCGTCCCCGCGTCCGACCCGTCCCCTGCGGGTCGTCGCGGTGTCCGGCACCCTCAGCACGCCGTCGAAGACCGACGCCCTCGTGCACGAGATCGTGACGGCGCTGGGCGACGTCCTGCCGATCGAGGCGCACGTCATCCGGGTCAGCGAACTCGGCCCCCTGTTCGCCGGCGCGCTCACCCGGGACCAGCTCGACGAGCGGGTCGAGCGCGAGCTGGTCGCCATCGAGACCGCCGACCTGCTGATCGTCGCCTCGCCCGTCTACCGCGCCTCCTTCACCGGGCTGTTCAAGCACCTGTTCGACTTCGTCGAGCAGTACGCGCTCGTGGACGTGCCCGTGCTGCTCGCCGCGACGGGGGGGAGCGAGCGCCACGCGCTGATCATCGAGCACGCGTTGCGACCGCTGTTCGGGTTCTTCCAGGCCCTCACCCTGCCGCTGGGCGTCTACGCGCACACGACCGACTTCACGGCGACCGGAGGCGCGGAGAAGTACGCGGTCACGGCCCCTCTGCTGCAGGAGCGCATCCGCCACGCGATCCAGCGCGGCCTGCCGCTGATCCGCTCGAGCATCGCCGAGAAGGGGCGCATCGAGCAGACCCTCGACGACGGCGACGCGCGCGACGAACTGACGGTCGGCGACCTGCGCGCCGACGAGCTCGACGTCACGACCCCGACGCGCCTGTTCAGCTGAGCGCGACCCGAAGGCGGGGCAGCCGCTCCGGGATGCCCACCGGTATCGTGATCGTCGTGAACCCCGACCCGACTCCCCGTGGCCCGTCCGTCGCCCGCGCCGAGATCCGCGACAGCGAGGCACAGCGCCGTCTCGGCCTGTTGCCCTCCGGCGTGCTGCCGGGGCGTGCGGCCCGATGGGTGGACGACGGCGTGGACGACCTGTCCGTGCTCGCGCTCGCCGAGGCACAGACCAGCACCGACGACGCCCGTGAGGCGCTCCTCGCCCAGGCGGCCGTCGACCTCGGCCTCGGCTTCGGCTCGGTGCGCGAGGCGCGTGCCCATCACGGTCAGCGCGTCGTCGAGTCGATGACGGCCGCGTCGGCCCCTGCCGACGCCCTGGGCTTCTCGAACGGCTTCACCGACACCATCGAGGAGTCGGTGCGCGACAGCATCGCCCGCCTCTTCAAGCCCCGCGGCTGATCCGGGGCGTCGACGCGACCGGACGCAGGAGGCGCGGTGCCGGTCGTGACCGGCACCGCGCCTCCTGCGGTCGTGCCGTGGGTCAGGCCTTGCCGACCTCGAGCTCGACGACCGCCCACGAGAGGGCGGGCAGGCGGAGGCGCGCGGTGCCGCCGTCGACCGTGACGCCGGTCAGCGGCACGAGGCCCACGGTGTCCTGCGCGCCCTCGGTGTTGGACGAGAAGCGGTCGCCGCCCTCGGGGACGGCCAGGACCTCGGCACGGGTGACGCGTCCGCCGCTGAAGCCGCGCAGGGCGACCTCGACGTCGGCCGCCTCGTCGAGACCGCGGTTGGCGAGGAAGAACGCGACCGTGCCGGCCTCCTCGTCGTAGGTGGCGCTGACGTCGACCAGGTCGGCGTCGCCGTACTTCTCGGTGTCGACCTTGTCGCTCGTGACGAGGGTGCGCAGGATCTGCCCGGTGGCGAGCGCGGCCATGCGGGCGAACGGCCAGAAGATCGACTGACGCCACGCGGGCCCGCCGGCCTCGCTGCGGATGGGCGCGATGACGTTGACGAGCTGCGCCTGGTTGGCGATCTTGACCCGGTCGCCGTGACGCAGCAGCGAGTTGAGGAAGGTGCCGACCACGACCGCGTCGGTGACGTTGTACTGGTCCTCGATCAGCCGGGGGTGCTCGCGCCAGCCCTTCGACACGTTGTGCGGCTGGTCGTCCGAGTCGAGGCCCGTCTGGTACCAGACGTTCCACTCGTCGAACGAGATGTCGACCTGCTTCGTGTGCTTTCCGGCGGCCTTGACGCCGTCGATCGTCGACACGACCTCCTCGATGAACGCGTCCATGTCGACGGCCGTCGCGAGGAAGCTCTTCGCGTCGCCGTCGTGCTCCTGGTAGTAGGCGTGCATCGACACGTAGTCGACCTCGTCGTAGGCGTGCGTCAGGACCTCGTGCTCCCAGGTGCCGAAGGTGGGCATGCCGCGGCCCGAGCTGCCGACGGCGACCAGCTCGATCGAGTCGTCGACGAACTTCATGGCCTTGGCGGCCTCCTGTGCCAGGCGGCCGTACTCGGTGGCCGTCTTGTGGCCGATCTGCCACGGGCCGTCGAGCTCGTTGCCGAGGCACCAGAGCTTGATGTCGAAGGGGTCCTTGGCGCCGTTGGCGATGCGGCGGTCGCTCAGCGCGGTGCCGCCGGGGTGGTTGGCGTACTCGACGAGCTCCCGGGCGGCGTCGACGCCCCGGGTGCCGAGGTTGACGGCCTCCATCACCTCGGTGCCGGCGAGCTTCGACCACGCGACGAACTCGTGCAGGCCGAAGGCGTTGGTCTCGACGGTGTGCCAGGCGCCGTCGAGGCGACGGGGGCGCTGGTCGACCGGTCCGACGCCGTCCTCCCAGTTGTACCCCGAGACGAAGTTGCCTCCGGGGTAGCGGATGACGGTGGCGCCGAGCTCCTTGGTGAGGTCGAGGACGTCCTGGCGGAAGCCGTTCTCGTCGGCGGTGGGGTGACCGGGTTCGTAGATGCCGGTGTAGACGCAGCGGCCCATGTGCTCGACGAACGAGCCGAACAGGCGGCGGGGGACCGGGCCGATGGTGAACTCGCGGTCGACGGTGATGCGGGCGGTGGACATGGGTCTCCTAGGTGAGGGGATCGGCGTGCGTGCGGTGGGGACGAGGAGGCGCGGTGCGGCAGGGCGGTCGCGTCCGGGGCGGTCGGATCACTGACCTCCGAACCCGGTGGTCGAGATGCCCTTGATGATCTGCCGCTGGAAGAACAGGAACACGAGGATGAGCGGCAGGGCGGCGAGGACCGCGGCGGCCATGTTCTGCGCGTACTGGATGCCGTAGGCGCTCTCGATGGTCTGCAGGCCGACCGGCAGGGTGAGCAGCGACGCGTCGTTCGTGACGATGAACGGCCACAGGAAGTTGTTCCAGGCGCCGATGAACACGAAGATCGACACCGCTCCGAGGATGGGGCGCGACAGCGGCAGCAGGATCGTGAAGAAGACCCGGATGCGCCCCGCGCCGTCGACGCGGGCGGCGTCCTCGAGCTCGATCGGCACCTGGTCGAAGAACTTCTTCAGCACGAACACCATCGCCGGGGCGATCGCCTGCGGCAGGATGATGCCCCAGTACGTGTCGACCATGTCGAAGGCGAGCATCTGGTAGAACAGCGGCACGATCAGCACCTGCGGCGGGATGATGATCGACGCGATCGTCGCGACGTACAGCCACTTCTTGCCGCGGAAGTCGAGGCGCGAGAAGGCGTAGGCGACGAGGGCCGAGGTGGCCACGACGATCAGCGTGATGACGATCGAGGTGAACAGGCTGTTGAACAGCCACACCGGGATGTTGCCCTGTTCGAGCACCCCGCGGTAGGCGTCCAGCGTGAAGCCGCCGGCCGGGATCCAGGTCTGCGGCGTCGCCGCGGCGTCGGTCTCGCTCTTGAACGAGGTGGCGAGGGACCACAGGAACGGCAGCAGCCAGAGGACGGCGAGCACGACCAGGATGGCCACGCTGAGCACGGCCATCGGGCCGAACGGCTTCTGGCCGGGCTTGTGGCCCTTCCGGCCCCGGCCGGCGGTGGGGGCCCGCAGGTCGGACGTGGGGGCGAGGGCGGGGGCGGTCATTTCTGGGCTCCCTTGCGGTTGCGGGCCGTGATGCTGAACTGCGCGATCGAGATGACGACGATGACCGCGAAGAAGATGTACGAGATCGCCGACGAGTAGCCGAAGCGGTAGCCGGTGAAGCCGGTGTCGAAGATGTACTGCACGGCCGAGCGGGTGCTGCCCGCCGGTCCGCCGGTGGTCATCTGGTAGATCTGGTCGAAGACCTTCAGCGAGGCGAGCACCTGGAGGATGACGATCAGGCCGGTGGTCGGGCCGAGCTGCGGGATGGTGATCGACAGCAGCGACCGCCAGCGTCCGGCGCCGTCGAGCGACGCGGCCTCGTACTGCTGGTCGGGGATGTTCTGCAGGGCGGCGAGGTACAGCAGGAAGTTGAAGCCGACCGTCCACCAGACGGTGGTCGCGACCACGGCGATCATGGCGGTGTCGGGGTCCTGCAGCCAGGCGGGTTGCGGCAGCCCCAGCGTGCCGAGCACGTTGTTGATCGGGCCGAGGGTCGGGCTGTAGAGCTGGATCCAGAACAGCGAGACGACCGTCGAGGCGAGCAGGTACGGCAGGAAGAAGCTCAGCCGCCAGAGCCACTGACCCGGCAGACCGGTGTTGACGAGGATGGCGAGCACGAGCGCCACGACGACGAGCGGGATCGTGCTGAGCACCGTGAACCACAGCGTGTTGAGCATCGAACGCCACATGTCGCCGTCGGCGAAGGCCTCGGCGTAGTTGGCGACGCCGATCAGCTCGCCGCCCTGGCCGGTCAGGCTCTGGCCGGTGAAGCTCAGGTAGAAGCCGTGGAGCAGCGGCCAGACCAGGAACACCGCGAAGAGCACGGTGAACGGAGCGGCGAAGCCCCAGCCGATGCGGTTGTCGGAGGGGCCGGTCCGCTTGCGGGAGGCGCGGCTGCGGTCGGTCGCGCGGGCGTCGGACCGCGCGCGCTCGGCGGTGGCCCGGGGGGCCTTGACCGTGGTGGAGGTCACAGATCGACTCCTTCGTCGTCGTGATGGTCGGGTCGTGCGGAGGGGGAGGAAGGCGGTGTCGGGCGGACGGGGCGGCGGTGCCGCGTCGGCGTGGGGGAGGGCACGACGGTCACACCGGAGCCGGCCGCGACAGCTGCGTGTTGACTCGCGCGACGAACCGACGCATGCCGTCGGCCGCGTCGTCCTTGGCGAGGATCACGGACTGGATCGAGTCGAGGAAGTACGTCTGGAAGTCCGAGCCCGAGCCGGTGAACCAGGCGGGCGGGTCGTAGTTCAGGTAGTCCGCCGCCTCGGCGTAGTTCGCCTGCGGTCGCAGCTCGGCGTACTCGGGGCTCTCGACGATCGGCAGGTAGGCCGGGATGTGCCCGGCCGCGGCCCAGGAGATGGAGTCCTTCAGGATGGTCGAGACCATCTTGTAGACGTCCTCGCGCTTGACGTCGTCGACCTCGCTCTGCCTCGGCAGCACGAACGCGTGCGAGTCGGCGTAGACGGCCGGCGTGCCGAAGAGCGTCGGGATGATGCTGCCGTCGAACGGGATGCCCGCGTTCTCGGCGCTCGGGACCTCCCACACGCCGGTGAAGAGCATGCCGCTCTCGCCGCTGACGAACTCGGCGATGCCCGACTGGATGTCGCTGGCCGTGGCCATCGCCGTGCCGTCGGTGAGCTGCTGCATGAACTGGAGCGCGGTGACGGCGGCCTGCTCGTCGTACTCGACCGTGCCGCCCTCCTTCAGCACCATGTCGGCGCCCTGCTGCTTGTAGAACGTGTAGAACATGCGCCACAGCTGTGCGCCGTCGTTGAGATAGCCCCACGAGGCGCCGTGCTTGCCGGTCACCTGCTGCATGGCGTTCGCGACCTCGAGGAACTGCTCGGGGCTGGTGATCTCGACGAGCTTGCCGTCGGGGCCGAGGGCACCCGCCTGGGCGGCGATGTCGGTGTTGTACAACAGGATGAACGGGTGCGAGTCGAGGGCGACCGAGTACAGGTCGCCGCCGTTGAAGCCCTTCTTCCACACGGCCTCGGCGAAGTCCTCTTCGCGGACGCCGTACGACGCGAGCTTCTCGACGTCCCACGGGTCGAGCAGGCCGCCGGGGGCGTAGCCGGGCACGCGCGAGGCGTGCATGATCGCGACGTCCGGCGCGCGACCGCCGGCCGAGGCCATGGCGAGCTTCGTGTAGTACGGCGTGCCCCAGGCGAGCACGGTCTGCGTCGCGTGGAACCCCGGGTTCTGCTCGTTGGCCTGGTCGATCAGCGCCGACATCTTGATGCCGTCACCGCCGCTGAGCAGGTGCCAGAACTTCAGCTGCGCGACGTCCGTGCCCGAGCCGGTGACCGCCCCGGGCGCACAGCCCGAGAGGCCCGTGGCGACGAACGCCCCGCCGACGAGGGCGGCCGAGCCGAGCAACATGCTGCGGCGGCTGAGGCCGCGGGGGGTGGCGGTGCCGGCGGTGGTGCCCGGACGCGGTGCCGGGGTCGTCCGATGGTTCTCGGTCATCTTCACTCCTTCGTGATGCGTGACGAAAGCGACTATTCCATCGTTGTAACGGATGCGCAAGAGGTTTCCGGCACACCGCCAGGACAGGGCCACAGCGCCAGGCTCTCTTCTGGCGTCGTGCCCCTCTCGTGGTGTCAGGCGCGGCCGCGGGTGCTGGCGCGCACGACGATCTCGTGGGGGACGATCACGAGTTCGGCCGCGCCCTGCCGGTCGGCGATGCGGGCCGCGAGCAGTTCGAGGGTGCGGTCGACGAAGAGGCGCTTGTCGAAGGTGACGGTCGTCAGCGGCGGCACGGAGAACCTCCCGTCGACGATGTCGTCGAAACCGGCGACCGCGACGTCGTCGGGGACCCGCAGGCCCGCCGACGTCAGCGCGCTGACGGCGCCGATGGCGAGCGAGTCGGTGAAGCAGAAGATCGCGTCGGGCCGGTCGCCGCGCTCGACGGCCGCCCGGACGACCGAGAAGGCGTCGGCCGAGGTCCACTCCGGGCACGAGTACTGCAGGGCGTGGTCGAGGGGCAGCCCGGCCTCGGCCATGGCCTGCTCGAAGCCGCGGGTGCGGGCGCGGGCCGTGGCCGTGTCGAACTCGCCGGCCGAGTCGCCGAGGGTCGCGATGCGGCGGTGTCCGGCGGCGATCAGGTGGGCCGTCATGTCGCGGGCCGCGGCGACGCTGTCGACCCGCACCTGGTCGACGAGGGTCTGCTCGACCTCGCCGATGACGACCACGGGCGGCAGCGAGTCGGTGGCCCCCGAGCCGGAGCCGGAGCCGGTGCCGGAGCCGCTGCCGGCGGACGACAGGGCGCTGGCGTCGAGCGTGATCGGGTTGAGGACGAGGCCGTCGACGAGGTGTTCCTTGCCGCGCGAGAGCAGCTCGCCCTCGCGTTCGGGCCGCGAGCCGGTCTGCTCGAGCTGGATCGACCAGCCGCGCTCGTGCGCCTGCTCGACGAACCAGTGCGTCATCTCGGCGCTGTACGGGGTGCTCAGGTCGGGGAACGCCAGGGCGATCGACCCGGTGCGCCCGGTGCGCAGGCCACGCGCGCTGAGGTTCGGCACGTAGTCGAGTTCGGCCAGCGCGCTCTCGACGCGGGTGCGGGTGTCGGGCCGGACGAAGACGACGCCGTTGATGACGTTGGAGACGGTCTTCGGCGACACCCCGGCGAGTGCCGCCACGTCCTTCACCGTCGCGCGCATGCGTTCAGGCTAGTGGCGGCAGGCGCTCAGGCGGAGGCGAGCACCTTGACGATGCGTTGGAGCGAGACGCTCTCGCTCGGCCGCAGGTCTTGTGCGAACAGGCTGAGGCGGAACTCCTCGATCATCCACCGGGCGCGGACGAGTGCAGGAGGCGCGGTGTCGGCGGGCGGGAACGTCCCGCCCGCGGCCTCGTACCGCTCGGTCGCCTGCTGCACCTCGCTGAGCCAGACGCGGTCCCGCCCGGGGTTCTCGAGCAGTTTCGCCGTGCGCTTCGTGATGCCCACGAGGTACACCGGCACGCGCTGGAGCTGCTGGAGCCCGGTCTGCGACACGAAGCCCGGACGGATCAGGCGATCCCGCTGCTGCCGCATGTCGGTCAGCGCCGCGAGCAGGGTCATCGAGGTCGCACCCCTCAGGGCCTTGTCGGCGTCGCGGGCGGCGGTCAGCGTGCGGGCGACGAGCGAGACGGTCTGGAACATCTGGTCCATCACGGCCCCCGAGACCCGGTCGCGGGTCGAGAGGAACTCCTTCTTCGTCATGACCATGCCGTCGGGCTTCACGCGGAACAGCACGTCGTCGACGACGGCCACGAGGCAGTCCGCGAAGAGCGCCGACGTGTTCTGGTACGGGCTCGTCGCGAGGATGAGCTTCTCGGCGCTCGTCAGGTGCTGCTGCACGTAGGCCACGGGCGACGGGGTCGCCAGCATCAGCAGGCGCCGCACGCCCTTCGGCGTCGCGAGGGCCTGGTCGGCGGGCGTCGCCATCAACGTGATCGAGACCGAGTCGCCGTGGTCGACCAACGCCGGGTAGGCCCGGATCACGGTGTCGCCGTGGCGGGTGTCGACGACCGCGGGGAGCTCGTCGAAGTCCCACGACGTCAGGCCCTCGCGCTCGATCGAGCTCGTGGGGCGAGGCGTGACGGGCGTGGCGTCGCCCCCCGCGCCTCCTCGTCCGCGACCCCGGCCACGGCCGCGCTCGTCGCGCCCGCCGCCCTGCGTGACGCGCGCGACGCTGTCGCGCGTGGCGTCGCGCAGCCGGTGCTGGAGCGCGTCGAGATCTTTGTCGGCCCCGACCGTGCGGCCCCGCTCGTCGACCACGGCGTACGTGACCCGCAGGTGCGCGGGCACGCGGTGCAGGTCGAAGTCGTCGGTCGAGACGGGCGTGTAGGTGAGCTTCTTGATCGCCGCGGCCACGGTCGCCGTGAACGGCTCGTCGACGTCGGCCGGTGGTGCGTCGGGCAGCTCGTCCGTGATCTTCGACGCCCAGTCGGCGGCGGGCACCACGTTCTTGCGGATCTGCTTCGGCAGCGACTTGATGAGCGACGTGACGAGCTCGTCGCGCAACCCCGGCACCTGCCAGTCGAAGCCGACCGGACGGAGGCGCGGCAGCAGCGGCAGCGGAACGATCACGGTCACGCCGTCGTCGTCGGCCCCCGGCTCGAACTTGTAGCGCAGGGTCAACGTCTGGTCGCCCTGCTGCCACGTGCTCGGGAAACCCTGTTCGTCGACGTCGGGTTCGTCGTCCCCGAGCAGGTCGGCGGCGGTCATGGTGAGCAGGTCGGGCGTGTCGACCTTGGCCTTGCGCCACCAGCCCTCGAAGTCGCGCATGCTCGCGACGTCGGCCGGGATGCGCCGCTGGAAGAACTCGAACGCGGCGTCGCCGTCGACCAGGATGTCGCGGCGACGCGTCCTCTCTTCGACCTCGGTCAGCTCGCGGATGAGCTGCCGGTTCTTCTGCTCGAACGCCTGGTGCCCCTCCCAGTCGCCCTCGACCAGCGCGTGCCGGATGAACAGCTCGCGGGCGTACGCCGGGTCGATGCGCGAGAACTGGATGCGTCGTCGCTCGACGATCGGCACCCCGTAGAGCGTGACGCGCTCGTAGGCGACGACGGCGCCCTGCTTCTTCTCCCAGTGGGGTTCGCCGTAGCTGCGCTTGACCAGGTCGGGCGCCAGCGGTTCGGCCCACGCCGGGTCGATCGAGCCGGCGACGCGGGCGAACAGGCGACTGGTCTCGACGAGTTCGGCCGTCATCACGGCCGCCGGCGGCTTCTTCGCGAGGCTGCTGCCCGGGAAGATCAGGAACCTCGTCTGGCGGGCGCCGACGAAGTCCTTCTTCTGCGGGTCGAACAGCCCGATCTGGCTGAGCAGGCCGGCCAGCAGGCTGCGGTGGACGCCGTCGGGGTTCGCGCTGCGCTCGCCGATGTGCAGGCCGAGGGGCCTGGCCGCGCGGCTGAGCTGGCGGTAGACGTCCTGCCACTCGCGGATGCGCAGGTAGTTGAGGAACTCGTCGCGGCACAGACGCTTGAAGGCGTTGCCGCTGAGCTCCTTCTGCTTGTCCTCGAGGTACTCGAACAGGTTGAGCAGCGTGAGGAAGTCGCCCTTGGGGTCGCGGAAGCGCGAGTGCTTCTCGTCGGCCTGGGCACGCCGCTCGAGGGGCCGCTCGCGCGGGTCCTGGATGCTCAGGGCCGAGACGATGGCGAGCACCTCGCGCGTCGTGCCCTGCGTCTTGGACTCGACGACCATGCGGGCGAGGCGCGGATCGATCGGCAGTCGCGTGAGCTGCTTGCCGACCCGGGTGATCTGGCCGCCCTGGGTGACGGCGCCGAGCTCGCGCAGCAGGTCGAGTCCGTCCTTGATGCCGCGCGAGTCGGGCGGCTGGAGGAAGGGGAAGGCGGCGATGTCGCCGAGGTTCAGGGAGATCATCTGCAGGATGACCGCGGCGAGGTTGGTCCGCAGGATCTCGGGCTCGGTGAACTCGGGGCGCTTCTCGAAGTCGGTCTCGCTGTAGAGGCGGATCGCGATGCCGCTGCTCGTGCGACCGGAGCGGCCCGACCGCTGGTTGGCGCTCGCCTGCGAGATGGCCTCGATCGGCAGGCGCTGCACCTTGGCCCGGGTCGAGTAGCGGCTGATGCGGGCCGTGCCGGCGTCGATCACGTACTTGATGCCGGGCACGGTGAGGCTGGTCTCGGCGACGTTGGTCGCGAGGACGATGCGGCGCCGGGTGCCCGCGGTCGTGCTGGGCTGGAAGACCCGGTGCTGGTCGGCGGCGCTCAACCGGCCGTACAGCGGCAGCACCTCGGTGAACGGCAGGTTGCGGCCGCGGATGCTCTCCTCGGCGTCACGGATCTCGTTCTCTCCGCTGAGGAAGACGAGGACGTCGCCGCTCGACTCGCGGGCGAGTTCGTCGAGGGCCTCGTTGATGCCCTGCAGGTAGTCCTTATCGTCGGCGCGTTGCCTGCGGTCGCCGGCCCGCGCCTCCTGACGGTCGCCCTGGCGACCCGCGGGGCGGTCGTCGTCGTCGAGGTCGCCGTCGTCGTCGCTCGTGGTGTCGTCGGCGACGAGCGGTCGGTAACGGACCTCGACCGGGTAGGTGCGACCCGAGACCTCGACGATGGGCGCGTCGCCGAAGTGCTTCGAGAACGACTCGGGATCGATCGTGGCGCTCGTGATGATGAGCTTGAGGTCGGGGCGGCGGGGCAACAGCTGCTTGAGGTACCCGAGCAGGAAGTCGATGGTCAGGCTGCGCTCGTGGGCCTCGTCGATGATGATCGTGTCGTAGCGCTCGAGCTCGCGGTCGAAGTGGATCTCGTTCAGCAGGATGCCGTCGGTCATCAGCTTGATCTGCGTGTCGGCACCGACCTTGTCGGTGAACCGCACCTGGTAGCCGACCACGCCGCGGACCTCGTCGCCGAGTTCTTCGGCGATGCGCTCGCTGATGGTGCGGGCCGCGATGCGGCGCGGCTGGGTGTGGCCGATCTTGGTCCGGCCGAGCTCGAGGCAGATCTTGGGCAGCTGGGTCGTCTTGCCCGAACCGGTGGCGCCCGCGACGATGACGACCTGGTTGTCACGGATCGCCGCGGCGATGTCGTCGCGCCTCTGGCTGACCGGCAGCTCGGCGGGATACGTGATGGTGGGGATCATGAGCCCTCCATCGTAAGCCGCCCGGGCCGGATCGGGCGCCGGGGGTTCGCCGTCGGGGTCCTTCCGCTCGTCGTGGTCGCCGGGGGATGTCCGGGAAACGAGTACCGCTCGGCTCCCACGGACCGATGTCGGTGGTGCGGACGATGATGGCCGCGTGTCCGCCCCGTCCTCGACGCTCCCGTCGCTGTCGTCCCGCCGCCCTCCGGCGCTCGGCGACTGGGGCCTCCACGTCGTCGACGAGACGATGATCGTCGGCGGGCTCGACCCCGACGCCGCGGTCTGGCAGGTGCGCGACCGGGCCGGCGACGAGTGGGCGGTGAAGGCCACCCGGCGCGACTGCCGGTTCGGGCTGGCCCTCGCCGCGGTGCTCGGCCCGGGGTCGGGCGTCGTCGCACCGCTGCCGACCCTCGCCGGCCACCACTGGGTCGAGCGCGGTGGGCTCCTCGTGTCGGTCTCACCGTGGGTCCTCGGCGACGACGCCGCCGAGGACGCGCGCGGCCTCGACCTCGCGCAGTGGGCCGAGCTGGGCGCCGTCGTCCGCCGGGTGCACGACCAACCGCCTCCGTCGTCCGTCGCGCCGCTGCGCCACGGCGTCAAGCGCACGGGCCGTCGGGCCCGCGTGCGCCTCCGCGACCTCGACGCCCGCTTCGTCGGCGCCGCTCGGGCCCCCGGGGTCGACCCCTGGCTGGCCGATCTCTGGCACGCCCACCGCGACCGTCTCCGGCTCCTCGAGACGACCGCGCTCCGACTGAAGGAGGCGCGGGGCGCGACCGCCCGGGTCTCCTGTCACGGCGATCCCCACCTCGGCAACGTCGTGGTCGATCCCGAGGGCCGCCCCTGGCTCATCGACCTCGACGAGGCCACCGTCGCCCCACGCGAGGTCGACCTCGTGCTCGTCGAGCTCGGCGTGCTGCCCGGGCTGCCCGTCGAGCCCGAGCACCGGGCGGCGTTCCGCACCGGCTACGGCGACGACGTGGTGCTCGACCACGACCGCATCACCCGGTTCGGCTGCGTCCGCGCACTCGAAGACGTCACGGCGGTCGTCCTGGCGCTCGAGGGAGCACACTCTGCGCAGCACGACGGCGACAGGGCCGGGGTACAAGCCGGTCTCGACGCCCTGCTCGGGCCACACGGCCTCGTGTCGTTGGTCGAGGCACGCCTGACCGCGTCGTGATGGTCGCCCGTCTCGTCGAGACGGGGACGCACCCTCCACAGCACCGATTCGCAGCACCGATCCGCACCGCACCGCACCGCATCGAGCACCCCAGCACCGATCACGACCGCACCGACGCCAGGAGACCCACATGACGACCCGACGCACGACCCGACGCACCACCGCCGCCGCTGCGGCGTCCCTCGCCCTCGCCGCCGGCCTCTCCGGCTGCAGCGGTTTCACCGGCGGTTCCGACGACGCCGCCGACGGCACCCTCACCTTCACGACCTGGGCCAGCGAATCCGAGCAGGACTCGTTCGAGAAGCTCGTCGCCCAGTTCGAGAGCGAGCACGACGGCGCGACGGTCGACCTCAACGTCGTGCCCTACGACCAGATGTTCTCGAACATCGACGCGCAGCTCTCGACGGGCGACGCCCCCGACGTCTTCCGGGTCGACTACGGCAACCTCGGCGTGTACTCGAGCCAGGGTCAGTTGCTCGACCTCACGGGCCGGATCGACGACGAGGACTCCTTCCAGCCCGCCATGCTCGAGGCCGTCTCGTACGAGGGCGCCCCCTACGGCGTGCCGCACCAGACCGACGTCTCGGCGCTGCTCGTCAACACCGAGCTGCTCGCCGCAGCCGGCGTCACCGACCTGCCGACGAGCCAGGCGGACGCGTGGACGTGGGACGAGTTCGGCGAGGTCGCGACGAAGCTCCGCGCGAGCCTCCCCGCCGACCAGTACCCGTTCGGGGTGAACTGGCAGCAGGGTGGCACGCCGCGCTGGCTCAGCTGGTTGTTCCAGGCCGGTGGCGCCCTGCTCGCCGACGACGGGACGACGAGCGAGATCGACTCGCCCGAGGCGGCAGAGGCGCTCGGCTTCACCCAGTCCTTCTTCGAGCAGGGGTGGGTGGCGCCGAGCAGCAGCGTGAAGTCGACGACGTACGCCGACACCGAGTTCGGCGAACAGACGACGGCGATGGCGTTCGTGGGCTCGTTCCTGGTGCCCGAGCTGGCCTCGACCGACTTCGACTGGACGGCCGTGCCGATGCCGGTCGACGAGCGCGGGGCGACCGACCTCGGCGGCAACGCCCTCGTCGCGACGGCCGACACCGACCAGGGCGAGCTCGCGACCGAGTTCCTGAACTTCATGGCCTCGGCCGACGCGATGACGGAGTTCTGCGCCGCGACCAACGAGCTGCCGACCCGGACCGACATCGACGCCTCGTCCATCGACTTCGCCGTGCGACCCGACGTGATGCCGGTGTTCGTCGACCAGGCCACGACCATCCAGCCGAGCGACGTCAAGCAGTTGACCTCGCCGTACCTGGCCGAGATCACCGTCGCGATGCAGGACCAGCTCGAGGCGGCCTTCACCCAGGGGCAGTCGGTCGACGACACCCTGAGCGCCCTGGACGAGGCCGTCGGCCAGGCCACCGACTGATGACGGCGATGCCGGGTGCGCGCCGTCCGGGACGACGCGCCGCCCGCCTCCGGGAGAACCTGGTCGGCTGGGCCTTCATCGGGCCGAACCTCGTGCTGCTGTCTGTGTTCCTGCTCGTCCCCATCCTCTGGGCCGTGCAGCTGTCGTTCCAGGAGACCCGCGGCTTCGGCGACCCAGAGTGGGTCGGCGGCGCCAACTACGCCCGCATGGTCGCCGACCCCGTCTTCTGGCAGACGCTCGGCAACACGGTGCTCTTCACCGTGGTCACCGTGCCGGTCGAGATGGCGTTGGGACTCGGGCTCGCGGTCCTGCTCGACGGGGTGCTCCCCGGTCGACGGACCTGGCGGACGATGCTCGTGTTGCCGATGGTCGTCTCGGGCGTCGCCAGCGCGATGATCGCCGTGATCCTGTTCACCGAGGCGAACGGTCTCGTCAACAAGGTGCTGCGCGCCCTCGGGCTCGGGGCCGTGCCGTGGCAGTCGGACGGCGCGTTCGCGATGGTCTCGGTCATCGTCACGATGATCTGGCTGCGCGTCGGCCTCAACATGATCATCTACCTGGCGGGCCTCCAGTCCGTCTCACCCGAGCTCTACGAGGCGGCCGAGCTCGACGGCGCCGGTGCCTGGCAGCGGTTCCGCTCGATCACCGTGCCGCTCGTCGGGCCGTCGACGTTCTTCCTGCTCGTGCTCAACGTGATCGCGTCGTTCCAGGTCTTCGACCTCGTCTTCGTGCTCACCGGCGGCGGCCCCGGCTACTCCACGTCTGTGCTGGGCACCTACGCCTACCGCAACGGCTTCCAGATCCGCGAACAGGGCTACGGCGCCGCGCTCGGCGTCGTGATCCTCGTCGTCACGCTGGCGTTCACCGTCGTGCAGTGGCGCACCAACCGCACCCGCGACCTCACCGAATGACGAGGAACAGAACGTGACCACACCCCAGTCCGTCGCCGACGTCCCCGCGGCCGGCGCGCCGCGGAGCACCGTCCGCGGCGCCGATCGCGTCGCCGGCGTCCGTGCCCCGCGCAGGCGACCACGTCGCCGTGGTGGCTTCGTCGTCCTCCGTACCGTCGTCGCCGTCGTGGCGTCCGTCGTCGTCGCGTTCCCGTTGCTGTGGATGCTCGTCGTGGCGTTCTCGCCGCGGGGCGAGGTCTTCGGACGTGGCCTCCGCCTCCTGCCAAGCGCCGTCACCCTCGAGAACTTCACCCGGGTGCTCGAGCGGTACCCCGTGGGCGCGTGGTTCGGCAACTCGATCGTCATCGGGGTCTTCGTCACCGTGCTGACGGTCGTCGTGAGCCTGCTCGCCGGGTACGCCTTCGCACAGCTCCGCTTCGTCGGGCGCACGGCGGTGTTCCTCGTGTTCCTCGCGACCCTGATGATCCCGGTGCAGGCGATCATGGTCGCTCAGTTCCGGCTGGTGAACGGGCTCGAGATCTACGGCACCTACTGGGCGGTGATCCTCCCGTCGGCCGCCACCGCGTTCGGGGTGTTCCTCGCGCGCCAGTTCATGCTCGGCATCCCGCAGGAGCTGATCGAGGCCGCCCGCCTCGACGGTGCCGGCCCGATCAGGGTCTTCACCCTCATCGTCCTGCCGCTGAGCGGTCCGTTGGTCGCGGTGCTCGTGTTGCTCACCCTGCTCGGCAGCTGGAACGATTTCGCCTGGCCGTTGATCGCCCTCAAGGACCCGGACCTCTACACGCTGCCCGTCGGGCTGCTCTACCTGAAGGGCCAGACCAACCCGGACTACAACGGCATCATGGCGCTCGCCGTCATCTCGGTGCTGCCCATGGTCGCGTTGTTCCTCGCGTTCCAGAGGTTCTTCGTGCAGGGCTTCGTCCGGAGCGGGGTGCGGTAGCAGGGCCCGCCGGCTCGGACCCGGGCCCGACCCGGGCCCGACTCGGGCCCGACGAGGGCTGGCTTCCCCGCACGGCGTCGTAGGATCGCGTCGAACTGCACGTCAACGGAGACGGAGAAGACACGATGTCATCAGCACCCAGCCCCCGAGGCCACGCCACCGCGTCGGTCGCGGCCATCCTCGCCGAGTCGGCCGGCCGGTACCCCGACGACGTCGCCGTCATCGTCGGGCCCACCTCGACCACCTACGCCGAGCTCTGGCAGCAGACCCTGGCCTACGCCGGGGCCCTCCGCGCCCGGGGCGTCGGCCCCGGGGACCGGGTCGCCATGCTCGTCCCGAACGTCGCGGACTTCCCCCGCGTCTACTACGCGACGCTCGCGCTCGGCGCGGTGGCCGTGCCCGTCCACGCCCTCCTCAAGCGACACGAGATCGAGTACGTGCTGCGCGACAGCGGCTCCCGCCTGCTCGTCTGCGCCGCACCGCTGCTCGGTGAAGGAGGCGCGGGAGCGCAGCTCGCGGGGGTCGACGTCCTGACCGTGCTCGCGCCTCCTGCCGGCCAGGAGGACGACGGGCCCGACCGCCTCGAGTACCTCGCCGCGGCCGCCGCACCCCTCGACACCTACGTGCCCCGCGACCCGTTCGACACCGCCACGATCCTCTACACGAGCGGCACGACGGGCCAGCCCAAGGGTGCCGAAGGCTCTCACCTCGCCCTGATCGAGCAGGTCAACACCAACCTGATGACGACGTTCGACATGCATCGCGGCGACGTGCTGCTCGGGGCCCTGCCGCTGTTCCACACCTTCGGACAGACCTGCACGATGAACACCGGGTTCCGGGTCGGCGCGACGATCGTCATGCTGCCGAAGTTCGACGGCGACGCCGCGCTCGCCGCGATGGTCGAGCACGGCTGCGAGGTGTTCATGGGCGTGCCCACGATGTACATGGCCCTCATCGCCGCGGCCACCCGCAGCGAGGCGCGCCCACCGCTGCGCTACGCCGTCTCGGGCGGGGCGTCGCTGCCGCTCGCCGTGCTCGAGAAGTTCCAGCAGGTGTACGACGCCCCGATCCACGAGGGCTACGGGCTGACCGAGACCTCGCCCGTCGCCACCTTCAACCACGTCGGGGTGCCACCGCGGCCCGGCACCATCGGCACGCCGATCTGGGGCGTCGACGTCGAGATCGCCGACCAGCACGTCGAGGACTCGATCGTGCTGCTGCCGCACGGCGAGATCGGTGAACTCGTCATCCGGGGGCACAACCTCATGAACGGCTACCTCGACCGGCCCGAGGACACCGCGAAGGCGATCGTCGACGGCTGGTTCCGCACGGGCGACCTCGGCACGAAGGACGACGACGGCTACCTGACGATCGTCGACCGCACGAAGGACATGATCATCCGCAACGGCTACAACGTGTACCCGCGGCAGGTCGAGGAGGTCCTCGCGCAGCACCCCGACGTCACGATGGCGGCCGTCTTCGGCGTGGCGCACGAACTCCACGGGCAAGAGATCGAGGCGGCCGTCGTCCTCCGTGACGGGGCCACGGCGACCCCCGACGAGTTGGTCGCCTTCGTCGCCGACGAGATCGCGGCCTACAAGTACCCCCGCGTGGTCCACGTCCTCGACGCCTTGCCGCTCGGCCCCAGCGGCAAGGTGCTCAAGCGCGAACTCGTGGACCGGTTCTCGGCCGCCGTCACCGGGGTCGGCGAGGGAGCCGCGGCGCCCCGCTGACCGGGTCGCGAGGGCACCCCCCGGACGGGGATCACCAGGACGGGGGCTGCCCGGACGGGGGCTGCCGGGCGGACGATCGGGCTTCTAGCCTCACAGCAGAACCTCAGCCCGATCTGACAGGACCCCCGTGAACCCTTCCATGTCCCGAGTCCTCGGCGTCACCGCCGCCGTGGGTGGCCTCGTCGCCCTGAGCCTGGCAGGCGTCACGGCGGCGACCGCCGAACCCGCCACCGGTTCCTTCACCGGGTCCGACGCCTCCGCGGCGGCGGCCCCCGCCCTCGACCGCTACCAGGGCGCCGACCGTTTCGCGACGGCCGCCGACATCGCCGGCCGGGCCTACCCCGACGGTGCCGGCACGGTCATCATCGCGAACGGCCTGCAGTTCCCCGACGCGCTGAGCGCCGCTCCGGCCGCCGCGCTGATCGAGGCGCCGCTCCTGCTGACGGCTCCGAACGCCCTCCCGTCGTCGGTAGCCGACCGCCTCGTCGCCCTCAAGCCGCGGAACGTCGTCGTCATCGGGGGCGTCAACGCCGTGTCGCCCGCCGTCGCCACCCAGATCGGCAAGATCACCGGGGCGACGGTCGATCGCGTCCAGGGCGCCGACCGTTACGCGACCTCGCGGGCCGTCGTCGACGCGTTCTTCGCCGAGACCGGCGTCTACCGCGCCTTCGTCACGACGGGCCTGAACTTCCCCGACGCGATCAGCGCCAGCGCCGCGGCCGGCGCCGGCAGCACCGACTCGACCGGTGCGCCGGACGCCGTGGTGCTCGTTCCGGGTTCGGCGGAACATCTCGACCAGGCCACGTCGACCCTGCTCGACGACCTCAACGTCCAGACGGTGGCGGTCGTCGGCGGATCGCTGGCGGTCTCCGACGGGATCTTCGCGGATCTCGACGCGCAGTTCCCGGGCGACGTCGCGCTGCTGGCCGGCGAGGACCGCTACGAGACCTCGGCCTTCGTCTCGTTCTTCGCCTTCAGCGACGCGAAGGGCGACACCCCCCGTACCGACGACTCGGGCACCGCGTACCTCGCCTCCGGGCAGAACTTCCCGGACGCCCTCGCCATCGCCGCGGTCGCCGGCGCCGAGAAGTCGCCCGTGCTCCTCACCCCGCCCGGCTGCACGAACTACTACGCCGAGGACCTCATCGCGGGCCTCGAGTCCGAGAAGGTCGTCACGATCGGTGGCACGGCGGCCGTCTCCGAGAACGCGGCCGCGTTGAACTACTGCCCGGGCCCGCCGCGCACCTGACCCGCGCCGTCGGTACCCTCGCACGATGATCGCCATCGTGCTCGCCGCGCTCCTCTGGGGCACGACGGGCACGGTGGCGTCTTCTCTTCCCGGCGACGTCGGCCCGCTCGCCACGGGCGCCGCGACGATGTGCGTCGGCGGCCTGCTGCTGGCGCTCACGGCCCCCCGCGCCACGCGCGCAGCCCTACGAGGTGGCCCGGCGGCGTGGCGCTGGCTCGTGCCGGGGGCACTGGGCGTCGTGGTCTACCCGCTGGCGTTCTACTCGTCCATGTCGCTCGCCGGCGTCGCCGTGGGCAACGTGGTCTCGCTCGGGACGGCGCCCGTCTTCGCGGCGCTGCTCGAACGCCTGCTCGACCCGCCCGGCCGGCGGCGTCCCCTCGAGCCCCGCTGGGTGGCGAGTGCGGCACTGGCCGTCGTGGGCGTCGGAGTGCTCGCGGCGACCGGGCAGCACGGTCAGGCGGGCGCGGCGGCGTCCCCCGGGTCGGCCCCGCTCGGCATCGCACTGGGCGTCCTCGCGGGTCTCGCCTACGCGACGTACACCTACACCGCGGCTCGGCTCATGGCCGAGGGTCACCCGTCGCGCGGGGCCGTGTCGGCCCAGTTCGGCCTCGGTGCGGTGCTCCTGCTGCCGGTGTTGCTGGCGACCGGGGCTCCGTTGCTGCAGTCGGGCGCCTCCGTGGGGGCGACGGCCTACCTCGCGATCGGGCCGATGTTCGTCGCCTACCTCCTCTTCGGCCACGGCCTGCGCACGGTGTCGAGTTCTCGGGCGACGACCGTGACGTTGCTCGAACCGTTCGTCGCGACCCTGCTGGCGGTGCTCGTGGTGGGCGAGCGGCTCGAGCCGCCGGGCTGGATCGGCCTCGCCCTCGTGCTGGCGGGTGTCGTCTCGATCGTGCTGACGAGACCCGTCCGCCCCTCCCGTCCCGAGGCGGTCGCCACCTAGAGTGGAGCCTCGACGATCGTGTCGCGGCCCCGTCCCGACACGACCGGCCCGCTCCGGCGGGCCCGCCTCATCACGAAGGAGTGACATGAGCGACACCATCACCGCACCCGCCCCGGCCGCCTCCGACGGTCCCGAGATCCACAAGGGCCTGGCCGGCGTCACGGTCGACCGGACGGCGGTCTCGAAGGTCGACGCGGCCAGCAACTCGCTGCTCTACCGCGGTTACCCGGTGCAGCAGCTCGCCGCCGAGCGGGACGTCGAGGACGTCGCCTGGCTGCTGCTGCACGGCGACCTGCCGACCGTCGACGAGCGACGCGACTTCGACGCCGAGCTGCGCTCGCACCGCACGCTGGCCCCCGGGCTGCAGCACCTCATCGACCTGATCCCCACCTCGGCGCACCCCATGGACGTCGTCCGCACCGCGGTGAGCGCCATCGGCGCCGCCCGGCCCGAACCCACGACGGGTGCGGGTGCCTACGACGTCGCCGACACGCGTCGACTCGCCACGCACCTCTTCGCCGTGCTGCCCGCCGTGATCGCCTACGACCAGCGGCGCCGCCACGACCTGCCGCCGGTTCCGCCGCGGGACGACCTCGGCTACAGCGCCGACTTCCTGCACCAGGTGTTCGACCGCGAGCCCGACCCGCTCGACGTGGACGCGTTCGACACCTCGATGACGCTCTACGCCGAGCACTCGTTCAACGCCTCCACCTTCACGGCCCGGGTCGTCGCCTCGACGCTGTCCGACCTGCACTCCTCGATCGTCGGCGCGATCGGGGCGCTCAAGGGCCCGCTGCACGGCGGCGCCAACGAGGCCGCGCTCGAGCTGCTCGACCGGGTCGGCCCCGCCGACGGGGCCGTGGCCTGGCTCGACGAGGCGTTCGCGCGCAAGGAGAAGATCATGGGATTCGGGCACCGGGTCTACAAGAACGGCGACAGCCGGGTTCCCACGATGGAGGACGCCCTCGGCCGTCTGGTCGACCGGGCCCGCGAGCGGGGCGACGACCGGGTCGACGGGCTCAAGGAGACCTACGACGTCGTCGCCGCGACGGTGTTCGAGCGCAAGGGCCTGAAGCCCAACGTCGACTACCCGTCCGGGCTCGCGTACCACCTGATGGGGTTCGAGACGCCGGTCTTCACGCCGCTGTTCGTCGCGTCGCGCGTCCTCGGCTGGAGCGCCCACGTCATCGAGCAGCGCGAGGCCAACTCGCTGATCCGGCCCCTGAGCGAGTACGACGGCGCACCCCTGAGGGACGTCCCCGCGCGCTGACGCCTACCGTGGCCCGCATGCCGAACCAGCTGCGAAACGCCGTCAGCCCCTACCTCAGGTCGCACGCCGACAACCCCGTCGAGTGGCGTGCCTGGGGGACGGGGCCGTTCGCCGAGGCCGTCGAGCGGGACGTGCCCGTGATGTTGTCGATCGGCTACTCGACCTGCCACTGGTGCCACGTCATGGCGCGCGAGAGCTTCTCCGACCCCGAGGTCGCGGCCCAGCTCTCGGCGGGCTTCGTCTCGGTCAAGGTCGACCGCGAGGAACACCCCGACGTCGACTCCAGTTACCTGGCCGCCGCCTCGGCCTTCACCGAGGGGCTCGGCTGGCCTCTGACCGTCTTCGTCACGCCCGAGGGTCGGCCGTTCTACGCCGGCACGTATTTCCCCCCGGTGCCCGTGCAGGGTCGGCCGTCGTTCCGACAGGTGCTCGACGCCGTCACCGACGCCTGGACCACCAGGCGGTCCGAGGTCGATGCGACCGCGTCGGCGGTTCAGGAGGCGCTGGCTGCGGGGCCCGCGTCGGTCACCGGCACCGCGCCTCCTGGTCCCGGTGCCGGGGTCGCCCTGCCGGGACGGCCCGAGCTCGCCCACGCCGTCGCCCGGCTCGTCGCCCACGAGGACCGCGAGCACGGCGGCTTCGGCGGGGCCCCGAAGTTCCCGACGGCGCCGGCCCAGCTGGCGCTGCTCGCCCTCGGCGCGGGAGGGGACGACGGCGCGCTCGAGCTCGTGTCGCGGACGCTCGCCCGCATGGCCGCGTCGCCGCTGCGCGACCCGGTCGAGGGCGGGTTCTTCCGGTACGCGGTCCGGCGCGACTGGTCCGAACCCCACTACGAGCGCATGCTCTACGACAACGCGCAGCTGCTGCTGGCCTACTCCCGGCTCTCGGTGCTCGACCCGGCCCCGGCCCCCGGCCCCGCGCCGACGTCGGCAACTCAGGAGATCGGCTCGGATCCGGCCCGGGTCGCCTCCGGCGTCGCCGATTTCCTGAGTTCCCGACTGCGCACGGCCGACGGGGCCTTCGGCTCGGCGCAGGACAGCGAGAGCACGATCGACGGCGTCCGTGACGAGGGCGGCTACTACCGGAGGGACGCCGCGGGCCGCGCGGCCCTCGACCCGCCGCCCGTCGACGACAAGGTGCTCACCGGCTGGAACGGCCTCGCGATCGCGGCGCTCGCCGAGGCGGGGTCACGGCACGGTCGCCCCGACTGGGTGGGCACCGCCCGCAGCGCGGCCGACCTGCTGCTCTCGCGTCACGTGACCGACGACGGTCGTCTGCTGCGCGCCTCCGTCGGGTCGACCGTGTCGGACGCCGTGGCGACCCTCGAGGACCACGGCCTGTTCGCGTCCGGCCTGCTGGCCCTCTCGCTCGCGACGGGCGAGGCCCGGTACGCCGTCGCCGCGCGGTCGTTCGTCGACGCCTGCCTGCTCGACGACGCCGACCCGCGGGTCGTCGCGGCCCCGTCGGGTGGCGACCCCGTGCTGGTCTCGCAGGGCGTGGCCCTGTCGAGCGACCCGAGCGAGGGTGCCTACCCGTCGGGACGCAGTGCGGTCGCGGCGGCCGCGCTCACCCTCCACCAGCTCACCGGGGAGGCGCGCTACCGGTCGGTGGCCGGACGGCTGGTCGCCGAGGTGGCCGGTTCGGCCCTCGACAACCCGCTCGCGTACGGTGCCGCCTTCGGGCTGCTCGTCGAACTCGAGGCCCCGCTGACGCAGCTGGTCGTGGTCGAGCCGTCCCCGGTGGACCGCGCCGACGACGGCCTCGCCCGCCGGGCACGCCGCGTCGTCCGCCCGGGCAGCGTCGTCGCCGTGTTGGACGAGGAGGCGCTGGTCGCCTTCGAGCACGCGGGCTTCGAGTTGTTCGCGGGTCGCTCGGCCCCCGGGCGCGTCCCCACCGCGTACCTCTGCCGCGACTTCGTCTGCCGACTGCCGGTCACGACCGTGGGCGACCTCGACGGACTGCTGCTCGAGGGGTGACGACACGACCGCGTCGATCTTCCAGGCTCCGGCGACGCACCGGGTAGGGGCACCCGCCCGGCGAAGCGCCGGGTAGGGGTGCCAGGCGGGGGCGCCCGGCGGGTGAACCGTGCGGGGCGCCGGGCGGGGGCGTCAGGCGGCGGCGGGCACGAGCGGTGCGGTCGGGTCGGCGACCCACTCGGCGAGCGAACCGTCGTACACCGCGACGTCCGAGCGGCCGAGGACGGCGAAGGCGAGGGCGTCGACGCTGGCCGACACCCCCGAGGCGCAGTAGACGACCGTGCGCGGTTCGTCGGGCACGACGGCGAGGCGGTCGCGGAGGACCGGGTCGCGGGCGAGCGTGCCGTCGTCGGCGAGGAGCGTCTCGGCCGGAACGTTGACGCTGCCGGGGATGTGCCCGGCGCGGGTGAGCGGGCTCGACGTGCCGTCGAACTCGTCGCGGGGCGAACCGGAGACGAGCGCCGCTCTCTCGTCGCCCGCCACCACGGACTCGACGAAGGCCTTGTCGACCCAGTGGTCGGGACGCTCGGTCGCGACGAACGGGGCGGGCGTCGGCAGGACGTCGCCGAGGTCGTACGGCTTGCCTTGCGCGAGCCACTGCGACCACCCGCCGTCGAGCACCGCCACGGCGTCGTGCCCGTAGGCGCGGAACAGCCACCACAGGCGGGACGCCCAGCGGCCGTCGACCGTGTCGTACACGACGACCGTGCTGTCGTTCGAGACGCCCAGCGCGGCCGCCGCCGCCTGGAAACGGTCGACCCCGGGCCGGGTGAAGGGCAGGTCGGAGCCGGGGTCGCTGAAGTCGACGAGCAGGTCGGCGAGGACCGCCCCGGGGACGTGACCGTCTCGCTCGAACCCGTCGCGGCCCGTGGTGAGGGCCGCCGGGCCGACGCCACGACCCGGGCCGACGCCGCGACCCGGGCCGACGCCGCGACCCGGGCCGACGCCGCGACCCGGATCGACGTCGAGGTCGACGTCGAGATCGAGGTCGACGAGCACCGTCGCGTCGACGATCGTCAGGTCGTCGGCGCCGAGGTGGTCGGCCAACCACTGTGTCGAGACGACGGGTGAGGTGAGGACGGGTGCCATGCGGGCCACGGTAACGCCGACCGGTGACATCGGACCCTGAGTCCGCAATGAAGCGTCACAACGTGTGCGCCTCGACGAACGGGGAAACCGCGACCCGCCCCGACGGTCGTGTCAGCGACCGGCCTTCTTCGCGGTGATGACGCCGGTGTCGAAGCCCATCAGGTTGAGCCCGCCGTTGAACCGGGCGTGCTCGACCTTCATGCAGCGGTCCATGACGACGGTGAGCCCCTGTTCTTCGCCGTACCGGGCGGCCTCCTCGTCGTAGATGCCGAGCTGGACCCAGATCGTCTTCGCGCCGATCGCGAGCACGTCGTCGACGACCGATCGGATGTCGGAGGCCTTGCGGAACACGTCGACGACGTCGGGCACCTCGGGCAGCGAGGCCAGGTCGGGGTAGGCCTTCTGGCCGAGGATGGTGTCGGCTCGGGGGTTGACGAAGTAGACGCGGAGGTCGGTCGACTGCTGCAGGTAGGTGCCCACGAACGAGCTCGACCGGCTCGGGTTGGGCGAGGCACCGACGACGGCGACGCTCTTCGCCGAGCGCAGGATGGCCTGGCGCTCGCGGGCCGTGGGGCCGACCCACGTCCGCTGCGACTTGAGCAGCTTGGCCAGGGGAGACGACGCGGGCAGCTCGCAGGTCAGCCCGTTGGTCAGCTGCGTGGTGACGGTGTCGGTCACGTCGGGTCACTCGCCTTTCGTCGCCGCGGCCAGCGCCTGGTCGAGGTCGTGGATGATGTCGTCGGGGTCTTCGATGCCGACGCTGATGCGCACCGAGCCAGGCAGCACCCCCGCGTCGACGAGCTGCTGCTCGCTGAGCTGGGCGTGGGTGGTCGAGCCCGGGTGGATGACGAGCGTCTTCGCGTCGCCGATGTTGGCGAGGTGGCTGGCGAGCTCGACCGACTCGATGAAGGTCTTGCCGGCCGGACGACCGCCCTTCAGCTCGAACGTGAAGACCGAGCCGGGGCCCTTCGGCAGGTACTTCGCCGCGCGCTCGTGGTGCGGGTGCCCGGGCAGGCCGGCCCAGCGAACGCGCTCGATGCGCGGGTCGGCGTCGAGCCACTCGGCGACCTGGCGGGCGTTGTCGACGTGGGCCTGCATGCGGAACGGCAGGGTCTCGACCCCCTGGGCGAGCAGGAAAGCCGAGTGGGGAGCGAGGGCCGGGCCGATGTCGCGCAGCTGCTCGGCGCGCAACCGGGTGAGGAAGGCGTACTCGCCGAAGTTGCCGGACCAGTTGAGCCCGCCGTAGCTCGGCACGGGCTGGTCGAAGAGCGGGAACCGCTCGCTGTCCCAGTCGAAGCGGCCGGACTCGACGACGACGCCGCCGAGCGTGGTGCCGTGCCCGCCGAGGAACTTCGTGGCCGAGTGCACGACGACGTCGGCACCCCACTCGATCGGCCGGTTGAGGTAGGGCGTGGCGATGGTCGAGTCGACGATCAGGGGCAGGCCGTGCGAGTGGGCCACGTCGGCCAGCCCCTCGAGGTCGGCGACCTCGCCGGACGGGTTCGCGACCGTCTCGACGAAGACCAGCTTCGTCTCGGGACGGATGGCGGCGGCGTAGTCCGCCGGGTCGGAGGACTGCACGAAGGTCGTCTCGACGCCGAAGCGACGCAGGGTGACGTCGAGCTGCGTGATCGACCCGCCGTAGAGGTTCGCGCTCGCGACGATGTGGTCGCCCGCGCCGGCCAGCGAGGCGAACGTGACGAACTGGGCGCTGAGGCCGCTCGCCGTCGCGACGGCGCCGAGGCCGCCCTCGAGGCTGGCGACGCGCTCCTCGAAGGAGGCGGTGGTCGGGTTGGCGAGGCGGCTGTAGATGTTGCCGTACTTCTGCAGGGCGAACCGCGCCGCGGCGTCGTCGGTGTCGTCGAACACGAAGGCGCTGGTCTGGTAGATGGGCAGCGCCCGTGCCCCCGTCGCCGCGTCGGGGATGTTGCCCGCGTGGATCGCCCGCGTGCGGAAGCCGTACTCACGATCTGCCATGCCCCCACGCTAGCCGCTGGTCGTCACGCGGGGACCCGGGACGTCACACGGCGGAACACGGCCGACCCGCGCCTCCTGCGGGGGAGGAGCCGTCGGTCGGCCGACGGCGGCTCCGACGCCTACTTCCAGCTGGGGATCCAGTAGTGCAGCCGGATGAACTCCCAGTCCTCCAGTTGCGCCGTCCACAGGGGGTAGAAGAAGACGGACACGGCGACGGCGACCACGACGACGATCGCCGTGACGCCGATGCCGCTCAGCCGACGGGACCGGTCGTCGGTGCGTCGGCCGAGGACGATGCCGAACACTGCGGCCAGGCCGAGCACGAGATAGGGCTCGAAGGCGATCGTGTAGAACTGGAACACCGTCCGGTCGGTGAACGCCAGCCACGGCAGGTAGGCCGCCGCGACGCCGACGAGGATCGCCCCGTACCGCCACTCGCGGTACCGCGCGACGCGGTAGACGAGGTAGAGGCAGGCCGCGACCGCCGCGTACCAGATCAGCGGGTTCGCGACCGAGGTGATCGCCTCGCCGCACCGGGCCACGTCGCAGCCGCCCTGGCCCTCGTCGAACCCCTGGTAGTACATGCTCGTCGGTCGCAGCATCAGCAGCCAGGTGAGCGGGTTCGCCTGGTAGGCGTGCGGGGTGTGCAGGCCGACGTTGAACCCGTAGACGCCCGCCTGGTAGTGCCAGAAGTTCTGCACCACGTCGGGCACCCACGCCAGGGCTCCCGTCCACCGCGTGCCGCCGTCCTCGACCCAGCTGCGGTAGTAGCCGCCCGACGTCGCGAACCAGCCGGTCCAGCTCGCCAGGTACGCCACCACGGCGACGGGCACGGTCAGCAGGAAGCTCACCGGTGCCTGCCTGAACAGGGTGCCCGACAGCCAGAACTCCACGCCGGCCCGGCGGCGCGCCACCATGTCGACGACCACCGTGTAGACCGCGAAGAACGCCAGGAAGTACAGGCCGTTCCACTTCACGGCCGTCGCCAGCCCGCACAGGAGGCCGGCCGTCACCAGCCAGGGACGCGCCCACAGGGCGGGGCCCCAGGCGATGTCGCGACCGGCGCCGAGCCTCCTCGCCCGCCAGGCCTCGAGCCGGCGGGCGCTCTGCCGTCGGTCGAGCAGCACCGCCCCGAAGGCCAGCAGGCCGAAGAACATGACGAAGTTGTCGAGCAGGGCCACCCGGGACATGACGATCGCGTGCCCGTCGATCGCCAGGAAGAACCCCGCCAGCGTGCCGAGCAGCGTCGATCGCAGCAGCAACGACCCGATGACGGCGACCAGGGCGACGGCGAGGATGCCCACGACGGCCGTGCTGATGCGCCAGCTCGCCGGGTTCTCGGGACCGACCGCCGCCATGCCGAGGCCGATCAGCCACTTGCCGAGGGGCGGGTGCGCCACGAACGACGGTGCCGCGAGGAACCCGCCGACCCCGCCCGCGGCGAAGGTCGGGTCGTAGTCGGCCGGCCACGACCCCTCGTAGCCGAGGTTGAACAACGACCAGGCGTCCTTGACGTAGTACGTCTCGTCGAACACGAGGGTCGCGGGGGAGTTCAGGTGCCACAGGCGCAGCACCGCGGCCAGCAGCGTGACCGCGAGCGGGCCCGCCCAGGCCCAGACGCGCCTCCTGACCGGGGTCCGCAGCACGCGCCCCCACCAGGCGTCGAGCCGGGTCGGGGGAACCTCGCGGGCGTGGGCCGCGGCCGCGTCGTCGACCGGGGTGCCGACGGGCGGGACGGTCACCCGGTCGGTGAGCGGGTCGGCCGACGCGAGGCCCGGCTCGCCCGCCGTCGGACGGGCAGGAGGCGCGGTGCCGGCCTCGACGAGCGCGTCGAATTCGCGCTCGGGCCCGGTCGTCATCGGGCCATCGTAAGTGGGCGGTCCGGGACCGGGGGACAATGGGCGGGTGATCGTGCTCGCCGCCACCCCCATCGGAAACCTCGGCGACGCCAGCCGTCGCCTGATCGAGACGCTGTTGAACGCCGAGGTCGTCGCCGCGGAGGACACGCGCACGGCGATCCACCTGATGCGCGCCCTGGGCGTCGAGAACCGCCCCCGCCTCATCGCCCTGCACGAGCATAACGAGCGCGAGAAGGCGGGCGAGATCGTCGAGCTGGCCCGCGCCTCCGACGTGGTCGTGCTCACCGACGCCGGCATGCCCGCCATCAGCGACCCCGGGTTCCCGCTCGTCGAGGCCGCCGCGGCCGCGGGCGTCACCGTCACGGCGATCCCCGGCCCGTCCGCGGTGCTCACCGCGCTCGCCGTGTCGGGACTGCCCACCGACCGCTTCAGCTTCGAGGGCTTCCTGCCGCGCAAGCAGGGCGACCGTCTGCGCGTGCTGGGGGCGCTCGCCGACGAACGCCGCACCATGGTGTTCTTCGAGTCGCCCCACCGCCTGGCCGACTCGCTCGGCGACCTGGTCACCGCTCTCGGGGCCACGCGCCGCGTGGTCGTCTGCCGTGAGCTGACGAAGCTGCACGAAGAGGTGCGCCGCGGCAGCGCGGCCGAGCTCGCCGAGTGGGCGGCCGAGGGCGTCCGGGGCGAGATCTGCATCGTGGTCGAGGGCGCCCCCGAACGCGTCGTCGACCTGGCCGCCGGGCTCGCGCAGGTGCAGGCCCTGGTCGCCGACGGCACCCGCCTCAAAGAGGCCACCGCCGACGTGGCCGCCGCCACGGGTCTGTCGAGGCGCGACCTCTACCAGGCCGCCCTCGCCGCCCGCCCGCCCCGCGCGTAGGGCGTGGCGTACCCCGCCCAGCCCGGCGGGTGCAAGCTCGGAGGAGGCGCGTGCCCGGAGGAGGCGCGGCCCACCACGAGCAGGAGGTACGACATGAAGGCGGTCCGTTTCGAGCAGTACGGCGACATCGACGAGCTGAAGGTCGAACAGGTGGCGAAGCCCGAGGCGGGTGCCGGCCAGCTCGTGGTCGCCGTCAAGGCGGCGGGCCTGAACCCCGGTGAGGCGGCGATCCGCGCCGGACTGATGCACGACGCGTTCCCCGCGGCGTTCCCGTCGGGGCAGGGGACCGACTTCGCCGGCGTGGTCGACGAGGTCGGTGCGGGGGTCGACGAGTGGTCCGTCGGTGACGAGGTCGTCGGGTGGGCCAACCGGTCGTCGCACGCCGAGTTCGTCGTCGTCGACCACGACGAACTCGTGGCGAAGCCCGAGAACGTGCCGTGGGAGGTCGCGGGCAGCATCAGCGTGACCGGACCCACCGCCTACGCTGCGCTGCGTGCCGTGCAGGCCACCGAGGGCGACACGATCGTCGTCTCGGCCGCGGCCGGCGGCGTCGGCGTGATGGTGTCGCAGCTCGCCGTCCTGGGCGGGCTCACCGTGATCGGCACCGCGAGCGAGCGCAACCACGACTTCCTGCGGCAGCTCGGCGTCACGCCCGTGGAGTACGGCGACGGCGTCGTCGACCGCATCCGTGAGGCCGCCCCCCAGGGCGTGGACGCGTTCGTGGACTGCTTCGGCCAGGGCAACGTCGGGTACGCCCTCGAGCTCGGCGTCGCGCCGCAGCGCATCGACACGATCATCGACTTCGCGGCCGTCGAGCAGCACGGCGTCAAGGCCGAGGGCAGCGCCCAGGCGACGTCGCAGGCCGTGCTGTCCGAGCTGCTCGAGCTGATCTCGACCAACAAGATCATGGTGCCGATCGACGGGATCTTCCCCCTCGACGACGTCAAGGACGCCTACCGCGACCTCGAGGACGGCCACGCCCGGGGCAAGTACGTGCTCGGCATGGACGTCGTCGAGTACCCGGGCGAGCACGCCGGCGAGCGGGCGGGTTCCGACGACCGCACCGAGGAGCACGACGCGACCTGACCGGTCGACGCGACCCGCGCCTCCTCGTCCCCGGCGGCGGACGCAGGAGGCGCGGGTCGCGTCATCACGTCGGTGCCCCCACCTAAGATGGTCCCCATGCCCGCCGGCGACTCCTTCTTCATCGCAACGCCCATCTTCTACGTCAACGACGTGCCGCACATCGGTCACGCCTACACCGAGGTCGCAGCCGACGTGCTCGCCCGGTGGCACCGTCAGCGGGGTGACGACGCCTGGCTGCTGACCGGCACCGACGAGCACGGTCAGAAGATCCTGCGCACGGCCACGAGCCACGGCGTGACCCCGCAGGAGTGGGCCGACAAGCTCGTCACCGAGTCCTGGAAGCCCCTGCTCGAGACCGTCGACATCGCCAACGACGACTTCATCCGCACGACCGACGCCCGCCACGAGGCCGGCGTGCAGAAGTTCCTGCAGAAGCTCTACGACGACGGCTTCATCTACCAGGGCGAGTTCGAGGGCTTCTACTGCGTCGGCTGCGAAGAGTACAAGCAGCCGAGCGACCTGGTGCCCGGCACCGGCGCCTACGAGGGCGAGCAGGTCTGCGCGATCCACAGCATCCCGGTCGAGGTGCTGCAAGAGAGCAACTACTTCTTCCGCATGAGCGACTTCGAGCAGCGACTGCTCGACCTCTACGAGGCCCAGCCCGACTTCGTGCAGCCCGACTCGGTGCGCAACGAGGTCGTCTCGTTCGTCAAGCAGGGTCTGCGCGACCTGTCGATCTCGCGACAGAGCTTCGACTGGGGCGTCAAGGTGCCCTGGGACGAGAAGCACGTCGTCTACGTGTGGTTCGACGCCCTGCTCAACTACGTCACGGCCATCGGCTACGGCGTCGACGACGACGAGTTCCGGCGTCGCTGGCCGGCCGTGCAGCTCGTCGGCAAGGACATCGTGAGGTTCCACGCCGTCATCTGGCCCGCGATGCTCATGGCGGCCGGGCTGCCCGTCCCCAAGAACGTCTTCGGCCACGGCTGGCTGCTGGTCGGTGGCGAGAAGATGTCGAAGTCGAAGCTCACGGGCATCGCCCCTCAGCAGATCACCGACGTCTTCGGTGCCGACGCGTTCCGGTACTACTTCATGCGCGCCATCACCTTCGGTCAGGACGGCAACTTCAGCTGGGAAGACATCGCGGCCCGCTACCAGGCCGAGTTGGCCAACGGGTTCGGCAACCTGGCCTCACGCGTCGTGGCCATGATCACCCGCTACTTCGACGGCACCGTGCCCGTCGCCGGCGACCTCACCGAGGCCGACCTGGCCGTCCGCGAGACCGAACTGCGGGTCACGGCCGAGGCCGACGAGGCGATCGACCGGTTCGCCATCAACGAGGCGCTCGCGTCCATCTGGCAACTGGTCGACCAGCTGAACGGGTACATCACCGAGCAAGAGCCCTGGGCCATCGCGAAGGACGAGTCGCAGCGCGAGCGCCTGGCGACGGTCCTCGCCACCGCGCTGCGGGGTCTCGGCACCCTCACCGTGCTGCTGTCGCCGTTCATCCCGACGGCCACGCGCACCCTGTGGCAGTCGATCGGGCAGGGCGAGCTGACCAGCCAGCCCGTCGATCGTGCGGCCGAGTGGTCGAGCGCTCCCGACGTCCAGCCGCTCGCCGCCGGTCTCTTCCCGCGCATCGAACAGCCCGAGCCCGCGGCATGAGCGACGACACGTCCGGTGGCGGCGGCGCGACCTCCGGGCCGGCCGACGGAGTCCCGGCGACGCACGTCCGCCACCGCTCGTCGGGCGCGGACGGCCAGAAGCGCGACCTGACCTACCCCGCGCCTCCCCAGCCCCTCGTCGTGCCGGTCTACGACAACCACACGCACCTCGAGATCGCCGACGGCGTCGGAGACGACGGCGACGGCCCCCTCGACTACCGCGAGCACCTCGACCGGGCCTCGTCCGTGGGCGTGCGCGGCGTGGTGCAGGTCGGCACCGACCTCGAGACGTCCCGCTGGTCGGCCGAGATCGCCAGCCGCGAGCCCCGGGTGCTCGCCGCCGTCGCCATCCACCCGAACGAGGCCCCGGCCCTCGCGGCCGCGGGCACCCTCGACGAGGCGCTGTCCGAACTGGACGGGCTCGCCGCGAGGCCGCGCGTGCGCGCCGTCGGCGAGACCGGGCTCGACTTCTTCCGCACCGGCGACGACGGTCGGGCGGCCCAGCTCGAGGCGTTCCGCGGCCACATCGAGATCGCCAAGCGCCACGGCCTGGCCCTGCAGATCCACGACCGCGACGCCCACGACGACGTGGTCGACCTGCTGCTCGAGGTGGGCGCTCCCGAACGCACCGTCTTCCACTGCTTCAGCGGCGGGCCCGAGCTGGCGAGCATCCTCGCCGAGAACGGCTGGTACGCGTCCTTCGCCGGCACGGTGACGTTCAAGAACGCCCAGCCCCTGCGCGACGCCCTCGTGCAGTTGCCGCGCAACCTGATCATGGTCGAGACCGACGCGCCCTACCTGACGCCGGTGCCCTACCGCGGTCGCCCCAACGCGCCGTACCTGATCCCCTTCACGCTGCGGTCGATGGCCGAGACGATCGGCACCGACGTGTCCATGCTCGCGGCCCAGATCTCGTCGACGACCGAACTGGTCTACGGCAGCTGGGACAGCGAGCCCGTGACGGTCGAGGGCTGATGTCGCGCGCCACCCTGCTCGGCCCCGCCGAGATCCGTGACCTCGCCGACCTCCTCGGCGTGCAGCCGACCAAGAAGCTCGGGCAGAACTTCGTCCACGACGCCAACACCGTGCGTCGCATCGTCGCCGCGTCGGGTGTCTCGGCGGGCATGACCGTCGTCGAGATCGGCCCCGGGCTCGGCTCCCTGACCCTCGGCCTGCTCGAGGCGGGTGCCAAGGTCGTGGCCGTCGAGATCGACAAGCGCCTCGCCGAACAGCTGCCGAAGACCGTCGCGCAGCTGCAGCCGGCGGCCGACCTCACCGTCGTCGTCGACGACGCCCTGCGCGTGACGACCCTGCCCGACGAACCCACCCACCTCGTGGCGAACCTGCCGTACAACGTCAGCGTGCCGGTGCTCCTGCACTTCCTCGAGCACTTCGGCGGGCTCGAGCACGGGCTCGTCATGGTGCAGTCCGAGGTCGGTCTGCGCCTGGCCGCCGAGCCCGGCTCGAAGGTCTACGGCGGCCCGAGCATCAAGGCGGCGTGGTACGGCGAGTTCCGGGCCGCGGGCCAGGTCAGCCGCCAGGTGTTCTGGCCCGTGCCGAACGTCGACAGCATCCTCGTCGCGTTCGACCGCAAGCCGGCCCGCGGCAGCGAGCTCGAGCGTCGGGCGACCTTCGCCCTCGTCGATGCCGCGTTCCAGCAGCGACGCAAGATGCTGCGCCAGTCGCTGTCCTCCCTCTACGGGTCGTCCGCCGCCGCCTCCGAGGCCCTCGAGCGTGCCGGACTCGCCCCGACCCAGCGGGGAGAGCAGCTCACCGTCGACGACTTCCTCGCCGTGGCCCGGGTCAGCGACGTCGACGCCCTCGCCGGGGCGTCCGTCGCCGCCGTGCTGCACGCCGACGAGGGCGAGGCCGGCTGAGCCGTGCCCCGACGCAAGAACGGCCCCGACGGCGCGCCGTCCGGCAGGGCCAGGGGCAGGGACGGTGGCGGTGACGAGCGCGGGCACGGTGAGCAGCGGCTCAGTGACGCCCGGCTCGGGTCGGGCACCGGACGCGGTGCGGCCGAGTGGTTCGCACGGCTCGACGCCGCGGGGGCGGCGCGACTGTCCCACGAGCAGATCTCGCGCCTCCTGGTCGACGAGTTCGAGGTCGTGCCGTGGTGGGCCGAAGGGATCACGGTGCGCTACGAACAAGAACGCGGCGTCGAGCCGCCGGGGCGTCAGCCCGACGGCAGCTACGCGGTCACCGTCGGCCGCAGCCTGAGGGGTGCACCGCTCGAACTGTTCGACCTCGCCGTCGACCGGTTCGCCCGGTACGCCGGCGGTCCGCCCGAGGTCGTCGCCCGGTCCGCGACGCGTCCGACCGCCGACTGGACCCTCGCGCACGGGGACACGCTGCGCCTCCAGGTGGTGTCGACCGCCGGTCCGAAGTGCTCGGTGTCGTTGACGCAGGGCAGCCTGCGCCTGCCCGAACGGGCGCAGCCCGTGAAAGAGGGGTTGACGCGGGCGTTCGGCGTCATGAGTGATCGCCAGAACTGACTAGGTTGGACGCATGACGTCCGTGGCCGCCCCGACCGTGGTCCACACGCGTGCGCCGGGCAAGATCAACGTCTTCCTCGCCGTCGGTGACCTGCAGGACGACGGTTACCACGACCTCGCGACCGCCTACCAGGCCGTCTCCCTCTACGAGGACGTGCGCGCGCGTCGCGCCGACGACTTCACGGTCAGCGTCACGGGTGGCCCGTCCATCGACGTGTCGGGCGTGCCGACCGACGGGTCCAACCTGGCGATCAAGGCCGCCCGCCTGCTGGCCGAGACGACCGGCTACACGGGCGGCGTCGCCCTGACCGTCGACAAGGCGGTGCCCGTGGCCGGCGGCATGGGGGGCGGATCGGCCGACGCCGCCGCGACGCTGCTCGCGTGCGACACGCTCTGGGGAACCGGCGTCGGTCGTGACGAACTCCTGCGGCTCTCGGCCCGACTCGGTGCCGACGTCCCGTTCGCCTTCGCCGGGGGCACCGCGATCGGTACCGGTCGCGGCGACGAGCTCAGCCCGGCCCTGGCGAAGGGGCAGTTCCAGTGGGTCCTGGCCGTGGCCGACGTCGGCCTCTCGACGCCGCGCGTCTACGACGAACTCGACGCGCACCGTCTGCGGCACCAGGGCGAGATCCGCTCGGTGCGGCACCCCGTCGTCGACGCCGGCGTCCTGCAGGCACTCCGGGCGGGCGACCCGGGCATGCTCGCGGACGCCATGCACAACGACCTCCAGGCGCCCGCCCTGCACCTCCAGCCGGGCCTGGCCGACGTCCTCGAGCTCGGTGAGGGCAACGGGGCCCTCGCGGGCATCGTGTCGGGCTCCGGCCCGACGGTGGCGTTCCTCGCACCCGACCTCGACGGCGCTCTCGAGCTGCAGATCGCGCTGAGCGCAGCCCGTCTCACGGTCGTCCGCGCCACGGGCCCGGTCCACGGCGCCCGCGTCGTCACCGACTAGGCCCGGGCCCCAGGGCGTCGCCGAGCCCCCCCCGCGCGCGCAGGGGGGCTCGGCGACGCCCCGGGGTCTCGCGGGCTCAGCGCTCGTACTTGAGCACGTTCGTGCGGGTGAGGTGCCACTCGTCGGCGACGTGGAAGCCCTTGGCGGCGAGGTTCGCGGTGACCCGGGGCCTCCAGTCCTGCTTGTCGCTCGTGATCAGCCAGACGACGTCGAGGTCGTCGGTGCGGTCGATGACGTCCTCGAGCGGGTGCTGGACCTCCCACAGCCCGCCGGTCTCGGCCGCGGGGGTCTCGAGCGTGAAGTCCGACATCCCTTCGAACGCCGCGGGGTACGTGTTCTCGATGATGCGCGACGTGGCCTTCGGGTGTCGACGCACGGGGCCGAAGACGACGCCCTCGGCCGTCCCGGCCGGTTCGAGGGCCCGTTGCTCGCTGACGAGGTCGGCGACCTGGTTCCACGCGGCCGAGTCCTTCGCCTCGGGCTGACGCTGACGTTCGTAGGTCGGGGCGGTGAGCACCACGGCGACCAGCAGGACGAGGGCGATCACCCGCCGCCAAGGGATGGCGGCCACGGCGACGGCCATCATGATCGCGACGGCCGGGGTGCCGAAGGTCAGGTAGCGGGGCGAGTAGAGCGGCTCGGTCACGAGCGAGACGCCCACGAGGCCGACGGTGGGCACGATCATCCAGGGCAGGACGACCTCGGCCAGTCCCCGGGCACGGGGCACGAGACCGGCGACCACGACGACCAGGCTGGCGAGCACCAGCATCCAGCCGAAGACGGCGAAACGGTCGTTCTGGTAGAACCACTGCGTCGTCAGCACCTGGTCGATCGTCGCGAAGCTCGGCCGGTCGAGCCAGCCGACCTGGCCGCTCTGCTCGGACGTGAAGTACACGACGGGCAGGCTCGCGAGTCCGGCGACGGCCGCACCGGCGAACCAGCCGAGGAACGAACCGCGTGCTCCGTGCGGTGCGCCGACGAGCGGGGTCGACGCCACGGCGTCCTGCGACGTCGCCACCGACCCCGAGGAGGCGCGGAGCCGGCGCTCGCGTCGCCACTGCACCAGCATGGTGACGCCGTGCCCCACCACGACGAAGGCGACGTACAGGAAGAAGAGAACCGAGACGACGGCGAGCACGGCGTAGGCGACCCACCAGCGGACGGCCGAGGCCCGGGTGCGGGTCTCGCCGACCTGGGCGGTCCGGCGCGAGGCGGTGACGAGGACGAGGGTCAGGGCGACGGCGAACATCGCCGAGAAGGCGTACGAACGGCCCTCGCCGCCCATCCAGGTCACGCGGGGGATCAGGCAGAACAGCAGGCCCGCCACGACGGCCGTCCGGCGGTCGGCCAGGGTGCGGGCGAGCACGACCGTGAACGCGGCGGCGAGCCCCGTGACGATCGTGCTGGGCACCCGGAGCGAGATCGGCGAGTACGGGAAGACGTCGAACCACAGGTGCATGAACGCGTAGTACGTGGCGTGCACCAGGTCGACGGTCTGGACCATCTGCCAGAGCTGGCCCCAGCTGCGCGTCGCCGAGATGACCGTCGCGGCCTCGTCGTACCAGACGGACGGCACCCAGAGGAAGGCGCCCGACAGCAACGCGGCGAGCAGGCCGACGAGCACGGCGTCGAGATGACGCCAGTGCCGGAGGCGCGTGAGGGCTGTGCTGCGGCCGGTCCCGGGCGTCGTGGATACAGTGGGCGCGGTCGATCGACCGTCGGCCGGATGCAGGAGGTTCGTCATGTCGTCTCTTCCCCCTCTCGGAGGATCTCGCGTGCGACACGGGGGTGACGCGCGCGGGGCGGCCGTGCACGACGGTGGCGTGCACGGTGCCGGCGTGCGCGACGGTGGACACGGCGGCGACCCCGTCGAGGGCGAACGCTACTCGCGAAGCGTGCGCCTGCCGGGGTTCGGTCTGGGCTCCCAGGGGCGCCTGGCGGCGTCGAGGGTGCTGGTGGTCGGGGCCGGCGGGCTGGGCGCGCCGGTCATCCAATATCTCGCAGCCTCGGGTGTGGGAACCCTGGGAATCGTCGACGACGACGCCGTCGATCTGTCGAACCTACAACGGCAGGTGCTCTTCCGCCCCGACCAGCTGGGCTTCCCGAAGGCCCGCGCCGCCGCCGACTGGGTGCGTGCCGCCAACCCGGACGTGACCGTCGTCGCCCACCCCGTCCGACTGAGCGACCGCACCGCCGACCTGCTCGACGACTACGACCTCGTGGTGGACGGCAGCGACTCGTTCGACACCTGCTACCTGGTGGCCGACGCCGCGGCCGAGCGCGGTCTACCGGTCGTCTGGGGCAGCGTCAACCGCTGGGACGGACAGTTCAGCGTCTTCTGGGACGACGCCCCGGACGCCCGGGCGGTCGACTACCGCGACCTGCACCCTGCCCCGCCCGCCTCGGGCTGGGACGAGTCCTGCGCCGACGTCGGCGTGCTGGGGCCGCTGTGCGGGACGGTGGGCGCGGGCATGGCCGGAGAGGTCGTCAAGCTGCTGACCGGTCTCGGCGATCCGCTGCTCGGCCGGGTCGTGACCGTCGACGCCCTGGGCGGCACCTGGCGGGAGAGCCGGTTGGCCCGCGCCCCGCACCGGGCCGAGGCCCGGGCGACGGTGAACGACGCGCGCCGCGCCTCCTCGTCCTCGGCCTCCGAGGCGCAGGCGACCACCGCCGACGCGCCCCCGGCCCGTGGTCGCCGCGTCGGCCCCGACGTCGACGCGGCCGAGCTGACGACCCTGCTCGGGGCGCGAGCGACGGGCGACGCCGACTTCACGCTGCTCGACGTGCGCGAGGTCGACGAGCACGACTTCGCCCACATCTCCGGTGACGTGCAGGCTCCCGGGTACGGCACGCGCACCCGCCAGCGGCCCGAGCTCGATCCGGCGCAGCGGGTGGTCGTCTACTGCGCCCGAGGGCCGCGGGCCCGCGCCGCGGCCGACCTGCTGGCGGGCGAGGGCTTCGACGTGTCGGTGCTGCACGGCGGCATGCTCGGGTGGCAGCTCGCGCAGGGGGCACCCACGCGGCCGTAGGCGGGCGTTCAGCCGCCGGCGAACGGCGGCATGACGTCGATGACCGCGCCGTCGGGGACGAGCTGCTCGCGGTCCCGCGTGGTCAGGCCGTCGACGAGGAACGAGCAGCGCAGCAGCACGTCGCGGAAGTCCGCGGCCGACACGCCCTCGACCGGGCGGACCTCGGTGAGCAGGCGCCCGATGGTCGGGCGTTCGCCCGCGGGCACCTCGACGCGCTGGTCGTCGCGGCCCACGGCGGTGCGGGCGGCGGCGAAGAACCGCAGCGTCGACGAGACGGGGGCCGGGGTGGCTCCGTCGACGGTGGGGGCGGGGTTCGTGGTCGTCATCTCAGCCTCCGATGGCGCTCATGGTGCGTTCCGGCTGCACGAAGTCCGGGTCGTCGATGCCGTGGCCCGAGGGCTTGGCCCACATGGCACCGCGCCAGGCGTCGGCCAGTTCGAGGTCGCTCGCCCCGCTGCGCAGCAGGTCGCGCAGGCCGGTCTCGCCGCCGCTGAAGAGGCAGCTGCGGATGCCGCCCTCGGCGGTCATCCGGGTGCGCCGGCAGTCGGCGCAGAACGGTTCGCTGACCGAGGCGATGATGCCGACCCGCCCGGCCAGTCCGGCGTCGTCGCCGCGGCCGACGGCGTCGAACAGCTCGGCGGGTGCTCCGTCGCGCTCGACGTCGGCGGGGCTGAGGTCGAAGCGCGTCGCGATCAGCGAGTGGATGTCGCGTGACGTGACGAAGGAGGCGCGGTCCCAGCTGCGGTCGGCGTCCAACGGCATCTGCTCGATGAACCGCAGCTCGTGGCCGCCGCGCAGCGCCCAGGCGAGCAGGTCGGGCGCCTCGTGGTCGTTGATGCCGGGCAGCAGGACGGCGTTGATCTTGACCGGGGTGAGGCCGGCCGCCGCCGCGGCGTCGACGCCGGCGAGCACCTTGTCGAGGAACGGACGACGCGAGACCTTCATGAACGTCTCGGCGTGCAGCGAGTCGAGCGACACGTTGACCCGGTCGAGCCCGGCGTCGGCCAGGGCCTGGGCGCGGTGCGCCAGGCCGATGGCGTTCGTCGTCAGCGACACCTCGGGCCGCGGGTCGATCGCGGCGACCCGTCGCACGATGTCGATGAGGTCGGCACGCAGCAGTGGCTCGCCCCCGGTGAACCGCACCTGCCGGACGCCGAGGTCGCGCACGCCGATGCCGACCAGGCGCACGATCTCGTCGGCGTCGAGCGCCTGTTCACGGGGGAGGGCCGGCAGGCCCTCGGCCGGCATGCAGTAGGTGCAGCGCAGGTTGCACTTGTCGGTCAGCGAGACCCGCAGGTCGGTCGCGGTCCGACCGAAGCGGTCGAGCAGTCCCGGAGCGGCGTCGCTCGACGGCCGCGCGGGCAGCAGGTCGTCGGCGGGGGCCCGGCCGGGCATGGTGGGCAGTCCGAGCGAGACGGTCATCCGTCGAGGTTAAGCCCGCGGGGCCGAACGTGGGGTGTCCATGGGAGGCGACCCGCGCCTCCTTTCGCTCCGCCGTGCACGACGCCCCGCCCCGCAGGCTCGTCCGGGGCCACTCGCTGCGGCTGCGCGACCGCGCATTCGGAACTAGGCTCGCGTCCATGACGCAGATACGGATCAAGGACGCGGCGGCGTTCCTCGGCGTGAGTGACGACACCGTGCGACGCTGGATCGACCTCGGCCTGCTCGAGAGCGAGAAAGACGATGCCGGGCGCGGCGTGGTCGACGGGCTCGCGCTCGCGACGCTCGCCCGGAAGAACGCCGTGCTGCCCGCCGACCCGTCCGAGGTGGGGCGGTCGGCACGCAACCGCCTGGTGGGCGTCGTGACCGAGATCACCGCCGACCGGGTCATGGCCCAGGTCGAGCTGCAGTGCGGCCCCCACCGCATCGTCTCGCTGATGAGCAGCGAAGCCGTCCGAGAGCTGGGCCTCGAACCCGGTTCGGTGGCCATCGCGGTCGTGAAGGCCACGACGGTCATCATCGAGACGCCCGGCGGGAAGGCCTGACCATGAGACGGACCCCCCGCGTCGTCACGGCGCTCGTCGGAGCCCTCGCGGTGGCGACGGCCCTCGCCCTGACGGGGTGCTCGGGCGCGACCGTCGACACGGCGACCAGCGCGACACCGACGGCCTCCGACCCGACCCTCGAGGGGTCGATCACCGTCTACGCCGCCGCCTCGTTGACGACGACGTTCACCGAGCTCGCCGACGAGTTCGAGAAGGCGAACCCGGGCACGACCGTCGACCTGACCTTCGCGGGCTCGTCCGACCTGGTGACGCAGATCACCGAGGGAGCCCCGGCCGACGTCTTCGCCTCGGCCGACGAGAAGAACATGGCGAAGCTGACCGACGCCGGACTCGTCGACCCGTCGGCCTCGGAGGACTTCGCCACGAACGTCCTCACCATCGCCGTGCCGCCGTCGAACCCCGCCGACGTCACGGGCTTCGCCGACCTCGGTAAGTCCGACGTGACGACCGTGGTCTGCGCGGCCCAGGTGCCCTGCGGTGCGGCGACGGTCGCGGTCGAGCGGGCCACCGGCGTCACGATCTCGCCGGTCAGCGAGGAGTCCTCGGTCACCGACGTGCTGGGCAAGGTCACCTCGGGGGAGGCCGACGCCGGGCTGGTCTACGTCACGGACGTCGAGGCCGCCGGCAACAGCGTGACAGGCATCGAGTTCCCCGAGGCCGACCAGGCCGTCAACACCTATCCCATCGCCCCTGTGGCCGACACGGCGAACCCGGCGGTGGCCGAGGCGTTCGTCGCCTTCGTCACCGGCGAGGTCGGGCAGGGCGTGCTGCGGGACGCCGGCTTCGGCGCGCCGTGACGCCCGCCCCGCACCGTGCCTACGCCGGCGTCCCGGTGTGGATCGCGGTCGTCGCGGCCCTGGGGGCGGCCTTCGTCCTGCTGCCCCTCGTCGCCATGGTGTCGAGGGTCGACTGGGCCGAGTTCGTGCCGCTGGTCACCTCCGAGTCGTCGGTCGCCGCGTTCTGGCTCAGCCTGCGCACGTCGGTCACGGCGACCCTCCTCTGCGTCGTGCTCGGCGTCCCGATGGCGGTCGTGCTGGCCCGCACCGGGTTCCGGGGCCAAAGGGTGCTGCGGTCGCTCGTGCTGCTGCCGTTGGTGCTCCCGCCCGTCGTCGGAGGCATCGCGTTGCTCTACACCTTCGGGCGCCGCGGCCTGCTCGGTCAGGCGTTCGACGCGCTCGGCGTGACGATCGCGTTCTCGACCACGGCGGTCGTGCTGGCCCAGACCTTCGTCGCCCTGCCCTTCCTGGTGCTGAGCCTCGAGGGCGCCCTCCGCACGGTGGGCACGCGCTACGAGGCCGTCGCGGCGACCCTGGGTGCCCGGCCCACGACCGTGCTGCGGCGGGTCACGCTGCCGCTCGTGCTGCCCGCCCTCGTCTCGGGCGCCGTGTTGTCGTTCGCGCGGGCCCTCGGCGAGTTCGGCGCGACGCTGACCTTCGCGGGCTCCTTGCAGGGCGTCACGCGGACCCTTCCGCTCGAGATCTACCTGCAACGCGAGACCGATCCCGACGCCGCCGTGGCGCTGTCGCTCGTGCTCGTCCTCGTGGCGGTCGTCGTCGTCGCCCTGGCCCATCGGGCGGGCGGGCCGTCCGGCGTCGCCACCCGGAGGCGCGGGTCGTGACGCTCGAGTTCGCGGCGGTCGTCGAGGACCGCGGCTTCGACGTCGAGCTGGAGGTGGCCGACGGAGAGACGGTGGCCGTCCTCGGCCCGAACGGGGCCGGCAAGTCGACGCTGCTGTCCCTGGTCGCCGGCCTCCTGCGACCCGACCACGGCACGGCCCGCCTGGGCGACCGCGTGCTGTTCGACGTCGACGGCCGCGGGCGCGGACCCTCGCTGCGCCCGCACGAGCGCGGCGTCTCGATGCTCGCCCAGGACGCCCTGCTCTTCCCGCACCTCAGTGCGCTCGACAACGTCGCCTTCGGCCCGCGCAGCACCGGGGTGCCTCGACGCGAGGCCGGCCGCCGAGCCCGCGACTGGCTCGACCGGGTCGACGCCACGGGGCTCGCCGAGCGGCGTCCGGCGCAGCTCTCGGGTGGACAGGCGCAGCGGATCGCCGTCGCCCGTGCCCTGGCCGCCGACCCCTGCCTGTTGCTGCTCGACGAGCCGATGGCGGCTCTCGACGTGTCGGTCGCGCCCGCCCTGCGACGGACCCTGCGCGACGTCCTCGCCGACCGCACGGCGGTGATCGTTACGCACGACGTCCTCGACGCCTACACGCTGGCCGACCGGGTCGTCGTGCTCGACGGCGGCCGGGTCGTCGACGCCGGCCCCACGCGCGCCGTCCTCGACCGTCCGACCACGCCGTTCGCCGCGGGGCTCGCGGGGCTCGACCTGCTGACCGGCACGGCCCGCGGGGGAGGCGTCCGGTTGGAGGACGGCACCCTGCTGACCGCCCGGTCCGCCGACGGGCTCCCGGCGGGCGCCGCGGCCGCGGTGGCCGTGCGGCCGAGCGCCGTGCGCGTGACGACCGGTACCCCCTCGGGTCCGACGTCGTCCGAGAACGTCCTCGACGTCGTCGTCACGGACCTCGAACCCCGCGGGGACGTCGTCCGGATCCGGGCCGGCGACGTGTCGGCCGACGTCCCGCCCGGCGTGGTCGCCGGCCTCGACCTCGTGCCGGGCAGCGTCGTCCGGTTCTCCTTCGACGCCGGAGACGCCGTCGCCTACCTGGTCTGAGCGGGCCCGGGGCTCGACGAGGGGGCGGACCGTCGGCGGCCGACGACCCGACGCAACCGGTCGACGTCGCCCCCGACGGCGTCGAGCAACCGGTCCGTGAACCCGGGGCCGGCCCGCCAGAGCGTCACGAGCAGGATGACGAGCACGGCCGAGGCGAGCGACGCCCGCTGCAGCGCCATGCCCGGCTCGAGCTGGCGCACGAGCAGCGCGAGCGGGATCGCCAGCCACTCGACCCGCCCGGTCAGCGCGACGAACGGCACCAGCAGCAGGGCGTACCAGGGGTAGCGGGGGCTCACCGCCACGAGCGTCACGCCGATCATCACGAGCTGGCCGAGCCACGGGTCGTGAGCCGGGGTCTTCACCCACACGAGCACCGCCGTGACACCGACGATCAGCACGGCGACCGGTGTCGTCCACGCGTCCGGCATGAAGGCCGACAGGAACACGAAGCGCGAGCCGTCCTCGTAGCCCTCTTCGGTCAGGTAGCCCGGCAGGTACCCGAGCACGCCCCACCCGGTCATCGCGACGTAGGGCACGTAGAGCACGGCGAAGGTGACGACGGAGGCGCTGATCACCTTCCAGGGCTGCCCGCGCAGCAGGGCGGGTGCCGCGATCACCGGGATCAACTTGGTCGCGATGGCGGCCCCGAGGGCGATGCCGCCGCGGAAGCGCCGACCGGTGGCGACGAGCAACGACGCGGCGACCACGAGCACGGCACCCAGGAGGTCGACGTGCGAGTTCGTGACGCCCTCGCCGACCACGAGCGGGCACCAGCCCCACAGCGCGGCCCAGCGGGGGTCGAGACCCCGCCGGCACAGGGTCGCCAGCAGGGCGACGGTCGTGCCCAGCACGAGCACGAAGCCCATCGCCTGCAGCGGGAAGAACCCGGCGTCGGGGCCGACCACGGCGGACACCGCCCAGAAGTACAGTTCGGCCATCGGCGGGTAGATGGTCGGCACGTCGGGCCGGTTGATCAGCGTGCAGACGACGTCGCCCGTCTGGCTGTCGTAGGCACGGTGGACCTGGCGGTCGGGTTCGCCGCAGCGCTCGCCGATCGTGCCGTCGTCGCGGGTGAACGGCGTCGACTCGGGGAAGATCCAGGCCGGCCGCAGGTCGCGCAGCTCGCCCGCGTCGGGCGTGTACTCGTACGGCGAGACGCCGGCGGTCTGCACGATGCCGTCCCAGGCGTAGCGCGCCGGGTCGGTGCTCGTGTTGGGCACGCCGGTCAGGCCCGCCCCGCCGACCAGGGCCGTGCCCGCCACGACGAGAGCGGTGACGTGGCGCACGGGCACCCGGCGCAGCAGCAGGACCGCCAGGGCGAACAACGCCCAGCACACGGCGGTCCAGACGACGAAGTCGGTCCGCAGGTCTTTCATGAGGAATCCGACGTTCACGACGCCCCAGGCGATCGCCCCGGCCAATCCGAGGACGGCCACGGCCGCGAACACAGTACGCACGCCCCCAGTCTGGCCGAATCGGCCCTGGGAGTCGTGCACATCGGAGATGATGAGCCACATGAGACGACCGACACCATGAGGCGCCTGCTGTACGAGGCGCGCCGCGCCGCCTCGTCGCCGAACCGCAACGCCCGGTCGGCGACCGTCTTCGGTCGCCTCCTCGGCGCCGCGTTCGTCATCTGCCTGCTGACCGGGCTCTACAGCCACTTCCTGCAGGAGCCGCTCGACGGGATGCGGTTCCCGACGAGTCCCGTCTGGCTCTACCAGGTGAGCCAGGGCGTCCACATCACCGCGGGCATCGCCTGCATCCCCCTGCTGCTGGTCAAGCTGCACTCGGTGTTCCCGCAGCTCTTCCAGCACCCGCCGATCAAGCACCCGGTCGACGTGCTCGAGCGCGCCTCCATCGCCCTGTTCGTGGCGACGTCGATCCTCCAGCTCGTCACCGGCCTGCTGAACACGTACCAGTACTACCCGTGGCCGTTCCCGTTCAAGCAGGTGCACTTCGCCCTGTCGTTCGTCATCATCGGCTCGCTCGCGATCCACATCGCCGTCAAGCTGCCGCTCATCACCCGCTACTGGCGGGCGCGGGACAGCTACGACGCCGAGGGGCGCTTCGTAGAGCCGTCGTCCGAGCTCGACGAGGCCCGCGCCGCGTTCGTGGCCGAGAGCGAGGCGACCGCCGAGCTCGCCCGGTTCCGTGCCGTGCGCGACGCCGACGGGACGCGACGCGACCGTGATCCGCACGCCGCGCCTCCTGCGCCCGCCCGCGGCCTCACCGGACGCGTCCTCCGCTGGATCGACTCCGCACACGAGGTCGACCGCGAACCGGGCCGCGCCCGGGTGTCCCGCCGCGGCTTCTTCACCGCCGCCGGCGTCGCCACCGGGGGAGTCGTCGCGCTCACGGCCGGGCAGTCCTTCGCCCCGCTGTCACCGCTCAACGCCTTCGGCCCGCGGCAGCGCGGGCTCGGCCCGAACGACCTGCCGATCAACCGCACGGCCGCCGCCGCCCGGGTGCTCGAGACGGCCATGGACCCCGACTGGCGGCTCGACGTCCTGGTGGGCGGCGTCGCGACCTCGTTCACGCTCGACGCGCTGCGCGGGTTCGACGGGGCCGACGAACGCCTGCCGATCGCCTGCGTCGAGGGCTGGAGCCAGACCGGCTCCTGGCGCGGCGTCCGCCTCGTCGACCTGCTGGCGGCTGCCGGCGCCCCGACCGACCAGCGCCTCCGGCTCACCAGCCTCGAAGAGAAGGGTGGCTACCGCGTGACCGAGATGGGCCCCGAGTACGCCTCCGACCCGCGCACCCTGGTCGCCCTCGAGCTGAACGGCGAGCCGCTCAGCATCGACCACGGCTACCCGGCGCGCATGATCGCCCCGGGCCGACCCGGCGTGTTGCAGACCAAGTGGCTCAGCTCGATCGAGGTGCTCTCGTGAGCGCCCGGGTGCCCTCGGCCGCGTCGAGTGCAGGAGGCGCGGGCACGTCGCGCACCGTCCGCGTCGTGCGCGGGGTGCTGATCGCCCTCGGCGTGGCCCTCGTCGGCCTCGGCGGCTGGGTGCTCACCGACACCGTCTCCCCGAACCGGTACGGCGGACTGCTGCTCTGGCTGGCCGGTTCGGTCGTCGTGCACGACGCCGTGCTCGCCCCCGTGGTCGCCGCGGTCTCGCTGCTCGTGCGGCGGACCGGTCGCCGCGTCCGGCCCGCGGTCCTCTGGATCGTGCAGGGCGCGGTCGTCGTCGGGGTGATCTTCTCGCTCGTCGTCGTGCCCGAGATCGTGGCGAAGGCGAAGGGGCCGAAGAACGACACCGTGCTGCCGTTCGATTACGGTCTCCGCCTGGCCGTGCTGTGGCTCGTCATCGCGGCGCTGACGGCCGCTGTGGTCGCGCTCTACCTGGCGCGCAGGCGGCAGAAGGTGCGTCCGTCGACGGACCAGGTCTGAGCGACCCGCAGGCCCGCGCGTCGGGCGTGGCGGTGCAGGGCCTCGCGGCCGACCTCCGCCCAGGGGAAGGTCGCGCTGGCGTGACCCTGGTCGTCGACCACGTGGGCCTCGTAGCTGTCGTCGAGCGACGCCTCGGGGGCGGTCTCGACGACGACCGAACCGGTCGCGGTGAGGATCTCGGCGCAGCGGGTCAGCAGCGCCGTCGGGTCGCCGCCGATGCCGACGTTGCCGTCCAGCAGCAGCGCGAGGTTCCACTGGCCCTCGCGGGGCAGCGGGTCGAAGACCGACCCGCCGGCCACGGGCAGACCGGCCTCGCGGGCCATCGCGACGGCCGTGGGCGAGACGTCCAGACCCAGGACGGTCAGGCCGCGGTCCACGGCGGCGCGCACCATGCGGGCCGGCCCGCAGCCGATGTCGAGCACGGGGCCGGTCTCGCCGTCGAGGGTGGTGAGGTCGGCCGCGTCGGCGTCGGCGCTCCAGCGCGCGACGTCGAACGCCTCGTCGTCGCCGGCCTCGGGGGGCGACGCCGGGCGTCCGGCACCGCCGGCCGCGCGGACGAGTTGCAGGAGCCCCTCGTGACGCAGGGCGCGCGCGTACGGCTCCGCGCCTCCTGATCCGAAGGTGGCGGGCTGTTCGGGGGCGATGGTCATGAGGTGACCCCTTCGGTGGCGGGATCGGTCGTGCGGGCGACGCCGTTCGTGGTGGTGGTCGTGGGGTGCGCCTCGGCGTGCCGCAGGGCGGCGGCGAAGCGGCTGTGAGGCGCGCTGGCCGCGACGAGGCGGGCGTCGTCGATCGTGTCGACGTCGACGAGCTCGGGCAGCATGCGCACGGTCAGGCCGGCGTCGGCGAGTCGGCGGAGCTGGTGCGCACCCGTGTCGTCACGCGACATCGGCACGCCGCGCAGCAGGTCTCCGGTCGGCCGGGAGAGTCCCAGGGCCCAGAAACCGCCGTCGTTGGCCGGGCCGAACCAGGCGTCGACGTCGTCGGTCCACGCGTCGAAGACGGGGGCGAGGGCCTCGACCGTGACCTGGGGGGTGTCCATGCCGATCAGCACGGTCTTCCCGTCGACCTCGTCGAAGAGGGCGCCGAGGCGTGCGTCGAGGTCGCCACCGATCTGAGGGATCACATCGAAGTCTTCGGAGCCGACGGGCCTGCGGTTGCCGTCGAACAACAACACGCGACGCGTGGCGGGCAGCCGACGGACGACGTCGAGGGTGTCCTGGATCGCGGCGGCCGCGACGTCGGCGGCCTGCTCGAGGCTGAGCGGGGGGTGCAGGCGCGTCTTGACCTTGCCCGGGATCGTCTCCTTCGCGATCACCACGAGGGTCGTCATCGGCCGACCTCCCTCAGGAGTCGGGACATGTCCTTGATCGCGACGGACGTGCCGCGGATGGTGCCGGTCACCTTGCTGCGGCCGACCCGGGGCGAGTAGGGCGCGTCCTGTTCGACGATCCGCCAGCCGGCCTCGCTCGCGCGCAGCACCATCTCGAGCGGGTAGCCGCTGCGGCGGTCCTTCAGGTCGAGGTCGAGCAGTGCCCGGCGCCGCGCGACGCGCATGGGGCCGAGGTCGTGCAGGGCGACGCCGCTGGCCCGCCGCATGAGGTGCGAGAGGGCGAGGTTGGCGATGCGGGCGTGCACCGGCCAGGCGCCCCGGGTCGTCGGGCGCCGGCGGCCGAGGACGAGATCGGCGTCACCGGCCATCACGGGGGCGGCGAGGGCGACGAGGTCGGCGGGGTCCATCGACGCGTCGGCGTCGCAGAACGCGACGTAGTCGGCCGTGGCGGCCTCGAGACCGGCGTGGGCGGCGCTGCCGAAGCCGCGCCGCGCCTCCTGCACCACGGTCGCGCCGTGCTCGGCGGCGACGCGGGCGGAGTCGTCGGTCGAGCCGTTGTCGACGACGATGGCGTGCCAGCCCTCGGGCATGCGGCCGAGCACCCAGGGCAACGCGCCTTCTTCGTCGAGACAGGGAAGCACGACGTCGACTCGGGGGCTACTCATCCTCTCGACTGTACGGATGCGATCCCATGAAGGTGATGGGAGCGGGCGGTGCGCACCCGAACGGGGGGCGGCCCCGCCCGCCTAGCGGACGACCGCGGCGCGCAGCGGGGCCGAGGCGAACTCGTGCATGCCCTGCTCGAAGGTCACGCTCGGTCGCCAGCCCAGCTCGCCCTGCAGCCGCGCCGACGACGCCGTCACGTGCCGCACGTCGCCCGCGCGGTACTCGCCGGTGACGACGGGCGTCGGTCCGCCGGCCTCGCGCGCCAGGGCCTCCGCCATCTCGCCGATCGTGTGCACCGTTCCGCTGCCGACGTTGAACGCGCGGAACGTGTCGGCCGGCTGGTTCGCGGTCCACTCGAGGGCCGCGAGGTTGGCGGACGCGATGTCGCGGACGTGGACGAAGTCGCGACGCTGGGCGCCGTCCTCGAACACGCGCGGGGCCTCACCGCGTTCGAGGGCGGAGCGGAAGAGCGAGGCCACGCCGGCGTAGGGCGTGTTCTGCGGCATGCCCGGGCCGTAGACGTTGTGGTAGCGCAGGGCGGCGGCCCGACCGCCGGTGCTGCGCGCCCACGAGGTCGACAGGTGCTCCTGCGTCAGCTTCGTGATGGCGTAGACGTTGCGGGGGTCGAGCGGGGCCTCCTCGCCGATCAGCTGCGGCTCGAGCAGTTCACCCGCCTCGTCACGCGGGTCGAAGACGCCCGCGTCGAGGTCGGCGATGCGGCGGGGTGCCGGGCGTTCGGTCGCACCGGTCGAGGTGCGGTAGCTGCCCTCGCCGTAGACGACCATCGACGAGGCGACGACGAGGCGGTCGACGCCGGCGCGGTCCATCGCCGCGAGCACGACGGCCGTGCCGAGCTCGTTCGACGAGACGTAGTCGGGCGCGTCCTGGAAGTCCACGCCGAGCCCGACCTTGGCCGCCTGGTGACAGACCGCGTCGACGCCCGCGAGTGCCCGGTCGACGGTCTCGGCGTCCCGCACGTCGCCGTGCACGAAGTCGACGCGCGGGTCGACGGTCGGCTCGCCGCCGTGCACGTCGGGCCGCAGGGAGTCGAGCACGCGCACGCGCCAGCCGCGGTCGAGCGCGAGGTCGACGATCGCCGACCCGATGAAGCCGGCCCCACCGGTGACGAGCAGCAGGCCCGGGCCGTCGGTGGACGAGGAGGCGCCGGTCGCGCTCACCGCGCGGCCTTCCGATCCGAGACGGGCCGGGCGAGCACCTCGGCCACCGCCCCGGGCGGCATGAGCTCGCGGGGCGAGTAGTCGCCGGGCATCGCGGCGACGATCGACTCGATGGCCGCGACGATGCGCGGTTGGGCGGCCGCGAGCCGTTCGAAGACGAGCGAGGCGCTCACGGCGTCGGCATCGGGTGCGTCGCCCTCGGCCGGGGCCAGGCCGGCGTCGCTGTCGGTCACGTACGAGAGGTTGACGGCTCCCATGCCGAGTTCGAGGGTGAGCGGGATCTCGGGGTACATCGTCATGTTGACCGTGTGCGCGCCCGCGGCCCGGAACCACAGCGACTCGGCCCGGGTCGAGAACCGCGGCCCCTGGATCACCACGCAGGTGCCGGTCGGGGAGAACGGCTCACCCTGCGCCTCGAGGGCCGCGATCGCCGCGGTCCGGAGCACGGGGTCGAACGGGTCGGCGGCGATCAGGTGCTGAACCTGCCCCTCGACGTCGAAGAACGTGTCGCGTCGTCCCCAGGTGCGGTCGATGAACTGGTCGGTCACGACCATGGTGCCGGGGGCGACGTCGGGGCTGACCCCGCCGACCGCCGACGACGACACGATGGCCTTCGCGCCGAGCGACGCCAGTGCCCACACGTTCGCCCGGTAGTCGATCAGGTGCGGCGCCACCGCGTGGCCCGCGCCGTGCCGGGTGAGGAAGGCCACGCGCTTGCCGCCCAACTCGCCGATCGTCACCTCGCTCGAGGTCGGGCCGTAGGGCGTCTCGACGACGTGCCGGGTCGCCTCGCCCTCGGCGAAGAGCGAGTACAGCCCCGATCCGCCGATGACGGCGACGTCGACGGGCGGCGGCCCCGAGGAGGCGCGGGTGGGCTGGGGGACGTCGGGCTCGGTCGCGGGGTCGGTCACCCCCGATACGCTACTGACGATCGCCCGAGAGGAACCGCGTGCGCACCATCGAGACCCACCTCGCCGAGGTCACGGCCGTCGTCGAGGCGGCCGTGCGGGCCCGTCCGGTCGACGCGTTGGTGGTGAGCCCCGAGGCGCTCGCCTCGCGCTCCGACCGGTACCGCGACCGCGTCCTCGCCGCCGACGTCGTCGCCCCGATCGACCTGCCGCCCTTCGCCAACTCGCAGATGGACGGCTACGCCGTCTCGACCGCCGGGCTCGACCCGGACGCGCCCACCAGCCTCCGGGTCGCGGCGCGCATCCCCGCCGGGCGGGCCGCCCCCGACCTGGTCTCCGGCGCCGCGGCCCCGATCATGACCGGCGCGGCCGTCCCCGCCGGTGCCGACGCGATCGTGCCCATCGAGAAGGTCTCGCCGGACGCCTTCCCTCCCGTGGGCGTCGAGGCCGTCGTCGAGGTGCCGCCGGGCGTCGCCGCCGGGGCCTTCGTCCGCGCCGCGGGCAGCGACGTCGCCGCGGGTTCCGTGCTCTTCGCGGCCGGGACGCGACTGACGCCCGCGCGGTGGGGCGTGCTCGCCGCCTCCGGGATCGACGCGGTCGAGGTACGGAGCCGCCCGCGCCTCCTGCTGGTGTCGACCGGCGAAGAGCTCGCCGCACCCGGTGCCCCGCTCGGGCCCGGCCAGATCCACGACGCGAACGGCGTCGCCCTGGCCGCGGGGCTCGCCGAGGTCGGCGTCGTCGTCACCTCCGCCCGGGTGACCGACGACGCGGCCGCCCTGCTCGCCGTCGTCGCCCGCCACGCCGACGAGGTCGACCTCGTGCTCACGAGCGGCGGGGTCAGCGCGGGTGCCTACGAGGTCGTCCGCGACGCCTTCGAGGGTGCCGGCGTCACGTTCGGTCCGGTCGCCATGCAACCGGGCGGGCCGCAGGGCTGGGGGACGATCCGCGTGCACGACCGAGAGCTGCCCGTCGTCTGCTTCCCCGGCAACCCCGTCAGCTCGCTCGTGTCGTTCGAGGCCTTCCTGCGCCCCGCCCTGCAGGGCGTCACCGGCGTCGGCCTGCCCCGACGGCGATGGACCGTGCCGATGGCGCACCCCGTGGACTCGCCGGTCGGCAAGCACCAGCTGCGTCGCGGCCGGGTCGACGTCGACGGGCGCGCCCACCTCGTCGGCGGGCCGAGCTCGCACCTGCTCGCCGCCCACGCCGAGGCCACCGTGCTCGTCTCGATCCCCGTCGGGGTCGACCGCGTCGACGCGGACGACCGGGTCGAGGTCTGGGCGCTCGACGACCCCGCCCCCCACGAGAAGGCCGACCGATGACCCCGACCCCGCCCGACGTGCCGCCGACCGACGCCCCGACCGACGCCCCGCTCTCGCACGTGCGCGAGGACGGCACCGCGCACATGGTCGACGTGACCGGCAAGTCCGAGACGAAGCGGATCGCCACCGCCCAGGCCGTGCTGACCACCCGGCCCGACGTCGTCGCGCGACTGGTCGACGGATCGCTGCCCAAGGGCGAGGCCCTCGGCACGGCCCGCATCGCCGGCATCCTGGCGGCCAAGCAGACGCCGACGCTCATCCCGCTGTGCCACCCGCTGCCGCTCGGCGCGATCACCGTCGACTTCGAGACCACGGAGGCGCAGGTCACCGTGATCGCCCGCGTCTCGACCCGGGGCGTCACCGGGGTCGAGATGGAAGCCCTGACCGCGGCGTCCGTCGCGGCCCTGACCCTCTTCGACATGATCAAGGCGGTCGACGCGCTCGCCGTGATCGGCGAGATCAAGGTGCTCGACAAGCAGGGCGGCAAGTCGGGGGACTGGTCGCGATGAGCGGCGCCCCGCACGAGACGGCCGACGTGACCGCGCCCGGCGTGACCGCGCCCGGCGTGACCGCGCCCGACGAGACCGCGCGCCGTCGGGCCGTCGTCGTCGTGGCGTCCACCCGGGCCGCCGCCGGCACCGCCGACGACACGACCGGGCCGGTCATCCGCGACTGGTTCGTCGCGCGGGGGTGGCTGGTCGAGGGGCCCGTCGTCGTGGCCGACGGCGAACCGGTCGGCGCGGTGCTCGAGGCCGCCCTCGAGTGGGGCGTCGACGCCGTCGTCACCACCGGCGGCACCGGGGTGTCGCCGACCGACGCGACGCCCGAGATGACCCTGCCGCTGCTCGACCGCGAACTGCCCGGCATCGCCGAAGAACTCCGGCGCAGGGGTGCGGCCTCGACGCCCCTGGCCGTCCTCTCCCGGGGGCTCGCGGGCGTGGCCGGCGGCACCTTCGTCGTCAACCTGCCCGGCTCGCGCGGCGGGGTGCGCGACGGGCTCGCGGTCCTCGAGGACGTCCTCGACCACGTGGTCGACCAGTTGCACGGGGTCGACCACGCCCAGAACCGCCATCCCAGTCCCGAGGGGGCCGCATGACCACCGACGATCCGACCCTCCTGCCCGGCGGCGCCTCCGCCGGGGCGCCCGCCGCGCCTCCCGCCTCCGAGCGCGTGCTGCTCGCCCGCGTCGTCGACGTGACCGTGTCGGTGGCCGAGTGCTCCGCGCTCGTGACGAGCCGCGCCTCCGGGGCGGTCGTGACGTTCGAGGGCGTCGTCCGCGACCACGACGAGGGGCGGGGGGTCGAGGCGCTGCACTACGAGGCGCATCCGACGGCGACCGAGGTGATCCACGAGGTCGCGGTCGCCGTGGCCGAGGCGCACCCCGAGGTCGCGATCGCGGTCGAGCACCGCTACGGCGACCTCGTCGTGGGCGACGTCGCGCTGGCCTGCGCGGTGGCGTCGGCCCACCGCGCCGAGGCGTTCGCGGCCTGCGCCGCGCTCGTCGACGAGGTCAAGGCCCGCACCCCGATCTGGAAGCGCCAGGAGTTCACCGACGGCTCGGACGAGTGGGTGGCGTCGCTGGGCTGACCCCGGTCGCGCACCGTCGAGTCGGCCGCCCGGCCCGGGCCGTCTACGCTTCTGTGGTGGCTCATCTACTCGGCGCAGAAAACCTCCGTCTCGAATTCCCGACCAAGGTCGTCCTCGACGGGGTGACCCTCGGCATCGACGAGGGCTCCCGCATCGGTGTCGTCGGCCGCAACGGTGACGGCAAGTCGACGCTCATGTCGGTGCTCGCGGGTCGGCTCGAACCCGACGACGGTCGTGTCACGACCCGTCGCGGCCTGACCATCGGCATGCTCGACCAGCGCGACGTCCTGCCCGAGGGCGCCACGGTCGGCAGCCTGATCGTCGGCGACCGCGACGAGCACGAATGGGCCGGCGACGCGCGCATCCGCGACGTCATCTCGGGCCTCGCCACCGACATCCCGTGGGAGGCGCGGGTCGAGGACCTCTCCGGAGGTCAGCGTCGACGCGTGGCCCTCGCGACCCTGCTCGTCGGCGACTGGGACGTCCTGTTCCTCGACGAGCCCACCAACCACCTCGACGTCGAGGGCGTCGCCTGGCTGGCGCAGCACCTCTCGCGTCGCTGGTCGACGAACTCGGGCGCCCTCGTGGTCGTGACCCACGACCGGTGGTTCCTCGACGAGGTCTCGACCGACACCTGGGAGGTCCACGACGGCATCGTCGAACCCTTCGAGGGCGGCTACGCGGCCTACGTGCTCCAGCGCGTCGAGCGGGACCGCATGGCGTCCGCCTCCGAGGCCAAGCGCCAGAACCTCATGCGCAAAGAGCTCGCCTGGCTCCGTCGCGGGGCCCCGGCGCGCTCGACCAAGCCCAAGTTCCGCATCGACGCGGCCAACGAACTGATCGCCGACGAGCCGCCCGTGCGTGACGCCGTCCAGCTGTCGCAGATGGCGACCGCTCGCCTCGGCAAGGACGTCGTCGACCTCGTCGAGGTCGGCGTCTCGTTCGGCGACAAGCGCGTGCTGCAGGACGTCGAGTGGCGCATCGCGCCGGGGGAGCGCACCGGCGTGCTCGGCGTGAACGGTGCCGGCAAGTCGACGCTGCTGAAGGTCGTCACCGGGGCCATCGCCCCCACCGAGGGGCGCGTCAAACAGGGCAAGACGGTCAAGTTCGCGATCCTCGACCAGCAGCTCGCCGACCTCCACGAGGTCGCGCACGAGCGGGTGAACGACGTCATCGGCCGGCAGCGCACCTCGTACGTCACCGGGGGCAAAGAGATGACGCCCGGGCAGCTGCTCGAGCGCCTCGGCTTCACCAGCGCCCAGCTGCAGACCCCCATCAAAGACCTGTCCGGTGGCCAGAAGCGCCGCCTGCAGTTCCTGTTGATCCTGCTGAACGAGCCGAACGTGCTCATCCTCGACGAGCCCACCAACGACCTCGACACCGACATGCTCGCCGCGATGGAGGACCTGCTCGACGGTTGGCCCGGCACCCTGCTCGTCGTCTCGCACGACCGGTACCTGCTCGAGCGCGTCACCGACCAGCAGTACGCCGTGCTCGAGGGCCGCTTCCGGCACCTGCCCGGGGGCGTCGACCAGTACCTGCAGCTGCGTCGCGAGGCGACCCAGAACCAAGGAGGCGCGACCGACCGCCCGACGGCCGTCCAGGGGGCCTCGGCGTCCGTCGCGGCCTCGGCCGCCGCCTCCGGCCTGTCGGGAGCCGAGAAGCGCAACGCCGAGAAAGAGCTCGGATCGATCGACCGCAAGCTCGCGAAGGCCTCGGGCGAGCGCGAGACCCTGCTGGCCCAGTTCGCCTCGTTCGACCAGTCCGACTTCGACGGCCTGGCCGCGTTGCAGGCGAAGCTGACGGCGCTCGACCACAAGACGGGCGAGCTCGAGGTGCGCTGGCTCGAGCTGAGCGAGTTGCTGGCGTAGCGAGCGGGCGAGCGGGCGAGCGGGCCGGCGTGCTCCGCCGGTCGACCCGACTCAGTCGCCGAGCGTGAGGCTCAGCGTCCGCAGCAGGTCGGTCAGCCGGCGGCGGTCGTCGTCGCTGAGGTCGCTGAGCAGGGCGTCCTCGGCCGTGACGAGACGTTCGATCGCGGCGTCGACCGCGCGCCGTCCGTCGCCCGTCATCGTGACCAGGATGCCCCGGCCGTCGTTCGGGTCGGTGCGGCGTTCGACCAGGCCGCGGGCCACGAGCCGGTCGATGCGGTTGGTCATCGCGCCGCTCGAGACGAGGGTCTGCTGCAGCAGCGTCTTGGGGCTCAGCTGGTAGGGGTCGCCGGCCCGACGCAGCGCCGAGAGCACGTCGAACTCCCACGACTCGAGGTCGCTGGCGGTGAACGCCTCGCGACGGGCGCGATCGAGGTGCTTCGACAGCCGCCCGACGCGCGAGAGCACCTGGAGCGGCGCGAAGTCGAGGTCGGGTCGCTCGTGGCGCCACGCCTCGACGATGCGGTCGACCTCGTCCTGCTCGGGCATCCGCCCATCATGCCCGAGGCCGTCGTCGGGTGCGGGAGGCGCGGTGCGGCCCGGCGGGCCCGTCGCCCCGCGCGGGCACCTCGGTCGAGTCGTGGTCTGGCAGAATGGACCGGCGCGCACGCGCGGTCCGCCATGGTGTAACGGCAGCACGACAGCCTTTGGAGCTGTTAGGTCTAGGTTCGAATCCTGGTGGCGGAGCCCCGAGCGTCGCAGGTCGCGGTCGGCTCGTCGGGTCCGTCCCGCCCCGACCGCGGGCGCCCCGGCGTCCATCCGACGACGAGGACTCCAGCCATGTCGAAGACCGATCCCACGCCATCCCTCGTCCGGGCCGTCCTGCTCGGCGTCCTCAGCGGGTCGCGCTCGGCGACGCCGCTCGCCGTCCTGGCCCTGAACCACGACGCCCAGGAGGCGCGGGGCCCCTGGCAGCGCTGGCGCCTGTTCCGCTCACCCCTCGGCCGCGGTGCCCTGGTGGCCGCGGGCGTCGGTGAGCTCGTCGGCGACAAGCTGCCGGCCACGCCGAGCCGGGTCGGTGCCGGCCCGCTGTTCGGTCGCGCGGTCTCCGGCGCCGTCGCGGGGATCGCGATGGCAGGCACCGGCCGTCGGGGCACCCCCGTGGCCGCAGCGCTCGCCGGGGCGTCCGGCGCCTTCGTCGGCAGCTGGCTCTTCTACCGGGCACGGAAGGCCGTCGTCGAGAAGACCGGGTTGCCCGACGTCGCCGTCGCGCTCGTCGAGGACGCCGTCGCGGTCTCGGGCTCGGTCGCCGTCGTCCGCTCCCGCTGACTCCTCCCCACCTCGTCTCGGCGTCGGCGGCGTCCCCACGCCGGGCGGGTGACCCGTGGTCGGGCGGCCTCCCGTGGGAGGATCGGCGGTGATCACGCGCCACCCCTCACCAAGGAGCACCATGCCCGAACGCCAGCTCGCCGTCGTCGTCCTCGCCGCAGGGCAGGGCACCCGCATGAAGTCCTCGACCCCGAAGGTCCTGCACCGCCTGGCGGGGCTGCCGCTGATCCAGCACGTGCTCGAGAGCGCCGGCGCGCTCCGGCCCGACCACCTCGTCGCCGTGGTGCGGCACGAGCGCGACCTGGTCGTCGCGAGCGTGCTCGACACCGCCCCGCACGCGCTCGTCGTCGATCAGGACGACGTGCCCGGCACCGGTCGAGCCGTCGAACAAGCGGTGGAGGCGCTGCCCGCCGAGTTCACCGGCGACGTCGTGGTCGTCAGCGCCGACGTGCCCTTCCTCGACCACGCGACGCTCACCGCCCTGCTCGACCAGCACCGTGCCGCCTCCGCCTCGGCGACGCTGCTGAGTGCCGTGCTGCCCGACGCCACCGGCTACGGGCGGGTCGTCCGCCGCGAGTCGGGCGACGTCGACCGCATCGTCGAGCACAAGGACGCCACCGACGACGAGCGGGCCGTGCGCGAGATCAACTCGGGCACCTACGTCTTCACCGTCGCCGCCCTGCGCACCCACCTGCCGCGCATCGGGTCGGCCAACGCGCAGAACGAGAAGTACGTCACCGACATGGTCGGCCTGCTCACCGGTGCCGGCGAGGTCGTCGCAGCACGGGCGATCGACGAGACGTGGCGCCTCGAGGGCATCAACGACCGCGTGCAGCTCGCCGCCGCGGCCCGTCGGCTGAACGACCGCATCGTCGAGCACTGGCAGCGCGAAGGCGTCTCGATCGTCGACCCGCAGACCACCTGGATCGACCGCGACGTCTCCCTCAGCCCCGACGTCGAACTGCTGCCGGGCACCCAGCTCCGCGGCGCGACCTACATCGCCCCGGGCGCGGTCGTCGGCCCCGACACCACCCTCGTCGACACCGAGGTGGGCGAGGGGGCGACCGTCAAGCGCACGGACGCGACGCTCGCCGTCATCGGTGCCCGCGCCTCCGTCGGGCCGTTCGCGTACCTGCGTCCCAACACGCTCCTGTCCGCCGACGGCAAGATCGGCACCTTCGTCGAGACCAAGAACGTGCAGATCGGCGCCGGGTCGAAGGTGCCCCACCTCAGCTACGTGGGCGACACCGAGGTGGGCGAGGGGTCGAACATCGGCGCCGGCACCATCACGGCCAACTACGACGGCGTGGACAAGCACCGCACCGAGGTCGGGTCGCACGTCCGCACCGGGTCGCACAACGTCTTCGTCGCCCCCGTTAGGATTGGCGACGGAGCGTACACAGGCGCCGGAACGATCGTCCGCAAAGACGTGCCGGCCGGTGCCCTGGCCTTGAGCATCGCTCCACAGCGCAATGCGAGCGGATGGGTCGAGGCGAACCGCCCCGGCTCGGCGGCTGCCGAGGCCGCCGCTCGCGCCGAACGAACGACCGACTGAACCCGGTCGGGTTGGCCCCTCGGGGCCGGAGAGCGAGTGACGTGTCCGGAATCAAGATCACCGGCGAGAACCGACTCGTTCTGATCTCGGGGCGTGCGCACCCCGAACTGGCCAACCAGATCGCCGCCGAGCTCGGCAGCGAGCTGATCCCGACCGACGCCCGCACCTTCGCCAACGGCGAGCTCTACGCCCGCTTCGACGAGAGCGTCCGTGGCTCGGACGCCTTCGTCATCCAGTCCCACTCGGCGCCGATCAACGAGTGGCTGATGGAACAGCTGATCATGGTCGACGCCCTGAAGCGGGCCTCGGCGAAGCGCATCACCGTCGTGGCGCCGTTCTACCCGTACGCCCGGCAAGACAAGAAGGGCCGGGGTCGCGAGCCGATCTCCGCCCGGCTCGTCGCCGACCTCTTCAAGGCGGCCGGAGCGCACCGCATCATGAGCGTCGACCTGCACGCCCCGCAGATCCAGGGCTTCTTCGACGGCCCGGTCGACCACCTCTTCGCCATGCCCGTGCTGCTCGAGCACTTCCGCGCCAAGCTCGACAACACCACCCTGACGGTGGTCTCGCCCGACATGGGGCGCGTCCGCGTCGCCGACATCTGGAGCGAGAAGCTCGACGCCCCCCTCGCGATCATCCACAAGCGCCGTGACCCGTTGGTGCCGAACCAGGTCACCGTCCACGAGATCGTCGGCGACGTCTCGGGTCGCGTGTGCCTGCTGGTCGACGACCTGATCGACACCGGTCGCACCATCGTCAAGGCCGCCGAGGCGCTCAAGGCCAACGGCGCGATCGGCGTCGTGGTCGCCGCGACCCACGCGGTCTTCAGCGACCCCGCCCCCGAGATCCTCAACAGCGAGTTCATCGACTCGGTCGTCGTCACCGACACCCTGCCGCTCACCGAGCACCAGAAGTTCGACAAGCTCGAGATCCTGCCCATCGCCCCGCTGATCGCCCGGGCGATCCACGAGGTCTTCGACAACGGTTCGGTCACCTCGATGTTCGACGGCGCCGCCTAGCCCCCGCCCGACACCTCCCGTCGCCTCGGCGCACGGAGTCGACCGGCCCGACCCGCCTGGCCCCGACCGCCCGGTTCGCCTGGCCCCGACCGGCCCGGCCGCTCGGCCCCGACCGCTCGGCTCGCCTGGCTCCGACCGCTCGGCTCGCCTGGCCCCGACCGGCCCGGCCGCTCGGACCCGACGGCCCGGCCGCTCGGCCCCGACCGGCCCGGCCTGTTCGTCCGATGTCGGCAACTCCGGAGTCCGGCTGCGCCGCGCCTCCTGCCCGCCGTTCCGGCGGTCGTTGTCCTGACTTGCCGACGGGGACCTGCTCGACCCCACCCGGCCGCTCGGCCCCGACCGGCCCGGCTTGCTCGTCCGATGTCGGCAACTCCGAAGTTCGGCTGTGCTGCGCCTCCTGCGGGCCGTTTCGACGGACGTTCTCCCGAATTGGCCACGCGGGCGGCGTGGGGCCTGGCTGCGTGCGGCCCGGCCCGCCTGGTCCGCGACCTGCCCGCGCGAAGTCGGCAACTCCGGAGTCCGGCTGCGCCGCGCGTCCTGCGCGCCGTCTTGGCGGTCGTTCTCCTGACTTGCCGACGTGGGTCTGCTCGACCCGCCCGGCCCGTGCCGCCTGGGTCACCCGATCGGCAGGCCACGGCCCGGCCCGAGCGGCCCGCCTGGCCCGCGACCTGCCCGTGCGAAGTCGACAACTCAGGAGTTCGGCTGCGCCGCGCCTCCAGAGGGCCGATTCGGCGGCCGTTCTCCTGAGTTGTCTACGTCGACGTCGGAAGCTCCGAGATCCGCTGCGGCGGAACGACGAACGGGCGTGCCTGATGCCGCCCGCCGCAGCGGCACCGCATCGACGGGCACGCCCGTCAGGACGCAGGAGGCGCGGTGAGCGCCCCTGCACCCGTCAGTGGGTCGACGGCTCCGTCTCGATCTCGGACCGGTCGCCCGACCAGAGGGTGTGGAACGTACCCTCCTCGTCGACGCGCTGATAGGTGTGTGCCCCGAAGAAGTCCCGCTGCCCCTGGATGAGGGAGGCAGGCAGGCGTTCGGAGGCGAGCGAGTCGTAGTACGACAGGGCCGAGGCGAACCCGGGCACGGGGATGCCCGAGAGGGCGGCCTTGGCCACGATGCGGCGCCAGGCCTCTTCGCCGTCCCGGACGGCCGCGGCGAAGTAGTCGTCCTCGAGCAGGGTCGCGATCGACGCGTCCTTCTCGTAGGCGTCGACGATGCGGTTGAGGAACTGTGCCCGGATGATGCAGCCGCCGCGCCAGATCTTGGCGATGGCGCCCTTGTCGATGTCCCAGTCGTACTCGTCGGCACCGGCGATGATGGCGTCGAAGCCCTGGGCGTAGGCGACGATCTTCGAGGCGTAGAGCGCCTTCTGCACGTCGTCCTCGAAGCCGTCGCCGGCCTCCTGGATCTCGGGCCGTCCCTGCAGGGTCTTCTGCACGGCCGAGCGCTGGGCGGGCTTCGACGACACGGCGCGGGCGAAGACGGCCTCGGCGATCCCGCCGACCGGCACACCCAACCCGACGCTGTTCTGCACGGTCCAGACGCCCGTGCCCTTGGAGCCGGCCTGGTCGACGATCGAGTCGACGAGCGGGCCGCCCGTCTTGGCGTCCGTCTGGCGGAGCACCTCGGCCGTGATCTCGATCAGGTACGACTCGAGCTCGCCCGTGTTCCACTCCTCGAAGACCGAGGCGATGGCGGCGGGCTCGTGGCCGCCCACCCGGCGCAGCAGGTCGTACGACTCGGCGATGAGCTGCATGTCGGCGTATTCGATGCCGTTGTGGATCATCTTGACGAAGTGGCCCGCGCCGTCGGCCCCGACGTGCGTGACGCAGGGCTCGCCCTCGGCCACCGCGGCGATCGACGCCAGGATCGGGCCGAGCGTCTCGTAGGCCTCCTTCGAGCCGCCGGGCATGATGGACGGCCCCTTCAGGGCGCCTTCCTCGCCGCCCGAGATGCCGGCGCCCACGAAGTTCAGTCCGCGCTCCTTGAGGGCGGCCTCTCGTCGGCGGGTGTCCTGGAAGTTCGCGTTGCCGCCGTCGACGATGATGTCGCCCTCGTCGAACACGTCGGCGAGCTGGCTGATGACGGCGTCGGTGCCGCGACCGGCCTGCACCATGACGATCGCGGTGCGCGGCTTCTGCAGGGATGCGGCGAAGTCCTCGATCGACTTCGAGGCGATGAACCCGGCGTCACCGTGCTCGTCCATGAGGGTGTCGGTGCGCTCAGGGGAGCGGTTGTAGACGGCGACCGTGTTGCCCTCGCGACTGGCGAGGTTGCGCGCCAGGTTCGAGCCCATGACGGCCAGGCCGACGACTCCGATGTTCGCCTGGGCGGTGGACTGCGATGCTGCTCCGTGTTCGGTCACGGTGCCTCCTTCTCGGTCGGTGGTGTTCGCAGACTATGCCTCGGTGCCGAGCGTCCGACAGGCTCCGTCCGTACCCCTCCACGGCGGCTCGCCTAGGGTTGACGCAACCGTTTCCCCGATCGAAGGCCGTCCGTGACCGATCAGCCCCACCCCGCTCCCTTCCCGCCCGTCGTCGTGATGGGGGTCTCCGGATCGGGCAAGTCGACCGTGGGCGAGCTGTTGGCCGAGACCCTCGGCGTCCCGTTCGTCGACGCCGACGACCTGCACCCCGAGGCCAACCGGCTCAAGATGGCCGCCGGGCAGCCGCTCGACGACGACGACCGGTGGCCGTGGCTCCGCATCGTCGCCGACCGCATCGCCGCGGCGGGCGACGACTCGGTGGTCGTCGCCTGCTCGTCGCTGAAGAAGGCGTACCGCGACGTCCTGCGGGAAGGCGACCCGCGCCTCCGGTTCGTGCACCTGACCGGCGTGCGCGACCTCGTCGCCCGACGTCAGCGCGAGCGCAAGGGGCACTTCATGCCGGCCGGCCTGATGGAGTCGCAGTTCGCCACCCTCGAGCCGCTGACCGACGACGAGGCCGGTTTCGAGGTCGACGTGGAGCCCGGTCCCGACGACGTCGTGGCGGCCGTGACGGCCCACCTCGGGGCCGTGCGACGAGGCGAGCTCGGGCACTGACGAGCCCGACTCGGGCGCTGAGGGGGCGCCCTCGCGGACGGACGAGCCGAGGAGGCGCGGGTTGGCGACACGCCCGGCCGACGTGTAGCCTTGGCAGCTGAACCTCGGCGAGGGGTGCTCCGGCACCCGTGATCGACGCGGTAGGCAGGCGCTCGGTGCTCACGCACCACTCGTGCAGCGGTGATCGTCCTTCGGGCGGCACCCCTCGGGTTGCGGGTCCTTCCTCACGCGATTCGCGTTCGAGTTGACACCGACCACACACCCCCGGGCCGTCACGGCCCCTGCAAGGAGACGACATGTCCGACCAGAACAACCTCAGCGCCCTCGTGCGCACCAGCTTCGGCAAGGGCGCGGCCCGCAAGATCCGTGCCAAGGACCAGATCCCCGCGGTCATCTACGGCCACGGCACCGACCCCCAGCACGTCACGCTGCCCGGTCACGAGACCATGCTGATCACGCGTCGTGCCAACGCCGTCATCACGCTCGACATCGAGGGCACGAACCAGCTCGCCCTCGTCAAGGACATCCAGCGCGACCCGGTCAAGCAGACCATCGAGCACATCGACCTCATCGTCGTCCGCCAGGGCGAGAAGGTCACCGTCGAGGTGCCCGTGCACGTCGAGGGCGAGTCGGCTCCCGGCACGATCCACGTCGTCGAGCTCAACGCCGTCGAGCTCGAGGTCGAGGCCACGCACATCCCGCAGAACGTCGTCGTCTCGATCGAGGGCCTCGAAGAGGGCGCCCAGATCTCGGCCGCCGACCTCGTGCTGCCCAAGGGCGCGACCCTGGTCAGCGAGCCCGAGACCCTCGTGCTCGCCGTCTCGGTGCCCCAGCTCGACCTGACGACCGACGCGGTCTCCGACGAGGACGGCGAGGCCGCCGAGGCCGAGGGCGACGTCGAGTCCATCGAGGACGAAGAGCGCTCCGAGTAACACGACGCAGCTCGAACACCCTGCCGGCGCAGACCCACTGAGAGAACGACGACCACGACGATGGCACTCGACGACCAGTGGCTCGTGGTCGGGCTCGGCAACCCCGGGCCCGGCTACGCCGGCAACAGGCACAACGTGGGGCAGATGGTCCTGGCCGAACTGGCCGACCGACTCTCCACCGGGTTCAAGAACCACCGCACGAACGCGACGGTCGCCGAGGGGCGCACCGCTCCCGGCGGCCCTCGCTTCGTGCTGGCCAGGCCCGCGACCTTCATGAACGTCTCGGGCGGGCCGACGCAGGCACTGTTGAAGTACCACGACCTCGACGTGTCGCGGCTCATCGTCGTCCACGACGAGCTCGACATCGACTTCGACGTCGTCCGGCTGAAGCACGGTGGCGGCCACGGCGGCCACAACGGCATCCGCGACATCATCGCCGCCACGGGGTCGAACGAGTTCACCCGGGTTCGGGTCGGCATCGGCCGTCCGCCCGGCAGGCAGCCAGCCGCCGACTTCGTCCTCAAGGACTTCTCCTCCACCGAACGCAAAGAACTTCCGTTCCTGGTCGCCGACGCGGCCGACGCGGTCGAGATGATCGCCACCGACGGACTGACCGCGGCGCAGCTGAAGTTCCACACCGCGAAGAGCTGACGCGTCCCGAGCCCGACCGACCACGGACGTGGTCGAGTCGCGGACCGCGACGAGCGGACCGGTCCCGCCGGTGACCGGCCTCCGGTCACCTCCCGGTGTCGCCGACAGCGAACCCCGACCGCGGTGTCGGTGGTGCCGCGTAACATCGTGCGGGTGATACTCGCGGGCTTGATCCAGGCGCTCTCGCGCGCCTCCACGTTCTCTGCCGCCCTCGACCGGGCCGCACGCAGCACCGATTTCTCCGTCGTCGACGGCCTCCGCGTTCCCCTGCTGGCCGGTCTGCTCGACCGTCGCGAGGGTCCGCAGGCGATGCTGGTCGTCACGGCCACGGGTCGGGAGTCCGAGGCGGTGCGGGGGTCGCTCACCAGCTACCTGCCCGAGGCCGAGGTCATCGAGTTCCCCGCGTGGGAGACCCTGCCCCACGAACGTCTCAGCCCCAGCGCCGAGACGGTCGGCAAGCGGATCCACGCCCTGCGGCGTCTCGCCACCTGGCGGCAGGAAGCTGCCGAGGCGCCGGGTTCCGTCCGCCCCATCGTCGTCGTCGCCGGTGTGCGCGCCGCCCTCCAGCCGCTCAGCGACAACCTCGTCGAGCTCGAGCCCGTGCGGCTCACCGTGGGCGAGCGCGGCCACGACCTCTCGGGCATCGCCGTCCATCTCGTCGACCTGGCGTACGCCCGGGTCGACATGGTCACCCGCCGTGGCGAGTTCGCCGTCCGCGGCGGCATCCTCGACGTGTTCCCGCCCACGGCCGAACACCCGGTGCGCGTCGACTTCTTCGGCGACGAGGTCGACCAGATCCGTCGGTTCTCCGTGGCCGACCAGCGAAGCCTGGACGGCGAGGTCACGTCGGTCGAGCTGCCGCCGAGTCGCGAGATGCTGCTCACCGAGGCGGTCCGTCAACGGGCTCGCGAGATGCAGCACGAGTTCCCCAGCCTCTCGCAGATGCTCGCGAAGATCGCCGAGGGCATCCCGGTCGAGGGCATGGAGAGCCTGGCACCGGCGCTGGTGCACCGGCTGGTGCCGGTGACCCACTACCTGCCGGCCGGCGCCTCCATCGTCGTCCTCTCGCCCGAGCGGGTCGTGTCGCGCGCCCAGAGCCTGGCCGAGACCAACCGCGAGTTCCTGTCGGCCGCCTGGAACGCCGCGACGGCCGGTGCCGACGCGCCCATCGACCTCGACTCGGGTGACTTCCTCACCCTCCGCGACCTGCGTGACGCGGCGGGCGACCGGTCCTGGTTCACGATGAGCGGCTTCGACTCGGGCGAGGTCCTGTCCGACGACGAGGCGGTCGCGGCGGCCGGCGACTACGTCCGCGTGGACGCGGCCGTCGTCCCGAGCTTCAGCGGGCACGCCGAGGGGGCGCTCGAGCACGTCGTCGAGCGCGTGCGCGACGGCTGGTCCGTCGTCGTCACGGCCCGCGGCACGGGGCTCGTCGAGCGGGCCCGAGACGTCCTCGCCGAACGTGAGGTCGCCGCTCGCCTCGAGGAGAGCCTCCCCGAGACCCTCGAACCCGGCGTCGTCCACCTCGTGGCCGGTGGTGTCGAGGCCGGTTTCGAACTGATGGAGTCCAAGATCGCCGTCCTCGGCGAGTCCGACTTCTACGGCCGTTCGGCCAACTACGACTCGCGTCAGGTCAAGAAGCTCGCGACCCGACGCAAGAACGTCGTCGATCCCCTCCAGCTCAAGCCGGGCGACGTCGTCGTGCACTCGACCCACGGCATCGGCAAGTTCCTCGAGCTCACCAGCCGCGAGGTGTCGAGCGGTGGCAAGAACGCCGTCAAGCACTCTCGCGAGTACCTCGTGCTCGAGTACGCGCCCTCGAAGCGCGGTTACCCCGGCGACAAGCTCTACGTCCCGACCGACCAGCTCGACCTGCTCAGCCGCTACGTGGGTGGCGAGGCCCCGACGCTCAGCAAGATGGGCGGCGGGGACTGGGCGGCCGCCAAGGGCAAGGCGCGCAAGGCCGTCCGCGACATCGCTGTCGAGTTGGTCAAGCTCTACTCGGCCCGCATGGCGAGCAAGGGCCACGCGTTCCCGCCCGACACCCCGTGGCAGCGCGAGCTCGAAGAGGCGTTCCCGTTCGCCGAGACCCCCGACCAGCTCACGACCATCGACGAGATCAAGGCCGACATGGAGCGCCCGATCCCGATGGACCGCCTGCTCTCGGGCGACGTCGGCTACGGCAAGACCGAGGTCGCCGTCCGAGCGGCGTTCAAGGCCATCCAGGACGGCAAGCAGGTCGTCATGCTCGTCCCGACGACCCTGCTCGTGAAACAGCACTTCGACACCTTCAGCGATCGCTTCGCCGGGTTCCCCGTGCACCTCCGGAGCCTCAGCCGGTTCCAGTCGGCGAAAGAGTCCAAAGAGACGATCGCCGGGCTCGGCGATGGCACCGTCGACATGGTCATCGGTACTCATCGACTGTTGAGCGAGGGCATCTCGTACAAGGACGTCGGCCTCGTCATCATCGACGAAGAGCAGCGTTTCGGCGTCGAACACAAGGACGCCCTGAAGAAGCTCAAGACCAACGTCGACATCCTGGCCATGTCGGCGACCCCGATCCCGCGGTCGCTCGAGATGGCCGTCACGGGCATCCGCGAGATGTCGACCCTGGCCACCCCGCCCGAGGACCGCCACCCGATCCTCACCTTCGTGGGCCCCGAGAGCGACCGGCAGAAAGCCGCCGCGATCCGGCGCGAGCTGCTGCGCGAGGGCCAGGTGTTCTACGTGCACAACCGCGTGTCGAGCATCAACCGCATCGCGGCGCAGATCGCCGAGCTCGTGCCCGAGGCCCGCGTCGCCGTCGCCCACGGCCAGATGGCCGAGTCGACGCTCGAGCAGGTGATGGTCGATTTCTGGGAGCGCAAGTTCGACGTCCTCGTGTCGACCACCATCATCGAGACCGGTCTCGACATCGCCAACGCCAACACGTTGATCATCGACCGGGCCGACAAGTACGGTCTGAGCCAGCTGCACCAGCTGCGTGGGCGGGTGGGTCGAGGCCGGGAGCGCGGCTACGCGTACTTCCTCTACGACGCCGACAAGCCGCTCAGCGAGACCGCACAAGACCGGCTCGAGACGATCGCCGCCAACAACGAGCTCGGTGCGGGCATGCAGGTCGCCTTGAAAGACCTCGAGATCCGTGGGGCCGGCAACCTGCTCGGCGGAGAGCAGTCGGGGCACATCGCCGGGGTCGGTTTCGACCTCTACCTCCGCATGATCGGTGAGGCCGTCAGTTCCTTCCGCGGGGACGTCGCCGAGGGGCAGACCGAACTCCGGCTCGAACTCCCGGTCGACGCCCACGTCCCCGAAGAGTACGTCGAGAGCGAGCGGCTGCGCCTCGAGGCCTACCAGAAGCTCTCGACGGCCAGCTCGCCCACCTCCACCGACGACCAGATCGACTCGGTGCTCGACGAACTCACCGACCGTTACGGTGAGCCCCCGGCACCCGTGCTGGCGCTGATCGAGGTCTCCCGCCTGCGTCGGGCGGCCCAGAAGGCCGGCCTCAGCGAGGTCGTGGTCATGGGCAGCAACCTGCGGGTCTCGGGCGTCGACCTGCCCGACAGCATGCAGGTCCGTCTGCAGCGGATGTACCCGGGTGCGCGGTGGTTTGCACAGACGAACGCCGTCAGCGTGCCCCTGCCGCGAGCCCACGGGCAGGCACCGAGCGACGACGAGTTGATCGTCTGGGTCGAGCAGCTGCTGTCGGCGATCTACGCGGCCCCGGTCGCGCGTCCGGCGACCGACACGGCCGCGGCGAGCTGACCGTGTCGGGTCGCCCGGACGGAGCCCACGACGAGGAGGCGCGGGTCGCCTCCGAACCCGGGGCGGGCGCTCGGCTCGACGAGCTCGTCCGCGTGGTCGACGCCCTCCTCGCCGACGAGGGCGGATGCGCCTGGAACCGTGCGCAGACCCCACGGTCCCTGGTGACCTACCTCGTCGAAGAGACCTACGAGCTCGTCGAGGCGATCGAGGACGGCACCTCGGACGACGTCCGGGAGGAGCTCGGGGACGTGCTGTACCAGGTGGTCCTGCACGGGGCCCTCGCCGCCCGCGCCTCCTCGGGGTCGTTCGACCTCGCCGACGTCGTGCGTGACGTCGCCGAGAAGACCGTGCGGCGTCACCCCCACGTGTTCGGGGCCGACCGGGCCGACGACGTCGACGAGATCGTCCAACTCTGGTCGGCGGCGAAGGCCGGCGAGAAGTCGCAGCGGACGAGTGCCTACGACGGCGTCCCCGTCGGGCAGCCCGCTCTCGCCCGCGCCCAGAAGCTCGATGCGCGACGGGCTGCCGCAGGTGGCGTCCGCCCCGAGCCCGATCGGGCACCGACCACGACGTCGGGCACGGAGGTGACGGGCACGGAGGTGACGGGCACGGAGGTGACGGGCACGGTGGCGACGGACGCCCGGGCCGAGTCGCGCGAACTCGCGTGGGGCCGAGCATTGCTCGCGCAGGTCGACGAGGCCACCGATCGGGGCATGGACGCCGAGCGCGCGCTTCGGGCCGCCGTGCGCGAGCGCGAGATGCTGCTTCGGCGAGACGAGGCCGAACCGGCCGGAGGCGGGCAGCTCGAGGGCGGCCAGGCGGAAGACGAGCAGCCCCAAGGCGGGCAACCCGGGGGCGTCCAGGCCGGAGGCGGCACGATCGAGGGCCGTCCCGTCGAGCAGGTGCCCCCTCAACCCGAATGAGGGGGCACCTCGGCGTCGCCCGCTCAACCCGAATGAGTGGCGAGGCCGGCGCTCGTCCACCAGAGGGTCGGCCCGAGGGGCAGCGACCCGGTGGGGTCCGAGTGGTGTCCTCAATGTAGAGGATGTGTGTTGACATGTCAAAAGACGACATGTCGGTCCACTCGGCGTCCCGCCCGGGGTGCTCGGGGGGGCCTCGCGGGTGCCGGTCGACCGACCGGTCGGCCACGACAGACGTCTGTTATGGTCCACTACGACGACGGCGACCGCGCAGGGCGAGTACGACTCGTCGGCACGAAGGAGCGGCACCATGCCTCGCAAGCCTGATCCCACCCGCAAGCCCGAGCTCCTCGGCCAGATCCTCGAGCACCTCCGGGGTCGCTCCCTCGCCACCGTGTCGTTCCGCACCCTGGCCGAGGCCCTGGGGGTCAGCACGTACGTCTTCGTCTACCACTTCGGCAACCGGGCTGAGCTCATCGCCGAGATCGTCCGCGCGGTCGTCGCCCGCAACGACGCCTTGCTGTCGGTCGCGGTCTCCGAGCTCGACCGCGAGGCCTTCGGCAAGCACCTGGCCAAGGTCTGGCACGAGGTCACCACCGAGCGGGGCCGAGACCTGCACCGCCTCGAGCTCGAGGCGGCCCTGCTCGAGACCGTGGCGGGCGAGGTCGGCGGCACCGCTCGCGGGGCGGTCGGACGGTGGGTCGACCACGTGGCGGGCTGGGTCTCGGCGAACGGGGTCGCGCCGGCCGAGGCCAAGGTCGCGGCGCGGGTCTTCGTCGATGCGTTGTTCGGCCTGCAGTACGACGCCATCGTCTCGGGGGACGGACGTCGTGCGTCCGCAGCGTACAAGCATGCCGTCGAGACCCTCGTCTCGCGCGTTCCTCAGCACTGACCCTGCTCGCCGTCGGCCTCGGGGTGGGTGGAACCTGATGGTGTCGGCGGGCGTCGGGTCGGGCTGAACCGGGCCGAGCGCTCAGCGCCCGGCCCGGCCAGGGCCCTCACCGCAGGGAAGGGAGGGCCGAGTGGTGTGACCGACACGCAACCCGATTCGCGCCGACCACCCGAGAAAACCATAACGTAGAATGTGACATGCCTGCAAGTCGGTGCCGACGTCAGGGGTGCGGCGTCTCTGGGATGATGTCCTCATGCCGACCCCCGTCAACCCGCCGCGCGGTATGCGCGACCACCTGCCCGCCGACAAGAGGCGCCGCGAGGGCGTGCTCTCGGTCATCCGAGGCGTCTACCGCTCCTACGGCTTCGACGAGATCGAGACGCCCGTGGTCGAAGAGAGCTCGCGCCTCCATTCCGGGCTCGGGGGAGACAACGAGAAGCAGGTCTTCGCCGTCCTCCGGCGGGGCCTCGACCTCGACGACCTGCGATCGGCCGAGAGCGTGCTCGGACTCGCCGACCTCGGACTCCGCTTCGACCTGACGGTGCCGCTCGCGCGCTTCTACGCGTCGCACCGAGCCGAGCTGCCGACGGTCTTCCGCTCCGTGCAGATCGCCCCGGTGTGGCGGGCCGAGCGTCCGCAGAAGGGCCGCTACCGCCAGTTCGTCCAGTGCGACATCGACGTCCTGGGAGAGGCCGGGCCGCTGGCCGAGATCGAACTGATCCAGGCCACGACCGCCGTTCTCGACGCCCTCGGCCTCACCGGCACGACGATCCGCGTGAACGACCGCCGCATCCTGCTGGCGATGCTCGCCCACTGGGCGGTACCCGAGGCGCTGACCGACCAGGCGCTGATCGTCGTCGACAAACTCGACAAGATCGGCGTCGACGGCGTCGTCGCCGAACTCGCCGACCTCGGCGTCACCACGCCGGGTCTCGGCGAGGCGCTCACCCAGCTGGCCGGCGCCTCCTGGGCCACCGGTGAGGCCACGGACGTCCCGTGGCTCGACCGTGCGGCGTTCACCGACCTCGTCGCGCTGCGCGAGGCGCTGCCGGGCTCCACCCTCGAGTTCGATCCGACCCTGGTCCGCGGCATGGGGTACTACACGGGCACGATCTTCGAGATCGCCCACCCGGACGTGCCCTATTCCCTCGGCGGCGGCGGTCGCTACGACGGCATGATCGGCCGCTTCCTGGGCAGCGACGTGCCCGCGGCCGGTTTCTCCCTCGGCTTCGAACGCCTCGTCGACCTCGTGACCCTCGAGACCGACGGCGACGAGGGGCTCGCGGTGGTCTACGACAAGAAGGTCGAACCGGTCGAGCTGCTCGCCCTGCAGCGCGCGTTGCTGGCGGGCGGCGAACGGCGCGTGCGCCTCGAGAAGAAGGCCAAGAACTTCACCAACCAGCTCGACGGACTGGCGGCGGTGGGGTTCGGCCGCTTCGTCACCGTGCGCGGGGGCGAGTCGGCCGCCGACCTCGAGGTCCGCACGATCGGCTGACCGATGCCGACGGCTCCTCGCCACGAACCAGGGCAGGAGGCGCGGCTAAGCTGGGCCGCGGACCTCGCGTCCCCAGACGAACGACTACTAAGGAGCTCTCCAGTGGCAGCAATCGACGCCGTAGGCGCCCGCGAAATCCTCGACTCGCGGGGCAACCCCACCGTCGAGGTCGAGGTCTTGCTCGAGGACGGCACGGTGTCGCGTGCGGCCGTCCCCTCGGGTGCATCGACCGGGGCCTTCGAGGCCTACGAGCTCCGTGACGGCGACAAGAGCCGTTACCTCGGCAAGGGCGTGCTCAAGGCCGTCGCCGCCGTGATCGACGAGATCGGCCCCGAGGTCGAGGGGCTCGACGCCACCGACCAGCGCCTGATCGACCAGGCCATGATCGAACTCGACGGCACCGACAACAAGAAGCGTCTCGGCGCGAACGCCATCCTCGGCGTCTCGCTGGCCGTGGCCCGGGCGGCGGCCGACTCGGCCGACCTGCCCCTCTTCCGCTACCTCGGCGGGCCGAACGCGCACACGCTGCCCGTCCCCATGCTCAACGTCATCAACGGCGGTTCGCACGCCGACAGCAACGTCGACATCCAGGAGTTCATGATCCTGCCGGTCGGCGCGTCCTCGTTCGCCGAGGCGCTGCAGTGGGGTGCCGAGACGTACCACGCCCTCAAGAGCGAGCTCAAGGCCAAGGGCCTCTCGACCGGTCTGGGCGACGAAGGTGGCTTCGCGCCGAACCTCGACAGCAACCGCGCCGCGCTCGACCTGCTCGTCGAGGCCATCACCAAGGCCGGCTTCACCCCGGGCAAGGACCTCGCCCTGGGTCTCGACGTGGCCTCGAGCGAGTTCTACGCGGACGGCAGCTACACCTTCGAGGGCGAGAAGCGCGACTCGGCCTTCCTCGCGAACTACTACGCCGACCTCGTCGCGTCGTACCCCCTCGTCACCATCGAGGACCCGCTCGACGAGGACGACTGGGAGGGCTGGGCCCACCTGACGAGCGAGATCGGCTCGAAGACGCAGATCGTCGGCGACGACCTGTTCGTCACGAACCCCGAGCGACTCGCCAAGGGCATCAAGGCCGGAGCTGCCAACTCGATCCTCGTGAAGGTCAACCAGATCGGCACGCTGACCGAATCGCTCGACGCCGTCGCGCTCGCCCAGCGCAGCGGCTACACGACGGTCCTCTCGCACCGTTCGGGTGAGACCGAGGACACCACGATCGCCGACCTCGCCGTCGCGACCGACGCCGGCCAGATCAAGACCGGTGCCCCCGCCCGCAGCGAGCGCGTGGCGAAGTACAACCAGCTCCTCCGCATCGAGGAAGAGCTCGGCGACGCCGCGGTCTACGCCGGGTACAGCGCTTTCCCGCGCTTCTCCGCCTGACGCGACCCGCGCCTCCTCGGGGCCCGTCCTGCTCGTGCGGGGCGGGCCTCCGTCGTTCCCCAGAGACGTCCTTTAGGCTCGTCCCATGCCCCGTGAGACCGCGAACCGCCGTGTGCCGGTGACCCTGCCGACCGGCGAGACGCCGACGGGCCACTGGCTGCGGTCGATCCGGTTCTCGGGGTTCAGCGTGCTCATGCTGGTCATCCTGGTCATGTTCGTCGTCATCCTCGCGCCCTCGCTGCGCACCCTGGTGCAGCAGCAGCAACAGATCGCGGCCCTCCAGGACGACGTCCGGCAGCAAGAGCAGTCCGTCGACGAGTTGAAAGAAGACGTCGCGCGATGGAGCGATCCGGCGTACATCGAGGCCCAGGCACGCGACCGCCTGCTCTACGTCTACCCGGGTGAGTACAGCTACCTCGTGATGGGCGACGACGCGGCCCAGGCGCCCGGCACGGCTCCGGGCACCGGCACGTCGATCAGCGACTCGCTCCAGACGCCCCAGGTCGACTGGGTGGCGGCGATGACGGCCTCGGTGCTCGACGCCGGGCTGAGCGACGAGCCCGCGACCGAACTCGTCGCCCCCGACATCAGCGGCAGCCAGGTGCCCGCCCCGACCTCCGAGCAGACAGGTGGCACGCCGTGACCACGCCCCCCTTCGACCCCGTGACCGACCACGACGTCCGTGTCGTGACCGCCCAGCTCGGGCGGCCCGCGCGCGACGTCATCGGCATCGCCGCGCGCTGCGTCTGCGGCGCACCCACCGTCGTGGCGACGAAACCGCGGCTGACCGACGGCACGCCCTTCCCCACGCTCTACTACTTGTGCCACCCCGGTGCCACGGCTGCCGTGTCGACCCTCGAGGCCACCGGGGTGATGGCCGAGTTCACCGAGCTCCTCGAGTCCGACCCCGAGTTGCGAAGCCGATACCACGCCGCGCACGAGGCGTACCTGGCCGACCGCGAGGGCATCGAGCACGTGGACGAGATCGACCACGTCACGGCGGGTGGCATGCCCGAGCGGGTCAAGTGCCTGCACGCCCTCGTCGGTCACTCGCTGGCGGCCGGGCCGGGGGTCAACCCCTTCGGCGACCTCGCCCTCGAGCGGGCGTCGTGGAGTCCCGACGTGTGCCGGTGCCCCGACTTCCTGGCCGACGACCAGCAGGCCGCCGCCTCGCCCGAGATCGGTGGGGGAGCCTGACGCGCGTGCGCCGTTCCGGGGGGTTCGTGGTGGCGATCGTGCTGGGGGCCCTCGTCGCTGCCGTCGTGCCGGCGTCGGCCGCATCGGCCGACCAGGTCCGCGATGCCGAGTACTGGCTCGCCGACTACGGCATCCAGCGGGCGTGGCAGACCACACGGGGGGCGGGGACGACCGTGGCCGTGATCGACACCGGCGTCGATTCGTCGGTGCGTGAACTCCAGGGCGTCGTCGTCGGCGGCACCGACGTGTCGGGGCTCGGCTCGGCCGACGGTCAGACGCCCGTCGGCGACGACCCGAACCACGGCACGCTGGTCGGATCGATGGTCGCCGGCCGTGGCACCGGGTCCGGCGACGGCGTGATCGGCGTCGCGCCCGAGGCCGACCTGCTCTCGGTGTCGGTGGGCTTCGGCTCGTCGGCGGTGGACTCCGACGACCAGATCGCCCGGGCGGTGCGCTGGGCGGTCGACGCCGGGGCGGACGTCATCAACATGTCCCTGACCCGCAACACGCTCGACTGGCCGACCAGCTGGGACGACGCCTTCCTCTACGCCATGCAGCACGACGTCGTCGTCGTCGCGGCGGCCGGCAACCGCGGCAGCGGCACGACCGAGGTCGGCGCGCCCGCGACCATGCCGGGCGTCCTCACCGTCGCCGGTGTGGATCGCCAGGGCACGGCGAGCTTCGACGCGTCGAGCCAGGGCATCACGATCGGTGTGGCCGCCCCGAGCGAGGACCTCGTGGGTGTCGGTCCCGGTGACGTCCACTACAGCTGGAGCGGCACGAGCGGTGCCACGCCCCTCGTGGCGGGCATCGTCGCCCTCGTGCGCAGTGCCCATCCCGAGCTCGACGCCGACGACGTCATCAACCGCGTCGTCGCGACGGCCACGCCGAAGGGCGCCACGACACCCGACCCGCTGTACGGGCACGGCCTCGTCGACGCGGCCGCGGCCGTCACGGCCTCGGTGCCGACGGTCGCCGAGAACCCCATGGGCGACCTGGCCGAGTGGATCCGGGTGCACCGGCGGGCGGACGTGCCGGCGCCGTCGGCGCAGGCGACGAACCCGACCGTCGAGGCCCCCGTGCCGACACCGGTGACCGATCCGGGTCAGCCGTTGGCGGTCCTGCTGCCCACGGTCGAGACCATGAGGTCGACGGGCATCCCGTTGATCGTCCTCACGGTCTTCGGGGGAGCGGCCGTCCTCGTCGCCGTCGGGGCGGTCCGCCAGTTCAGGCGTGCGCGGCGCTCGGGGTAAGGTCGTCTGCGACACCCCCACCTCAAGGAGACATTCGCCGTGCCCAAAATCCTGATCGTCGGCGGCGGCTACGCCGGTTTCTACACTGCCTGGAAGCTCGAGAAGTGGTTGCGCGCGGGTGAGGCCGAGGTCACGATCGTCGACCCGCTGCCCTACATGACGTACCAGCCGTTCCTGCCCGAGGTCGCCGCCGGGTCGATCGAGCCGCGCCACGCGGTCGTCGCCCTCCGACGCCACCTCAAGAAGACGAACGTCGTCACGGCCAAGGTCACCGGCGTGGACCACGCCTCGAAGACCGCCACGATCACGCCCGAGGTGGGCGACGCGTGGACGATGCAGTACGACCAGATCGTGATGACGGCCGGCGCCGTGTCCCGCACCTTCCCGATCCCGGGCGTCGCCGACGAGGCCATCGGCCTCAAGACCATCGAAGAGGCCGCCGCGATCCGCGACAAGGTGCTCACGAACTTCCAGAAGGCCGCCAACCTGCCGGCCGGTCCCGAGCGCGACCGCCTGCTCACGGTCGTCGTGGTCGGCGGTGGCTTCGCCGGCATCGAGGTCTTCGCCGAGCTGCGCAGCTTCGCCAGCGACCTGCTCAAGAACTACCCCGACCTCACCATCGACGACACGCACTTCCACCTCGTCGAGGCGATGGGCCGCATCATGCCCGAGGTCTCGCTCGAGACGAGCCACTGGGTGCTCAAGAACCTCGCCGAACGCGCCGCGACGGTCCACCTCGACACGCAGCTGCAGTCTGCGGTCGGCGGGAAGATCGAACTGTCCACGGGCGAGTCGTTCGAGTCCGACCTCATCGTCTGGACGGCCGGCGTCATGGCCAACCCGATGGTCCGCGGCACCGACTTCCCGCTCGAACAGCGCGGACGCATCACCGTCAAGGCCGACCTGCGCATCGTCGACGGTGAGACCGTCGTTCCCGACGCCTGGGCCTGTGGTGACGTCGCCGCCACACCCGACCTCACCGGGAAGGGCGTGGGCGGCTTCTGCGTGCCGAACGCCCAGCACGCCGTCCGCATGGGCAAGCGTCTCGCGAAGAACATCGTCGCCTCGCTCCGCGGAGAAGGACTCGTCGACTACAAGCACGAGAACCTCGGAGCCGTCGCCGGCCTGGGGCTCAACGTCGGCGTCTTCCAGAGCGGCAAGTTCGCCATGAAGGGCTTCCCGGCCTGGGCCGCCCACCGCGGGTACCACGGCATGGCGATGCCCTCCTTCGAGCGCAAGTTCCGCGTCGTCGGCGGTTGGTGGAACAACTTCTGGTTGGGACGCGACATCGTCTCGCTCGACAACCGTGAGCGTCCCCGGGCGGCCTTCGAAGAGTTCGCCTCGCGTCCCAAGGCGGCCGTCGAGACGCCCGCCGAGGCTCCCGCGCCCGCATCCGTCGGTGCCGGCCAGCCCGCCGGCGAGGCGGGGCCCGCGTACGCGAACCCGGTCGAGGACGACGGAACGGCCAAGAAGGGCACGGCCGAGGTCGGCGAGGCAGCGACCGGTGCTCCTCGCAAGGCGCCCGCGCGCAAGCCCGCCGCCAAGTAGGAGATCACCGGCGAGACCGCGGTGACCGACGGGGTGCCCGCCTCCGAGTGACCCTCGAGTACGTCCGAGACGCCCGCCCGCTGCCTGCAGCGTGGCGGGCGTCCGCTTCTCGTAGGCTGGTCGCTCGGGCCCCCGTAGCCCAATCGGCAGAGGCAGGCGACTTAAAATCGCTTCAGTCAGGGTTCGAGTCCCTGCGGGGGCACGTGCCGCCCCTCCCTGCCAGGTCACGTGCCGCCCGAGGTGGCGAGGTGGCGTCTGCCCCGGCGCTCGGTGCCGATCGCGGCCGGGCCCCTACGGAACGCAAGCGCCTCGCTGTCGACCCCGCCGCGCCTCCTGCTCTCGCGTAGGCCCCGCCCCCTCGCCCGCGCCTCCTGCTCTCGCCCCCGCCTCCTGCTCGCGCCTAGGCCCCTCGCCCTCGCCCGCGCCTCCAGCTCTTGCCCGCGCCTCCTGCTCTCGCGTGGGCCCCAGCCCGCGCGCCCGCTCGTCCGCTCCCACCCCGTAGCCCCGCCAGCTCTGCCAGCCAGAGCGCCCGGCCGCCCGGTTGCCCGCACCGCGCGAGCATCGTCGGCAACTCAGGAGATCGGCGTGCTCCGGGGCACGTCGCGCGCGTTCCGGCGTCGTTCTCCTGAGTTGCCGACTTCACGCGTCCGGCCGGCGGTCGCGTCCGCCGTATGGCCGCATCGCCTCGGCCCCTGTCGCGCGCCGTCCGCCCGCGTGTTCCGCTCCGCCGCGCTCTGCCCCGCTCCGCCCTGTCCCTGCCCTGCTCCGTCTGCCCTGCCTAGCCCTGCCCTGCTCTACGTCGACAACTCAGGAGATCGGAGGATCGGCAGGCCGGTTCCGTCCGTTCGTGCGTCGGTTTCCTGAATTGCCGACGACGCCGACGGTGACGACGGCGGCAGGCAATGCGGCAAGACCGGGACCACCGGCAGCCCGACGGCCTGGCAGCCGTCCGCGCGACATCCGCCGCCCCGACCGCCGCAGCCCCGACCGCCGTCGCGTGGACCGCAGTCGGGACGGCCGGCGACGGAGGCGCGTCAGGTCAGGCGTCGTCGGTGTCGATCTCGACGAACGACGTCCAGAGCCAGGCCGCGACGCAGAGGCCCGCGGTCACGGCGGCGGCCACGACCGCGCCTCCGATCGGGAAGGACGACGAGCCGCCCGTGAGCACGGCGGCGGCCGCCGTGACGCCGACGACCGTGAGCGCCACGTGCAGCGGGCGCGACCAGGCCCAGAGGCGTCGACCCGGCAGGGAGCCCACCGGCACGAGCGCGAGCACGAGCGATCCGAGCCCGGTCAGGCAGACCGTCGCGCTCGTCTCGAGGGCCAGCTCGGTGATGAACCCACCGGTGGCGGGGAGGGCGCCGTGGACGGCCCAGGCTCCGGCCGACACGACCACCAGGGCGGCGACCTGGAGGAGCGCGAGCAGCCCTGCCTCGCGATCGCCCACCTCGCCGGTCCGGCCGTGGTGCGCCTCCGACCGGGGCGCTGCGGCGAGGTTCCCGACGAGCACCACCCCGAGCACGAGGGGCGGGTCCAGGCCGAGCGACCGCGTCACCGCGCAGGCGACGACGGCGACGAGGAGGAGGCGCGGTGACATGCGGATGCGCGTCTCGCGGTCCGGGGAACGCCCCATCACCAGGGTGGGGACGACGACCGCGAGCACGTTGACCAGGGCGACTCCGACGACGATCCCGGCGAACAGGCGTGCGTAGCGGACCTCGTCGTCGAGGCCGGCCGCCAGCCCGACCACGGCGGCTCCGGCCGCGATGGTCAGCACGGCGGCGAGGCGCGGGTCGAGTGTGGCGGTCGAGAACGAGGTCGGGAGTTCCCGACGACGGTTCCGGCCGGTGAGCCGCGGGGCGCGCGGCGCGAGGCGACCTCGCATCGCCGTGGCCAGCAGACGTGCCGGGGCGACGACGAGCAGCACGAACGCGGCTGCGAGGCCGAGAGCGATCAACCATCCCGACCCGGTCATCGTCCGGCCGAGGGACGGCATGTCGCGACCGAACGTCGTCGCGGCCGCCCAGGAGTCCGCCGTCGGTGTGGAGGCTTCGGGTGGTACCTCGCCGACGCCACCGGGAGCGCCTCCCGGCCCGTCACCGGGCCCCGGGGCTCCGGGCGCCCCGGGAGACGGCTCGGAGGGGACGGCGCCCCCGGACGCGCCGGGCGCCGCCGTCGGTGCCGGAGCGGCCGAGGACGAAGGAGGCGCGGGCTGCGCGGCCGACGACGTCACCGTGATCGAGATGCCCGCGCTGGGCGGCCCGACGTTCACCGACGGGTCGATCTGGGCGGCCTGGACCACGTGCTCGCCATCGGCGAGGGCGGCATCGGACGACGTGCAGGCCCATGCGCCGCCGGAGACCGTGGCCTGGCAGGCGGGGGTGCTGTCGACGTAGGCGGTGACGGTCGCGCCGTCTTCTCCCGTCCCCGAGAAGGTGAGCGGTTGCGAGGCGACCCGTTCGCCGGCCCGGGGCGAGAGCACGGCCGGCGGGGCGGGTGGGTCGCGGTCGATCGTGACGGTGACGCCGGTGGAGAGGGAGGACCGGGGCACGGCGGGAACGGAGTCCGAGGACTGGGACGCCGTGACCGTGTACCGGCCGGTCGGCCAGGTCGCCGACGGGAGCACGGCCGACCAGGCCCCGGCGTCGTCGGCCGTCGCCGAGACCGGTGCCGCGCCCCCGCCGACGGTGATGCGGGCACCGGGGAAAGCGGTGCCCGCGACCTTGCCACCGACGGCGGGTCCTCCCTGGACCGTGGGCGGGCCGAGCACCGAGAACGGAGCGCTGACGGCGTCGTCGACCACGGCGGCATTCGTCACGTCTCGGACCGTGAGGGTCTGGTCGGCACCGTCCTCCAGCGTCACCGGGCACGACCAGGGGACGCCGGCCGGGTCACCGGTGGGCAGGATGACCTCGCAGAGGGCTCGACTGGGGACGCGGGGGTCGAGCACCCTCACGGTGGCTCCGGGCGTGCCGGTCCCGCCGACCACGACGGCGTTCACGTCCCGGTCTCCGACGTCGCCGATCGTGGGTGCGACCGGACCGGGAGGGGACTGGCCGAGCGACGGGCCGGGTGCGGGAGTACCCGACGGGCTGCCCGCGGCGAGCGCGCCGACTCCGCCCGTCAGGGCGAGCGAGAGACCCAGCACGACCGTCGCGAGGGTCGAGGCGACACGTCGTCCGTGTCGCGGCTCGACCACGAGCCGTCCGTCGACGGGGGTCGACGGACGCGGGGGACGCAGGGTCGGCGGCTCGAACACTGTCACCCATTCAGCACGTTCGCGGGGTACAAGTCAATCCGTTGTGCGGGGGAGTCGTGCGGGGGAGATGCCCGGTCGGGCCCTCCTCGGGAGTCTGCTTCGAGATCACCCGACGGGCAGGGACCCCACATGCAGCGCATTTATAGTGTCCAACGGACTCCCGACGACCCGACCCCGGTCGCGGGCGACCATCCGGCGCCCGCCGTCATCGGTCCACCACCTAGGAGTGACACGTCATGCAACCGGCCACGATCGGCATCTTGGTAGCAGCAGGGATCATCGTCCTGCTCGCGGTCATCATCGGCATCTACCTCTGGGCCACCTACAACTCGTTGGTGACCCTGAAGGTGCGCGTCGACGAGGCGTGGAGCGACATCACGATCCAGCTCAAACGCCGGGCCGACCTGATCCCCAACATCATCGAGGCGGTCAAGGGATACGCCTCGCACGAATCGTCCGTCTTCCAGAACGTGACGGCGGCCCGTGCCGAGACCATCGGAGCGGGCACACCGGCCGAGGCGTCGGCTGCCGAAGGGCACATGCAGACCGCCCTGAAGAGCATCTTCGCCGTGGCCGAGGCCTACCCGCAGCTCCAGGCGAGCCAGAACTTCCTGCAGTTGCAGTCCGAGCTGGTCGACACCGAGGACAAGATCCAAGCCGCGCGCCGCTTCTACAACGGCGGCGTCCGCGAGTTCAACACCAAGAACCGCGTCTTCCCCAACTCCCTCTTCGCGAAGCGGCTCGGCTTCAGCGAGCGGGACTTCTTCGAAGTCTCCGAGCCGTCGGCGATCGCCGAACCGCCGCGCGTCCAGTTCTGATCCAGCCCGAGTCGTCCTCGACACCGTGTACTCCGCGATCTCGCGCAACAAGCGCAACACCGTCTTCATCGTCCTGATCTTCCTGGTGATCGTCGGGGCCCTCGGGTTCGCCGCGAGCGCCATCTGGAACAACGGGTCGATCGGTTTCCTGGTTCTCGGTGGTGCCGCGGTGTACGCCGTGATCCAGTACTTCGCGGCCAGCGGGCAGGCGCTCTCGATGAGCAACGCCCAGCAGGTCGACGGTGTGACGGCTCCGCGGTTGTACCGCACGGTCGAGAACCTCAGCATCACGATGGGCATGCCGATGCCCAAGGTCTACGTCGTGGTCGATCCGGCCCCCAACGCCTTCGCCACGGGCCGCGACCCGGAACACGCCGTGGTCGCCGCCACGACCGGCCTGCTCGAGATCATGGACGACAGCGAGCTCCAGGGCGTCATGGCTCACGAGCTCGGTCACGTGAAGAACTACGACATCCGTGTGTCGACCATGGTGTTCGGCCTCGTCGTGGCCGTGGGCTTCCTGGCCGACATCCTGTTGCGCATGTCGTTCTTCAGCGCGTTGTCAGGGGGGAACCGCAACTCGAACAACAACGGTGGGGGCGGCGGGAACCCCGTCTTCCTGGTGCTCGGTCTGGTGGCCATGATCATCGCCCCTCTCGCCGCAGCAGGTGTCCAGGCGGCCGTCTCGCGTCAGCGCGAGTACCTCGCCGATGCCACCGGGGCGTTGACGACGCGGTACCCCGAGGGTCTCGCCCGAGCCCTCGAGAAGCTCGGTGCCCAGGGGCGGCCCATGCGGCAGCAGAACACCTCGATGTCGCACCTCTGGATCAGCGATCCGATGAAGCCCGGCGTGATGGACCGACTCTTCAGCACGCACCCTCCGCTCGCCGATCGCATCCAGCGGCTGCGACAGAACGCCGGGACCTTCTAACCGAGGGGGTCGGCCGGGCCGGCCGCGTCGGCCCGGCCGGTCAGCACCGTGCGGAGTCGGCCCGCCAGGTCGCCCCGATCGAGCACCTCGACGGCGTCCAGTCCCTGCCAGGCGGCCGCCCGGCGCAGCGTCGTCACGAGCCGCTCGACGTCGACGGGGAGGTCGCGCTCAAGCCATGCCGCCTGCACCCGCAGGACGCCCGCCTGACGATCGCTCTTGAGGTCGACCCGCCCCACCAGCTGGTCGTCCTGCAGGACGGGGAGGACGTAGTAGCCGTGCACGCGTTTCTCGCGCGGGGTGTAGATCTCGATGCGGTAGCGGAAGTCGAAGAGGCGTTCCGCCCGGGGCCGGTGCCAGACGACGGGGTCGAACGGTGACAGCACGGCGTCGGCCTCGAGCCGACGGGGTACGCGGGCGTCACGGTGCAGCCACGCGGTCGCACCCCAACCCGCCACGTCCACGGGTTCGACGACACCGTCGTCGTGGAGCTCGCGCAGGGCGGGTACGACGTCGGCGGCCTTGAGGCGGAAGTAGTCGGCGAGGTCGGCGGCCGTCGCGACCCCGGAGGCGCGGGCCGCGTGGGCGACGAGGCGCCGGTGGGCCTCGTGACGGTCGACGTCGACGGCCAGGACCTCGGCCGACAGCACCTGTTCGGGCAGCGCGTAGACGCGCTCGAACCGACGGCGACCGGCACTGACCAGGGCGCCCGTGCGGAACAGCGACTCGAGGCCGCGCTTCACGTCACCCCACCCCCACCACGGGCCCGTCCGGTCGGGCTGGGGGAAGAGGGCGGCGTCGGCCTCGACCAGGCTGGCCGGCAGCGGCCCCTTGTCGCGGATCTCGTCGAGCAGCCAGCGTTCCATGCGCGGACTCGTCGACAGCCACGAGGAGGCGTCCCCCCGCCATTTCGCGTCGTAGTCGCGCATGCGCCACCGCAACAGGGGCCAGGTCGACACCGGGACGATGGCGGCCTCGTGGGCCCAGTACTCGACGTACCGCCCACGGGGAGCGAAGGTGAGGCGGTCGAGGGTCGCGCGGTCGTACGCGCCCAGTCGTGCGAACGCGGGCAGGTAGTGGCTGCGCTCGAACACGTTCACCGAGTCGATCTGCAGCAGGCCGAGGCGATCGACGAGGCCGTTCAGCTGCCGCGTCCCCGGGCGGGCAGGGCCGTCGACGGGCCTCCCGAAGCCCTGCGCCGCCAAGGCGACGCGACGGGCCTGGGCGGGGGAGAGCTGCTGACGGGGCACGCGGACGACTGTAGCGACGGCCACCGACGCGCGCCGCGCCTCCTGGTGTCGCCTGGTCCTCGTCGACACATGCGTGCACCGGCATGTGGAGGGGTAGGTGACCGGCCCCGCAGGGCCATAAACTGACGCGATGATCTGGCGGAACCGCCCCACGCGCGGCGACGAGGTGCAGGGCGACGTCACGACCGGTCGCGCGGCCGGTGTCGTCGCCGATCCGTCGGTGCCGCGGGGCATGGTCATCGCCGGGGCCTGGTCCTGGCGCATCCTGGTGATCGTGGCCGTGGCCGGCGTCGTCATCTGGTCGATCACCCAGCTGCGGGTCATCGTCATCCCCTTCTTGGTGGCCCTGCTGATCTCTGCGCTGCTCGTCCCGCTCTCGGGGTGGCTGCAGCGGCACCGCTGGCCCAAGTGGTTGGCGGTCGTGTCCGTCCTGGTGGGGTTCCTCGTCGTGGTCTCGGGCCTCGTCGTCCTGGTCGTCCTCCAGATCGTCGACGGCTGGCCCTCGTTGCGTGATCGCTCGATCGCCTCCTACGGCGACTTCAAGGACTTCCTGCTCACCTCGCCGTTGCACCTCACCGAGGCGCAGATCAACGGGTACGTGTCCGACGCGGTGGCGGCCGTCCAGCAAGACAGTCAGCCGCTCGTGCGCGGTGCGCTCTCGGTCGGGTCGACCGCGGGTCACGTCGCTGCCGGGCTCGTGCTGGGGCTCTTCGCGACGATCTTCGTGCTCGTCGGCGGGGCCGAGATCTGGCGGTGGGTCGTCCGGCTCTTCCCCCGGGCCTCGCACCCGGCGATCGACGGGGCGGGCCGCGCGGGCTGGCTCACCCTGACCAACTTCGTCAAGGTGCAGATCTTCGTCGCGTTCGTCGACGCCGTGGGCATCGGGTTGGGGGCGCTCTTCCTCGGCCTGCCCCTGGTGGCACCGATCGCCATCGCGGTCTTCCTCGGGTCGTTCGTGCCCGTCGTGGGCGCCGTCGCGACCGGAGCCGTCGCCGTCGTCATCGCCCTCGTCTACAACGGCTGGGTCGTGGCCCTGCTCATGCTCGCCGTGGTGATCCTCGTGCAGCAGATCGAGGGGCACCTGTTGCAGCCGTTCGTCATGGGCAGTGCCGTCAAGGTGCACCCGTTGGCCGTCGTCTTCGCCGTCGCGGCCGGCACCCTGGTCGCCGGGATCCCCGGCGCCCTCTTCGCGGTCCCGTTCGTGGCCGTGCTGAACGTCATGATCACCTACGTCGCGAGGGGTACGTGGCGAGAGAAGCCGCGACCCGTCGAGCACGACGTCACGCAGCCCGGAGGCCTCACCGATGTCTGAACGCACCCTGGCCGGTCCCACCCTCGTCGAGATCGAGGAGGCGCGCGACCGCGTCTCGCAGGTCGTCCGCGTCACCCCGATGGAGACCTCGCAGTACCTCGCCGAGGTGCTCGGTTCGCGGGTGCACCTCAAGTGCGAGAACCTGCAGCGCACCGGGTCGTACAAGATCCGAGGCGCCTACAACCGCCTGACCCAGCTGAGCGACGACGAGAAGGCGCGCGGGGTCGTCGCCGCGTCGGCCGGCAACCACGCTCAGGGTGTCGCCCTGGCGGCCCGTGAACTCGGCATCGTGGCCACGATCTTCATGCCCGTCGGCGTGGCCCTGCCCAAGTTGCAGGCGACCCGGCACTACGGCGCCGACGTCGTCCTCCGGGGGCACACGGTCGAGCAGTCGCTGCGAGCCGCACAAGAGTTCGCCGACACGACCGGCGCCGTCTTCATTCCCCCGTTCGACCACGCCGACGTCGTGGCGGGCCAGGGCACGCTGGGGCTCGAGATCCTCGAACAGGTGCCCGACGTCGACACCGTGATCGTGCCCGTTGGCGGAGGTGGGCTGGCGGCCGGCGTCGCCAGCGCCCTGAAGCAGAGCGCGGCACGCACCGGGCGCGACGTCCGCATCATCGGCGTGCAGGCGGCCAACGCCGCCCCGTACGCCGTCTCGATGAAACTCGGCGTGCGGACCGACATCGACGCCCAGCCCACGATCGCCGACGGCATCGCCGTGGCGAAACCCGGCGTGCTCAACTTCGAGATCATCCGCGACACGGTCGACGAGATCGTCACGGTCAGCGACGACGACACGGCCCGGGCGATGCTCGTGCTGCTCGAGCGCGCGAAGCTCGTCGTCGAGGCCGCGGGTGCCGTGGGCATCGCCGCGATCCTCACCGAGCAGGTGCGTGACCTCGGCACGACCGTGGTGATCCTCAGCGGCGGCAACATCGACCCGCTGATGATGGAGCGCGTGATCGGTCGCGGCCTCGCGGCCGCCGCCCGCTACGTCAAGCTGCGCATCGGCATGCCCGACCGCCCCGGCCAGCTGACCCGCGTCAGCGAGGTGCTGTCCGACGCCAACGCGAACGTGGTCGAGGTGCTGCACACCCGCCACGGTCGCGGGCTCCAGATCAGCGAGGTCGAACTCGAGCTCAGCGTCGAGACGCGCGGGCCGGACCACGTCGAAGAGGTCCTGCAACGGCTCCGCGACGCCGGGTACGAGCCCAACGTCGACTTCTGAGCCGACTCCGCGAGACGTGCCCCGCGCCTCCTGACGGCACCGTGTCCCCGTCGGCAACTCAGGAGAACGGCCGTCCGCGGGCGCAGGACTGCCGCGGACGACGCCGCATTCCGGAGTTGCCGACACCCCGTCGAGGGTCCGGGCCCTCGTGGCCGGGACGACGAAGGCCCCCGCTCCGTTCGAGCGGGGGCCTTCGGCGTCGGACCTACGGCTGGTAGGTCTCGACGTTCGTGATCGACACCGAGATGTCCTTGCCGTTCGGGGCGGTGTAGCTGGTCGTCGTGCCGACCTTCAGCCCGTTGATGGCCTGGCCGAGCGGGCTGGTCTCGCTGTAGACCGAGAGGTCGCTGCCGGCGGCGATGATCTCGCGGTTGCCGAGCAGGAACGTGCTCTCGTCGCCGGCGATGGTCGCCGTGACGACGGTGCCGGGGCCGACGATGCCGTCGGCGGCCGTCGAGTCACCGACCGTCGCGTGCTTCAGCAGGTTGATCAGCGTACGGATGCGCGCCTCCATCTTGCCCTGCTCGTCCTTGGCGGCGTGGTAGCCGCCGTTCTCCTTCAGGTCGCCCTCTTCGCGGGCGGCTTCGATGCGTGACGCGATCTCGCGACGTCCCTCGCCGCTGAGGGTGTCGAGCTCGGCCTGCAGACGGTCGCGGGCGTCCGTCGTGAGCCAGGTGGTCTCGTTGTCAGTGCTCATGGTGTCTCCGTTTCGTGCGGCGGCCGAACCCGGTCGGGCGACTCGAGCCGAGGAGGCGCGGTGCCGGGAGCCGGGGCGAGGTCGCCCACCGAAAAAAGGAGACCGGCCGAGTGGCCGGTCTCGTCGTGCGATTCCGAGCAGTCTAGGGAAGCCAGCACCGGTAGATCAAGCCCGTGACCGCCCGTTCCGACGTCGCGAGCGAGGTCGTGTAGGTCACCGAACGGCGCTCCGAGGCGGGCAGGTGGACGATCTTCCAGCCGACGACCGCGAAGCCGCTGTTCTGGGCTTCGACCGCACAGTCGACCGCCTCGCCCGTGTCCGCGGTGACCGTGTACTGGACCTCGACGGCCCGGTCGGAGGTGACCTGGTAGCCCACGTCGGCGGATTCGAGCTGGGACGAGGTCCCGTCGAAGGCGGCGAAGACGACCCACGCCGCGAAGACGACGACGAAGGCGACGGCGACGGACAGGCCCACGACGAGGCGCCTGCGCCGACCCCGCGGTGAACGCCCGTACCGTGCGTCGAGGCGCGACGAGGGCGAGGTGACACGGGGCGTGGACGTCACGCGGATCTCCGTCCGATTAAGCTGTCCCCAGGGTAGCAACGTCTGCCCGGCACACATTGCGAGGAAGAATTGACCCTGCGCCTGCTGGCGGTCCACGCCCACCCCGACGACGAGTCCAGCAAGGGCTCGGCGACCTACGCCTACTACCGCAGCCTCGGCGTCGACGTCCTCGTCGTCAGCTGCACCGGCGGCGAGCAGGGGTCGATCCTCAACGAGCAGCTCGAGGCCCGAGCTCACGCCGAGCGCGACATCGCGGGCCTGCGCGTGCACGAGATGGCGGCCGCCCAGGCGGCGATGGGCATCGACCACCTGTGGCTCGGCTACGCCGACTCGGGCCTGCCGGCCGAGGGCGAGTCGGTCGCGGTCAACTCGTTCTCCACCATCCCGCTCGAGATCAGCGCCGAGCCGCTCGTCGCGATCATCCGTCGGTTCAAGCCGCAGGTGCTGGTGACCTACGACGAGAACGGCGGGTACCCGCACCCCGACCACATCCGCACGCACGAGATCTCGATGGCGGCCTACCGCGACGCCTCCGACCCCGAGCGCTACCCGGCGACCGGCGACGCGTGGCAGATCGACAAGGTCTACTACGACCGCATGTTCAGTGCCGGACGCATCGGCGCGATGATCACCCACCTGCGCGAGAGCGACCCCGAGTCGCCCCTCATCGAGTCGTTGACCGAGATGCTGGCCCGCTTCAGCGACCGGCCCGACCTGGCCACGACCCGCGTGCCGGTCTCCGACTTCTTCCCCGTGCGCGACGCCGCCCTTCGGTCGCACGCCAGCCAGGTGCCGCTCGACAGCGCGTTCTTCTTCTGGCCCCACGACCTCCAGGTCGCCGCCTGGCCCACCGAGGACTTCCAGCTCGTCGAGTCGAACGTCGGGTCCGACCTGCCCGAGGTCGACCTCTTCGCCGGGGTCGTCGACCCCGACACCGGTCTCGTGGGGGTGCAGCGATGAGCGTGCTCTCCGAATCGGTGGTCGCGGTCACGGCCCGTCTGCTGGCGCAGCCGCAGACCCCCGACCCGACGCTGCCGCCGTCGACCATCCCCGACGAGGCCGTCACGCCCGGCGTCTGGGGTTTCGTCGCCATCGCGTTCGTCGCCGTCGCGACGGTGTTGATCGTCGTCGACATGACCCGTCGGGTCCGACGCACCCGGTACCGGGGCGAGGTGCGCGAGCGCATCCAGGCCGAGCGTGACGAGGCGACCCTGGCGGCCGCGGCACTCGACGACGAGGAACTCCCCGGAGACGCCGATCGGCGGGCTCGCCCCGTCGAGGGCGACCTCGACGACGACGGCGACCGCAGGAGGCGCGAGCGCGACTCGTGACCGACGCGACCGGTGCCGGGGTGGCGACCCGGGCCTCCTCGGCTCGGGCGACCTCGCGCTAGAAGGTCGGCGGGTCCAGGGCCACGAGCAGGATGCCCGTCCAGTGGCAGAGGTACGCCAGCACCGTCATGGTGTGGAACAGCTCGTGGAATCCGAAGTGCCCCGGGACGGGGTTCGGCCTCTTGATGCCGTAGAACACGGCACCGGCGATGTAGAGCGCGCCGCCGACCAGCACGAGCACCATCATCGCGACGTTCGCCTCGAGCAGGTCGACGATGAAGCCCAGGGCGCCGACGCCCAGCAGGACGTAGAGCGGCACGTACAACCACCGCGGCGCGTTCAGGAAGAACACCCGGAAGAGGATGCCCAACACGGCGCCCGTCCAGACGAGCACGAGCAGCGTGACGCCCTTCGACGGCGGCAGGGCGATGACCGCGATCGGCGTGTAGGTGCCGGCGATCAGCAGGAAGATGTTGGCGTGGTCGAGCCGCTTGAGGAAGCGTTTCGCGTTCGGGCTCCACGGGAAGCGGTGGTAGGTCGCCGAGATGCCGAAGAGCAGGAGCGACGTGGTCATGAAGACCGCACAGGCCCAGGTCGCCGCCACGCCCTGCGCCAGGACGACGAGCACCACGCCGGTCGCGATCGCGACCGGGAAGGTGGCCGCATGGATCCAGCCGCGCCAACTCGGTTTGCGCTCGATGCCGGGGTAGGCGAGGGCGTCGTCGAGCAACGGCAGGTTCGGGATGTCGTCCCCGTCTGCCCGGTCGGCTCCGTCGGCCCCGTCGACCTCGTCGGCCCGGAGGCTCGCGCGCTCTCCGTCGGTGTGGCTGCTCATGGGGCCGAGCCTAGGGGAGCGCCCGAGGAGGCGGGCTGAGAATCCTCGGCTCTGTGGACGGCCCGCCGTGGGCTACCGTAGCCCTGTGAAAAAGCGCCGTCCCTCTCCCCTCGCCAGGGGAGTCCTGTACGGCCTCTACCAGAACCGCATCCGCCGAAGCCTCGACGGTCAAGAGCTGCCGCACCACGTCGCCATGATCGTCGACGGCAACCGGCGCTGGGCCAAGCAGCGCATGCTCGAGACCGCTGCCCACGGGCACCGCGCGGGTGCCGCGAAGATCAGCGAGTTCCTCACCTGGTGCGACGACCTCGGCATCAAGGTGGTCACGCTGTACCTCCTCTCCGCCGACAACCTCGGCAACCGACAGTCCGACGAGTTGACCGAGCTCTTCGGCATCATCGGCGACGTCGCCGACGAGCTCTCGCGTCAGCGGGACTGGCGCGTGCAGCACGTCGGCGCGACCGACGACCTGCCGCCGGCGCTCTGCTCGGCCCTCCGCGAGGCCCAGGCCCGGACCGCCGACAAGACGGGGCTGCACGTGAACCTCGCCGTCGGCTACGGCGGGCGCCGTGAGATCGCCGACGCCATGCGCAGCATCGTGCGGGCGCACGACGCCGCGGGGGGCACTCTCGACGCCCTGGCCGAGGTGCTCACCCCCGAGCTCATCGCCGACCACCTCTACACCGGCGGCCAACCCGACCCCGACCTCGTGATCCGCACGTCGGGCGAGCAACGCTTGAGCGACTTCATGCTGTGGCAGAGCGCCCACAGCGAGTTCTACTTCGTCGAGGCCTTCTACCCCGACCTGCGCGAGGTCGACTTCCTCCGGGCCGTGCGCGACTTCGCCCTTCGGCACCGGCGCTACGGCAGCTGACGCCCGAGCGGCCGCCGACGCACTGACGGGGCTGGTGTCGGCAACTCCGGAATCCGGCTGCGCCGCGCCTCCTGAGGGGGTTCTGGTGTGTCGTTCTCCTGAGTTGCCGGCTGTGCGCGCGGTGACGGGGCTGGTGTCGGTGACTCCGGAATCCGGCTGCGCCGCGCCTCCTGGTGGGGTTCTGGTGTGCCGTTCTCCTGAGTTGCCGGCCGCGTGCGGGCCGCCCGCGCACGGCCCCGCGCGGAGGACCGGACGAGGAGGCGCGGGTCGGCGGACCGCGGACGGCACTACGGTGGACCAGTCACCGCCGCCTAGGAGAACACCGTGAAGACCATCGACGACCTCGCCTCGGGGTTCACCGACGAGCCCGGATACTTCGACTTCGCGAAGTGGGGTCCCATCTCGAGCTCCGTCGCCGACGAGCAGCGCTCGTTGGTCGAGGTGCAGGCGAGGGCCCGCTTCGGGTCCGAGATCGCCCTGACCGAGCAGGCCGGTCGCGTCGGACGGGCGATCTCGTCCCTCGTCGGCTTCGCACCCGACCACGTCGTCTTCCAGCCGAACACGAGCGAAGGGCTCACGCACACGCTGTTCGGTCTCACCGGGCAGGTGCTCATGTCGCCGCGCGACTACCCGAGCATGCCCGTCGCGGCGACCCGCTCCTCCGAGGCCCTGCGCGTGCTCGAGCCGGTCTGGATGGACCTCGACCACGACGTGGTCACGCCGGCCGTGGTGCAGCGTCACCTCACCGACTCGGTCACCGCCGTGGCCGTCAGCCTGGTGGACTACCGCACGGGGTACCTGGTGGACCTCGAGGGCATCCGCCAGGTGATCGGCGACCGGTTGCTGATCGTCGACGCGATCCAGGGGTTCGGTGTGGTCGACGCGCCCTACGCCGTGGCCGACGTCGTGGCGTCGGGCGGTCAGAAGTGGGTCCGCGCCGGGTGGGGGACGGGCTTCCTGGCCCTGAGCGACCGGGCGCTCTCGGCCCTGACCCCGGTGTTCAGCGGTGTCGCCGGGAGCGACCTGACCCTCGGCGGCTCGTACCACGGACGGCAGCCGACCCGCCCGGGTGCTGCGGCGTTCCAGTTGACGAATCCCGACCCCATCGCCCAGGCGCGCCTCGCCACGGCCCTCGAGGACCTCGCCGACGTGGGCGTCGCCGCCGTCTCGCGGGCCGTGGCCGAGCGGGCCACGCGGGTGATCGACCTCGCCGACGAGTTCGCGGTGCCGGTGGTCTCGCCGCGCGACGAGGCGGAGCGCGCCGGCATCGTCGTGCTCGAACCCGCCCTCGACCAGATGACGACGCTGACGGCCGCACTGATCAACCACGGGGTCACGGCCACCGTGCGGGACACGACCGTGCGGCTGAGCGTGCACGTGTCCACGGGCGACGATTCGTTCGAGATGCTGCGGGGTGCGTTCACCTCGTTCGGCACGACCGTCTTCTACTAGGCGGGATCGCTCTGCGGGGTGGGGCTCGCGCGCTGCACCCTCGACCGTCACATGAGGGTCGTTCACCTGATCGTCACACGACACGGTGGCGTCGATGATGCGGATGTCGGAGGCGCGTCGTAGGTTCGTCACATCGGGCAAGGAGCCCGATCGAGACGGCCACGAAAGTTCGCCTCGCAACTGCTCCGCGGCCGTCTCTGCCGAAGGTACCCGGGTGCCCAGCCGCCCGAGGACGGAGTGGTCGTGACCGCGTCGAACATCACCTCAACCGAACGCAACACCGCAGCAACCGCGGGGGGTGACCAGTCGGTCGCCCAACGCACGTACGTGCTCGACACCTCGGTGTTGCTGTCCGATCCGCAGGCGCTCTTCCGCTTCGCCGAGCACGACGTGGTGCTTCCCGTCGTCGTCGTCAGCGAACTCGAGGGCAAACGTCACGACCCCGAGCTGGGCTACTTCGCGCGCCAGGCCCTTCGCCTCCTCGACGACCTCCGCGTGAAGCACGACCGTCTCGACTTCCCGGTGGCCGTGGGTGACGGGGGCTCCCTACGGGTCGAGCTGAACCACTCGAACATGTCGGTGCTGCCCTCGGGCCTGCAACTGAACGACGCCGACTCGCGCATCCTCGCCGTCGCGTCGAACCTCGCCGCCGACGGGCTGGCCGTCACGGTCGTCTCGAAAGACCTGCCCCTGCGGGTGAAGGCCGCGTCGATCGGACTGGCCGCCGAAGAATACCGGGCCGAACAGGTCGTCGACAGCGGGTACACCGGGCAGACCTCGATCGACGTCTCGAGCGACCAGATGGCCTCGTTCTACGAGTCCGAGAAGATCTCCGTCCGCGCACTCGCGGACGTCCCCGTGAACACCGGGGTGGTCGTGCACTCGGAGCGGGGCTCGGCACTGGGGCGCGTGGTCGCCCGCGGCGAGGCCCGTCTCGTCCGCGGCGATCGCGACGTCTTCGGGCTGCACGGTCGATCGGCCGAGCAGCGCCTCGCGATCGACCTGCTGCTCGACCCCGAGGTGGGCATCGTGTCGCTGGGCGGCAGCGCCGGCACGGGCAAATCGGCCCTCGCGCTCTGCGCCGGCCTCGAGGCCGTCCTCGAGAAGCAGCAGCACAAGAAGATCATGGTGTTCCGCCCGCTCTACGCGGTGGGTGGCCAAGACCTGGGGTTCCTCCCGGGCGACGCCGGCGAGAAGATGAACCCGTGGGCGCAAGCCGTCTTCGACACGCTGGGAGCGATCGTGTCCCAGAACGTCCTCGACGAGGTGGTCGAGCGGGGCATCCTCGAGGTCCTGCCCCTGACGCACATCCGGGGTCGGTCGTTGCACGACGCCTTCGTGATCGTCGACGAGGCCCAGTCCCTCGAGCGCAACGTCCTGCTGACCGTCCTGAGCCGCATCGGCCAGAACTCGCGGGTGGTGCTGACCCACGACGTGGCGCAGCGCGACAACCTGCGCGTCGGCCGGCACGACGGGGTCGCCTCGGTCATCGAGACGCTCAAGGGTCACCCGCTGTTCGGTCACGTGACGCTGACCCGCTCCGAGAGGTCCGCGATCGCCGCCCTCGTCACCGAGATGCTCGAGTCGAACGACCTGGTGTAGCAGGGACGCAGGAGGCGCGGGTCACCTGACCCGCGCCTCCTTGCGGTCTGGCGCTGCGCCTCCCGCGGTCTGGCGCCGCGCCTCCTGCGTGTCCGGCGCCGCGCGTCCTGCGTGTCCGGCGCTGCGCCTCCTGCGTGTCCGGCACCGCGCGTCGTGTCGGCAACTCCGGCGATCGGCAGGCTGCGAGGAGTCAGGGCCGCACCTGGTCGCCGTTCTCCTGAGTTGCCCACCGGACCAGGCTCGGGGTCGCGTGGTGCTCAATGGTCCGTGACGAGTCGGCGTCTCGGTGCGATCCGTGCCGTGCTCGACCGGCACGAGGGACCACCTGCCGGTCGGCAACTCAGCAGTCCGACACGGTTCGAGGCCGTGTCGAGGTCGGTGGGCGGCATTCTCCTGACTTACCAGCACGGTCGGGAACGCCCGGACGGGCGCGGGGCTTGGTCGGGAACGCCCCGACGGGCGCGCCACGGGGTCGACGAACCGCGCTGCGGGACGCCTCGGCCCCACCTCGCGCGACGCGGACGTTCTCCACCGGCGGGCTCTCGTGCGCCGCGGAGGAGGTGCGGGTCGCGTCAGCCTGTCGGCATGCAGCAGATCGCGACCCACGTCAGGAGGGCAGGCGGCGTCCTCCACAAGCGGGAACTCGTCGCCCTCGGAGCCACCGACCGGATGCTCACCGCAGCAGTGCGATCCGGGCACGTTCACCGGGCCCGACGCGGGTGGTACACGACCTTCGCGCCGGGGGAGGCACGGTACGAGGCCGTGCGCATCGGGGGCCGGTTGACCGGGGCGTCGCACTTGGCCCTGCTCGGGGCGTGGATGTGGACCACCGTTCCGATCGTCAGCGTCGTGGTGCCCCCTGGAGCCTCACGACTTCGGGCCAGGCACGGTGCGAGGGTGCTGTGGCGCTCCGACGGGCGCGTTCCCCCTCGTCCGTCACCCGGGACCGTGCCCCATCCGCCGGATGACGACGAACACGGATCGGAAGACGCACGGCGTGCGGCCTGGGCCGTTCCCATCGGCACCGCTCTGGTGGACGCCGTGACGGTGGCTCCTCTCGACGAGGCCGTCGCCCTCCTGGACTGGGCGCTGTCGAGCGGTCACTTCTCGGTCGCCGGACTGCACGCGGCCTTCGCCGAGGCTCCCGCGGATGTGAGGGGCATCGTCGACTGGGCCGACCCACGGAGCGAGAGCTTCATCGAGAGCGTCATGAGGGTGACGTTCGCCGACCTGGGGCACCGCGTCGAGTCCCAGACCCGGGTCGGCCCGCAGGACCTCCGCCGCATCGACATCGTCGTCGACGGTGTCGTCGCCCTCGAACTCGACGGGCGCAGGTGGCACGGCGACACGTTCGACGCGGACCGTCTGAAGGACCTCGCGATCACGGTCCAGGGACGAACCGCCCTTCGAGCGAGCTACGAGATGGTGCGCGACCATCGATCGCTCATCGTCGAGGCCGTGCACGCGGTGCTCGACGACGCCCGGCGACCTCGACGGCGACTCGTCGTGACGATGGGCCGTGCCCCCCGTCCGCGAACCCGGCGCACGCGAGGTCGACGCCCGTGGCATCTGGTCCGACCAGCTCGGGGACGTACTCCGCAGCCGGGTCGGTCAGGATCGGCGTCGGCTTCGTCATCAGGAGCATCGTGAGCTCGCCGGAAGGTCTCGTGGACGAGACGGTGTCGCCGGACGGGACGGGCTCGCCGGACGGGACGGTGTCGCTGGACGAGACGGTGTCCCCGGACGGAACGGTGTCCCCGGACGGGACGGGCTCGCCGGACGGGACGCGCCCGTCGGACGGGGAAGCGGTTCGAGGCGGTGATGGGCCGCGACAGGAGCGCACGCAGGCCCTCGAAGCAGTCGCCGCGGCTGCACTGTCGGCGGTCACGGTCGCTGCCGCCACACTGCATGCCGGTCCCCTCACGGGCGCGAGCGCCGGGGCGGTGATGCTCGTCGGGTGTCTCGGAGTCGCAGCCGTGACTCCGGCCCTGGTCCGGATCGACATCGCCGAGCGTCGACTGCCGAACGTCCTCGTCGGAGTGGCCGCGGGTGCGTGGGGGGTGTCGACCGTCCTGCTCGTCGCAGGGGGCGGTATCGCCACGGCGGCCACGAGCTTGGCCTTCGCCCTGGTCGCCGCCGGGCTCGGCCTGGTGGCTGCCATCGCCGGCGGCCTGGGCATGGGGGACGTCAAGCTCGGCGCCGTGTTGAGCGGACTCGTCGCGACGGGTAGCCCGGCGGCCCTCCTGGGTCTCTGGGCTCTTGCCGGAACGTTTGCGATCGGTGTGGCCGGCGTTCGGACGTTGGGCTCGAGGCCGCGACGGGCCGGCACGCCTCCGCGGCCAGGGCTGGCATCGGTCAGCCGAGGCATCCCTTTCGGGCCGTGCCTGCTCGCGGCCTTCTGGTGTGTCGTGGCCAGCCCGTCGGTGGCCGTCGCCGTCGATGCCGTCGTGACGGTTCCGTGAGGTCCGCGTCGCGGCGTGCCACCGTCGACGGGAACGGGAACGGGAACGGGAACGGGAACGAGAACGGGAACGGGAACGGGAACGGGAACGCGAACAGGCAGGCGAGAGAGGGTAGAGAAGCCGAAACGCCGAGGAGGCGCGTGTCCGTCGATGACGGACGCGCGCCTCCTCGACGTGCTGTGGTCCGGGCCGGCCGGGGATGGGCTCAGGCCGGAGGGCTCGACCCGGACCGCTCTGGGCTGGACGCAGGCCGGAGGCTCAGCCCGGGTGGGTCATGCTGAGCACGTCGAGTGCGGTGTCGAGCTGCTGCTCGGTGACCTCGCCCCGCTCGACGAACCCGAGATCGACGACGGCCTCGCGAACGGTGAGCTTCTGGGCCACCGCGTGCTTGGCCACCTTCGCCGCGGCCTCGTAGCCGATGACGCGGTTCAGCGGCGTCACGATCGACGGAGACGACTCGGCGAGGGCCCGGGCGTGCTCGACGTTGGCCTCGAGGCCGTCGACGGTCTTGTCCGCCAGCGCTCGGGTGGCGTTCGAGAGCAGGCGGATCGACTCGAGCAACGCCGTCCCCATCACGGGGATCGCCACGTTGAGTTCGAAGGCTCCGGAAGCGCCGGCCCAGGCGATCGTCGCGTCGTTGCCGATCACCCGTGCCGAGACCATGAGGACGGCCTCGGGGATGACCGGGTTGACCTTGCCCGGCATGATCGACGAGCCGGGCTGCAGGTCGGGGATGTGCAGCTCGCCGAGACCCGCGTTGGGCCCCGAGCCCATCCAGCGGATGTCGTTGTTGATCTTGGTGAGGCTCACGGCGAGCACGCGCAAGGCACCGGAGGCCTCGACGAGCGCGTCGCGGGCCCCCTGCGCCTCGAAGTGGTCGAGCGCCTCGGTGACGGGCAGCCCGCTGTCGTCCGCGAGGGCGGCGATGACCCGCTGCGGGAAGCCTTGGGGCGTGTTGATGCCGGTGCCGGTGGCCGTTCCGCCCAGGGGGACCTCTGCCACGCGCGGCAGGGCGCTCTGCACCCGTTCGATCGCGAGACGGATCTGGCGGGCGTAGCCGCCGAACTCCTGCCCGAGCGTGACCGGCGTGGCGTCCATGAGGTGGGTGCGGCCCGCCTTCACCACGTCGGACCAGGCCGTGGCCTTCTTCTCGAGGGCGACCGCCAGGTGGTCGAGGGCGGGCACCAGGTCGTGCAGCAGCGCGCCCGTGACGGCGACGTGCACCGAGGTCGGGAACACGTCGTTCGACGACTGCGACGCGTTGACGTGGTCGTTGGGGTGGACGGCGACGCCGTCGACCGTTCCGGCGAGGGTGGCGAGTACCTCGTTCATGTTCATGTTCGAGGACGTGCCGCTGCCGGTCTGGTAGACGTCGACCGGGAACTGGTCGTGATGGCTGCCACCGATGATCTGGTCCGCGGCCGAGACGATCGCATCGGCGACGGGTCGGTCGATGATGCCCATCTCGCCGTTCACCAGGGCGGCCGCGCGCTTGATGCGAGCGAGCGCGACGATCTGCGCCGGCTCGAGACCGGCCCCGCTGATGGGGAAGTTCTCGACGGCACGCTGCGTCTGGGCGCGGTAGAGGGCCGATGCGGGCACCCGCACCTCGCCCATCGTGTCGTGCTCGATGCGATACTCGGTCTCGGATGTGGTCACGACGTCGTGGTCCTTTCCTCGGGCCCTGCCGGGCTGCTGCGCCCATGGAGGGCGCGGGGCGTCGGAGCGTTCGCCCCGACTCGGTTCAGAGTCGGCCGACGACGACCGAAGGGTCGACCCGCCCGTTGGCGAGGTCGTAGTTCGCGCCGACCACGGCCAACTTACCGTCCGCGACGGCGGACGCGATGAGGGCGGACCGGTCGACGAGCGTGCGGACCGACGCCTCGATGTGCAATTGGCCGACCGTGCGGGGGTCGAGGTCGGCACCCGTCTCGAGGTCGAGCTGGGCACGCTCGACCGACGGCATGATCATGTCGATCAGCCCACCCAGGAAGGCCGACCCGGGGGCGGCGTCGGAACCGATGGAGTCGATGGCCGAAGCGACGGCGCCGCAGCTGTCGTGGCCGAGCACCACGATGAGGGGGACGTGGAGCACCGAGACCGCGAACTCGAGCGAGGCGATGACGGTGTCGCCGACCACCTGGCCGGCGTTGCGCACGACGAAGAGGTCACCGAGGCCGACGTCGAAGATGATCTCGGCGGCCAGTCGCGAGTCGGCGCATCCGAAGAGGGCTGCCACGGGCTCTTGACCGGCAGCGAGGGACGATCGCCGGTCACTGTCCTGGTGGGGGTGGCGAGGTGCCCCCTCGACGAAGCGGTGGTTGCCGTCCACCATCCGGCTCCATGCCGTCCCCGGCTCGGACGCGCTCGCCGGCGCGATGGCCGAGACGTCCGTGGGCAGGGACGTCGCGGTGTTCTCGGGTGCGGAAGGGGCCGCGGTGGCGGGCACACCGGCGGCGGGGTCGTGTCGGGTCACGTCATTCGCTTTCTTGGCTGGAGATCTGCTCGGCCAGGGAGGTGGCCAGGACGTCGAACTCGGCGTCGTCGGCCGTGCCGTAGAGCACGTACGAGCTGCGGTCGACCGTGGTGGTCAGGGCATAGGCGTAGTTGCCCGGGTCGTCGGCGTCGCGCCGATCGTAGACGTCCCAGGTCAGACCGCCGATCGACCGGGTCGACGTCGCCGCCGCGTTCTGCACCTGCAGGCTGACCCAGGTCGGATTGGCGTCGATGCCCTGTTCGAGCCCGATGAACTGCTGGGCCGGCGTGATCAACCCCACGTACCAGGTCGGTACGTCGTCGCGGGTCGTGGAGCGGACCTCGGCGGCGTTCGAGCTCCAGCCGTCGGGCAGCGGAGGCGCGGCCAGGGGGGCGTCGACGCTCGCCTGGGCCTGCGACGCGACCTGGACGTAGTCGATCTCCTGCCGGTTCACCGTGCCACTCGGGCGGACCACGACGAGCACCAGGAAGAGCACGATGCCGAGCGAGGCGACGATCGACAGGGTCAGGTTGATCGCCGTCTGGTTCGCGTAGTGCTTGCGGGTGTTCTCGGCCTTGCGCGCGGCGGTCTCGTCCGGGGTCTCGGGTCGGCCGAGTTCGGCGACGATGCGGGGCTCTCGGGGGCGTCGCGAGCCCCGGGGGCCGCCGTCGGAGGGGGAGGTCATTCTGCCGACACCTGACGGCGGGCCGCCTCGAGGCGCTCGCGCGCCCCCATCAACCATTCTTCGCAGCGCCGGGCGAGCGCCTCGCCGCGTTCCCAGAGGGCCAGCGAGCGCTCGAGGGTCGAGGCGCCCTGCTCGAGTTCGGACACGACGGACACGAGCTCGTCGCGGGCCTGCTCGTAGCTGAGCGACGAGACGTCGGGCTGGGTGCTGGTCGGGGTGGTGTCCACGTGACGATCCTAACGAGGGGTGCTGGCGGAGGTCGTGGCGGACGCCACGGGTGACGACTCGTCGGGAGCGTCGGAGCCTGGGGAGGAGGCGCCGGTGCTGACGGCGCCCACCGCGCCTCCGTCGGTGGTCACGAGCAGGCGCGTCTCGGCGGGGGCCTCGGCGGGGGACCGCAACACCCCGCCCGACGGCAGCTGCACGATCGCGTAACCGCGGCGCAGCGTGCCCTGCGGCGACAGGGCGCGCAGCTGTGCCGTCAGCTCCGAGACGCGGGTGTGCGCCCTCTCGACGGCCCGGCCCACGAGTTCTTCGCCGCGGGCCACCGCCCGGACGACCTCGTCGGCCCGGACGTCGACGAGGGTCTGGGGCGACGCCAGCACCGGCCGGCTGCGGATCTGTTCGAGCCGGTCGATCTCGGTGGCGACCAGCGAGGTCAGACGCACGCCGATGCGGGTGCGCGCCTGTTGCACGCGCGACAGTTCTTCGGTCACGTCGGGGACGACCCGTTTCGCGGCGTCGGTGGGCGTGGACGCGCGCAGGTCGGCGACGTCGTCGAGCAGCGGCCGGTCCGCCTCGTGTCCGATCGCGCTGACGACCGGCGTGGTGCACTCCGAGACGGCGCGGACGAGGCCTTCGTCGCTGAAGCCGAGGAGGTTCTGGAAATCGCCGCCGCCTCGCGCGACGATGATGACGTCGACCTCGTCGTCGGCGTCGAGGCGCTGGATCGCCGCCGTGACCTCGCCGACCATGCGGTCGCCCTGCACCGCCGCGTGCACGACGCGGAACGAGACCGAGGGCCATCTCAGCTGGGCGTTGCGCAGGACGTCTTTCTCGGCGTCGCTGTCCTTGCCGGTGACGAGGCCGATGCAGCCGGGCAGGAATGGCAGGGCCCGCTTGCGCTCGGGGGAGAAGAGCCCCTCGGCCGTGAGCTGGCGTCGGAGGCGCTCGAGTCGTTCGAGGAGGTCGCCGAGCCCGACGTGGCGCATGTCGAAGACCTGCATCGTGAGGCTGCCGCCCTTGACCCAGTAGTTCGGCTTGACGGCGGCGATGACCCGGTCGCCCTGCTTGAGGTCGGCGGGTACGCGTGACTTCACGCTGGACCAGATCGAGAACGAGACGGTCGCGTCGTGTTCGAGGTCGCGGAGCTTGCCGTAGACGTTGCCGCCCGAGACGTTCCACTGGGTGATCTCGCCCTCGACCCAGGCCGTCCCGAGGCGGTCGATCCAGTCGCGCACCTTGCTCGCGAGGAGGCCGACGGGCCACGGGGACTCGGCGGTGGGGGGAGGGGGAACGATCGTCATGGAGCTCCGTTCGAGGGGTGGTCGACACCGGCAGGACGAGCGGCGACCCCGGTGATCGACCGGTCGCGCGGTCGCTCCCAGTACGCGACCAGTCCGGCACACCTAGACTCGTCGGGTGAGCCACATCTCCAACGGCGCCCTCGCCATCGACCTGCCGACACCGCGTGTTCCTGCGGTGCGGAACAGGCTAAAGGATACCCCCGTCAACGGACGCAAGCAGGTGCTGCTCGCGGCACCCCGCGGGTACTGCGCCGGCGTCGACCGCGCCGTCATCGCGGTCGAGAAAGCCCTCGAGCACTACGGCGCGCCCGTCTACGTCCGCAAGCAGATCGTCCACAACGTGCACGTGGTCGCGACCCTCGAGAGCCAGGGGGCCATCTTCGTCGACGAGGTCGACGAGGTCCCACCGGGGTCGCACATCGTCTTCAGCGCGCACGGCGTCTCGCCGGCCGTCGTGAAGGGTGCGGCGGATCGCGAGCTGCAGGCCATCGACGCGACCTGCCCCCTCGTCACGAAGGTCCACCGCGAGGCCGTGCGCTTCGGCAACCAGGGCCGGCACATCATCCTGATCGGCCACGCCGGGCACGAAGAGGTCGAGGGCACGATGGGCCACGCGGCGGATCGCACCACCCTCGTGCAGAACCCGGGCGAGGTCGACGACCTCGTCGTCGCCGACCCCGACAACCTCGTCTGGCTGTCGCAGACCACCCTCAGCGTCGACGAGACGATGGAGACCGTGCGTCGACTGCGTGAGCGGTTCCCGAACATCCAGAACCCCCCGAGCGACGACATCTGCTACGCCACGCAGAACCGCCAGGTCGCCATCAAGAAGGTCGCCCAGGGCGCCGACCTCGTCATCGTCGTCGGATCGGCGAACAGCTCCAACAGCGTGCGTCTCGTCGAGGTCGCCCTCGAGCACGGCGCCAAGGCCGCCTACCGCGTCGACTACACGAATGAGATCAAGCAGGAGTGGCTCGACGGCGTCGAGACGGTGGGGGTTACCTCCGGCGCGTCGGTTCCCGAGGTGCTCGTCGACGAGGTGCTGGCCGACCTGTCGGACGCCGGCTACGTCGACGTCCACGAGGTCGTCACGGCTGAGGAAGACCTGATGTTCTCACTGCCGAAAGAGCTGCGGAAAGACGCGACGGGCCAGGTCGACGCCCGCGGCCTCGGCGGTCGCACCCGATGACGGACGACCGACCGAAGCCGCGCTACGGCGAGTACGCGCCCGAGGGCTGGGTCAATCCGGCCGCGGCCGAGGCCGACGCCACCGAGGAGGCGCGGGTCGCCGGTCAGGACGCCCGGCCCGCGGTCTCGACCGACGTCCGCCCCGGTGACGAGACCCGCACCGCGCCTCCTGCGCTCTCGACCGGGCGGCGCATCGACCGGGTGGCGACGTTCGCCCTGATCGGACTGGGAGCCTTCGGGGCGATCCAGGCCGTCGCCCGCGTGCCCGGTTACGCGACGACGCAGCTCGCCCAGTTCGAGACGTTCGGGCTCGACCTCTCGGGGTTCGGCTCGTCCGCTGCGCTGCAGACCTTCGGGGTCGTCATGGCCGTGTTGGCCGTGACGCTGTTCGCCGTCTCGACCTGGTGGACCCTCCGGCGGCTGCGCGCCGGGCGTCTCGGCTTCGTGGTGCCCCTCGTCGCCGGTGTGGTCTTCGGCCTCGTGCAGGGCTTCGGGGCGGCAGCGATCTTGATGGGCGATCCGGCTTTCGCCGAGGCGATGCAGAGCTTCACGAACGACTACTTCTCGGGGTCGAACTGACGTCCACCCCTCGCTCCCACGACGAAGCCCCCGAGCACTCGCTCGGGGGCTTCGTCGTGCGACCAGGAGGCGCGGGTCAGCTCGCCGACTGACCGTACGACCCGAGCTGCTTCGTCGCCTCGACGACGCGGGCGGCCATGGCGCTCTCGGCGACCTTGCCCCAGGCGCGGGGGTCGTACTGTTTCTTGTTGCCGACCTCGCCGTCGACCTTGAGGAACCCGTCGTAGTTCTTGAGCACGGTGTCGGCGATGGACCGGCTGAAGGCGTACTGCGTGTCGGTGTCGAGGTTCATCTTGACGACGCCGTTCGAGACTGCCTCGGCGATCTCGGCGTCGGACGACCCCGAACCACCGTGGAAGACGAGTTCGAGGGGCTTCGCGGCGGTGCCGAACTTCTCTTGGATGCCCTGCTGGATCTCGCCGAGCAGTTCGGGACGCAGCTTGACGTTGCCCGGCTTGTACACGCCGTGCACGTTGCCGAAGGTGAGGGCGGCGATGTAGCGGCCGTGTTCGCCGAGGCCGAGCGCCTCGACCACGCGGGTGACGTCGCCCACCGTGGTGTAGAGCGCATCGTTCGTGCCTTCGTGCTGCACGCCGTCTTCTTCGCCGCCGACGACGCCGATCTCGACCTCGAGGATGGCGTTGATGGCCTTCGTGCGCTTCAGCATGTCCTGCGCGATCGAGATGTTCTCGTCGAGCGGGACGGCCGAGCCGTCCCACATGTGCGACTGGAACAGCGGGTTGCGACCGGCCCGGACCTCTTCTTCGGAGGCGGCGATGAGCGGGAGCACGAAGCCGTCGAGGGCGTCCTTCGGGCAGTGGTCGGTGTGGAGGGCGACGGTCACCGGGTAGTTCTTCGCGACCTCGGTCGCGAACTTGGCGAAGGCGATGGCGCCCGCGGCGCGGTTCTTGACGGTGTGGCCGGCGAAGTAGTCGGCGCCGCCGGTGGTGACCTGGATGATGCCGTCGCTGCCCGCCTCGGTCAGGCCCTGCAGCACGGAGTTGATCGTCTGCGACGACGAGACGTTGACGGCGGGGTAGGCGAAGCCCTTGTTCTTCGCCTTGTCGAGCATCTCGGCGTACTGCTCGGGGGTTGCGACGGGCATTGAATCTCCTTCGATCACGGCTGGTGGCTCATCCACCCTAGTCAGCGCACGTCTGTTCGTCCTGGTCGTCGGAGCCCGGTCGGGAGGCGCGGCGCGGGTAAGATCCGGAGCATGGCTGACACGGATTCCGGAACCCTCTACTCGCACCCCGACCGCAACCTCGGCATGGAACTGGTCCGGGCCACCGAGGCGGCCGCGATCCGTTCGGCGCCGTTCATCGGCAAGGGCGACAAGAACGCCGCCGACAAGGCCGCGGTCGACGCCATGCGCAAGTTCTTGGGCACGGTGGCGTTCGACGGCGTGGTCGTGATCGGCGAGGGCGAGAAGGACGAAGCCCCGATGCTCTTCAACGGCGAGCACGTCGGCAACGGCTTCGGCCCGGCCTGCGACATCGCCGTCGACCCGATCGACGGCACGAGCCTCACCGCGGCGGGACGCATGAACGCCCTCTCGGTGATCGCCGTCAGCGACCGCGGCAGCATGTACGACCCCAGCGCCGTCTTCTACATGGACAAGATCGTGACCGGCCCCGAGGGCCGCGGCATCATCGACCTCGACCGTCCCATCGGCGAGAACATCACCGCCCTGGCCGCGGCCAAGGGCATCGCCGTCGAGGACATGCAGATCGCCGTCCTCGACCGTCCCCGTCACGCCGACCTCATCGCCGAGATCCGGGCCGTGGGCGCGTCGACCCGCCTGCTCCTCGACGGTGACGTCGCCGGTGGCATCAACGCCGCCCGTCCCGACTCCCGCATCGACATGTGCGTCGGTGTCGGTGGCACGCCCGAGGGCATCATCACGGCCTGCGCGGTCAAGGCCCTCGACGGCCTGATCCTCGCCCGCCTCGCCCCGAAGGACGACGCCGAGCGCCAGAAGGCGATCGACGCCGGTCACGACCTCGACCGCGTCCTCGACCAGGACGACCTCGTCACGGGCGACAACGCGTACTTCGTCGCCACGGGTGTCACCGACGGCGCGCTCGTCGCGGGCGTCACGCGCAAGCAGGGCATGATCCGCACCTCGAGCATCGTGCTGCGCTCGCACTCGGGCACCATCCGCCGGGTCGAGGCCGACCACCTCGTCTCGAAGTGGTACGGCGAGAAGGCCTGACCGGCGCGACACCCGCCTGACACCACGAACGCCCGGCCTCGGCCGGGCGTTCGCCGCATCAGGGGTCAGTCGTGGTCGGTGCTGCGGTCACCGAGAGCCGACGCGAGCTCGGGGGCGGTGAGTTCTCGGGGGGACTCCTCGACGGTCGTCGGGGTCGCGAGGACCTTGGACTCGTCGAGCATGCTGAGCCGACGGGCCGACGGGAGGACCGCCCGCTCGAGCGACCCGACGAACCGGTTGTAGTCCGTGACGCCGGCGCGCAGCGACCGGCCGAGCTTGTCGACGTGGCCGGCCATGGTCGACAGTCGACCGTAGAGTTCGCGGCTGAGGTCGAAGAGCTCTTTCGCCTCGGCGGTGACGACGTCCTGTTGCCAGCTGAAGGCGACGGTCTTGAGCACCGACCAGAGGGTCACGGGCGAGGCGAGGGCGACGCGCTTCTGGAAGGCGTAGTCCATCAGGGCCGGGTCGGCCTCGAGGGCGGACGACACGAGCGACTCGCTCGGGATGAACGCGATGACCAGCTCGGGCGAGGACTCGAGCCCGGCCCAGTACGTCTTGCCCGCCAGGGCGTCGACGTGGGCCCGCAGCGCCTTGACGTGCTGCCGGACCAGCTGGTCGCGTCGTGCGCCCTCGTCGCCCGTGGCGGATGCGGGGATGGCGCTGGCCTCGAGGTAGGCGGAGAACGGCACCTTGGCGTCGACCGCGATGTTCTTGCCGCCGGGGAGGTGCACCACCATGTCGGGGCGACCGGAGCCGGCGTCCGACGAGATCGACGTCTGCACGTCGAAGTCGACGCGCTCGACGAGACCCGCTGCCTGCACGACGTTGCGCAACTGGGTCTCGCCCCACACGCCGCGGGTGCTGTTCGACTTCAGCGCGGAGGCCAGCGACTCGGCCGTCCCGCGGAGCCGTTCACCCGATTCGGCGGCGGTGCGGAGCTGCTCGCTGAGGGCGCCGTACTGGAGGGTGCGTTCGGCTTCGAGCTCGGCCACCTTCTGCTGGACGGCCTGCAGGCTCTCGGCCACCGGGCTGAGCGCGACGAGCACCTGACCGTCGGTGCGCGCCCTCTCGGCCTCGGCGATGCGGACGTCGCGGAGGCGGTCCTGGAACTCGCGGAGGCGGTCTTCTTGCTGCGCGATCTGTCGACGGTACTGGTCGTCCTGACCTTCGAGGCGCTCGCGCGACGCGTCGGCCACGGCGCGGGCTGCGGCGAGGTCGGACGACAGGCGTGCCGTCGCCTCCGCGGCGCGGGTACGGGCGACGAGTGCCCCGACGGCGACGCCGAGGACGAGACCGAGCAGCAGGGCGAGGAACAGCGCGAGCGGAAGGGGCATGGCGGAAGTGTGGCAGCGGCCACCGACACCGGTCGGGAGTCGACGCGATGGGGTCGGGGGAGACCGACGCGCCCCGGGGGCGTCGGGCGTCGGACTGGCGGGAGGGAGGCGCCTAGCCGAAGGCCATCGGGCGTCGGTCGGCCCGGGGCACGGCGGGCGCCGTCGGCGCCCCGGCCGGCTGCAGCACCTTCACCTTGACCGACGCGATCGTCGCGAGTTCGGCCAGGTCGGAGGCACCGTGGAACAGTGCGGCGTGGGCGACGATGGCCGCGCAGGCCTCGGCGTCGGCGAGGGCGTCGTGGTGGGAGAAGGCGTCGAACCCGGCGGCCGTCGCGGCGACCGGCAGCCGGTACGAGTCGAGCGAGTAGGTCTTGCGGGCGACCTGCAGGCTGCAGAGGTACGACCACGGGGGAGGGGTGAGCCCGGTCGCCGCGCAGGCGGCCTTGATGACGCCCATGTCGAAGCCGGCGTTGTGGGCGACGAAGACGTCGTCGCCGGCGAAGTCGGCGAGCAGCTCGAACTGTTCGGCCCAGCCGAAGGCGCCGACGACGTCGTTCGCGACGATGCCGTGGATGCGGGTGTTCCACTCGGAGAACTCGTCGTGCCCGGTGGGTGGCTGGATCAACCAGCCGACCTTGTCGACGACGACGCCGTCGCGGACCTTGACGAGGCCGACGGAGCAGGCACTGGCGCTGCTCGAGTTCGCGGTCTCGAAGTCGATCGCGGTGAAGTCGATGGGCATTGACTCATGCTCTCACGCGCCTCCGACACCGCCTCCCCAGGCGCGGTGGGCGACCGTTCCCTCCACAGCGGACGCGGTTCCGACGGCACGGCTCGGCAGGCCCGGTACGCTTGACCCTCGTGGCTCTCACTATCGCGATCGTCGGACTGCCCAACGTCGGCAAGTCCACCCTGTTCAACGCCCTGACCAAGAACCAGGTGCTGGCGGCGAACTATCCGTTCGCGACCATCGAGCCCAACGTGGGCATCGTCAACCTGCCCGACCCGCGCCTCCAGGTGTTGGCCGGTCTCTTCGGCAGCGAGAAGATCCTGCCCGCGCCGGTGTCGTTCGTCGACATCGCCGGCATCGTCAAGGGGGCGAGCGAGGGCGAGGGCCTGGGCAACAAGTTCCTGGCGAACATCCGCGAGGCCGACGCCATCGCCGAGGTCGTGCGCGGCTTCGACGACCCCGACGTCGTGCACGTCGACGGCAAGGTCGACCCCGAGAGCGACATGGGCACGATCAACACCGAGCTGATCCTCGCCGACCTCGAGACGGTCGAGAAGGCGCTCGTCCGGTACGAGAAAGAGCTGCGGCTGAAGCGCGTCGAGCCGATCGTGCACGAGACGGCCGTCGCCGCCAAGGAGGCGCTCGAGCGAGGCGAGGCGCTCTCGGCCACGAGCATCGACCTCGAGCCGATCCGCGAACTCGGGTTGCTCACCGCGAAGCCCTTCATCTACGTCTTCAACGTCGACGAGGCCGTCCTGACCGACGAGGGGCGCAAGGCCGAACTGCAGGCCCTGGTCTCGCCGGCCGAGGCGATCTTCCTCGACGCGCAGGTCGAGTCCGAGCTGATCGGCCTCGACGACGAGGACGCCGCCGAGCTGCTCGCGTCGCTCGGGCAGGACGAGTCCGGTCTCGACCAGCTCGCCCGCATCGGCTTCGAGACTCTGGGCCTGCAGACCTACCTGACGGCCGGCCCGAAAGAGACCCGCGCCTGGACGATCGGCAAGGGCTGGAAGGCCCCGCAGGCCGCCGGGGTCATCCACACCGACTTCGAGAAGGGCTTCATCAAGGCCGAGGTCATCTCGTTCGACGACCTGGTCGAGACCGGCTCCATCGCCGAGGCCCGCTCGGCCGGCAAGGCCCGCATCGAGGGCAAGGAATACGTCATGCAGGACGGCGACGTGGTGGAGTTCCGCTTCAACAACTGACCCTCCGGCTCGGGGGCGAGCGCCACTCATCTACTCTCAAGCATGAGCCAAACGGATTCCCCGCCCACCGGCACCACCTCCGGCGCCCCCGCACTGCTGCGCCTCGGCGTCCTGGCCACCTCGCGCAAGCCCGACGAGCGGCGCCTGCCGATCCACCCCGCCCACCTCGACCGCATCGACGCCGACCTGCGCGCGAGCATGACCCTCGAGCGCGGCTACGGCCTGCGCTTCGGCATCCCCGACGCCGACCTCGAGCCCCTCGTGGCGATGGCCGACCGCGAGCAGATCGTCGCGGACAGCGACGTCGTCCTGCTGCCCAAGCCCCAGGCCGCCGACCTCGAGGGCCTGCGCGACGGTCAGAGCCTATGGGGCTGGCCGCACTGCGTCCAGGACCGCGAGATCACCCAGCTCGCCATCGACAAACGGCTCACCCTCATCGCGTGGGAGGCCATGAACCACTGGCAGTCCGACGGCGGCTACGGCCTGCACGTCTTCCACAAGAACAACGAGCTCGCCGGCTACTGCTCGGTGCTGCACGCCCTCCAGCTCTGCGGCTCGACCGGCGACTACGGCCGTCGCCTCAGCGCCGTCGTCATCGGCTTCGGCGCCACCGCCCGCGGCGCCGTCACGGCCCTCAACGCCCACGGCATCCACGACGTGCGCGTCCTGACGAACCGCAACATCGCCGCCGTCGGGTCGCCGATCCCGTCGGTCGACATCTTCCAGTTCGAACACGACCCCGAGACGCCCGGCGCCAGCACCGTGAACACCCCCGACGGGCCGGTCGCCCTCGCTCCGTTCCTCGCCGCCGCCGACATCGTCGTCAACTGCACCCTCCAGGACCCGAACGCCCCGCTCACCTACCTGCGCGAGACCGACCTCGACGCCTTCCGCCCCGGCAGCCTCATCGTCGACGTCTCGGTGGACGAGGGCATGGGCTTCGACTGGGCCCGCGCCACGACGTTCGCCGAACCGCTCATCACCGTGGGCGCCACCACGAACTACTACGCCGTCGACCACAGCCCGTCGCTGCTCTGGAACTCCACGACGTGGGAGATCAGCGAAGCCCTCCTCCCGTTCCTCCGCACCGTCATGGAGGGGCCGACCTCGTGGGCGGCGTCCGACACGATCCGTCGTGCCGTCGAGATCGCGGAGGGGCGGGTCGAGAACGAGGCGATCCTCGAGTTCCAGCACCGCGCCTCCTCGTACCCGCACGCACCGCTCGACTGAGCGGAGCCGCAGGCCGGGCGGTCGTGGGGGACGGCTCAGACCGCAGGAGGCGCGGCGAGGGCCGCGAGGACGCGCTCGGCCCCGAAGTCCCACGCCCCGTCGACGTCGCCGCCCAGCTGGAAGCCGCCGTTGAGCTCCATGATGACGAAGCCCGCCACCCACGCCGTGAGCGTGCGGGCGGCGTCGAGGGCCCGCTCCGGCCCGACGAGCTGCTCGCCGACCCGGAGGGCGGCCGCGCTCGCCGCGGCGCCGAACTCGCGTCGCGCGGTGGGGACGCCGGGCCCGGGCGTCATGACCAGTTGGAACGCGGCCGGACGTTCGTGCCCGAAGGCCCGGAAGGCGTCGAGCACCTCGCGGGCCGACCCCGCCCCGTCGAGCCGCGCGGCCAGGTCGGTGAGGGTGGCCTCCGCGACCGACCGCAGCAGCGCCTCCCGGTTCTCGACCCTCTTGTAGAGCGAGGGTGCACGCACGCCGACCCGTGCCGCGACCGCGGCCATCGTGAGGCCGGACGGGCCGTCGGCCTCAAGCAGCTCGCGCGCGGCGAGCAGGATGGCGTCGGGTGAGGTGCGGTCGGGTGTGGGCATCCGTCGAGTATAGCTATTGACAATAGCCATGATGGCTAACTACCGTAGCCATCATGGAACTCGCCCCCTCCCTCCACCGCATCGGCAACGACATCGTCGCCGCGTACCTCGTCGTCACGCCCGCGGGCGTGACCGTGATCGACGCCGGTCTGCCCGGCCTCTGGTCCGAACTCGTCTCCGAGCTGGCCTCCGTCGGACGCACCCTCGACGACGTGAAGGGCGTCGTCCTCACCCACGGTGACTCCGACCACGTCGGCTTCGCCGAGCGGCTGCGTCGCGACCACGGGGTGCCCGTGTACGTCCACGCCGCCGACGCCTCGCGGTCGAAGGGCAGGCCGAAGCCGAAGAACGGCATGCCGCCGATGAAGCTCGGCCCCCTGCTGGGGTTCGCCGGCTACAGCCTGCGCAAGGGCGGGGCGAGGACCGCCTGGCTCACCGAGGTCGTCGAGGTGCACGGGGGCGAGACGCTCGACCTGCCGGGTGCGCCTCGGATCATCCCGATGCCCGGGCACTCCGAAGGCAGCATCGCCGTGTTCGTCCCGGGCGTCGACGCCGTGTTCGTGGGCGACGCCCTGACCACGCGCCACGTGACGACCGGGCACGTCGGGCCCGCACCGGCTCCGTTCACCGACGAGCCCGAGCAGGCCCTGGCGTCGCTCGACGCCCTGCTCGACACCGGTGCCACCTGGGTGCTGCCCGGCCACGGTGCCCCCTGGGACGGTGGCGTGGCCGCGGCCGTCACCGCCGTCCGCGCCGCCGCCCGCTGACCCGACCGGGCCGGCTCGGCCGGCGCCGCACGGCGACGGGCCGACCCGGGGTCAGACCCCGACCGGCACCGCCGCCGGCGTCACCCGCACCAGCACGGCCTTCGACACCGGGGTGTTGCTGCCGATCGACGCGCTGTCGAGCGGCACGAGCACGTTCGCCTCGGGGAAGTACGCGGCGGCGCACCCGCGGGCCGTGGGGTAGGCGACGATGCGGTAGTCGCGGAGCACCCGTTCGACGTCGTCGGTCCAGACCGTCGACACGTCGACCTTCTGGCCGTCGGTGAGCCCGAGGTCGTCGAGGTCGAGCGGGTTGACGAAGACCACGTGCCGACCCTTCTTGATGCCGCGGTAGCGGTCGTTGAGGCTGTAGATCGTGGTGTTGTACTGGTCGTGCGAGCGCAGGGTCTGCAGCAGCAGCGTCCCCTCGGGGCGTTCGACGTGCTCGAGGTCGTTGACCGTGATCATCGCCTTGCCGACCTTCGTCGCGAAGGTCCGCGAGTCGCGCGGCCCGTTCGGCAGCACGAAGCCGTCGCGGCTGCGCACCCGCTCGCTGTAGCGCTCGAAGCCCGGCACGACCCGGCTGATGTGGTCGCGCAACGTGTCGTAGTCGTCCTCGAAGCCCTTCCAGTCGATCTCGAGGTCGGCCCGGTCGCCGAGCGTCGCCCGCGCCAGCCGACTGACGATGGCGACCTCGCTGAGCAGGTCGGGCGCGACCGGCGGCACCTGGCCGTGGCTGCCGTGCACCGAGCACACGGTGTCCTCGACCGAGACGAACTGCGGCCCGGCCTCCTGCACGTCGATCTCGGTGCGGCCGAGCGTCGGCAGGATGAGCGCCTCGGCGCCGACCACGGCGTGCGAGCGGTTCAGCTTCGTCGACACCTGGACGGTCATGTCGGTCCCGCGCATCGCGGCCTCGGCGAGCTGGGTGTCCGAGATCGCGGCCACGAGGTTGCCGCCCATGCCCATCCAGAACTTGATCCGCCCCTCCTGCATGGCCTTGATGCCCTTGAGGGCGTCGACGCCGTGCTCGCGCGGCGGGTCGAAGCGGAACTCCTTCTGCAGGGCGTCGAGGAACTCGTCCGAGACCTGCTCCCAGATGCCCATCGTGCGGTCGCCCTGCACGTTGCTGTGCCCGCGGATCGGCGAGGCGCCGGCACCCGGCTTGCCGATGTTGCCGCGCAGGAGCAGCAGGTTGATGATCTCCTTGATGGTGTCGACGGCCTTGCGGTGCTGCGTGATGCCCATCGCCCAGGTGATGATCACGCGGTCCGAGGCCAGGTAGCGGTCGGCCAGCTCGTCGATCTCGGCCCGGTCGAGCCCGGTCGCCAGCAGCACCTCGTCGTCGTCGACCTGCGCGATGTGCTCGCGGAAGGCCTCGAGCCCGACGGTGTGCTCGGCCAGGAACTCGTGGTCGAGCACCGTGCCGGGGGCGGCGTCCTCGGCCTCGAGGACGCGCTTGGCGACGGCCTGCAGCAGCGCCATGTCGCCACCGAGCCGGATCTGCAGGAACTGGTCGGCGATCTCCGTGCCGCGACCCGCGACGCCGCGAGGCAGCTGCGGGTTCTTGTAGCGACGCAGGCCGGCCTCGGGCAGCGGGTTGACCGCCACGATCTTCGCGCCCTTGAGCTTGGCGTCCTCGAGGGCCGTCAGCATGCGCGGGTGGTTGGTGCCCGGGTTCTGCCCGAGGATGACGATCAGGTCGGCCTGCTCGAAGTCGTCGTAGGCGATGGTCGACTTGCCGATGCCGACCACCTCGGCCATGGCGAGGCTCGTCGACTCGTGGCACATGTTCGAGCAGTCGGGCAGGTTGTTCGTGCCGAAGGCGCGCACGAACAGCTGGTACGCGAAGGCCGCCTCGTTCGAGGTGCGGCCCGAGGTGTAGAACGACGCCTCGTCCGGGCTGTCGAGCGACCTCAGCTTGTCGCCGACGATGCGGAACGCCTCGTCCCACGACACCTCGCGGTAGTGGTCGCTGCCGGCGGGCTTGTGCACGGGCTTGGTGATGCGGCCCTGCATGCCGAGCCAGTACTCGGTCTTGTCGAGCAGGTCGGTCACCGAGTGCTCGGCCCAGAACGTGTCGGGCACGAGCACCGGGTTGGCCTCCCAGGTGACCGCCTTGGCGCCGTTCTCGCAGAACTCGGCGACCTTGCGGTGGTCCGGGTCGGGCCAGGCGCAGCTCATGCAGTCGAAGCCGTCCTTCTGGTTCAGCGACGTCATGAGCTTGACGGTCCGGGCCAGCCCGAGCTGCTTGATGGCCGGGTCCATCGAGTGCAACACGCCGGGCACGCCGGCGGCCCACTCGCGCGGGGGGCCGACCTCGATGTCGGCGTCGGTCACGTCGGAGACGGGGGGTTTCTCGGTCACGGTCTGGTTCCGATCGTCAGGGGGACGGGCGAGGAGGCGCGCGTCGCGCCGCCGGGGAAGTCGGGGGCGTGGGCGTCGGCGGCGTCGGCGGAGTCGGGGGACGAGGAGGCGCGGGTCGCGTCGCCGGCGTCGCGCGAGCGGGCCGACGGCTCGGTCCCGTCGGGCTCGCCGAGCCGGTCCGGTCGCGAGTAGACGACCATCGACCGGCCGCGGAGGAACCCCACGATCGTGACGCCCAGCTCGGTCGCGAGGTCGACGGCGAGCGAGGACGGTGCCGACACGGCGGCGAGCACCGGGATGCCGGCCATCGACGCCTTCTGCGTGAGCTCGAACGAGGCGCGACCCGAGACCATCAGGACGGTCCCGCCCAACGGCAGCCGCGCCTCCTTGACGGCCCAGCCGACGACCTTGTCGACGGCGTTGTGCCGACCGACGTCCTCGCGCAGGACGAGCAGCTCGCCCGTGCGGCCGTCGAAGAGCGCCGCGGCGTGGAGCCCGCCGGTCTTCTCGAAGACGTCCTGGCCCTCGCGCAGGCGGTCGGGGAAGGTGGAGAGCAGTGCGGGGTCGACGACGAGGGGGTCGTGCCGCACGTCGTGCTGCGACGTCGTGCGGACGGCGTCGATCGAGGCCTTGCCGCATAGCCCGCACGAGCTCGTCGTGTAGAACGCCCGCTCGAGGCTCGGGTCGGGCGCCGGCACCCCGGGCGCGAGCGTGACGTCGAGCACGTTGTACGTGTTGAGCCCCTCGGCGGTGGCCCCGGCGCAGTAGCGGGCGGCGAAGAACTCGTCACCGGTCGAGATGACGGCCTCGGACACGAGGAACCCCGCGGCCAGGTCGAAGTCGTGACCGGGCGTGCGCATGGTGATGGCGAGCGACGTGCCGCCGACGCGGATCTCGAGGGGTTCCTCGACCGCGAGGGTGTCCATGGTCTTACGGACGCCGGCGCTGCCGTCGTCGCCGACCGTGATGCGGGTCACCGGTTTGCGGGACGTGATGCGTGCCATGAGTCAGGTCTACCCCTCGAACCCCGGAATCGAAAGCCGGCGGGGTCCGCGCCTCACCACGGGAGGCCGAGCGAGGGGACGACGTCGCCCGCCCGCGCCCCGCCCTCGGGCACGACGAGCAGCCCGTCGGCGTCGGCCAGGCCGCGCAACATCGCCGAGGACTGGCGCTCGGTCGGCACGGCTCCGTCCGGGGTCGCCCGGTACGCCTGCACGAGCGCGCCGGATCGGGGGTGGGCCACGTCGACGGCGAGCGTGACGGACCCGGGAGGCGCGGGTCGCCTCCCGAGGAGGCCGTCCACCACCGCGGTCCCCACGACCACGAGCCCCACGTAGGCGGCCATCGGGTTGCCCGGCAGGCACAGGTAGACCGTGTCGCCGCGGCGCGCGACGACCAGGGGCTGCCCCGGACGCATCGCGAGACCGTCGACCACCAGCTCGGCGCCCAGCCGGTCGAGGGCGGCGCGGACGTGGTCGGTCGGGCCGTGCGCGGTGCCTCCGGTCGTCACCACGAGGCGACGGTCCGAGCGGTCGAGGGCGGCGATCGTCGCGTCGAGGTCGTCGGCCACCCGCGTCGTGGTCGCGGACGCCGTGCCGAGGGAGCCGAGGAGGCGCGGCACCGGCACCGAGAACACGTCGCGGACCGTGCCGCGCTCGGGCACGCCCTCGGCCACGACCTCGTCGCCGAGCACGGCCAGGGCCACCGTCGGGCGGGTCACCACGGGCACGGCGTCGTGCCCGCCGAGGGCCAGCACGGCGACGCGGGGCGGGGTGAGGAGCGTGCCCGCGGTGATCAGGGCGTCGCCGCGGTCGATCTCTTCTCCGGCTCGCCGGACGTGCGGCGGACGGCGGGGGTCGTCGTCGGCCGTCAGGACGCCGTCGGCCACGTGCCCGGACTCCGAGCGCAGCACCCGGTCCGTCCCGTCCGGGACGACGGCGCCCGTGGTGACCGGTCGCGCGACCCCGGTCGGCAGCGAGCCGTCGTCGTCGGCGACCCGGCCCGCGACGATCGACGGGCCGAGTCGCCAGGGGCCCTCGCCGGCGACCGCCCAGCCGTCCATCGCCGAGACGTCGGAGCCGGGCACGCGCGCGAGGCTCGTGGCGTCCCGGGCCAGCGTGCGACCGACCGCGTCGGCGAGCAGGACGGTCTCGAGGTCGCGGGGCAGGGCCCGGGCGGCGTCGGACGCCTCGGCGCGGGCCACCCGCCAGTCGGCCCGCCGGACCGTCACGCCGGGTCGGCCGTGGCCAGCGCGGTGGCGGTCGCGGTCGCCCGGTCCAGCTCGGCCTGCGATCCGCCGGCGAGCCCCGCGGCGAAGCCGACGAGGAACGTCGTCAGCGGGGCGGCCGGGCGGGCGACGCCGTGCGCCGCGTCGCGGGCGAGGTCGAGCACCACGGGGACGTCGACCACGAAGTCGTCGGGCAGGCCCAGGGCCCGGACGAGTCGTGCGGCCCAGGCGTCGAGTTCGGCAGGTGTGTCGGTCATGGTCGACACTCAACCAGTCGCGTCGGCCTCGCGCCGGACGACACCCAGGCGGTCGGCGTCGGCGACGGTGTCGACGTCGGCGCAGAGCGCGTCGGGCACGGGGACCTCGAGCAGGTCGAGCCCGTCGAGCAGACGGCGGAGCGACAGGCCCTCGAGGGGGCCGTCGGCCCGCAGTCCTCCGAGTCGCGTCCGCAGGGCGTCGGTCCGGTAGAGAGCGAGCAGTGGCTGACGTCGCCCGCCCGAGTCGACGGCGAGCCGACCGTCCCGGTGTTCGTCGTCCTCGGCGCCGCCGGCGACAAGGGCCGCCACGGCCTCAGGCGCCCGCGGCAGGTCGCAGGCCAGCACGAGTGCCCACGGTGCCGGGTCGCCGACGACGGCGAGACCGGCCGCGAGGGCGGCCACCGGCCCGGACCAGGCAGGCTCCTCACGGGTGAGCAGGGCTCCGGCGGGCGGCACCCGACCGTCGCGCAGGCCGACCACGACGAGGGTCCGGGCTCCGGCCGCCGCCTGGACGGCCCGGTCGAGGAGCGTCGCGTCGCCACTCGTGAAGCCGGTCTTGTCGGCACCGTGCACCCGGGAGGCGCGACCCCCGGCGAGCAGGACGGCGTCGAACCCGGCGTCCCCGGTCATGCCCTGCCACCCGCGTCCACGCCGCGAGCCTAGACCTGCCCTCGACCGGCGTCCTCGGGGCGAGGCCATCCCGGAGGATGATCCGATGTCGTCCTCGGAGCCGAGGCTTCCTCGTGTCGTTGTCGTTAGGCTGGAGAGATCAGCCGACAGACCGGTCCGGCATCGGCCTGGCGAGGGGGAGACGACCATGAAGCGTTCCGTGAACACCGCCCTCGTCGGTCTTGCACTGGCCGGACTGCTGGCCGGTTGCGCGCCGGCGACGGGTGGAGCGGGCGCGTCGACGTCCGGTCCGACCGCCCCGGCGACCGACGTCGCCGCCTCGCCCGAGGCCACCGCGACCCCGTCGGAGACCCCGACGGCGACTCCGTCGCAGACCCCGACGACGCGGCCCGTGTCGATCCCGACGGACTGCACCGACCTGGTGGACGCCGCGACCTACGCCGCCACGATGGGCGACGCCCCCCTCAACGACCCCGCCTACTTCGGTCAGCCGATGGGACAGGTCGCTCCCACGGCACCCGGCGCCGACGCCGACCTGAGGGACGTCGTGGCGTCCGCCCAGGTGCTCCGCTGTGGCTGGGCCGACATGCGGGCCGACGTCACGGGCCTCTTCGCCGACGTCAGCACGGTGGACGCCGCGACGGCCGCGGCGTATCCCGCCTGGCTCGCCGAGGGACGCGAACCCACCTCGGTCTTCTGGCTCGACGGCGTGGTCTACGACTGCTCCGAGGCGTACGGCGGCTCGCTCTGCCAGTACGTCACGACCCACCCGATGTACGGCGTCGACATGGCGGACACCGTGCTGGTGCGCGACGACGTCGTCGTCACGGTGTCGCAACGGAATTTCCCGACCGACGACCTCATGGGATCGATCGTCACGCGCCTCTGGGGCTGAGGAGCGACCGGACGCCAGGAGGCGCGGTGCCGGTCGAACCGGCACCGCGCCTCCTAGGGTCCGACGGGCGTCAGCCCGCGGCGACCTGCTGGTCGCGCTTCGGCAGCACCCAGCCCGGACGGACGAAGTGGCAGGTGTAGCCGTAGGGGTCCTTCTCGAGGTAGTCCTGGTGCTCTTCTTCGGCCTCCCAGAAGTCGCCGGCCGGGGTGACCTCGGTGACCACCTTGCCGGGCCAGAGGCCGGACGCGTCGACGTCGGCGATGGTGTCGAGGGCCGTCGCGCGCTGCTCGTCGTCCGCGTAGAAGATCGCCGAGCGGTAGCTGTCGCCGACGTCGTTGCCCTGGCGGTCCTTCGTCGACGGGTCGTGGATCTGGAAGAAGAACTCGAGGATCTCGCGGTACGAGGTCAGACCCGGGTCGAACACGATCTCGACGGCCTCGGCGTGGCCGCGGTGGTTGCGGTACGTCGCGTTCGGCACGCTGCCGCCCGAGTAGCCGACGCGGGTCGAGACGATGCCCGGTCGGCGGCGGAGCAGCTGCTGGGCGCCCCAGAAGCAGCCGCCGGCGAGGATCGCGGTCTCGGTCGTGCCGCTGGGGGCGGGGGTGGATTCGGGGGAGAAGAGCGTCATGTAGGCACCGTATCCTTCGGTTTCGAGTGAGGCGTAGGGGACGAAGCGGAGAGCCGCCGAGTTGATGCAGTACCGCAGCCCGCCGGTCGCGGTGGGTCCGTCGCGGAAGACGTGGCCGAGGTGGCTGTCCCCGGCGGTCGAGCGCACCTCGGTGCGCTTGAAGAACAAGCCCTCGCGCTTCTCGACGACGTGTTCGGCGTCGATGGGTCGCGTGAAGCTCGGCCAGCCGGTGCGGCTGTCGAACTTGTCGACCGAGGCGAACAGGGGCTCGCCCGAGACGACGTCGACGTAGATGCCCGCGTCCTTCGAGTCCCAGAACTCGTTGCGGAAGGCGGGTTCGGTGCCACCGCCCTGGGTCACGCGGCGCTGGGTCGAGGTGAGGCGGGCGACCGCCTCGGGGTCTTTCCGGTACTGGTCCGACATGATGCCTCCTGTTCGTCGGCGTCGGTGCGATCGGATGGGTCGGATGCCCGCGGTCGCCTCGATGCCTCTCACGACAACAACCGCGCGGCGCCGGGTGTTCCGTCGGCCTGCGAGGATCGACGCATGAGCCTGATCCGACTGAACGACGTGACCGTCCGCTTCGACGGCACCCCGGTGGTGCGCGAGGCGTTCTTCCGCCTCGACGAGAAGGAGCGCGTGGGGATCGTCGGTCGCAACGGCAGCGGCAAGTCCACGCTGCTCAAGCTGATGCTCGACCAGGTGCAGCCCGACGAGGGCACGGTCACGCTCGAGCAGGGCGTCCGGGTGGGGTACTTCTCGCAGTTCTCCGAACTCGACGGCACGCAGACCATCGTCGAGGTGCTGACCGGGCTCTTCGCCCACGAGCGGGCGATCGAGGCCGACCTGGCGCAGATCGACGCCGACATCGCCGTGGTCGCGATGGACCCCGACGGCGGGGACGCCCTCGACCAGCTGATCCACCGACAGTCCGAACTGTTCGCCGAGATGGACCGGGTCGACGGCTGGGAGTACCCGCGCCGCATCGACACGGCACTGAGCGTGCTCGGATTCAGCGACGCGCACCGCACCAGCCCGATCGACGACCTCAGCGGTGGTTGGCGCAACCGGGCGGCCCTCGCGAAGATCGTCCTCGAGGACCCCGACGTGCTGCTGCTCGACGAGCCCACGAACTTCCTCGACGTGGCCGGCGTCGAGTGGCTCGAGTCGTGGTTCCGCGACTTCCACGGCGCGGCCGTGGTCGTCTCGCACGACCGCAGCTTCCTCGACGCGGTCGTCACCCGCATCGTCGAGGTCGAGAACTTCCACCTGCACGACTACCCGGGGGACTTCGCCGAGTACGTCGTGCAGAAGCAGTTCCGGCTGAAGAGCCTCGAGCAGCAGTTCGTGCACGAGTCCGAGCTGCTCGCGTTCGAGGCCGAGGGCATCTCGGACCGCCGCGACGCCGCCAAGGCCGCCAAGCGCCAGGACGGCGGCGACCTGCTCAAGCAGCTCGCCAAGGTCAAGAAGTCGCGGGCACCCCGCCCCGTCGACCAGATCATCACCGAGATCTACTCGGGGCTGCACGTCAAGGACGTCCTGTGCCGGGTCGACGGTCTCGGCAAGGCCCGCGACGACCGGACGCTCTTCGACGACCTCACGTTCGAGCTGCGGCGCGGCGACCGCCTGGTGATCACGGGGGCGAACGGCAGCGGCAAGAGCACGTTGCTGCGGGTGCTGACGGGGGAAGAACGTGCCGACGCCGGTCGGGCCGCCTGGGCGGGCGGGGTCAAGGTGGTCTCGTACGACCAGGTGCTGGCCGAGCTCGACGACGACGACACCGTCACGCACTCGGTCAACGCGATGCCCGACAGCCTCGCCCTGACCGCGACGCGGAAGTCGGTCGGGCGGTTCCTCGCGATGTTCCAGTTCAGCGAGGCCGATCTCAAGAAGCGCATCGGCACGCTCTCCGGTGGTCAGCGGGCCCGCGTCGCGATGGCGCAGTGCCTGCTCTCGGGGGCCTCGGTGCTGCTGCTCGACGAGCCCACCAACCACCTCGACGTGCCGAGCGCCCAGGTCATGGAGCGGGCGCTGCAGCACTTCCCCGGGGCGGTCGTCGTGGTCAGCCACGACCGGTTCTTCGCCGACAAGGTCGCCACGCGGCGTCTGGTCTTCGGCGCGGACGCCGACCGTCCCGAGCGCGTGGTCGTCACCGCCGCCTGAGCCGCGGGGCGCCGGGCGGGGGTCGGGTCCGCGTGCGGCCGGGCTCAGCCCTCGGTCGTCAGCTGCCGGACGACCTCGGCGACGCCTGAGACGACGAGCCCGGACGCACCCCCGTCGAGTGCGGCGCGAGCGGCGTCCAGGTCGGACACGATGTGGCCGAGGACCGGCTTGCCGGTGGCCGTCATCGTCGCCCAGGTCGCGGCCGGGGCGGACCAGTCGAGGCCCAGCATGCTCCAGCTGGCGGAGGTCCGGGTGAGCAGCTCGGGGTCGTCCGCCAGCTCGTCGGCGTAGTAGTACCCCCAGGTCGCGCACCCTTCGGAGGCGGCGAGGTCGCCCCACTCGGTCTGCGTGCAGTACCCCTTGCCGACGAAGGTCTGCGCCACCTCGGACGTTCCGAGCTGCATCCACGCGATCTCGAACAGCTCGGGGTAGAAGCGGGGGTCGACGTACTTCGGGTCGACGAACAGGGCGTGTTCGCGGCCGAACTCGCGCACGATGTCGTCGAAGCGGGCGTACGGCTGGTCGGACTGCTCGGGGTCGTTCGTCTCGGCCGCCGAGATGCGGTACTGCTGCACCTCGCTCCACGTGTGGTCGGCGGGGACGAACCCGGTCGTGCCCGAGGTGCGGTCGAGGGTCTCGTCGTGCAGTCCGAACCAGACGCCGTCCGAGGTGCGGGAGAGCGACACCTCGAGCCCGTCCACCCCGGCGGCGACCGACTGCCGGTAGGCGAACATCGACATCTCGGGCCAGTCGCCGGACCCGCCGCGGTGGGCGACGGTGGAGGGTCGAGCCGCCAGGAGGGTGTCGACGGGCCGAGGAGGCGCGGCTCGGGTGACCGGCGCCTCCTCGCTCAGTCGCGCGGAACGCAACCCGAGGGCGACGGCGGCCGTCCCGAGGACGGCGACGCCGCCGACGCCGAGCAGGACCGTTCGACGGGAGAGGCGTGCCAGGGGCTCGGGCGTGCGGGGCATGTGCCCACTATGGGGGGAGACCGGGTGCCGCGCCGACCACCGCCCGCCGGATCACCCGTCGTTCGCCCGGTTCAGTCGGCCGCGTACTCGTCGAGTGCGGGCAGCGGGCGACCGTCGTGGTCCCACATCGCCTGGTTCTCCCACGCGTTGCCCGAGGTCGGGTCGTCCGGGTCCCATCCGGCACCGTCGACCGCGGTCCACGCGGGTTCCCACGCGACGACGCCGATTCCGCGGCCGCCCGGGGCCGAGGCCACGACGTCCTGGATCGCACGGAAGTTCGCGGCCTGCCCCTCGGGCGTCGCGGGGTAGCCCGCGACGAGCTGCGACGGGTCGACGACGACGTTCTCCCAGAGGTGGTCGGGGTCGTCCTCGAGCGTCCAGGGGTACGACGTCTCGACGATCAGCACGTCGCGGTCGTAGCGCTCGGACAGCGTCGTGACCGCCTGCTGCATGCCCGACAGTCCGCCGTGCCAGTAGCCGTAGTACGACAGGCCGATCAGGTCGAACGGCACGCCGCGTGAGGTCGCCTCGTCGAACCACCAGGTGAGGCCGTCGACGCCGGCGTTGATGTTGGTCAGGTGCAGCACGACCTGCGACGTGGGCGAGGCCTCCTTCACCGCCGTCGCTCCGGCCGTGAGGAACATGGCCAGGTTGCTCCACTGTGCGCCGCTGACGCCGTCGCTCGGGTCGACGTCCCAGGTCTGGCCCAGCGGCCAGACCATGCCGGGGTTGATCTCGTTGCCGACCTGCACGGCGTCCGCCGTGATGCCCTCGGCGGCGAGGGCGTCGAGCACGCTGCGGGTGTGGTCGTGGATCCTCGCGGCGACCTCGGGGGCGCTCAGTCCGAGCCAGGCCCTCGGCATGGTCTGGGCGCCCGGGTCGGTCCACCGGTCGCTGTAGTGGAAGTCCACGAGCAGCTGCATGCCCGCCGCCTTCGCCCGCGCCGCCATCGCGACGACGTCGTCCTGGTCGTTGTAGCCGTCGGTCGGGTCGACCCAGACCTTCAGCCGCACCATGTTCGCCCCGTGGTCCGCCAGCTGCGTCACCGGGTCGGTGGGGCGGCCGGCGGCGTCGAGGTAGACGGCTCCGCGATCCTCGTTGCGGGGCAGACCCGACAGGTCGGCACCCCGCACGTCGCGCGTCACCCGCCCGGGCGTGACGGTGACGTCGTCGATGCTCGCCCAGGCACCGGCCGCACCACTCGTGGTGAACGTCGGAGTGCACTGGCTGTGCGTCACCTCGGCCGAGACCGAGAGGCGCAGCCACCCGTCGTCGGACTCGGTCGAGGGGATCACCGTCGTCGCCGCGGCGTCCTTGCTCGCGCCGGTGCCGCACCCGGTCAGCGACAGCGTGCTCGAGGCCAGGCCGCCACCGCTCTTCACCCAGGCCGAGAAGGTCCACCACCCGGGCGTCACCTTCTTGAGCTTCTGGCTGGTCGTGGCCGTGCCGGCCGTCGGCAGCACGTGCGTCAGGCGCGTGGCCGAGTCGTGCCCACCCGCCTCGAGCGTCGTGGTGCCCGACCCCTTCGAGACCCAGCCCGTCGCGCCGTCCTCGAAGCCGGGGTCCTGCACGACGACGGGGCGAGGAGCCGGGCCGCCGGGCACCGCGGTCGCGGGGGCGCCCGACAGCAGGCCGGCTCCCAGGGCCGCCGTGGCGAGGGCGGCGCCGACGGCGAGACCGCGCCGGCCCCTCCGGTCGACGGGGGGCCGGGGTGTGGTGGTGGGTCGTGTCATCGCGTCGTCCTCCTTGACGATCGGTGTGGCGGGGTGCTGCGGGGGCGGTACGGGGTTCGGGACGGTGGGGCGCAGGAGGCGCGGTGCCGGTCTCGACGCCGGCACCGCGCCTCCTGCGGTCGCCTCGCGTCGCGGCTCAGCCGCGCGGGCGGCTCACGACGCGGACCGCACCGGCGGGGACGCCCACGCGGCCGTCGACGGCGTCGCCGGTGATCAGCTCGGTGCCCTGACCGACCACGACGTCGGTCGCGGTCTCGGCGTGGTTGACCAGGAAGGTGAAGTCGACGTCGTCCCCGTGGCGCACGACGACCTCGAGCCCCTCGGGGTGGTCCACCGGCAGCGGCACCCCGGCGTCGTCGAGCACCGACCGGACGAGACCCTCGAGGTCGGCCCCGGTCGTGCGCGTCGAGACGTACCAGGCCGAGCCGTCGCCGTGGGCGTGGCGGGTGACCGCCGGACCTCCCGCCGCCGGGCCGTCGACGTAGCTCGCGACCGCCACGGCGCCCTCGAGCACGATGTCGTCGGACCAGCCCGTGCCCGTCGTGCCGTCGTCGAGGGTGACGACCTGGTCGGCGTACAGGGGCAGGAACTCGGGCACCGAGAGGCCGAGCACCTCGCGCAGGGCGCCGGGTGCACCACCGGCGTGGACGGTGTCGTTCTCGTCGACGACGCCCGAGAAGTACGACGCGACGAAGGTGCCGCCCTCGCGGACGAACGCGCCGAGGCCGTCGGTCGTCCGCCGGTCGGCCAGGTACAGCGAGGGCGCGAGCACGAGGTCGTAGCCCGACAGGTCGTCGTGCGGGTGGCGGAAGTCCACCGTCACGCCGAGCTGCCACAGGGCGGAGTACCAGGCGACGACGCGCTCGCGGTGCTGGAGTTCGACCGACGGCCGCCATTCGAGGTCGTGGGCCCAGAAGGACTCGACGTCCCAGAGGATCGCGACCCGCGCCTCCACCCGGCTGCCGCGGACGGCCGAGAGCCGACCCAGGTCGGCGCCGAAGTCGACGACCTCGCGCCAGGTGCGGGTCGAGGTGCCGGCGTGCGGCAGCATCGCGGAGTGGAACTTCTCGGCGCCGTACCGCGACGCCCGGAACTGGAAGAACAGGATCGCGTCGGCGCCCCGGGCCAGGTGGCTCGCGGCGTTCCGGGCGAGCTCGCCGGGGCGCTTGGCGATGTTGCGTGGTTGCCAGTTGACGGCCGAGGTCGAGTGCTCCATCAGCATCCACGGGGCACCGCCGGCGAGCGAACGGGTGAGGTCGGCGTCCATGGCGAGCAGCACGTGGTTGTCGCGGCGCTCGGCCACGAGGTAGTGGTCGTTCGCGACGACGTCGACCTCGCGGGCCCACCTCCAGTAGTCGATGGAGGGGCAGTTGGTGGCCATGAAGTTCGTGGTGACCGGGAGGTGCGGCGCGTGTCGTTTGATCGCGTCGCGTTCGGCGGTGAAGCAAGCCAGCAGGGCGTCGGAGGTGAAGCGGGCGAAGTCGAGGCGCGAGGTCTGGTTCACGACCGTGGCCGAGGTGCGCGGGGCGTCGATCTCGTCCCACTCGCCGTAGGTCTGGCCCCAGAAGCGGGTGCCCCAGGCCTCGTTGAGCGCGTCGAGGGTGACGTACTTCTCCTCGAGCCAGGTGCGGAAGGCGAGCACCGAGTGGGGGCCGTAGTCCTCGCTGATCGGGGCGCCGTACTCGTTGTGGACGTGCCAGAGCACGACCGCGGGGTGGTTCGCGTAGCGCTCGGCCAGCCGCTCGGTGATCGCGAGGGCCGCCCGGCGGTAGTCGGGGCTGCTCGGGCTGACCATGCCGCGGGAGCCGCGACCCAGGGTGACGCCGTCCCGCGTGACCGGGTGGGAGTCGGGGTAGGCCTTCCAGAACCAGGCCGGCGGGACGGTCGTCGGGGTGGCGAGGTCGACGTCGATGTCGGCGTCGTGCAGCAGGCCCAGGATGTCGTCGAGGAAACCGAAGTCGTACTCGCCCTCGCGGGGTTCGAGCAGGGCCCACGAGAAGATGCCGACGCTGACCAGGTTGACGCCCGCCTGCTTCATCAGGGCGATGTCCTCGAGCCAGACCTCGCGCGGCCACTGTTCGGGGTTGTAGTCGCCGCCGTAGCGCAGGTCGGCTCGGCCGGGCAGCCAGGTCGTGGTGGCCTGGGGCGTGGGTCGGGCGTCGAGCTCGAGTGACATGCGGTGATCTCCTTTGACTGTGTGCGCTCCCAGTTGTAACACACCGGTATCGAGCGGCGAAAGGGCCCGTAACGGTGTTGACAAGCGAAAACTGCTGTGCGTAACTGTAACCGCTCACAGGCACAGCGACGTGGTTCTCCGAAGCACGCGCTGTCCCGCCCCCACCACAGCTCTTGCTTTCCTCAAGGAGGACGAATGCGCAGCTCATTCCGCCGTCTCGGTGTCGCCACGGTCGCGACCGCCGCCCTACTGCTCACCGCCGGGTGCTCCGGCGCCGGGGGAGGCGCGGCCGACGACGGTCCCGTCGAGCTCAGCTACTGGGCCTGGGCCCCGAACCTCGACAAGGTCGTCGACCTCTGGAACCAGGACAACCCCGACATCCAGGTCACCGTCAACAAACAGGACGGCGGAGACCCGGCCATCACCAAGCTGCTCACCGCCATCAAGGCCGGGAGCGGCGCGCCGGACCTGATCCAGGCCGAGTACCAGAAGATCCCGACGCTCGTGTCCTCGGACGCGCTCGCCGACATCTCCGACCAGGGCGCCGCCGACCTCGAAGGCGACTTCTCGGAGGGCACCTGGTCGTCGGTGACCCTCGGCGGTGACGGCGTCTACGCCATCCCGCAGGACTCCGGCCCGATGATGGCGTACTACCGCACCGACGTCCTCGACCAGTACGGCCTGAGCGTCCCGACCACGTGGGACGAGTACGCCGACGTCGCCACGAAGCTCCACGCCGCCGACCCGACGAAGTACCTCGGCACCTTCTCGGCCAACGACGCCGGCTGGTTCGCCGGCCTCACGCAGCAGGCCGGTGCCTCGTGGTGGTCGATCGACGGCGACAGCTGGGGCGTCGACATCGAGGGCGGCCCGACGGAGAAGGTCGCCTCGTACTGGGGCGGGCTCGTCGAGAGCGGAGCGATCGACAACAAGCCGATGTACACGCCCGAGTGGAACGCCGGTCTGAACGACGGCAGCCAGGTCGGCTGGATCAGCTCGGTCTGGGCGCCGGGCGTGCTGGGCGGCAACGCCCCCGACACCGCCGGCAAGTGGACCGCGGCCCCGATGCCGCAGTGGGACGCCTCGAAGCCGGCGGACGGCAACTGGGGCGGCTCGACCACGGCCGTCACGACCCAGTCCGAGCACAAGGAGGCGGCGGTCGAGTTCGCGACGTGGCTCAACACCGACCCCACGGCCGTGGCGGCGCTCGCCGACATCGCCGGCGTCTACCCGGCGGCCACCGACGCGGCCTCGGACGCGCTGACCACAAGCCCCGAGTTCTTCAGCCAGCAGGACGACTTCTACGACATCGCCGCCGAGGCGTCCGAGTCGGTGCAGCCGTTCACCTACGGCCCGAACGTCAACGTGGCCTTCAGCGCCTACAACGACGAGTTCGCCAAGGCGGCCGACGCCAAGACGCAGGCGGCCTTCGAGGACGCGGTCGCGGCCATGCAGAAGATCACCGTCGACGACCTGACCAAGAGCGGCTTCTCGGTCAAGTAGCGACATCGGGCGGGGCGGCCGGGGTCGCCCCGCCCGCCCCGTCACCCCTCCGTCACACCCGTCTCGACCCAAGGACACGGCATGGCCGACACCCTCACCCCCCTCAGCCCGCGAACCGACGGGGCCGGCCCTCCGCCGTCGTCGGCCGGCCGCGAGGCGCCCCGCCCGGCGACCCGCAAGGGCAACGGCAGCTTCCGCACGCGGGTGCTGACCCCCTACGCCATGCTGGCCCCCGGCATCGTGCTCTTCGTGCTGTTCATGGCGGCGCCCATCGTCTACACGCTGTTCCTCAGCTTCCAGAAGAAGCAGGTCGTCGGCCTGGGGCTCGGCTCGGGCGGCGAGAGCCAGGTGTTCGCCGGGTTCGAGAACTACGTCGGTTCGCTGACCGACCCCGAGTTCGCCTCCAGCGTCGGTCGCGTCCTGCTCTACGGCGTCGTGCTGATCCCGTGCATGCTCGGCCTCGCGCTGCTCTTCGCCCTGCTGCTCGACTCGAAGCGCACGCGGGCCACCGCCTTCTCGCGGGTCTCCATCTTCCTGCCCTACGCGGTGCCCGCCGTGATCAGCTCACTGCTCTGGGGCTTCCTCTACCTCCCGGCCGTGAGCCCCTTCTACTACGTGTTCGACCGGCTCGGCTGGGACGTCGACGGGGTGCTCGGCTCGGGAACCGTGCTGTTCGCGATCGCCAACATCGCCCTCTGGGGCGGTGTCGGCTTCAACATGATCGTCATCTACACCTCGCTCAAGGCCGTCCCGACCGACGTCTACGAGGCCGCCCGCCTCGACGGTGCCAGCGAGGTGCAGATCGCCCTGCGCATCAAGATCCCCATGGTCGCGCCGGCGCTCGTCATGACCGCGCTGTTCTCGATGGTGGCCACCCTGCAGGTGTTCGCCGAGCCGACCACCCTCCGTCCGCTCACGAACAGCCTGTCGACCAGCTGGTCGCCGCTCATGCTCGTCTACCGCGACGCCTTCACCCGCGACGACATCTACTCGGCGGCGGCGACCTCGGTCGTCATCGCGCTCGCCACCTTCATCGTCAGCTTCTTCTTCCTCCGGGTCGTCCAGAAGCGCGCATTCGGCCAGGAGGACTGACCATGACCACCATCGACCTCGACGGCTCCCGAGACGCCACGGCCCCGGTGCCCGACCCGACCCGCGCCTCCTCGACGGGCCGCCGCCCCTCGGGCAGGGTGCCGCGCGACCCGTCCGCACCGCGCCTGCACGCCGAACGGCCGAGCGTCGTCTCGACGGTGCTGCTGCTGATCGGCGCCGTCTACTGCCTGTTCCCGGTGCTCTGGGTCGTCATGGCCTCGACCAAGGACGGCGGTGAGCTCTTCTCGACCTTCACCCTGGCGCCGAGCGGTCACCTGCTCGACAACGTCGTCGCCCTGACGCAGTACCGCGACGGGCTGTTCTGGCGATGGATGCTCAACACGGCCCTCTACGCCGGCATCGGCGCGATCGCCTCGACCTTCGTCTCGGCGCTCTCGGGCTACGTGCTCGCGAAGTTCGAGTTCCCGGGCAAGAAGGTCGTCTTCAACGTGCTGCTGATGGGCGTGCTCGTGCCCGGCGTCATCCTGGCGATCCCGCAGTACTTCCTGCTCGCGAACGTCGGCCTGACCAACACCTTCTGGGGCGTGCTGCTGCCGCAGATCATCAGCCCCTACGGCATCTACCTCGCCCGCATCTACGCCGCGGCCGCCGTGCCCACCGACGTGATCGAGGCCGCGCGCACCGAGGGGGCCCGCGAGATGGGCATCTTCTCGAGGATCGCCGTGCCGATGCTGCTGCCCGGGCTCGTGACGATCTTCCTGTTCCAGTTCGTCGCCATCTGGAACAACTTCATGCTGCCGTACATCATGCTCGGCGACGACTCGCTGTTCCCGCTCACGGTGGGACTCAACGGGCTGCTCAACCAGGGGGCCTCGGCGCCGGCGTTGTACACGCTCGTCATCACGGGTGCCCTGCTCTCGGTGATCCCGCTCATCGCGATCTTCCTCGTGCTGCAGCGGTTCTGGAAGGTCGACCTCGCGGCCGGCGCGGTCAAGTAGTGCGGCCTGGACGACCGGTCGTGCCGGCGGGGCGGAGCGCACCGCCGGCCCGGCGGTCGCCGCACCCTATGCTGGCCGCGTGAGCAGCACGACCGGCCGCGGCCGACCGACCATCGACGACGTCGCGACCGCCGCCGGCGTCTCGCGGGGCACGGTGTCGCGGGCCCTGAACGGCGGCCGGTGGGTCAGCCCCGAGGCCAAGACCGCGGTCGACGCCGCCATCAAGGCCACCGGGTACCGCGTCAACCCGCACGCGCGCAGCCTCGCGACGAACCGCACCGGCTCGGTCGCCTTCCTGCTCACCGAGGACCACGAACAGCTCTTCGAGGACCCGAACTTCTCCATCCTGCTGAGGGGGGCGGCCTCGGCGCTCGCCGAGCGCGACGTCTCGCTCGTGCTGATCATGGCCGGGTCGCCTGCCGAACAGCAGCGGGCGTTGGCCTACATCGGGGCCGGGCACGTCGACGGCGTCCTGCTCGTCTCCGCGCACAGCGGCGGAAGGCTGCTCGCCGACGTGGTCGAGTCGGGGGTCCCCGCGATCGCCTGCGGCATCCCGATCGGCCACGAGAAGAAGATGGGGTGGGTGGCCGCCGACGACCGCGAGGGCGCGCGCGAGATGGTCGCGTACCTCCGCGGCCTGGGGCGCAGGCACATCGCCACGATCGCCGGCCCCGCCGACACCCCCGGCGGCATCACCCGCCTCGAGGGCTACCGGGCCGAGCTGGGCGACGACGCCGACGACGCGCTCGTGCGCCACGGTGACTACGGGCGTGAGAGCGGCCGCGTCGCGATGCAGTCCCTGCTCGCCGAACGGCCGGACCTCGACGCCGTCTTCGCCGCCAACGACCGCATGGCCGCCGGGGCGATCGACGCCCTGACGGCCGCGGGGCGGCTCGTACCCGACGACGTCGCGGTCGCGGGCTTCGACGACTCGAGCGTCGCGACCGCGACCTCGCCGGCCCTCACGACCATGCGTCAGCCGTTCGACCGCATCAGCAGCGAGATGGTGCGCCTGCTCCTGCAGGTCATCGACGGCGAGAAGCCGGCCGCCATGACGTTGCCGACCGAGCTGGTGGTGCGCGCGTCCGCCTGACGCGACCCGCGCCTCCTGCGGTCCTCGCCCCGGCGTCCCCCCGGGACGCGCGCGTAGGGTCGGCGGCATGACCGATCTCGACGGAGCCGTGGTGCTCGTGGCCGGTGCGTCCGGCGGACTGGGGCAGCGTCTCGCGGCGATGCTCGAAGACGAGGGGGCCGTCGTCGTCCGCGCGGCCCGACGACCCGAGTCGCTCTCGGGCCCCGGCGCCTACCTCGCCGACCTGCGTGACCGGTCGGGAGGCGCGGCGCTGGTCCGGTCGGCGCTCGACGAGCACGGACGCCTCGACGGCGTCGTGGTCGCCGCGGGCGTCGTCGCGTTCGGAGCGGCGAAGGACCTCGACGACGACACGCTCGACGAACTCGTCGAGACGAACGCTCTCGGGCCCATCCGTCTGGTGCGCGCCGCGCACGCCGCCCTCGCGGAGTCCGCGGCGGCCGGTCGCGAACCCTTCGTCGTGACGATCAGCGGCGTCGTGTCCGAGGCCGCGACCGTGGGGATGGCCGCGTACTCGGCGTCCAAGGCGGCCCTGGCGTCCTTCGCGTCGGCCGCCGGACGCGAGTACCGGCGAGACGGCATCCGCGTGCTCGACGCGCGCCCGGGGCACACCGACACCGGTCTCGCCACGCGGGCGGTCGCCGGGAAGGCGCCGGCGTTCGGTGCGGCCCTCGACCCCGACGCGGTGGCCGAGCGGATCGTGCGGGCGATCGTCGACGGCGAGAAGGACCTGCCGAGTTCGGCGTTCTCGAGCTGACTCCCGACCGGCGACGCTGCTAGCTGAACTCGTCGCCGACGAGCCGCAGCAGGTCGGCGAGCTGGGCCTGCTGGGCGGGTGACAGCGAGTGCAGCCGGGCGCTCTCGGCGTCGACCAGGCTCAGCATGGCGGCGTCGACCCGCGCGATGCCGTCCTCGGTCACGCGCACCAGCACACCGCGGCCGTCGCTCGGGTCGCCGTGGCGTTCGACGAGGCCGCGCTCGACCAGACGGTCGAGTCGGTTCGTCATGGTGCCGCTCGTGACCATGGTCGCCGTGACGAGGTGCTTCGGGCTGAGCTGGAAGGGGTCGCCGGCCCGACGGAGGGCCGAGAGCACGTCGAACTCCCAGATCTCGAGGCCCGCATGGGCGAACGCCTCGCTGCGGATCCGGTCGAGGCGCCGCGACAGGCGGCGGAGGCGCGAGAAGACGTCGAGGGGTGCGAAGTCGATGTCGGGGCGCTCGCGGGCCCAGGCGTCGATGATGAGGTCGACTTCGTCGTTCGTGGCCACGGTGCTGCGTTCCCATCGGTCGGTTTCGGACTCCTCATCTTCGTCCACCTGCCGGTGAATCGTCCGCACGGGTCGCCGGGGCGACCCGGGTGGCGCGCTACTGGTAGGTCACGAGGTCGGGCGTCGGCGACACGTCGGCCATCGTCTGCTCGGGGCTCAGCACGGGCACGTCCTCGTCGTAGAAGTTCTTCCAGCCCCAGGCGACCCCGGCCGGAGCGCCGTCGTGCAGCGCGCGCCAGGTGGCCTGCTTGTCGGGCTGTGAGCCCTGACCGTCGGCGTGGATCAGCGTGGCCAGCTCGGGCCGCGACGTGTCGATCGACGCCCGGTCGCGCAGCATGTCGAGTCGGAACTGGTGCAGCACGAACATCTTCGGCGGCAGACCCTTCGAGGCCACGAGGTCGGCCAGCCAGGTCGACACGGCGTTCACCTCGCCCGCCTCGACCCCGCCGATCTGGCGCAACGGCACCTGGTCGGCCTCGAGGCGCCATTCGGGGTCGAGGGCCAAGCCGACGTTCGGCCGCGAGAGCAGCGACTCGTAGCGCTTCGCCTGGCTGAGGAAGTCCGCCCGACCCGGCTGCAGGTCGATCACCACGTACTGCCCCGCGGCGGCGGCCGCGTCCACGTAGGGCTCGATGCTCTCGACCGACAGCTCGTTCGAGTAGTCGCCGTCGTCCCCGGCGGCACCGGCGGCGACCGTCGCGATGACCTCGAGCATCGGCACCACGGGGCGGTCGCTCGCCGCGTCGTAGCTCGCCGCGACGTCGGCGGCACGCTGCACGGTCGCGGCGACGTCCTGCTCGCCGAGGACGCCGAGCGCCCCGGTGCCGGGCGCGCCGTAGAGCGCCACGAACCGCCGGTCCGGGAAGAACCGTTGGCCGCCGCCGGGCAGCTGTGCCCCGGACCGGGCCGCCGCGACCGACCACGCGGCGTCGCGCACGGTCGAGAAGGACGAGCCGATCAGGACGGTGTCGGTCGTCGTCGAGGCGTGCAGGGCGTCGATCGCCTCACCGGAGGCCTGCAGGTCGACGACCCCCTCGGGCAGGGCCTGGACCTCGGCCCCCGCGGCCCGGGCGGTGGCCGTGGCCGCGACGTCCTCGGCTCCGGCCACGACGGCGAGGACGTCGTCCAGGGGCGTCGCCGGGTCGGGCACGTCGACCGAGGAGGCGCGGGTCGCGATCTCGACGCCCGCCCCGTCGATCGTCCCCACGTCGCCGACCGCCAGCACGGTCTCGACGTCGAGCCGGTCGAGCTCGGCCGCCAGGACGGACGGCCCGGTCGAGGGGCTGTCGCTCGACGGGCCGGCGGACGGCGACGCCGCTGGCGCCCCCGCCGGGGCGAGCAGCAGGGGCACGCCCAGTCGCTCCGCCTCGTGGGCCGCCTCCGCCTGGCCCGCCGCGTCCCCGTCCGCGGCCAGGACCGCGACCGGACTGGAGGCGAACAGCGCCCGGCTGGCCTCGACCGCCCTCTCGGGGGCGGTGGCACCGCCGACGACCGTGACCGGCGCCTCCTGCTGGTGGGTGACGAGGGCCGTGCGCCCGTCGGCGTCGTCGGTCGACGTGGACGTGCAGCCGGTCGCGGCGAGCAGGGCCACGGTGGCGAGCGACGCCGCCACGGTCAGGCGGAACGGGCGGGAGGGGACGCGGGATCGGCGGGTACGGGAAAGCACCGATCCACGGTAACCGCGACCGCCGACACGGGCGCGCCGACGGCTCAGCTCAGGACGTCCTTCGTGGTGAACCGGCCGAGTGCCAGGGCACCGAAGACCACGACGTAGCCGGCCTGCAGCAGGGCGTTGGCGCCGAACGAGTCCCACGAGACCGGGTCGCGCATGAGGTCGGCGAATCCCAGCCAGTGGTGCGTGAACAACCAGGGGTCCAGGACGTCCAGTTGCGGCAGCGCATCGACGATCTGGGCGACGGTCGAGAGCACGATCGTGGCCGCCATGGCCCCGACGGGCACGCTCGTCAGCGTCGAGGCGAACAGGCCGATGGCGCTCAGGCCGAGCAACGACATCGTGACGTAGAGCGCCATCAGCAGCAGCCTCAGGGCGTACTCGCCCAGGCCGATCGTCTGCCCGGAGAGCAGGGTGACCGGCCCGACCGGGAACAGCGCGGCCCCGGCGATCGCCCCGAACACGACCACCACGAGCGTGGCGGCGAGGCAGAACGCCGCGGCCGCCGCGAACTTGACGAGCAGGAGGCGCACCCGGCCCACCGGCGTCACCAGCAGGTACCGCAGGGTGCCGAGGCTCGCCTCGCCCGCGATCGTGTCGCCGGCGACGACGCCGACGGTCAGCGGGAGGAAGAGCGGGATCGCCACCGTGAGGGCGGTGAGCGAGACGAAGAGGCCGTTCTGGGTGATGTCGCCGAGGAAGGCGGGCCCGCGACCACCGCCGCCGTCGGACGACGTGACGCGCACGGCGACCGCGAGCAGCACCGGGATGAGGGCCAGCGCGGCGAGCAGCGCGATCGTGCGGACGCGGCGGAAGAGCACCGCCAGCTCGCTGCCCAGCAGGCCGAGGCCGAGCGCGCTCCGGGGGCGGTCGACGGTGGGGGCGGCGTCGGGACGCGCGCCCGTGGACTCAGCCGGCGACATCGAAGCCCTCCCCGGTCAGGTCGACGAACCGGTCCTCGAGGCTGGCGCCGGCCACCTCGAACCCGCGGACGCGCACGTCCGCGGCGACGAGCGCCGCGACGACCGACTCGGGCGAGAGCCCGTCGACCGCGAGCTCCGCCTCGACGCCGACCGCACCACCCGCGGTCGCGGGCGTCGCGTCGGGCCGTGCCCGTGCCTCCGGGGAGAGCCCCAGGCGGACGAGCACGTCGCGGGCGGCGTCCGGATCGGGCGTGAGCAGGCGGACCCGGTGCGTGCCGAGCGCGCGCAGGTCGTCGAGCGTGCCCTGGGTCAGCAGCCGCCCGGCGCTCATCACGCCGATGTGCGTGCACATCTGCTCGACCTCGCTGAGCAGGTGGCTCGAGACGAAGACGGTCGTGCCCTCGTCGGCCAGGGAACGGATGAGGGTGCGGACCTCGCGCGTGCCCTGCGGGTCGAGGCCGTTGCTGGGCTCGTCGAGCACCAGCAGGTCCCGCGGCATCAGCAGGGCGTTCGCGATGCCGAGGCGCTGCTTCATGCCGAGCGAGTAGGCGTGGGCCTTCTTCGACGCCGCGTGACCGAGGCCGACGCGGTCGAGGGCGGCGTCGACCCGGGCGCGTCGCGTCGAGGCCGGGGCGGAGCGGTCGCCCGAGTCGAGGCGGTGCAGGTTCGCACGGCCCGAGAGGAACGGGTAGAACGCCGGGCCCTCGACCAGGGCGCCGACGCGGGGCAGCACGCGGCGCAGGTCGTCGGGCATCGACCCGCCGAGCACCCTGATGTCGCCGCTCGATGCCGAGGTGAGCCCCAGCAACATGCGGATCGTGCTGGTCTTGCCCGAGCCGTTCGGACCGAGGAACCCGTAGACGCTGCCGTGCGGCACCGCGAGGTCGACTCCGTCGACGGCGCGCTGGCGTCCGAACTGCTTCGTCAGGCCCGTCGTCTCGACGGCGAACGCCCCTCGGGGTGCGTCGCCCACGGCGGGTGCCTGGGCGACGGGGGTGTCGAGGCTCACCGGCCGGAGGTCACTGCCCGGCCACGGCGGCCTGCAGGGTCGAGGCGTCGACCGCCCCGGCGAACACCCGACCGTCGTCGGTCAGCAGGACGGACACCAGCGACGTCTCGAGTACCCGGCCACCGTCGACCTTCGTGGTCAGCTGGTCGAGCAGACCCTGGGCGTCGGCATCGGTCGACGAGGTGCCGTCGCTCGACCCGGAAGCCGGGGTGACCCCGACGATCGTGCTCCAGCCGGAGCCGATGACGGTCTTCTCGGCGTGCGCCGCGTCACCGTGCGACCGTCCGGAGGCGCCGGTCGGCACGGTCACGTCGGTCACGGTCGCGTCCGCCGGGGGAGTGAACGCGAAGACGGACGCCGCGGGGGCGCCGAAGTCGACCGAGGTGAAGCCGGCCGACAGCGCCGGATCGCTCTGCCCCTTCGCGGCGACGACCACCTTGAGCGGGACGCCGGTCTCGGCGTCGACGGTGAGGGTCGCGCTCGCGACGAGCGTCGAGGAGTCCTTCGGGGTCAGGACCACCTGGTACGCGTCGCGTCCGGCCACCCTCACGTCGGAGTCGGCCGTGACGGTCGTCGTGGGCTCGACCGACGACAGGACGAGGTCGGCCAGTTCGGCGGGCGTCTGCGGCACGGCGGTGCCGTCGGGGAGGGCGCTCGGCGTCGGGGTGCTCCCCTGGTCGGGCAGCGTCGCGTGCGTCGCTTCCTTCGTCTTCGAGTCGTAGGCCCACACGCTCGACCCGTCACGGATGACGTCCCGCTCGGCGAGCTGGTCGATCACCTGGACGCGCTGCTTCGTGGCGCCGTCGGCGTAGACCTTGGCCGTGTGGCTGCCGGTCAGCAGTTCGAGGGCACCGGCGGCGTCGGACGACGATCCGCCGCCCGTGGCCTGGGCCGACACGTCGGGCAGCCCGAGGTCGGAGGTCTGCTCGACCGTGCCCGAGTAGGACGCTCCCGAACTCGAGGCGGCGAGGGCCAGCACCTGCTGCGGCGTCTTGTCGGGCAGGTCGACGTCCGCCGTGGCCGAGACGGCGGGGACCACGATGCTCGCGGCGATGACGGCCACGGGGACTGCGGCGGCGGTGGCCCAGCGGGTGGACTTCTTCATGACGATCGCGACCTCTCACGCCGGGCCCCGAGCGGGTCGGCGATTGGGCAGGAGACTACGCGCGAAGCCTGGAGATCGCTGTCATCCTCGCCCCCGGTCGCTCGACGTCGAACGAGCCGTGCCGACGCCGGCCGGACGCCCCGGCGCGACCGTCCCGGTCAGAGGTCGACGACCTCGAACTCGAGCAGGTCGGCACCCGTCGCGACGGGCCCGCGCGGGGCGTCGCCGGATGCGGCGGGGCGGGCGTGGGCGGCCTTGGCGCCGTCGACCGACCAGGCCGCGAAGTCCTCTTCGCTGCGCCAGGTCGTCACGACGAAGTAGCGGTCCTCGCCCTTGACGGGACGCAGCAGCTGGAACCCCTCGAACCCCTCCGCCCCGTCGACCGAGTGCTTGCGGGCGGCGAAGCGCTTCTCTAGCTCGGAGCCGGAGCCCTCGGGGACGTGGATGGCGTTGATCTTGACGACGGACACGACGGTGCCTTTCGGTGGTGACGGGAGGGGGAGCGGGTGGGGGACGACGGGAGGCGCGGTGCGGTCGGCGGAGCGGCCGCGCGTCAGGCGGTCTTCATGACGTTGGCCGTGAAGCCCTGCACCCGTTCGGCGAGGCCGGCCGAGCGGCGGGCGATCTGCTCGGGCGGGTTGAGGTGCGGGGGAGCGACCCGGATCAGCAGCGAGCAGGCGAGGTCTTCACAGATGTAGGTGCCGAGCGTGTTGCCGTTGAGCCCGGCCTCGCCGGCCTTGGGGGCGGTGAAGAGGCGTACCTGCGTGGCCGGCTGGGGTGAGTGGCAGAGCGAGCACATGGCGGCGATGCCGGGGCGCAGCGAACTGCTCGACGACCGGACGACGAGTCCGACGGGTCGGCCGTCCATCCAGTGGACGATGTAGCCGCGGTGGTGGGCCTGCGGGTCGCGCCAGCCGAGGAACTCGCGTTCCTCCCAGAGCATCTCGTGCAGTCCGGGGATCGGCAGGCGGTCGAGGTCGCCCGGCAGGGCGTTGACGAACGACTCGCGGATGTCGGTCTCGGTCAGCGGCTTCATGTTCTCCCTCGTGCCGTCGGGTCTCGTCAGCCTACGCGTCGGTCTAGCGTGGGCGCGTGACGATCCCGGAGGCCGACCGCGAGCTGATCGTCGCGCGCCGCCTCCGAGCCGCGGGCTGCGTCTTCGCCGAGGACGAGGCGCGCCTGCTGGTGGCCGCCGCCGACGCCGGAACCCGGCCCGACGCCGACGCCGGAACCGAGGCCGACGCCGAGGCCGACGCCGACGCCGACGCTGACGCGCTCGAGTCGATGGTCGTCGATCGCGTCGCCGGACGACCGCTCGAGCAGATCCTCGGCTGGGCGGAGTTCGCGGGGCGGCGGATCGTCGTCGAGCCGGGCGTCTTCGTGCCCCGCCGTCGGACCGAGCTGGTCCTGGGGCAGGCCTCGGCGGCGCTCGTGGACGATGCGGCACCCGTGGACGACGGCGACGGTCCGGCGACCCGTTCCCCCGCCGTGCTCGAGCTCTGCTGCGGTGCCGCCGCCGTCGCGACCGTGCTCGCCGCCGAGCACCCCGGTCTCGACCTCTGGGCCACCGACCTCGACCCGGTCGCCGTGCACTGCGCCCGTCGCAACCTCGACGGGAGGGGGACCGTCGTCCGGGGCGACCTGTTCGACGGGCTGCCCCCGTCGCTGCGCGGCCGGTTCCGGGTGATCGCGGCGAACGCGCCCTACGTGCCGACCGGGGCGATCTCGTCCCTGCCGCCCGAGGCGCGCCTCCACGAGTCGTCGCTCGCACTCGACGGCGGGGCCGACGGGCTCGACCTCCACCGACGGATCGCCGCCGAGGTCGGCGAGTGGCTGGCACCGGGCGGCACACTCGTCCTCGAGACGAGCGAGCGTCAGGCTCCCGACACGCAGGAGGCGCTGGTCGCCGCGGGCCTGCGGGCCCGGGTCGTGCGCGACGGCGAGATCGACGGCACGGTCGTCGTCGCCGTCGCGCGGTGAGGCGGTCGGCCCCCGGCGCGGTGGTCCGTGACCGGACTCAGACGTCGGCCGGGGTGACGGAGTCGACGACCGGGGCGTCGGGGGTGCCCGAGATCTGGCAGGTCCACTCCGTCGCGGGGCGGCCGTCGGCGAGGTGGCCCATCGTGACGGTGGCCACCGCGCCCGTGGCGCTGTCGCGGACGTCATCGGCCTCGTAGGCCCACACGTCGCCGAGGTACGGCAGGTCGGGGTACTGCTGACCGATCGCCGTGACGCACGCGTGCCAGGCGGGGGGCGCCTCCTGGGCCTGGGCCGTGGCGGGGGCGGGCGGCTCGGTCGTCGGGAGCGCGGTGGCGTCGGGCAGGGCCGTCGCGTCGTCCGAGGCCGTGGGCGTGGGCGTCCGCGACGCCGCGGCCGTCGGGCCCGGCGACGAGGCCGGCGCGCCCCCGGCGCACCCGGACACGAGCAGCACGAGGGCCAGACCCGTGACGGCGAGGGCCGGGGCGGTGGTTCGGGGGGACGGGCGGAGGCTGCGGGGCACGAGGGCTCCTCGAGGTGGGTGCGACACGGCGGGGTGTTGCACAGGGTAGCGAGTGGCCGGGCCGCCCACCACGCGCGACGCTGAGCCGACACGGAGGTTCGCCCGGCAGGCTGGTCGGATGACCGACACGGACAACCGCGAAAAGACCGCACTCGAACAGGCCATCAGCAAGGGCCAGGCGGGTGAGGGCGACATGAACAGCGTGCTCGCCGAGTTCGTCAACGCCCAGGTCGTCGTCGCCACGGCCACCGACGCGCAGGAGTCGCTGAACGACCTGCAGCCCGTGCTCTTCGACCGCGAGGGCGTGCCCATGCTGGCCGCCTTCACCCACGTCGACATGATCGGCGAGCAGGTCAAGGGCGTCGCCGAGTTCTCGGCGACCCTCCCGGCGGCCGAGCTCGTCCAGGCCATCCCGGCCGAGACCGGCCTCGTCGTCAACCCGGGCAACCGCGAGGGCTTCGAGATGCTGCCTGAGGGCGTCGCCCAACTGGCGGACGACGTGCGCAAGCTCGTCGCCGAGCACGAGGCGGCCGGTTCGCCCGAGCCCGGGCAGCCCTCCCGCGCCGTCTGACGCACCCGCACGACCCCACGACGCCCCGACCGCACCCGGTCGGGGCGTCCGTCGTCGTCCGGGTGGCCCGGATCGCGTGAGATCCCGAAACCTGCGTGTCACACGACGACGCTAGGCTGGCGCCACAATCGAACATCGGGCCACGAACACGTCGCGGGAGAGCCCCGGTGCGCAGAGACTGCGCCGACCGGGCACCGAAGGAGCAAGCTCCCCGCCAATCTCTCAGGTACGCGTACCGCGACGGACTGGCCACTCTGAAAAGCAGGAGGCGCGAGGCGGTCGACAGACCCCCTCGCCGGTCCTCGCCCACGGTGAAAACCGGCCTCGGCCGGTGAAGCTCTCAGGCCCATGACAGAGGGGGAGCCCCGACCGGCGGACCGCCGGACGGGGCTGCCCCGTCGTGCCCCATCCGCACGACACCGTTCCCGGCCGAGACACCTGGCGGCCGGTCCGTCCCTCTCAGGAGCACGATGTCCGACGCAGCCTCGAACCTTCCCGCCGCCCCCGGGCCCGACGACGACGACCTCGGCGGTGCCGACGCGTCCGCCGTGCTCGACGGCGACGTCGTCCTCTCCGACGACGGCACCGAGGGCATCGCCACCGGGCCGGGCGACGCCCACGACCTGACCGGTACCGACGAGCCCGACGAGCGCTACAGCCCGTTGCACGAGGTCCACGTCGCCGCCGGCGCCGTCTTCACCGACTTCGCGGGGTGGCAGATGCCGGTCCGCTACGACTCCGACCTCGCCGAGCACCACGCCGTCCGCACCGCCGCGGGGCTGTTCGACCTCTCGCACATGGCCGAGATCGCCGTGGTGGGGCCCGACGCCGGCGCCTTCCTCGACCACGCCCTGGCCGGCACCCTCTCGACCATCGCCGTCGGGCGGGCGAAGTACTCGCTCCTGCTCGCCGCCGAGGGCGGGATCGTCGACGACCTGGTCGTCTACCGCCTCGACGAGCACGACTTCCTGGTCGTGGCCAACGCGGGCAACCGCGAGGCGGCGTTCGCGGCCTTGGCGACCCGCGCCTCCGGGTTCGACGTCACCGTGGACGACGAGAGCGACGACACCGCGCTGATCGCGGTCCAGGGGCCCGAGAGCGAGGGCGTGCTCGACGAACTCGTCACGGCCGACCGCCTCCAGCCCGACGCCCCGCTGTCCACCCTGCGGTACTACCGCGTGCTGCAGGCCACCTTCGACGACGCCCCCGTGCTGATCGCGCGCACCGGGTACACCGGCGAGGACGGCTTCGAGCTCTACGTCGACCCCGAGACCGCCCCGTCGCTGTGGGCCGCGATCGCCGAGGCCGGCGGACCACGGGGGATCGTCCCCGCGGGGCTGGCCAGCCGCGACACGCTCCGTCTCGAGGCCGGCATGCCGCTCTACGGCCACGAACTCGGCCTCGACGTCCGCCCCGACCAGGCGGGGCTCGGCCGGGTCGTCGACACCTCGAAGGACTTCGTCGGGCGCTCGAACGTCGAGCCCGCCGCCGGCGCCCGCGTCCTCGTCGGACTGACGCTCACCGGGCGCCGGGCCGCCCGGGCGGGCTACCCGGTCGTCACCGACGACGGCACCGTCGTCGGCGAGGTCACGAGCGGCGCGCTGTCGCCCACCCTCGGCCACCCGGTGGCCATGGCCTACGTCGACCCCGACGTCGTCGACCGCGGTCCCGCCCTGGCCGTCGACGTCCGCGGCACCGCCGTCGCCGCCACCGTCGTCCCGCTGCCCTTCTACAAGCGCTCCTAGGCACCCCCTCCCTCGAAAGGACCGGCCATGACCGATCTCACCGCACTGAAGTACACCGCCGAGCACGAGTGGCTCCTGATCGACGGCGACACCGCCACCGTGGGCATCACCGACTACGCCGCCGACAAACTGGGCGACGTCGTCTACGTCGACCTGCCCGCCGAGGGCACCGAGGTCGAGACCGGCACGGTCGTCGGCGAGATCGAGTCGACCAAGTCGGTCGGCGAGCTGTTCGCCCCCGCGCTCGGCACGGTCCTCGAGGCCAACCAGGCCGTCGTCGACAGCCCCGACCTCGTCAACAGCGACCCGTTCGGCGACGGCTGGCTCATCAAGATCACCCTGTCGTCGACCGACGGCCAGGGCCTGCTCTCGCGCGACGAGTACGTCGCGCTGACCGCCGAATGAGCGCCGAGCAGACGGGCGGGTCCGTCTTCGGCGGCTGGTCCGACCAGGTCGCCACCGGCTTCGTCGACCGCCACGTCGGCACCACCCCGGACGACCAGGCGACCATGCTCGCCGCTGTTGGGCACGACAGCGTCGAGTCGCTCGTCGCGGCCGCCGTGCCCGACGCGATCCACGCCGCGCCCGTCGAGGGCAGCGTGCTGCCCGAGCCGATCGGCGAAGAAGAGGCGCTCGCCGAGCTGCGGGCCCTCGCGGGGCGCAACCGCGTCTCGCGCAGCCTCCTCGGTCTCGGGTACTACGACACCGTCACCCCGGCCGTCATCCAGCGCAACGTGCTCGAGAACCCCAGCTGGTACACCGCCTACACCCCCTACCAGCCCGAGATCTCGCAGGGTCGACTCGAGGCCCTCATCAACTTCCAGACGATGGTGGCCGAGCTGACCGGGCTCTCGACCGCCAACGCGTCGATGCTCGACGAGGGCACGGCCGTCGTCGAGGGCATGTTGCTGGCCCGCCGTGCGTCCAAGGCGAAGACCGACGTCTTCGTCGTCGACAGCGACACCTTCCCGCAGACCAAGGCCCTGCTCGCCGGCCGCGCCGAGGCCGTCGGCATCGAACTCGTCGAGCTCGACCTCTCGGTGCTCGACCCCGCCGAGCTGCCCGAGTCGTTCGGTCTCTTCGTCCAGTACCCCGCGGCGTCCGGGTCCGTCTGGAGCCCGCGCGCCGTCGTCGAGGCGGCCCACGCCCAGGGCGGTCTGGCCGTCGTAGCCGCCGACCTGCTCGCGCTCACGCTGATCGAGGCACCCGGCGAGTTCGGGGCCGACGTCGCCGTGGGCACCAGCCAGCGCTTCGGCGTGCCGATGGGCTTCGGCGGTCCGCACGCGGGCTACATGGCCGTCCGCACGGGGCTCGAGCGTCAGCTGCCCGGGCGCCTGGTCGGGGTCTCGCAGGACGCCCTCGGGCAGCCCGCCTACCGCCTCAGCCTGCAGACCCGCGAGCAGCACATCCGTCGCGAGAAGGCCACGTCGAACATCTGCACCGCACAGGTGCTGCTCGCCGTGATGGCGTCGATGTACGCGGTCTACCACGGCCCCTGGGGGCTGCGGCACATCGCGACGCGCGTGCACGGCCACGCCTCCGACCTGGCGGCCGCCATCGGGGCGAGCGAGCTCGAGCTCGAGCGGGACTCGTTCTTCGACACCCTCCAGGTCTTCGTCCCGGGTCGGGCGGCCGAGATCGTCGCCGCGGCACACGCTCGGGGCTACCTGCTGCACGCCGTCGACGACGACTGCGTCCGTCTCTCGTTCGACGAGACCACGACGCGGGACGACGTCCGGGTCGTCGCCGAGGTGCTCGGCGTCGACCTGCTCGACGATGCCGCGCCCTCAGGCCTGCAGGAGGCGCTGCTGCGGACGAGCGACTACCTCACGCACCCGGTCTTCCGCACCCACCGCAGCGAGACCAGCATGATGCGCTACCTCAAGCACCTGGCCGACAAGGACTACGCGCTCGACCGCGGGATGATCCCGCTCGGCAGCTGCACGATGAAGCTCAACGCGGCGACCGAGATGGCCGCGGTCACCTGGCCCGAGTTCGCCGGCGTGCATCCGTTCGCCCCGGCCGACGACGTGGCAGGGTACCTCGACCTGATCGGTCAGCTCGAGGGATGGCTGGCCGAGGTCACGGGCTACGACACGGTCTCGCTGCAGCCCAACGCCGGCAGCCAGGGCGAACTCGCGGGTCTCCTCGCGATCCGCGGTTACCACCTGTCGAACGGCGACGGCGAGCGGACGGTGTGCCTGATCCCGCAGAGCGCGCACGGCACGAACGCGGCCAGCGCGGTGCTCGCGGGCATGCGCGTCGTCGTGGTGGCCTGTGACGAGGGCGGCAACGTCGACCTCGACGACCTGCGCGCCAAGGTCGAGCAGCACGCGGCCCAGCTCGCGGCGCTCATGATCACCTACCCGTCGACGCACGGCGTGTACGAGCACGACATCGTCGCCCTCACCGACGCCGTGCACGCGGCCGGAGGCCAGGTCTACGTCGACGGGGCGAACCTCAACGCCCTGCTCGGGGTGGCGCGCTTCGGCGACTTCGGCGGCGACGTCTCGCACCTCAACCTGCACAAGACCTTCTGCATCCCGCACGGTGGGGGCGGTCCGGGCGTGGGCCCGGTCGCGGCGAAAGCCCACCTCGCGCCCTTCCTGCCCGGTCACCCGATGGCCCAGCAGGCCGACCGTCGCACGGGTTCGGCCCCCGCGGCCGAGGGGGACCGTCTCGCCCACGCCGGCGTGCCCGTCTCGAGTGCTCCGTACGGGTCGCCGAGCATCCTGCCGATCAGCTGGGCCTACGTGCGCATGATGGGCACCGAGGGCCTCACCCGGGCGACCGGGGCGGCCGTCCTGGCGGCCAACTACGTCGCCGCCCGCCTCCGTGAGCACTTCCCCGTGCTGTACGCGGGCGAGAACGGCCTCGTGGCGCACGAGTGCATCCTCGACCTGCGGCCGTTGCGCGACGCGACCGGGGTCACCGTCGACGACGTGGCCAAGCGCCTCATCGACTACGGCTTCCACGCCCCGACCATGTCGTTCCCCGTCGCGGGCACCCTCATGGTCGAGCCGACCGAGAGCGAGGACCTCGCCGAGATCGACCGCTTCGTCGACGCGATGATCGCGATCAAGGGCGAAGCCGACGCCGTGGCGGCTGGTCGGTACACCGCCGAGTCGAGCCCGTTGCGCGGTGCGCCCCACACGGCCGAGTCGGTCGTCGTGGGCGAGTGGACCGCCGAGTACGGCCGCGAAGAGGCCGTGTACCCGGTCCGCTCGCTCGTGCGCAGCAAGTACTGGCCGCCGGTGCGTCGCATCGACCAGGCCTACGGTGACCGCAACCTGTTCTGCAACTGCCCGCCGGCCGAGGCGTTCGCCTAGATCGCGTCGGGCGCCGACCGCGCCTCGGACGGGAAACCGCCAGCACCCGATCCCGTCGAGTGCTGGCGGTTCCCTCTGGGTCCCTCGGGCGTCGGCCGCCGAGTGTCGCGGAGGGCGTTCACGTAGCGGCGACCGTCCCGATCGACGCCCGGGGGACAGCTCACGCTGTGTGGCTAGCTCGGGGTGCTCCGACCCGTGGGTACATCAGACTCGCCCCCCGAACGAGTGTCAAGACCCAGTTCCGCCCGCGAGCGTCCCCGGACGATCCCTCCCGGTGCGTCAGGACGGCAGCCCGAAGAGGGTGGGGAAGGTCGTCGCGGCCCACGGGTAACCCACGAAGACGGCCGCGTCCATCAGGACGTGCGCGACGACGAGCGGCAGCACCCGGCCGAACCGTACGTAGAGCCAGCCGAAGGCGACGCCCATGACCACGTTGCCGACGAAGGCGCCGAACCCCTGGTAGAGGTGGTAGCTGCCGCGGAGCAGGGCCGCCGTCACGATGATCGACCACGTGCGCCAACCGAGGTCGCGGAGGCGCGCGAAGAGGTACGCGACGACGATCACCTCCTCGGTCACCCCCGCGCGCAGCGCCGAGAGCAGCAGCACGGGGACGGTCCACCAGTGCTCGCCGAGGTTCGTCGGCACGACGGTGACCGTCAGGTCGAGCGCCTTGCCCACGAGGTAGAGGCCGATGCCGGGGATGCCGATGGCGAGGGCCAGCCCGACGCCGCCGAGGGTGTCCCGTCCGGCACGCGAGAAGTCGACGCCGAGACGTCCCAGGTGGGGTCGCTCCTCGCGCCACAGCAGGAAAGCCACGAGCACCACCGGCACGAGGTCCACCGCGACGCCGAGCACCTGGTAGGCGAGGTCGAAGAACTCCCGACTGCTCAGTGGTGAGTTCAGCGTGGCGGTCTGCTGCGAGAGGGCGGTCTGCTGGGTGAGCCGGTTGACGATCGAGAGCACCGAGTACACGGCCGACGCGCCGAGCGAGAGGCCGAGGACGATCGCGATCTCGACCCGGAGGCGCGCACGGGTCATCGGGGCCGGGCGCGGTGCGAGGGCATCACGTGGCGTCACGGCGGAGGCGGGGTCCTGGGGGCGGCTCACGGGGGCGATCGTACGGGACCGGCGTGAGTGGGCCGACCCGCGCCTCCTGCCGTGGCGGAGAACAATACCTGCCAGGTGGCGGATTTCTCGCAGCCGATTCATGCGAACTTCAGGCCCCACGCGCAACGAACCGGGTGCCGACGCAACGATCCGGCGAGTTGGTTTCCGTCGTGTAACCGTTGACGTCGGGGTTTGGTGATGCCCGAACGGGGTGCCTAGGCTCACACCATCCAACGCGGCACGGCCCCTGGGCACAGTGCTGCGTCCTTTCCCGCATCAGGAGGAACATTGAAGAAGACGCGCATGGGCCTGTCGGCCGTCGCCGTCGTGGGGACGGCAGCACTCGTCCTCACCGGTTGCGCCAGCGGCAGCGGGGACGACGACACGTCGTCCGGTGACGCTACCGCGATCATCAAGACGAACGGCACCGAGCCCGAGAACCCGCTCGTCCCGTCGAACACCACCGAGACCGGTGGTGGCCGCATCGTCACCTCGATCTTCGCCGGTCTCGTCAGCTACAACGCCGACGGCACCACCAAGAACGAGGTGGCCGACAGCATCGAGAGCGACGACGCCACCGTGTGGACCGTCACGCTCAAGGACGGCTGGAAGTTCACCGACGGCACCGACGTCACGAGCGAGTCGTTCACGAAGGCCTGGAACTGGGCGGCGAGCTTCGACAACGTCGCGAACTCGTCCGGCAGCTCGTTCTTCGAGAACTTCAAGGGCTACAGCGACACCGAGCAGAGCGACCTCGACCTCACCGTCGAGAGCCCGACCGAGTTCACGGTCACGCTCAACACCCCCGAGGCCGACTTCCCGCTGCGCCTCGGCTACTCGGCCTACTCGCCGCTGCCCGAGTCGTTCTACGCCGACCCCGCCGCGTTCGGCGAGAACCCGGTCGGCAACGGCCCGTACATGCTCGACGGTGAAGGCGCCTGGACGCACAACCAGGGCATCAAGCTCAAGACGAACCCCGACTACGACGGCAACCGCAAGCCGAAGAACGGCGGGCTCGACATCAACTTCTACACCTCGCTCGACTCGGCCTACGCCGACGTGCAGGGTGGCAACCTCGACGTGCTCGACCAGATCGGCCCGGCGGCGTTCCAGACGTACCAGAGCGACTTCCCCGACACGAACGTCAACCAGCCCGCCGCGGTCTTCCAGGGCATGACGATCCCGCAGTACCTCGCTCACTTCGGTGACGACGAAGAGGGCGACCTGCGTCGTCAGGCCATCTCGATGTCCATCAACCGCGACGACGTCACGAAGGTCATCTTCCAGGGCACGCGGACGCCGGCCAAGGACTTCACCTCGCCCGTCATCCCCGGTTACACCGACGAGCTCGAGGGTGAGAGCGTCCTCTCGTTCGACGCCGACAAGGCCAAGGACCTCTGGGACCAGGCCGACGCGATCTCGCCCTACGGCGACACCACGTTCACCATCGGCTACAACTCCGACGGTGGACACCAGGAGTGGGTGGACGCGGTCACCGCGAACATCTCGAAGACGCTGGGCATCAAGGCCGAGGGCAAGCCCTACCCGACCTTCGCCGAGTTCCGCACCGACGCCTCGGGTGGTGCCATGACCGGTGCCTTCCGTTCGGGATGGCAGGCCGACTACCCGTCGCTGTACAACTTCCTGTACCCGACGATGGCCACCGACGGCAGCTCGAACGACGGCAAGTACTCGAACCCCGAGTTCGACGACCTGCTCGCCGAGGGCAGCGCCGCGAGCGACGTGGACGACGCGAACGCCTCGTACCAGAAGGCCCAGGAGGTCCTGCTCAAGGACCTGCCGATCATCCCGCTGTGGTACGCGAACGTCAACGGCGTCTGGGCCGACACGGTGAGCAACGTCGAGTACGGCTGGGACTCCGTGCCGATCTACGAGAACATCACCAAGTAACCAAGTAAGGTCGTCGCTCACGCGCTCGACCGACGCTCGACGGGGTCCGGGCAGTGTTCGCACTGTTCGGACCCCTTCGGCGGGCCCACCCACCTCTCCCTCCACACGATTGCGATAACGATGCACGCGCAGACGTCCGAGGAAGCCTGATGCTCTGGTACACCGGACGCCGGCTCCTCCAACTGATCCCCGTCTTCTTCGGGGCGACGTTCCTCATCTACTTCATGGTCTTCGCGCTGCCCGGTGACCCCGTGGCGGCGCTGTTCGGCGACAAGACCCCGTCGCCGGCCGTCATCGAGGCCATCCGCGCCGAGTACAACCTCGACCAACCGTTCATCGTGCAGTACCTGCTGTACATCGGCGGCCTGTTCACCGGCGACCTCGGAACGACCTTCTCCGGGCGTCCCGTGGTCGACGAGCTGATCCGCGCGTTCCCGATCACGTTCCGGCTCGCGATGCTCGCCCTGCTCTTCGAGGCCGTCGCCGGCATCGTCGTGGGCCTGATCGCCGGGCTCCGCAAGGGCAAGCTCTTCGACACGAGCGCCCTTGTCGTCAGCCTGCTGCTCATCTCGGTGCCGACGTTCGTCATCGGCTTCCTGCTGCAGTACGTCTTCGGCATCCAGCTCGGCCTGTTCCGCACGACGGTCAGCTCGCAGGCGCCCTGGGACGAACTCGTCCTGCCGGCCATCGTGCTCGCCTCGGTGTCGTTCGCGTACATCGTCCGCCTGACCCGCGCCTCCGTGTCCGAGAACTCGAGCGCGGACTTCGTGCGCACCGCGTCGGCGAAGGGCCTCACCCGTGGCCGCGTCGTCACGGTGCACATCCTGCGCAACTCGCTCGTCCCCGTGGTCACCTACCTCGGCGTCGACATCGGTTCGCTGATGGTCGGTGCCATCGTCACCGAGGGAATCTTCAACATCCAGGGCGTCGGCGGAACCGTCTACCGGGCGATCACGCTCGGCGAGGGCCCCACCGTCGTCTCGTTCGTCGCCGTGATGGTGATCATCTTCATGATCGCCAACCTCCTCGTCGACCTGCTGTACGCCCTTCTCGACCCGAGGATCCGCTATGCCAAGTAACGACTCGTCGGCGTTGTCCGCCGACCACTTCGTCGCCGATCTCGACGAGACGCCCGTCAAGGCCGTCGACGCGATCGACGAGTCCGAGAAACCCCGCAGCAGTTGGAACGACGCGTGGGACGCCATGAAGCGTCGCCCGACGTTCTGGATCGCGGCGTTCCTCATCGTCGTCGTCATCATGGTGGCGCTCTTCCCGGGGCTGTTCACCAGCGTCTCGCCGACGGCCGCCGACCTGCCCCGCAGCAACGAGGGCCCGTCGGCCGGGCACCTGCTCGGTTTCACCTTCCAGGGAACCGACGTGTTCGCCCGCATCGTCTGGGGCACCCGTGCCTCGTTGACCGTCGGACTGCTGGCGACGATCATCGTCACGATCGTCGGCATCGTCATCGGGTCGCTCGCCGGGTTCTACGGCGGATGGCTCGACGCGATCGTCTCGCGCCTGGGCGACATCTTCTTCGCGATCCCCACCGTCCTCGGTGCCATCGTGTTGATGTCCATCCTGCCGACCAGGACGCCCCTCACCGTGGCCCTCGTGCTGTCGGTGTTCGCCTGGCCCCAGATCGCGCGCGTCATGCGTGGTTCGGTCCTCAGCGCCCGGGCCGCCGACTACGTCACGGCCTCCGCGGCGCTCGGCGTGTCCCGCTTCCGCATCCTGGTCCGACACGTCGTGCCGAACGCCATCACCCCGGTCATCGTCGTGGCGACCGTCTCACTCGGCACGTTCATCGTGGCCGAGGCGACGCTGTCGTTCCTCGGCATCGGGCTGCCGCCGAGCACCATGTCCTGGGGCAACGACATCAACGCCGCACGCAACTCGCTCCGCGTCGCGCCGATGCCCCTCTTCTGGCCCGCAGCGGCGTTGTCCGTGACGGTGCTGTCGTTCCTCCTCATGGGCGACGTCGTGCGCGACGCCCTCGACCCGAAGGCGAGGGCACGTCGATGACCGACACCTCAACCCGACCCGAGACGGCGGGCACCGCGTCGTCCTCGACGCCCCTGCTCGAGATCAAGGGCCTGAAGATCGGCTTCAAGACGCAGGCCGGGTACGTCGACGCCGTGCGCGGGGTCGACCTGACGATCCGCCAGGGCGAGAGCCTCGCGATCGTGGGCGAGTCCGGCTCGGGCAAGTCGACGACCGCCACGTCGATCATCGACCTGCTGCCCGGCACGGGAGAGGTCACCGGCGGCCAGATCCTCTTCGAGGGCAAGGACCTCACGAAGGTCAGCGCGTCCGAGATGCAGGCCATCCGTGGTCGCGACATCGGCTACGTGCCGCAGGACCCCATGTCGAACCTCAACCCCGTCTGGAGCATCGGCTTCCAGGTCGAGGAGGCCATCCGGGCGAACGGCGTCGCGACCGGCAAGCAGGCCGTGCGCCAGCGAGCCATCGACGTCCTGAAGGAGGCCGGGCTCAACGACGCGGGCGAGCGCCTCAAGCAGTTCCCCCACCAGTTCTCGGGCGGCATGCGCCAGCGTGTGCTGATCGGCATCGGCCTGTCGTCGCGGCCCAAGCTCCTGATCGCCGACGAGCCCACCTCGGCCCTCGACGTGACCGTCCAGCGCCGCATCCTCGACCACCTCGAGACCCTGACCCGCGACTACGGCACCTCGGTGCTCTTCATCACGCACGACCTCGGCCTCGCCGCCGAACGGGCCGAGAAGCTCGTCGTCATGTACAAGGGTCGCGTCGTCGAGTCGGGGCCGTCCAAAGAGATCCTCGCCAATCCTCAGCACCCCTACACGCAGCGACTCGTCGCCGCCGCTCCTTCGCTGGCCAGCCAGCGCATCCAGTCGAGCATCGCTCCCACGCACTCCCACGGGCTCGCGATCTCCGACGAAGGCGCCGACGACGCCGAGCTCATCGCTCGCGCCCGTCAGCGCGAGGAGGCCGGCAAGAAGGACTCCGAGTACATCTCGGTGACGAACCTGTCCAAGGTCTACAAGATCCGCCAGGGCGGCTTCAAGACGACCGAACTCCGGGCCGTCGACGACGTGTCCTTCTCGATCCCGCGGGGCACGACGATGGCACTCGTGGGCGAGTCCGGTTCGGGCAAGTCGACCGTGGCCAAGCTCGTGCTCCAGCTCGAGTCGATCACCTCGGGCACCGTCGCGGTCGGCGGCCAGAGCGTCGGGGCGCTGAAGGGCCGCGAGCTCTTCGACTTCCGTCGTCGCGTCCAGCCGGTCTTCCAGGACCCCTACGGTTCGCTCGACCCGATGTACAGCGTGGGCAACACCATCGCCGAACCGCTCGTCACGCACGGCATCGGCGACCGGGCCAGCCGTCAAGCCCGCGTCCGCGAGTTGCTCGACCAGGTGTCCCTGCCCGCGTCGACGGTCAACCGGTACCCGAACGAGCTCTCCGGTGGTCAGCGCCAGCGCATCGCCGTCGCTCGGGCGCTCGCCCTCAAGCCCGACGTCATCGTCCTCGACGAGGCGGTCTCGGCACTGGACGTCCTCGTCCAGGGGCAGATCCTCGACCTGCTCACCGACCTGCAGACCGAACTCGGGCTGACCTACCTCTTCATCACGCACGACCTCGCCGTCGTCCGCCTCATCGCGGACAACGTCAGCGTCATGCAGAAGGGTCGCGTCGTCGAGGCCGGCACCACGGACGACATCTTCGCGAACCCGGCGCAGCAGTACACCCGCGAACTGCTCGAGGCGATCCCCGGCGCGAACTTCGAGTTCGGCCGGTAGTCGACCCGCGCCTCCTGGTGTCGAAGGGGCCCCTCCGCCGTGCCGAGAGCACGGCGGAGGGGCCCCTTTACCACGTGCCGTAGACTGTTCCCGCCGGGCTCCGACCCGACCACTTCCCCCTCTCTCTTCTCGTAAGGAATACATCCATGGCGACTGCCATCCGCAGCGACCTGCGCAACGTGGCGATCGTGGCCCACGTCGACCACGGCAAGACGACCCTCGTCGACGCCATGCTCAAGCAGACCAACTCGTTCGACGCGCACTTCGACACCGAAGACCGCATGATGGACGGCAACGAGCTCGAGCGCGAGAAGGGCATCACGATCCTCGCGAAGAACACCTCGGTGCTCTACAACGGTGCCCACGCGACCGACGGCCCCATCACCATCAACGTCATCGACACCCCCGGCCACGCCGACTTCGGCGGCGAGGTCGAGCGCGGCCTGTCGATGGTCGACGGCGTCGTGCTGCTCGTCGACGCGTCCGAGGGCCCTCTGCCCCAGACGCGCTTCGTGCTGCGCAAGGCCCTCGCGGCCAAGCTGCCCGTCATCCTGCTGGTCAACAAGACCGACCGCCCCGACGCGCGCATCGACGAGGTCGTCGCCGAGAGCCAGGACCTCCTCCTCGGTCTCGCCAGCGACCTGAGCGAAGAGGTCGACGACCTCGACCTCGACGCCATCCTCAACGTCCCCGTGGTCTACGCCTCGGGTCGCAACGGCGCCGCGTCGACGAACAAGCCCGACGACGGCTCGCTGCCCGACAACCCCGACCTCGAGCCCCTCTTCGAGGCGATCCTCACGCACGTGCCGGCACCGCGCTACGACGACGAGCACCCCCTGCAGGCGCACGTCACCAACCTCGACGCCTCGCCGTTCCTCGGTCGTCTCGCGCTCCTCCGCGTCTTCCACGGCACCCTGCAGAAGGGCCAGACGGTCGCCTGGGTCAAGTCCGACGGCTCCGTCCAGAACGCACGGATCACCGAGCTGCTGATCACGAAGGCCCTCAGCCGCTACCCCGCCGAGAGCGCGGGCCCCGGCGACATCGTCGCCGTCGCCGGCTTCGACACCATCACCATCGGCGAGACGCTGTCCGACCCGGACGACGTGCGCCCGCTGCCGACCATCACGGTCGACGACCCGGCCATCTCGATGACCATCGGCACGAACACCTCGCCGATCATCGGCAAGGTCAAGGGCCACAAGCTGACCGCCCGCATGGTCAAGGACCGCCTCGACCGCGAACTGGTCGGCAACGTCTCGCTCAAGGTCCTCGACGTCGGACGTCCCGACGCGTGGGAGGTCCAAGGTCGCGGCGAGCTCGCGCTGGCCATCCTCGTCGAGCAGATGCGCCGTGAGGGCTTCGAGCTCACCGTCGGCAAGCCGCAGGTCGTCACGCGTCGTGACGAGAACGGCAAGCTCCAGGAGCCGTTCGAGCACATGACCATCGACGTGCCCGACGAGTACCTCGGCGCCGTCACGCAGCTCATGGCCGCCCGCAAGGGCCGCATGGAGAACATGGCGAACCACGGCTCGGGCTGGGTCCGCATGGAGTTCATCGTCCCCTCGCGCGGCCTGATCGGCTTCCGCACGCAGTTCCTCACCGACACGCGCGGCACCGGCATCGCCAACGGCATCAGCCACGGCTACGGCCCCTGGGCCGGCGAGATCTCGACCCGCACCAACGGCTCGATCATCGCCGACCGCTCCGGCGTGGTCACCCCCTTCGCGATCATCAACCTGCAAGAGCGCATGTCGTTCTTCGTGCAGCCGACCGAAGAGGTCTACGAGGGCATGGTCGTGGGCGAGAACTCGCGCGCCGACGACATGGACGTCAACATCACCAAAGAGAAGAAGCTGACCAACATGCGTCAGTCGACGGCCGACAACTTCGAGTCGATGACGCCCTCCAAGGTGCTCTCTCTCGAAGAGGCCCTCGAGTTCGCCGGTGACGACGAGTGCGTCGAGGTCACCCCCGACGCGATCCGCATCCGCAAGGTCGAGCTCGACGCCAGCGCCCGCCAGCGCAGCACCGCTCGCCTGAAGAAGCAGAACGCCTAAGCAGCACCGCTCCACCGCACCACCCATCGAGGAGGCGGTCCGCACCACTGCGGGCCGCCTCCTTCGTGCATCGTCGGCACGTTCCACGCCCGCCCTCAGCGACCGCGGTTAGCCTCGCGGGGTGCTGATGCAGAAGACGACCCTCGCCCGCTCCGCCGCCACGCTCGCGCTGGCGGCCGGCCTCGTGACCGGCCTCACCGCCTGCGGCGCGGGCTCGCCCGTCGACAACATCGTGGGTGGCGCGGTCGACAGCGGCATCGAGAGCCTCAAGGGCACGGCGCAGAAGGCCGTCGAGGACGCCGCCGGGGAGGCGCTGAACGGTGCCGGCATCACGACCGACGGCACCCTGCCCGCGAGTTTCCCGACCGAGGTCCCGCTCGTCCCCGGGACGACCCGCGGTGGGGGAGCCGGTCCCGACGGCACCGGCTGGGTGGCCCAGATCGCGGTCTCGGGTGCCGACCAGTTCACCGTCGCCCAACAGCAGCTCGAGGCCGCCGGGTTCACGGCCTCCGGGGTCGACACCGACGCCGAGAGCGGCTTCGGCACGTTCACGGGTTCCGCTTACCGCGTCGTGCTCACCGTCTCGACCGACAGCGAGGGCCAGGCGATCGCCACCTACGTCGTCACGTCCGTCTGAGCGACCGCGGCGCATCCCGACGGACTGTGCGAGTCCCGCGGGTCTCGGCGAGTCCCGGGGCCCGACGGTCGCGTCAGGCGAAGAGGGTCTCGCCCACCCAGCCGTCCTGGGACGCCCCCGGTGGAACGGCGAAGATGCCCGATCCGACGTGCTTCACGTACTCGTTCATCCGGTCGTTCCGCGACAGCGCCTGCTGGATGGGCACGTACTGCCGCCGCGGGTCCCGGTTGAAGGCGATGAAGAACAGCCCGGCGTTGAGGCGGCCGAGTTCGTCGTTGCCGTCGACAAAGTTGTAGCCGCGGCGCAGCAGCGTGGCCCCGTCGTTGTTCTGGGGGTGCGCCAGGGCGACGTGCGAGTCGGGTGCGATGGCCGGCCCGCCACCGGTCGGGGCGGACGCGGCGAAGTCGGGGGCCGTGAACTCGGTGCCGCCCGAGAGCGGAGCCCCCTCGCCCTTGTCCCGACCCACGACCGTCTGCTGCTCGGCCAGCGAGGCGTGGTCCCACGTCTCGATCGTCATGCGGATCTTGCGCGCGACGAGGTACGAGCCGCCGCTCATCCACCCGGCGCCGTCGGACGCGGTCGCCCAGACGCCGTCCTCCACCGCGGTGACGTCCTCGGCCTTGACGTTGGCCGTGCCGTCCTTGAAGCCGAAGAGGTTGCGGGGCGTCGTCTGGCCACGGGTCGTCGACGAGGTCCGACCGAATCCCAGCTGCGACCACCGCAAGGAGGCGCGGCCGAAGGCGATCCGCGAGAGGTTGCGGATCGCGTGCACCGCGACCTGCGGGTCGTCGCTGCAGGCCTGTACGCACAGGTCGCCGCCGCTCGCGGCCGCCACGAGCTGGTCGCCCGAGAAGTGGGGCAGGTCGACGAGGGCTGGAGGCCGCTTCGAGGCGAGCCCGAAACGGTCGGTGCCGTCGCTCGTGGTGAACAGCGTCGGACCGAACCCGATCGTCACGGTCAGCCCGGCCGCGGGCAGACCCGTGGCCTCGCCCGTGTCGTCCGGCGGCGCCAGGGGGCTGCCGCCCGTGGCGCCCGTCGGGCTGACGTCGAGACCGGCCGTCAGCCTCGACGCGGCGTAGCTCCAGTCCTTCAGCAGCTCGACGAGTTCGGCGCGGGAGACCCCGTCCGCGACGTCGAACGAGGCGAAGTGCAGGCGGTCCTGCGCGGCGGTGACGATGCCCGACTGGTGCCGACCAAAGAACGGGTACGACGGCGAGGCCCCGGAGGACCCGTCGGCGTGGGTCTGCACGGCTCGGTCCGTGCCGATTCCGACCCCGAGGCCGAGGACGCCGGCTCCGACGCCCGTCCCGACGAGCCCCAGCAGACCGCGGCGCGAGAGGCCGCCTCCCTCCGTCACCGTCAGGCGACCAGCGCGGAGGTCAGCTCGCTGAGCGGCTCGCTGAGGGCGTTGACGGCATCCGACAGCTTCTTCTTGTCGGCGTCGGTCAGGTCGGTGTACGACGGGTACCCCGTGTCGAGGCTGCCGTATCCCGCGAGCAGGGTCTCGACCTTCGTCAGCCGGGCGTCGATGGAGGTCGCCAGCTCGGGGTCCTTCTGGTCGACGATGTCGCGCACGCCGTCGAACGCCACCCGGGCGCCCTCGAGGTTGCCCTGGAAGTCGTAGAGGTCGGTGTGCGACCAGATCTCTTCCTCGCCGGTGATCTTGCCGGTGGCCACCTCGTCCATCAGGCCGACCGCGCCGTTGGCGATCGCGTCGATCCCGACCGTGAAGTCGTCCGCGGTGACCTCGTCGTAGAGGTCCTTCGTGTCGCTCGTCAGCAGGCCGGCGTAGCGGGCACGTTCGTCGGCCGTCAGGGGGACGTACGCCGCGCCTCCGTTCTCGGACGCCGCGGGCTGCCAGAGGTCCTTCTCGATGCGGTGCCATCCGGTCCACTCGGTGCCGGCTTCGACGTCGGCCTCGCGGAAGTCGATCTTCGGGTCGAGGTCGCCGAACGACTCGGCCACCGGCTCGATGCGCTCGTAGTGCGCCCGCGCCGACGGGTAGAGCGACCGGGCCTTCTCGTCGTCGCCGGCGGTGTACGCGGCGAGGAACTCGTCGGTCGCCGTGACGAGCTGCCCGGTCTGGTCCTTCACGTAGCCCACGTACGCCGTCGCCGCGGCGTCGATCTGCTGCTTCTCGCTGCCCGTCGCCTCGACGGCCGCGCCCGAGTCGGTCACCGTGAAGGAGGCGCGGACGCCTTCTCCGACGAGTCCCGGGACGCAGGCGGTGTAGTAGTCGCCGGCCGGCACCGAGACCGTCATCGAGCCCGTCGTGCCGGGGCCGATGTTCTCCTTCTCGCTGATGATGCGGAGACCGTCGTCGGCGAGCAGTTCGAACTCGCTGTTGTCGCTGCCGGTGTTCGTCATGGTGAACGTGACGGGGCCGCTCGGGACCGAGGTGGTCGAGAGCGAACACGTGTCGTCGGAGCCGTCGACGGTCACGGCGGTGGCCGCGGAGGAGCCGGCGGGAGCGTTCGCGACGCAGCCGGTCAGGGCCAGCGCGAGGGCGGCGACGCCCGAGGCGACGGCGAGGGGGCGGAGGGGGCTGGCGATCATCGTGATGCTCCTGCGGTGCGGGGTGACGGGGTGGTCGAGGGGACGGACGTGCCGAGGGTCGCGGACGAGCCGGACGGGGTCGTGGTACCGGGTCGACGTCGGCGGGTCGCCCGCACGAAGAGGGGGACGACGACGGCGAGGTAGGCGAGCCAGACGACGACCTGCAGCCAGCTCGGCGTCGGGGTGAAGTTCACGAGCCCCTGGAGCAGGGTGCCGTACCAGCTGGTCGGCGGAACGGCAGCGCTCACGTCGAAGGCCAGGGAGGCGCGGCCCGGCAGCACGGACGCCTCCTGCAGGTCGCCCACCCCGTAGGCGAGGACGCCCGCCGCGACGACGACGAGGAAGTAGCCGGTCACCCGGAAGAACCGGGCGACGTCGAGGCGGACCACGCCACGGTAGATCGCCACCTGGACGGCGACCGCCGTGACGATGCCGAGGAGCGCACCCACCAGCGGCGTCGCGCCGCCGCCGGTCGACTGCACGGTGGCCCAGACGAAGAGAGCGGTCTCGATGCCCTCGCGACCGACCGAGAGGAAGGCCAGCGCGACGACCGCCCAGGCGCCGCCGCCGAGGGCTCGCTCGAGGCCCGACTCGAGTTCGCCGCGCAGGCCGCGCGCGGTGCGGGCCATCCAGAAGACCATCCAGGTCACGAAGCCCACGGCCACGATCGAGAGACCGCCGCCGATGATCTCCTGGGCCTGGAAGGTCAGCCCGTAGGTGCCGAAGGTGAGCACGGCGCCGAGGCCGAGCGAGAGGACGACCGCGGCGCCCACGCCCAGCCAGAGGCGGGGGAGGACGTCGCGTCGGCCGACCTTGACCACGTAGGCGATGAGGATGCCGACCACGAGAGCGGCCTCGAGGCCCTCTCGGAGTCCGATGAGGTAGTTGGCGAGCACGGGGACGGCTTTCTCGGGGGAGTGGAGCTCGTCGTCGAGCAGGATGGGGATCAGGGACGCGGTCGACCGGTCGGACCGCAGAGGGACCGAACGGGCTGGTATGGTTAGGCTAACCTCACTAAGGGCACCCTGAGCCAGACCGACAGTAGTGCGGCGCGGCATATCCTGTCCAGTGATGAACTCCTCCGCCTCGCCGACGCCCGCGTCGCCCTCGACCGCCGGCGACCCTCGGCTCGAGCGCGTGCTCTTCGTCCACGCCCACCCCGACGACGAGACCATCACCACGGGTGGCACCATCGCCGCGATGGTCGAGGCCGGTGCCGCGGTCACCGTCGTGACCTGCACCCGGGGCGAACTGGGCGAGGTGATCCCCGACGACCTCGCCGCCCTCCGGGCCGACCAGGCCGCCCTCGCCGTCCACCGCGAGGGCGAGATCGCCGCCGCCATGCGAGACCTCGGCGTCGACGACCACCGGTTCCTCGGTTCGGCCGGTGCCCGCACGCCGGGGCTCCCCGAGCGGGTCTATCGCGACAGCGGCATGGTCTGGCGGTCGGACGGCGTGGCCGGGCCGACGCCCGACCTGCACCCCGCGGCGTTCTGCGCCGCCGAGTTCGGCGAGGTCGTGAGCGACCTGTCGGCCGTCGTCCAGTCCGTGCGCCCGACCGCGATCGTCAGCTACGACGAGGACGGGGGGTACCACCACCCCGACCACGTCCGGGCCAACCGGGTCGCCGTGCGTGCCGCCCGCCTCGTCGGCGTGCCGTTCTTCGCGATCGTGGCCGGTGCCGAGTCGGCCGTGGGGGCGGAGGCCGAGGCCCTCGCCACCGACGACACCGTGCTGACGACCGACACGCGTCACGTGGCTCCTCGCAAGCTCGCCGCACTCCGCGACCACCGCAGTCAGGTCGAGGTCGTCGACCTCCCGGGTGGCCAGGCCGGCATCCGGTTCCCGCACGGCGCCGTCGAGTCCGTGACGGTCCGCGAGTCGTTCCGCTTCGTGCCCGAGCCGACGGTGGACGAGGGCGATTCCGAGATGGCCCGGATGACGACGGGCGGACGCGTCGTCGCGCTCGTCCTGGCGCTCGCCGCCGGGGCCGTGTTCGGCACCATCGGCACCGTCATGCACCAGTCGACGATCACCGTCGCCGGCTCGCCGTTCTGGTCCGGGCTCGTGCTCGCGTTGCTCATGAGCCTCACGCTCCTCGCCGGTCTCCGCTCGGTCTTCGGCTCGCGGGCGATGGCCGGGGCCGCCGCCGTCGGTCTCATCGGGGCGCTCGTCGTCCTGTGGCAGGCGAGTCCCGGGGGGTCGATCCTCGTGCCCGACAACACGCCCGCCCTGGTCTGGCTCGGCGGAGTGTTCCTGATCTGCCTCGTGGTGCTCGGGTGGCCGCGGTTGCGGGGCCCGGCCGCCGGGGGAGCGACGGCGCCCCGCGACGCGGCCCGCACCTCCGCGGTCGAGGCACAGCCGGCAGACGATAAGCTGGACGCCCTGCCCGACGCGAAGGGAACCCCCCAGACGTGACGTACGTGATCGCACTTCCCTGTGTCGATGTCAAAGACCGTGCCTGCATCGACGAGTGCCCCGTCGACTGCATCTACGAGGGCGAACGCTCGCTCTACATCCACCCCGACGAATGCGTCGACTGCGGTGCGTGCGAGCCCGTCTGCCCGGTCGAGGCCATCTACTACGAAGACGACCTGCCCGACAAGTGGGCCGAGTACTACAAGGCCAACGTCGAGTTCTTCGACGAGATCGGCTCGCCCGGTGGCGCGGCCAAGGTCGGCGTCATCGCCAAGGACCACCCCGTGATCTCGGCGCTGCCCCCTCAGGGCGCCGGCGCCTAGGACGGCCCCCGTGGCGCTCGACCTGCCCGAGTTCCCCTGGGACGCCCTGGTGCCGTACGCGGCCACCGCCCGGCGCCACCCCGGAGGCATCGTCGACCTCAGCGTCGGTTCGCCCGTCGATCCGACGCCCGAGGTCGTCCGTGAGGCCCTCGCCGTCGCGACCGACGCGCACTCCTACCCGCAGGTCGCCGGCACCCCGGCCCTGCGGTCGGCCATCTCGGAGTGGTACGCGCGCCGCCGAGGGGCGACCGGACTCGGCGACGCGAACGTCCTGCCGACCATCGGCTCGAAAGAACTCATCGCCGGCATGGCGCTCTGGCTGGGCATCGGCCCCGGCGACACGGTGGTCTACCCGACGAACGCCTACCCGACCTACGCGCTCGGCGCCGCCCTCGTCGGAGCGACGGCCCTCGCCTCCGACGACCCCGCCGAGTGGCCCGTCTCGACGAAGCTGGTCTGGTTGAACAGCCCGGGCAACCCCGACGGGGCCGTGCTGGGCTTCGAGGCTCTCCGCGCCGCCGTCGCCCGTGCGCGTGAACTCGGTGCCGTGATCGCCGGCGACGAGTGCTACGCCGAACTCGGGTGGACGGGCGAGTGGGCCGACCGCCCCACGCCCTGCATCCTCGACCCACGCGTGGTCGGCGACGACCTCCGCGGCGTCGTCTCGGTCTACTCGCTCAGCAAGCAGTCGAACCTCGCCGGGTACCGCGCGGGCTTCGTCGCGGGCTGCGACCACGTGCTCGGGCAGCTCCTCGCCGTGCGCAAGCACGCGGGCCTCATGCCGCCGGCCCCGGTGCAGCAGGCCATGGTCGTCGCCTTGGCCGACGAGGCCCACGTGGTCGAGCAGAAGGCGCGGTACGCGGCCCGCCGAGCGCGCCTCCTGCCCGCTCTCGAGGCAGCGGGGTTCCGCATCGACCGCAGCGAGGCCGGCCTGTACCTCTGGGCCACGCGGGACGAGGACGCCTGGGCCTCGGTGTCCTGGCTCGCCGAGCGCGGCGTGCTCGTCGCGCCCGGGTCGTTCTACGGGCCTGCCGGTGATCGCCACGTCCGAGTGGCGCTCACGACGACCGACGAGCGCATCGACGCCGCCGTGGGGCGACTCGGCGGCTGACCGCTAGGCTGACCGGGTGACTGACACTGCCAACGACGCCCAGAAGGCCACGCTGCAGTTCCCGGGGGGAACAGCCGAGTTCCCGATCGTCGCGAGCACCGAGGGTGCCTCGGCGATCGACATCTCGACGTTCACCAAGCAGACCGGTTACACGACCCTCGACACGGGTTTCGTGAACACCTCCAACGCCCGAAGCACGATCACCTACATCGACGGTGATCAGGGCATCCTGCGCTACCGGGGCTATCCGATCGAACAAGTCGCCGAGAACTCGACCTACCTCGAGACGGCCTGGCTGTTGATCTACGGCGAACTGCCCACCCCCGACCAGCTCGCCGACTTCGACGCGCGCATCCGGCGGCACACGCTGCTGCACGAAGACCTGCGCCGCTTCTTCGACGCCCTGCCGCACAACGCCCACCCGATGTCGGTGCTGTCGAGCGCGGTCGGCGCACTGTCGACGTTCTACGAAGACAGCATGAGCGTGCACGATCCCGAGCAGGTCGAGCTCCAGACCGTCCGACTGCTGGCGAAGCTGCCGGTCATCGCGGCGTACGCACACAAGAAGAGCCTCGGCCAGGCGTTCCTCTACCCCGACAACTCGCTCAGCTTCGTCGACAACTTCCTCAAGCTGAACTTCGGCACGATGGCCGAGCCGTACGAGGTGAACCCCGTCCTGTCGAAGGCGCTCGAACGCCTGCTCATCCTCCACGAGGACCACGAACAGAACGCGTCGACCTCGACCGTGCGTCTCGTCGGATCGACGCAGGCCAACATGTTCTCGTCGATCTCGGCGGGCATCAGCGCCCTCTACGGGCCGCTGCACGGCGGGGCCAACGAGGCCGTCCTCAAGATGCTCGCCGAGATCCGCGACAGCGGCCAGGGTGTCGAGCGCTTCGTCGAGCGGGTCAAGAACAAAGAGGCCGGCGTCAAGTTGATGGGCTTCGGCCACCGGGTCTACAAGAACTACGACCCTCGCGCCAAGCTCGTCAAGGAGAGCGCCACCGAGGTGCTCGAGTCGCTCGGCGTGAAGGACGACCTGCTCGACATCGCGATGGAGCTCGAGGGCATCGCCCTGGCCGACGATTACTTCGTCGAGCGCAAGCTCTACCCGAACGTCGACTTCTACACGGGCGTCATCTACAAGGCGATGGGGTTCCCGCCCCGCATGTTCACGGTGCTCTTCGCCATCGGTCGCCTTCCCGGCTGGATCGCCCACTGGCGCGAGATGAACACCGACCCGACGACCAAGATCGGCCGCCCCCAGCAGTTGTACCTGGGCGCGACCGAACGCGATTGGCCGCAGCGCTAGTCCGCCGGAACGATCGGCACGACGCGAAGGGGTGGGCACGACGCCGGGTTCAGACCTGGAGTCGTGCCCACCCCTTTCGGTCGTGGTGCTCGTCGAAGACCTATGCGTGCAGCTGCGAGTTCAGCGTGATGCCGTGGCCCTTGCGGGGCAGCACCTCGACGGCGCCGGTCAGCGAGTTGCGGCGGAAGAGCAGTCCGGGCTGGCCCGAGAGCTCGACGGCCTTGACGGTCTGCGGCGAACCGTCGTTGGTCGGGGTGCCGCCCACGACGACGACCTTGGTGCCCGCCGTCACGTAGAGCCCGGCCTCGACGACGGTGTCGTCGCCGATCGCGATGCCGATGCCGGCGTTGGCGCCGAGCAGGGCGCGGGCGCCGATCGTCACCCGCTGGGTGCCGCCGCCCGACAGCGTGCCCATGATCGAGGCTCCACCGCCGATGTCGGACCCGTCACCCACGACGACGCCCTGGGAGATGCGGCCCTCGACCATGGACGACCCGAGCGTGCCCGCGTTGAAGTTCACGAACCCCTCGTGCATGACCGTGGTGCCGGGGGCCAGGTGGGCACCGAGCCTCACCCGCGACGCGTCGGCGATGCGGACGCGGTCGGGCGAGACGTAGTCGAGCATGCGGGGGAACTTGTCGATGCCGGTCGCGACGATGCCGGCACGCTGCAGCGTCGGACGGAGCCGTGCGAAGTCGTCGGGGTGGACCGGCCCCGCGTTCGTCCAGGTGACGATGGGCAGGTGCGCGAACACGCCGTCGAGGTTGACCGTGTTGGGCTCGACGAGCAGGTGGCTCAGCAGGTGCAGTCGCAGGTACGCGTCGGGCGTGGACGCAGGAGGCGCGCTCAGGTCGATCTCGACGGTCACCGGGACGAGGTCGACCGCGCGGCGCTCGTCGGGTCCGGCCGCGTCGGCCAGCTCGGCCGGGACGATCTCGGGGTCGCGGTCGGCCGGGAGGGTGCCGAGCCGGGGGGAGGGGAACCAGGTGTCGAGCGTGGTGCCGTCGTGCGAGACGGTCGCGAGGCCGTACCCGTAGGCGTGGGTCGGGGCGGTGGCGGTGGCGTCGGAAGTCATGGACCCGAGCGTATCTGCAGCCGCCGACGGACCGCTTCGGAGGTGACCCGTGCCCTGGCCCCGTAAACTCGCCCGCATGGCACCGATCGACCTCTCCGTCTCGCCCGTCGACGTCACCCGGCAGCTCTGCGACATCCGGTCGGAGTCGGGTGACGAACGGCTCGTCACCGACGAGATCTGGGCCACGCTCGACGGTTGCGACCACCTCGAGTTGTTCCGCGACGGCGACGCGATCGTCGCCCGGACCCGGCTCGGCCGGGCCTCGCGGGTCGTCATCGCCGGTCACATCGACACGGTGCCGATCAACGACAACGTGCCCACGCGCTACGAGACCGAGGACGGGGTCGACTACCTCTGGGGTCGCGGCACCGTCGACATGAAGGCCGGCTGTGCCGTCCACCTGAGGCTCGCGGTCGAGTTGACCGAGCCCGGCGTCGACATCACCTGGGTCTGGTACGACCACGAAGAGGTCTCCGACGCCCTGAACGGCCTGGGCCGCCTCGCGCGCGTCCGACCCGACCTGTTGGCCGGCGACTTCGCCGTCCTGGGCGAACCGAGCAACAGCGGGGTCGAGGGGGGCTGCAACGGCAACCTGCGCGCCGAGATCCGCACCTTCGGCGCCCGCTCGCACAGCGCCCGGTCGTGGGTCGGCGACAACGCCATCCACAAGGCCGCGCCGATCCTCGACGTGCTGGCGGCCTACGAGGCGCGAGAGGTCGAGGTCGACGGGCTCGTCTACCGCGAGGGCCTCAACGCCGTGGGCATCACGGGCGGCGTGGCCGGCAACGTCATCCCCGACGAGTGCATGGTGCACGTCAACTACCGGTTCGCCCCGAGCCGCAGCGGCGACGAGGCCGTCGCCCACGTCCGCGAGCTCTTCGAGGGCTTCGACGTCACGATCGTCGACCTCGCCCCCGGGGCCCGGCCCGGTCTGGACGCCCCGCTGGCCCAGCAGTTCCTGCGTGCCGTGGGCGGCGAGGCCAAGCCCAAGTACGGGTGGACGGACGTCGCGCGGTTCTCCGCGCTCGGCGTCCCCGCGGTCAACTACGGTCCCGGTGACCCGATGCTGGCCCACCACGACGACGAGCGGGTGCCCGTGCAGCAGATCCTCGACAACGAGCGCGGACTGCGGGCGTGGCTGACGGCCTGACCGTCGACGACGCGAGTCGCGCCTCCTCGTCCCCGTCGACGCGGCACGATCCCCGACGACCGACCTCGGCGTCGAGGCGCCTCCTGCTGCGCTACCGGCTCACGCCGTGGTGGGCCCGGGTGCTCGTGGTGTTCGTCCTGTCGCGCGTCGTCAGCACGATCGCGCTGCTCACCTTCGCCGGTGCCCAGCAGGCCAACGCGTGGACCCTCGCGAGCCCGGACTACGGCAGCTTCGCCACGATCTGGGACGGTCACTGGTACAACATCATCGCCGTGGTGGGCTACCCGCGCGATCTCCCCATCTCCGGCGACGGCCACGTCGGAGAGAACGCCTGGGCGTTCATGCCCGCCTACCCGTTCGTCGTCCGTGGGCTGATGGGCCTGACGGGCCTGTCGTTCGCGGCGCTGGCCGTCGTCGTGTCGGTCGCCTGCGCCGCGGGGACGGCCCTGTTGTTCTACCGCCTCATGCGGCACTCGCTGCCCGAGTCGACCTCGTTGTTCGCGGTCGTCCTGTTCTGCGTGGCGCCCCTGTCGCCGCTGCTGCAGGTGGCCTACGCCGAGTCGATGTTCCTGCTGCTGCTCTGCGCGAGCCTGCTCATGCTGGTGCGGCGGCAGTACCTGGCGATGCTGCCGGTCGTGCTGATCATGTCCTTCACGCGGCCCGGAGCCCTTCCGCTCGCCCTGGCGATCGGTCTCCACGGGGTGCTGCGCTGGTGGCGCCGGCACGACGATCCCTTCCCGGTGCGCGAGCGCGTCCGGGTGGCGGTGTCGGCGGCGGCCACGGGCGTGTTCGGCGTCGCCTGGCTCGTCGTCGCCGGCGCGGTCACGGGGGTGCCGGGGGCGTACACCGAGACCGAACTCGCCTGGCGGGCGCCCTACATCGGCTACGGACCGCTCGTGCCGTTCACCCCGTGGGTCGACGGGGCGAACTGGTGGTTTCCGGGTGGTTCGGGCATCGCCCTCCTCGTGGTCACGCTCGTGGCGTTCGGAGCCCTGCTGCTCTCGCCATGGGCACGCCGGACGAGCACCGACCTGAGGCTGTGGGGCGTCGCCTACGGGCTCTACCTGCTGGCGGTGTTCTTCCCGCAGTCCAGCACCTTCCGGCTCCTGATGCCGCTCTTCCCCCTGCTGGGCGTCCTCGCGGTGCCGCGCTCGAAGGTCTACCGGGCGCTGCTCGTCGCCGTGTTCGTGGCGGCGCAGTGGGTGTGGCTCTACTACTGCTGGTGGGTGAACGGGTACGACTGGACGCCGCCGTGATCGGTCGGGGAACGGCGTCGTTTAGGTCGGGGGCCCGAAATCACGGATAATGGGACCAGCAACTTGCGAAAGGGGACTATCTGATGGCAGCCATGAAGCCGAGGACCGGCGACGGGCCTATGGAAGCCGTTAAGGAGGGCCGTCTCATCATCGTGCGTGTTCCGCTCGAGGGTGGGGGACGCCTCGTGGTGTCGGTCAACGACGACGAAGCCAAAGAGTTGCACGACGCCCTCGCCGGCGTCGTCAGCGCCTAGTCGGCCGCCTCCTTAATAACCCCGGACGCCCCGCCCGCCGCACCTGCGGCGCGCGGGGCGTCCGTGCGCGTGCCCGCCTCCGTGGCGCCGGCTACCGCGTCGGTTGCCGGTTGCACGGGCAGGGAGCCCGGCGGGGGTGCGTCACCGCTTGATGAGCGAGAGCAGTCCGTCGCCCGCCGTCGAGAGCGAGCTGATCACGGCCGGTGAGGTGGACACCTCGGTCAGCAAGGTGCGGAAGCCCGTGGTCGTGCTGTCGCGGACGGCGGGATTGGCCACCCGTCCGTGCCAGAGTGCGTGCGCGACGAGGACGAGTCCGCCCGGGCGGGCGAGGCGCAGGCCGTGCTCGACGTACTCGATGACCGAGCCGGGGTCGGCGTCGACGAAGACGATGTCGTACGAGTTCTCGTTCATCCGGGGCAACACGTCGGCGGCACGGCCGGCGATCACGCGGAAGCGGCTGGCAGGGATGCCCGCCTGCAGGTAGGCGTCCCGGGCGGCCTGCTGGTGCTCGATCTCGCGGTCGATGGTCGTCAGGACGGCCGCGGGGGCGCCCGAGAGCAACCAGAGCCCGCTGACGCCCAGGCCCGTACCGACCTCGATGATCGACGACGCGTTCGAGGCGGCGGCGACGACCGCGAGCTGGGCGCCGACCGCCGGCGAGACGGCCTCGACCCCGACCTCCAGCGAATGCTGTCGAGCCTCGGCGATCGCGTCGCTCTCGGTGACGAGTTCTTCCGCGAACTTCCAACTTGACTCTATCTGCGACACACCCACTCCTCGAAAGGCCAACTCTAGGGGGTTCTCCGAGTCGTCACCGGTTAGTCTGCTTGCGTGTCCATGTTCGGTCTGACGTTCGACAAGCTGCTCATCATCGGTGTGCTCGCGGTCTTCCTGCTCGGTCCCGAACGACTGCCCGGCTACGCGGCGAAGCTCGCCCAGCTCGTCCGGACGGTGCGCGACATGGCCAACGGTGCGAAGACGCGCATGCGCGACGAGATGGGCCCCGAGTTCGACGACGTCGAGTGGCAGAAGCTCGACCCCCGTCAGTACGACCCGCGGCGCATCATCCGCGACGCCTTGCTCGACGGCACGGATGGCGCCCCCAAGCCCTCGGCGCCGAGCATGGCGACGGCCGGTGCCGCCGCCGCGGCTGTGTCCGCAGGATTGCCGGGGGGTCGTTCCCCCGCACAGGTGGTGCCGCTCGCGACGGGCGAGGTGCCGCCGTACGACTCCGAGGCGACCTGATCCGCCTGCGGCACCGCGCCTCCTGACCTCGTCGCCCGCCTCGTGGTCTGCCGCCTCGTGGCCTCTCGCCTCGAGCCCCTCACTCGGTCTTCACGCCGGCCGTGGGCGGCGTGGCGCTCAGACGCCTCCGTGCAGTGCCGCCACGCGTGAGGCCTCGGCCCTGAGCGCGTCGACGACCCGTCGCACCGAGGGGCGCTCGGCCCGGTCGCGCCGCATCACGGCGGACACCCAGCGCACGGCCCGGATGCTCTCGAGCGGCACGAGCACCATGTCGTCCCGGGCGTCCTTGGCGGTGAAGCGCGGCAGCACGGCGATGCCGAGGCCTGCCCCGACGAGCGACTCGGTCACCTTGGTGTCGCTGAAGCGCTGGGCGACGCGGACGGGGCTGCCGGTCACGCGCTCGATCTCGCGGTAGACCCACTCGAACGGGAAGTCGTGCGGGACGCCGATCCAGTTCTCGCCCTCGAGGTCGCCGGGTGCGAGCGAGGCGCGACCGGCGAGACGGTGGTCGGCGGGCAGGGCGATGTCGAGGGGCTCGGTCAACAGGGGGACGGTGACGAGTCCGCGTCCGGGCCACGGCTTGTCGTCGGACGAGTGCGCGACGACGACGTCGTGGTCGGCGGCCAGCTCGGGGAACTCGCGGATCGACGGGTCGTGGTCGCTCGCGACGACCACCAGGCCGGGGGTCTCGGCCACCGTGCGCAGCAGCCCCGGCAGCAGCATCTGCCCGCCCGTGGGGAAGGTGGCCAGCGTGACCTCGCCCTGGGGGGTGGCGACGAAGTCGTCCCAGACCGCCTGGGCTCGTTCCAGTGCCACGGCGACGTCGGTGGCCGTCTGGGCCAGCACGCGCCCGGAGCCGGTGAGCACGATGCCGCGTCCCACCCGCTCGGTCAACGCCACGCCGGCCTCGCGCTCGAGCACCTTGAGCTGCTGCGAGACGGCACTCGGGGTGCGATGGGTGGCCCGGGCGACGGCGGCCACGCTGCCTCGTTCGGCGAGTTCGCGGAGCAGTTCGAGACGCTTGACATCCATGTAGCAAATCTACGCTGTTTCGGTAGAAACGTGAGATTGATCTACCGCTTCTCGGGGCGCATCATTGAGGAGTCCCCGGAGCGCGTCGTAGCGCTCCCGAGCTCCGGTCGACCTGGTCCCGGGCTCGGTGGCGAATCCATCCCACCACGCAGAATCGCGCGTCGAACCGCGCCAGAAAAGAGTCCCCCATGCTCACCGGAATCATCGTCCTCGCCATCGCCGCAGTCGTCGGAATCGCCGGCTCGCTCGTCTCGGTCGCCCGAGACGGTTTCCGCGCCATCCCGACCAAGACCTACAACCGCTGGTCCTAGTCCACTTCGCGGTGGTCGGCGCGTCTCCCTCCTGAGCGTGCCGCCACCGCGTGTGCCGCCTCCGTGCTGGGGTGCGGCACGAGCACGTCGCCGCCCCCCCCCCCCCCCCCCCCCCCCCCCCCCGCCCCCCCCCCCCCCCCCCCCCCCCCCCCCGGGCGAGACGCTGTGACGAAAGGGCACCTCGCCACGCGAGGTGCCCTTTCTGCACGTCCGGGGTGCTCGACCCCGGTCAGGTGACGCTGAGTCCGAGCTTCCGGCCGGCCAACCCCCGGGCCCGCACCGCCAGTCGGCCCGCCAACTCGTCGATGGCCGTGGCCGCAGGATCGTCGGGAGCGGCGAGCACGACCGGTACGCCGTCGTCGCCCCCCTGGCGCAGGCCCAGACTGAGCGGCACGCTGGCGAGCAACGGCACCTCGGCTTCTTGACCGGACGACAGTCGGCGGGCCGTCTCGACGCCACCACCGGAGCCGAAGAGCTCGAGGACGCTGCCGTCGGCCTGGGGCAGACCCGCCATGTTCTCGACGACCCCGAGCAACCGCTGACCCGTCTGGCGTGCCACGAGCCCGCTGCGCTCGGCGACGTCGGCGGCGGCCGGTTGAGGGGTCGTGACGACCAGCACCTCGGCGTGCGGCAGCAACTGCCCCACCGAGATGGCGACGTCGCCCGTCCCGGGCGGCAGGTCGAGCAACAACACGTCGAGGTCGCCGAAGTACACGTCGGTCAGGAACTGCTGGATCGTCCGGTGCAGCATCGGCCCGCGCCAGGCGACGGCGGTCGAGGCGTCGTCGACGAACATGCCGATCGAGATGACCTTCACGCCGTGGGCGACGGGCGGCAGGATCATGTCGTCGACGCGGGTGGGCTTCACCGAGGCGCCGTCGGGGCCGACGAGGCCGAGGAGTCCGGGGATGCTGAAGCCGTACACGTCGGCGTCGACGATGCCGACGGCCAGACCACGGGCCGCGAGGGCGACCGCGAGGTTGGCGGTCACGGTGGACTTCCCCACCCCGCCCTTGCCGCTCGTGACGGCGTACACGCGCGTCAGCGTGTCGGGGCCGAACTGCATGCCGCGCGCCGCCCGGCCCGCCCGCAGCTTCTCGGTGAGGGCGTGTCGTTCGTCCTTGGTCATGACGGTCACGTCGACGGTGACGTCGGTGACGCCGGTCACCGAGGCCGTGGCCTCGCGGACGTCGCGTTCGATCGTGTCGGCTGCCGGGCACCCCACGATCGTGAGCTTGACGGCCACCGTCGCCGCGCCTCCTGCGTCGACGACGACGTCACCGATCATGTCGAGTTCGGTGACGGGCTTGCGGATCTCGGGGTCGAGCACCCGCGCGAGCGCGCGACGGACGTCGTCCGGCGTCGCGGGGCGCGTGGCGGCGACCGGCTCAGCCACGGTGGTGGCCGTCGCGCCGGGCGTCGCGTCGTGACGACGAGGAGGTGCGGGTCGGCTCGACCGCGGGGCTCTCGTCGTCGTCGCGCCGGTCGAGCTCGTCGAGCAGCGAGCGGAGCTCGGCCCGGATGAAGTCCTTGCTGGCCATGTCGCGGATCGCGATCCGGAGCGCGACGACCTCACGGGCCAGGTACTCGGTGTCGGCCAGGTTGCGTTCGGCGCGCTGACGGTCCTGTTCGAACTGCACGCGGTCGCGGTCGTCCTGCCGGTTCTGCGCGAGCAGGATGAGGGGAGCGGCGTACGACGCCTGCAGCGACAGGATCAGCGTCAGGGCCGTGAAGCCGATGGCGGCGCTGTCGAAGCGGATGTCGATCGGGGCGACCGTGTTGTAGATCATCCAGACGACGCAGAACAGGGTGAGGGCGATCAGGAAGTAGGGCGTGCCCATGCCCCGGGCGATGGACTCGGTCGCCCGACCGAAGCGGTCGCTGCTGACCCGCTTGCGCCCGGGCAGCACGCGGGGGCGCAGACCCTTGGGGGCGTCGAGGCGGACGTCGTTGCGGTTATCGCGGGCCATCGTCGCTCCTCGTGCTCTGGCCGATCGCGGGGCGACGGGCGCGGCCACGCGGCCGGCTCGGGGTCAGCGGTTGGTCGGGGTCCTGACTGCGCCAGTCGTCGGGCAGGACGTGGTCGAGGACGTCGTCGATGGTGACGACGCCGACGAGGCGGTGCGCCGAGTCGACGACGGGGACCGAGACGAGGTTGTAGGTCGCCATGACCCGCGTGACCTCGAGGGCCGTGGCGTCGACGCGGACCGGTTCGGTGGTCTGGTCGAGGATCGTCCCCAGGCGCTCGTTCGGCGGGTAACGGAGCATCCGCTGGAAGTGCACCATGCCGAGGAACCGGCCGGTGGGCGGTTCGTAGGGTGGCAGGACGACGCAGACCGCCGCGCCGAGCGCCGGGGCCAGTTCGTGACGACGGATGAGGGCGAGGCCCTCGGCGACCGTGGCGTCGGCCGAGACGATGACGGGCTCGGTCGTCATCAGTCCGCCGGCGGTGTCGGAGTCGTAGCTGAGCAGCATGCGCACGTCGTCGGCCTCGTCGGGCTCCATCAGCGTGAGCAGCTGCTCGGTGCGTTCGTCGGGCAGCTGGGCGATGAGGTCGGCCGCGTCGTCGGGCTGCATCTGGTCGAGGACGCTCGCCGCACGGTGGTCGTCGAGGCCCGTGAAGATCTCGACCTGCTCGGCCTCGGGCAGCTCTTCGAGCACGTCCGCGAGGCGGTCGTCGGACAGTTCGCCGGCGACCTCGAGCCGCCGCTCGGGCGTGAGGTCGAGCAGGGTGTTCGCGAGGTCCGCGGGCACGAGGTCGGAGTACGCGGCGATCAGGTGCTCGGCGCTCTGCGCCTCGCCCGGTCCGGCCTCCTCGACGACGTCGTCCCACGCCGCGAACGCCGTCGGCGCCTTGACGAACGGCGACGGCGACGTCTTGGGCTTGCGCAGGAAAAGCTGGCCGACCTCCCAGTCGCCCTCGCTCACCTCGTCGATCGCCACGTCCTCGATGGTGGCGTGGCCGCCACCGTGCCGGAACGACACGCGACGACCGAGCAGGTCGGCGATGACCCGGGTCTCGCCGCCACGCTGCTCGAAGCGGCGGAGCGTGATGACGCCGTTCGTGATGATCTGGCCCGAGCCGATGCTCGTGACGCGTCCGATCCCCACGAAGACCCGGCGCTTGCCGGGGACCTCGACGACGAGGCCCACCACGCGCGGCGCCCCGGTGCGGCGGTAGACCACCAGCACGTCGCGCACCTTGCCGACCTTGTCGCCCGCGGGGTCGAAGACGGAGCAACCGGCCAGCCGGGCGACGAAGACTCTGGTTGCACTCACGCGTCCAATTTAGTCGCTCGCGGGGTCGCCGCCGACGGGTGCCCGGCAGGGGCACCGTGTTTAATGCAGGGATGACGAACCCGGGCCCCGTGGGCCGCCGCCCGCCGATGGTTCCCACCCTGCCGCGGGGCGACGTCCTCGGCACCTACGACACGTATCCCGAGGCGCAGCGCGTGGTCGACCGGCTGTCACAGGCCGAGTTCCCGATCAAGCGGCTGGCGATCATCGGCAACGACCTCAAGACCGTCGAACGCGTCACCGGTCGCCTGAGCTACGGGCGCGCCGCGCTGGCCGGGGCCGTGACCGGACTCTGGCTCGGCGTCTTCTTCGGGCTCGTCATGCTCGTCTTCGCGACCGAGACCGCCACCGCGGCCACCGTCGGGGCGGCCGCCCTGCTCGGAGCCGGCTTCGGCATGCTCTACGGAATCGTCAGCTTCGCGATCACCCGTCGCCGCCGTGACTTCACCTCGACCCACCAGGTGCTCGCGTCGAACTACCAGATCGTGGTCGACCCCGAGGTCTCCGGGCGGGCGCACGAGATCCTCGCGCGTCCCGAGACCCCGCGCCGCTGACGTACCCTGGTGTCGACATGGCACCCCGCGACCCCTCCACGACGGCCACCCGGGCCGAGCGCTTCGCGCGTGGTTGGCTGACCGCCGGTGCCTCGACCCTGGTCGCGGCCTTCTCCCACGTGGCCGGCGGTGGCATGGAGCCCGGCCTGCTCGGCGTCGTCCTCGCCCTGGCCGTGGCCGTGCCCGTCTCGATCGCCCTGGCGGGCGTGCACCTCTCGACCGTGAGGCTCGCCGTCGCGGTCGCGCTCAGCCAGGTCGCGTTCCACCTGTTGTTCTCCCTCGGAGCCTCGGGCGGCGGGGGTGCCTCGGCGACGGGCGGGCACCACTCCGCACTCGTGATCTCGACGATCGCCGACGGCGCCGCGTCCGGTGGCGGCGTCGGCCAGGCCATGGTCATGGGGGGCCCCGCCATGTGGCTGGCCCACGCGCTCGCGGCCGTGGTCACGATCGTCGCCCTCCGGCGTGGCGAGGGCGCCGCGTGGGCCCTCGTCCGACTGGCCGTCCGCGGTCTGGCCGTCGCGCGCCTCCTGACCGCCGGGCACCGGCCCGAGGCGCCCGTCGTCCGGCGCCCGCCGGCTCCGGTCGGCGTCCTTCCGTGCCCGCCCGGCCGACGACACCTCACGGCCCGACCCCGTCGCGGTCCGCCCTGCCCTGCCTGACCCCGCACACCGCCGGCCTCCGTCGCCGGTGACCCCGTCGGACGCGCCCGTCGCGCCGTCGGGCCCCATCGTCATGCACCGCAGACCGATCGCGCTCGCGATCGAGAGGACCAGATCCATGAACCGCAGCACCAACCCCATTTCCGTCGCGTCCCGCCGTCCCCGGTCGTCCGCCGTCGTCGCCCGTTCGGCAGCGGCCCTCGGCGCCGCCGCCCTGCTCGCTTTGGCCGCGCCCCTCGCGGCCTCGGCCCACGTCCACGTCGAGCCCGGTCAGGCCGAGGCCGGTTCGTACGAGACGTTGACCTTCAAGGTGCCGAACGAGTCGGCGACCGCGGGCACCGTCGGGCTCGTCGTCGACCTGCCCACCGACACCCCGTTCACCTCGGTGTCGTACGAGCCCCTCCCGGGGTGGACCACCGAGGTCACCACCAGCACGTTGCCCGAGCCGGTCGAGCTCGACGGCACGACGATCACCGAGGCGCCGACGCAGGTGACCTGGACGGCCGAGGGCGACACGCAGATCGCACCCGGACAGTTCCAGCAGTTCGTCATCTCGGCCGGTGCGGTGCCCGACACCGGGTCGATCGCGCTGCCGGCCCACCAGCGCTACTCGGACGGCACGGTCGTCGACTGGGCCGACGCGACTCCCGCCTCGGGAGAAGAGCCCGAGCACCCCGCACCGACCCTCTACGTCAACGACGCGCCGCCGGCCGACGAACACGCCGGCCACGCGACGGACGACGACGCGACGACCGCGGGTGTCGGCACCTCCGGCGACTCGGCGTCGGGCTCCGGCGACGGCGCGGTCGGACCGCTCTCGATCGGCCTCGGCATCGGCGGCCTCGCCCTGGGTGCGCTGGCGCTCGTCGTCTCGGTCGTCGCGCTGACCCGTCGGCCCCGGGCGACCGCGTCCCGCACCTCGACGAACGGCGGGGTGGACGCGTGACGGCCGCGCGCTCGCGGACACCGCGCCTCCTCGGCGTCCTCGTGACGGCCGGGCTGGGTGCCGCGGTCGGCGCCCTCGCCCTCGTACCGGCGGGATCGGCCGCGGCGCACGACTACGTCGTGAGCAGCGCGCCGGCCGCGGGCTCGACCGTCGACTCGTCCCCGGCGACCGTGTCGATCACCTTCAACGACGTGATCCTCGACCTCTCGGGCACCGGCAGCTCGAACGTGCTCGAGGTGACCGACGCCGCCGGCCTGCACTACGAGGACGGCTGCTCGACGACCTCGGGACCGACGCTGACGACCGGTGTCGCGCTCGGGTCGCCCGGCGCCTACACGATGACCTACCAGGCCGTCTCGGCCGACGGCCACACCGTCTCGGACGCCGTCCCGTTCACCTACGCCCCCGCCGCGGGCACCGCGGAGGGGGCGGGTTCGCCGACCCGTCCGAGCTGCGGCAGCGCAGGAGGCGCGGCTGGCGGTGCCGGCGCCCCCACCGGTGACGAGACCGGGGCGGCCTCGCCCTCGGCCTCGTCCGAGCCCGAGATGACGACCATGGCGACCCCGGGTGACGACACCGTGGCGACGCCGTCGGCTGCGCCCGAGTCGGGCTCGGTGAACGCCGGACTCGTCATCGGCATCGCGGTCGCGATCGTCGTGTTGGCCGCCGCCGGTGTGGTCGTGGCCATCGTCACCGGCCGGCGACGTGACGGGACACCGTCCGAGACCGACGACACGTCGGCCCCGGACGGCGACTCGTCGTCCGACGGTCGATGATCCTGCCTCGCTGATCGGGGTGTGAACGGGCGAAGGGCCCCGGGTGCGACGCACCTGGGGCCCTTCGTGTCGGACCTCAGCCGCGGGAGATCCACGCCTCGACGTCGGCGACCGTGCGGGGGATGCCCACCGAGAGGTTCTCGGCCCCGTCGGCGGTCACGAGGATGTCGTCCTCGATGCGCACGCCGATGCCGCGGAACTCCTCGGGCACGGTGAGGTCGTCGGGCTGGAAGTACAGGCCGGGTTCGATCGTGAACACCATGCCGGGCTCGAGCACGCCGTCGAGGTAGAGGTCGCGACGGGCGGCGGCGCAGTCGTGCACGTCGATGCCGAGGTGGTGGCTCGTGCCGTGCACCATGTAGCGGCGGTGGTACTGGTGGTCGGGCTGCAGCGACTCCTCGGCGGACACCGGCAGGAAGCCCCATTCGGCGGTGCGTTCGGCGATGACCTTCATGGCCGTCGCGTGGATCTCGCGGAACGCGATGCCCGGACGCACGATCGCGAACGCCGCGTCGGCCGCCTCGAGAACGGCTTCGTACACGAGACGTTGCACGTCGGTGAACCGGCCCGAGACGGGCAGCGTGCGGGTGATGTCGGCCGTGTAGAGGCTGTCGAGTTCGATGCCCGCATCGATGAGGATGAGGTCGCCGTCGCGGACGACGCCGTCGTTGCGGGTCCAGTGCAGGACGCAGGCGTGGTCGCCCGACGCGGCGATCGTGTCGTAGCCGACCGTGTTGCCGTCGGCTCGGGCCCGACGGTTGAAGGTGCCCTCGACGAGCCGCTCGCCGCGCGGGTGCGCGACGATGTCGTCGAAGTCGGCGATCACGTCGGTGAACCCCTTGCCCGTCACCGTCACGGCCTGACGCATCTGCGCGACCTCGTACGCGTCCTTGACGAGACGCAGCTCGCTCAGGTCACGGGCCAGGTCGGCGGAGGTCGCCCGCTCGCGGGGGCGGTCGTCGTCGGAGATCACGACGGCCGTCGTCCCCGCCGAGACGGGGGACTGCTCGGCGGCGGCCTCGACGACGGCGTCGAGACGGCGGGTCAGGTCGGGGTCGGCTTCGCGGACGACGAGGGTGCCGGCGTCGATGGTGCCGACCACGGCCTCGAAGTCGGCCAGGTCACGCGTGGCGAGACCCAGGTCGGCGGCGACCTGCGTCAACGACGGGCGCGGGCCGATCCAGAACTCGCCGATCTCGGGGTTGGCGTAGAACTCGTCCGAGTCACGCCCGGCGCTCGCCCTCAGGTACAGGGTGGCGTCGTGGCCCTCGGCCGTGGGCTCGAGCACGAGCACCGAACCGGGCACGGTGTCGGAACCCCAGCCCGTCAGGTGCGAGAACGCCGAGTGCGCACGGAAGGGGTAGTCGCAGTCGTTGGACCGGACCTTGGCGGAGCCGGCCGGCACGACCAGGCGGGTGCCCGGGTGCAGCGCGGACAGCCGCGCGCGACGGTCGGCGGCGAACGGCGCCTGCTCACGCGGCTCGGGGAGGACGTCGGGGCGGTCGGCCCACTGCGACGAGATGTAGTCCTTGAACGTGTCCGACCCGGGGGTGGTGGAGCGGTTGGTGGTCGCGCGCGGCGCCTTCTGATCTGCCATGCCCACCATTGTCCCGCCAAACGGGCCGGACGCCCAGTCGGTGGGCTCAGGCTCCCGTGCGACTGAGCTGGGCGACGACCGCCCGGTGGTCGCTGCCGGCGTCGTCGAGCTCGGTCACGACCCGGAAGCCGGTCGGCAGCCACTGCTCGGTGGCCATGACGTGGTCGATCGGCGCACCGAGGAGGGGAGGGACGTCGGTCGGCCAGGTCCCGACGCCGGCGTTCGCGGTCGCCTCGGCGGCATCGCGGCAGGCGCCGAGCGCTCCACCGTCGGTGCCGAGCCCGGCCATGTGGTCGAGGGTGGCGTTGAAGTCACCCGCCATGATCACGTCCCCCGACCGGCAGACGTCGGCGAGGTACCCCAGGCCGGCACGCCACTGCCCCATGTGCTCGGGCGTCGGCGACACGGGATGGGCGGCGACGATCGTGGGGCCCTCGCCCGACACGGGTGTCGCGACGACCGTCGGGAGGACGGGCGTCGTCCGTGCGTCGGTGGTGCCGTCGTCACCGATCGCGACCTGGTAGTCGCCCAGCGCGGCACTGATCAGGAGGGTCGTCGAGCGGCCGCTCGCGATCTGGTCGTAGGCCACCGTGTGCACCCACATGGGCTTGCCGGCGGCGGCCATGGCCTCGGCGACGGCGACGCCGACCTCCTGGCGGGTCTCGGGCAGGGCGATCACGTCGGCACCGACCTCGGTCGCGAGGGCGACGACGGCGTCGGCCCCGGTCGCCGCGCCGAGGGTGTTCCACGACAGGACGGTGACGTCGGTGGGCGTCTTCTCGACGAAGTCGGTGCGGCCCAGGCCGCGAGCCGTCACGACGCCCGCCGAGAGGACGCCGAACACGAGCAGCAGCACGGCCGCGCTCGCCGTGAGCGACCGGATCGGCCGCGCGACCAGGCCCAGCACGAGCAGCAGCACCATCAGGACGATCGCGACGGCCCCGGCGACGAGGCGGAACGACACCACCTGACCGACCGGGAAGACGCGCTGCAGCCCGACGGCCTGGGGCCAGAGGGCGGCCAGGAGCACGGCGGCGACGGCGAGGACGAAGACGAGGGCGACGAGACGACGGATCATGGCCCCTGGAGCCTAGGGGAACCCCCGACCGCACGTCGGGCGCCGCACGGACGGCTCGGATGCGCGCCGCCTACGATGGGGGGATGCCCACGCGCCTGGTCGACCTGCACACTCACTCGAGCGTGTCGGACGGCACCGAGGCGCCCGCCGCGCTGGTCGCGTCGGCCGTGCGCGCGGGGCTCGACACCGTCGCCCTGACCGACCACGACAGCACGGCCGGGTGGTCCGAGGCCACGGCCGCCGTCGCCGGCACCGGTCTCACCCTCCTCCCCGGCATGGAGCTCAGCACCCGGCTCGGACTGAACAGCGTCCACATGCTCGGCTACCTCTTCGACCCCGCCCACCCGGGCCTCGTCGCCGAGACGGCCCGCCTGCGCGACAGCCGTCTGCACCGGGCCGAGCGCATCGTCGAACGCATCGCCGCCGACTACGACCTCACCTGGGGCGACGTCCTCGCCCAGGCCAGCTCGGGGGCGACCCTGGGACGGCCGCACATCGCCGACGCCCTCGTCGCCAAGGGCTACGCGCCCGACCGCAGCGCCGCCTTCGCGGGCATCCTGCACTGGCGGTCCGGGTACTACGAGCCGCACGAGGCACCCAGCCCCCTGATCGGCGTCCGCCTGATCCGGGAGGCCGGGGGCGTCCCCGTCATCGCCCACCCGGCGACGCGGGGTCGCGAGCCGAACGTCTCCAGCGAGGGCTTCGAGGCCCTCGTCGACGCCGGCCTGCTCGGCGTCGAGATCGACCACCGCGAAAACACCTCGGCCGGTAAGGTGCGGTTGCTCGAGCTCGCCCGACGGTACGACCTCATCGTGACCGGGTCGAGCGACTACCACGGCGACGGCAAGCCCAACCGGTTGGGCGAGAACACCACGGCTCCCGGACAACTCGACCGGATCGTCGACGCGGCGACCGGGTGGGTGCCCGTCCGGGGCTGACCCGGCCCGCGCCTCCTCGTCCGGACGGCTCCCTGCCGGGCGATGACGTGCCGGACGGCGGCGTTCCGGACGGTGACGTGCCGGGCGGCGACGTGCCGGACGCACGAGACCCCCTCGCCGCGGACGGTCGAGGGGGTCTCGTGCTGGATCGGTCGTCAGCCCTGCGGCTGTGACGACGAGTCGCCGGCGGGACGACGGCGACGGTTGCGGCTGCGCTTGCGCGGGGCTTCACCCGTGCCCTCGCCGGCCGGAGCCGCCGCGTCGGGCGCCTGTGCGGCGCCGCGGCCCGTGGTCGAGGGCTCACCGGAGGCCCGCACGGGAGCGTCGCCACGACCGCGACCGCGACCCCTGTCACGATCGCCCTGGGGGCCGCCGGTGCGCTCGCGCGAGCCGACCGAACCCGCCTTGACCGCCGACAATGAGCTCGCGCGCAGGCGTCCCTTCGTCCCGGCGGGGATGTCGAGGTCGGCGAAGAGGTGCGGGCTCGACGAGTAGGTCTCGACCGGCTCGGGCTGGCCCATGTCGAGGGCCCGGTTGATCAGGGCCCACTTGTGCAGGTCGTCCCAGTCGACGAACGTCACGGCGATGCCGGTCTTGCCGGCGCGGCCGGTACGGCCGGCGCGGTGCAGGTAGGTGTCGTGGTCGTCGGGCACGGTGTGGTTGATCACGTGCGTGACGTCGTTCACGTCGATGCCTCGGGCCGCGACGTCGGTCGCGATCAGGATGTCCTTCTTGCCCGCCTTGAACGCGGCCATCGCGCGCTCGCGCTGCTCCTGGTTGAGGTCACCGTGGACGGCCGCCGCGTTGAAGCCGCGGTCGTTCAGCTCTTCGACGAGCTTGGCGGCCGCGCGCTTGGTCCGGGTGAAGACGACGGTCTTGCCACGCCCCTCGGCCTGGAGGATGCGCGCGATCACCTCGTCCTTGTCGAGCGAGTGGGCCCGGTAGACGACGTGCTTGATGTTCGCCTGCGTGAGGCCCTCGTCGGGGTCGGTCGCGCGGATGTGGATCGGCTTCGACATGAACCGGCGTGCCAAGGCCACGATCGGGCCGGGCATGGTCGCCGAGAACAGCATGGTGTGACGGGTGGCCGGCACCTGCTGGAAGATCTTCTCGATGTCGCTGAGGAAGCCCAGGTCGAGCATCTTGTCGGCCTCGTCCAGCACGACCTCTTGCACCTCTTTGAGGTTCAGGAGGCGCTGGCCGGCCAGGTCGAGGAGGCGCCCGGGGGTGCCCACGACGATCTGCGCGCCGGCCTTGAGTTGCTCGACCTGGCCCTCGTAGGCCTTGCCGCCGTAGATGCTGACGATCTTGGTCGCCCGGTTCGAGGTGGCGAGCTCGAGGTCGTCGGCCACCTGGACGCAGAGTTCGCGGGTCGGGACGACGACGAGCACCTTGACGCCGGGGGCCGGGTCGAGGCCGATGCGCTGGATGATCGGGAGGCCGAAGCCGAAGGTCTTGCCGGTGCCCGTCTTGGCCTGGCCGATGATGTCCTGCCCGGCGAGGGCGAGGGGGATGGTCTGCGTCTGGATGGGGAAAGGTTCGAGGATCCCCTTCGACGCCAGAGCGTCGACCATGTCGGGGTCGATCGCGAGGTCAGTGAATGTCAAAGTGTTGCCCTGTCTCATATAGGGGGATGCGTCGAGTTTAGCCCGTCGCGACGGGCGGCCCCTCGGACCCCGTAAGATGTGGGCGTGGTGTCCTGGCCCGGTCGAGGTGCGAAACGCGGCGTCCCGTCCCTGCAGTGGCCGCGGCCCGCGGCGAAGCCGACCCCCGCGGCCCGGGTCGAGCTCGACCAGTTCACCCCCGACCTGTTGGTCTTCCTGGGGCACGCGGCCTACCTCGAACTCGCGCTCTTCGAGACGCTGGGCCGCTCGTCGGCCTTCGCCCCCGACGTCCGTGCGAAAGAGACCACCGGCCGCATCGCCGAGACGACCTTGGCCCGACACCGCGGCCTGGTGGCCGAGATCGAACGGTCCGGCCACGACGCCACCGAGTCGATGGAGCCCCACATCGCCGCCATCGACGAGTTCCGGGCCCGGACCGGAGGCACGGACTGGTACGAGGCGATCGTCGCGGACTACGTCGCGGCCGGCCTGCTCAACGACGTCTTCGTGCGGTTGGCGGCCGGACTGCCGGCGGACCACCACAAGCGGATCGTGGCGGTGCTCGAGGCCCACGACGACGCACCGCTCGTGGTGCGAGAACTCTCCGCGGCCATCGAGGCCGACCCGCGGCTCGCGTCACGGCTGGCCCTCTGGGGGCGCAGGTTGGTGGGAGACACCCTGTTGGTCGCTCGCGCCGCGGTGTCCGCGTCGCACGTGTCCGCCGACGACGAGCGTCTCGAACCCGTCTTCACAGAACTCATCGCCGCCCACACGCGCCGCATGGACGCCCTCGGACTCACCGCCTGAGCGCTGACCGCTGGTAGTCCTCCGGCTGGCGGGACTGTTCTCGGCGACCTGGCGTGGCCGCCCTGGGCGACCGGCCGTGCATCGAGGGCATGGCGGAGGCGCGGCGTCAGGAGGCGGAGCGCACCAGGCGGGCGAAGTGCTCGCTGTCGTGAGCCCGACGGCGAGCCGCCGCGACACGGCAGACCACGAATGCGACGACGGCGGGAAGGACGAGTGCTGCCACCCAGATCCATCCGCCGTCGGCGGGCCATCCGGCCCAGGTCAGGACCTCCCACACGATCGCCGCCACGACGGCGCCGGACGCGGGCGCGAGCAGGACGCCGCGGGTGTCGCCGTCGGGCAGCGCGTAGTGGAGGACGAACCCGAGGATGGCGCCACCCAGGACGACGAAGAGGAGTTCCACGACTAGCTGACGAACCCAACCTTGCGGCTCTCTTCGCTGCCGACCTCGACGTAGGCGAGCGATGCGGTGGGGACCAGGTAGGTCTTGCCCTTGGAGTCGGCGAGGGTGACGTACGACTTGCCGCCGTCGAGCGCGTCGCCGACGACCTTCTCGACCTCGTCGGCGGTCTGGGCCGTCTCGAAGCTGATCTCACGGGGGCTGTTGGTGATGCCGATGCGAATGTCCACGAGGTCACGATATCCGACCTCGCCGTCCCGACTCTGCACGTTCTCTGTCGGCGCACACGGGGTGGCCCGTCGGGCCGTCGAGGGTCCACGCGACCGACCTCGATGTCGGTGCCAGCCGGTAGCGTCGGGACATGGCCTCGACCGTCTCACCGCCCCTCTCGAGTCCGGCCCGAGCCTCGGTGTCGCCGGTGCTCGACGACTCGCAGCGGGCCGTGCTCGACCTGGCCGACGGGCGATCGGCCGCGGTCCTGGGTGCCCCGGGCTCGGGCAAGACCCGGACGCTCGTCGAGTTCGTGGTGGACCGCGTCGAAGGGCGCGGTTGGGGTCCGGCCGCCGTCATGGTGCTCGCACCGACGCGCTCGACGGCGACGACGCTCCGTGACGTCATCGCGTCGAGGCTCACCGTGCCGACCCCGGGGCCCCTGGCCCGCACCGTCTCGTCCCTGGCGTTCGACGTGGTCGGCCATGCGGCGCGGCTCGTCGGCCTGCCCGCGCCGACCCTGCTGACGGGCGGTGACCAGGACAGCATCGTCCGTTCCCTCCTCGAGGGGCACGAGGTCGACGGCACGGGTCCGTCCTGGCCCGAGGGGCTCGGCCCGACCGTTCGTCGACTCCGCGGCTTCCGCACCGAACTGCGCGAAGTCCTCATGCGGTCGACCGAGCATCGCATCGGGTCCGAGGGGCTCCGACGAGCCGCCGAACGGGCCGACCGGCCCGAATGGGCGGCGGTGGCCGACTTCCGCGACGAGTACCTGAGCGTCCTCGACGCGGCGCGGGGGCAGCACCTCGACTCGGCGGACCTGGTCGACTACGCCGTCGCCGCCCTCGACCGCGGCGAGACCTCCCCGGTCGTCGAGGGGCTGCGGGTCGTCCTCGTCGACGACGCGCAAGAAGCGACCGAGTCGACCCTGGCGCTGCTCCGCGCCCTGACGCGGCGGGGTGTCGCCGTGGTCGCGTTCGGCGACCCCGACCTGTCCACCAGCGCGTTCCGCGGGGGCACGCCCGACGTGCTCGGTCGTCTCGGCCCTCGGCTCGGCCTGTCCGACGTCGAGACCCTGTACCTCTCCACGGCCCACCGGCACCAGCCTCCGTTGCGCGATCTCGTGCAGCGGGTCACCTCGCGCATCGGGACGGCCGGCGCCGGTCGCCAGCACGCCGCGGTGGCGGCTCCGGCGATCGAGCCCTCCGAGGCCGGGGGAGCGGCGGACCCGGTGGCGGTCCCGATCGTGACCGTCCGGGCCGACAGCCCGAGCCACGAAGTGGCGTCGGTGGCCCGCCTGCTGCGCGAGCACCACCTGGTCCGCAGGGTGCCGTGGTCGCGCATGATGGTGGTCGTCCGCAGCGGTGGGCAGGTGGCCGGAGTCGCCCGGGGGCTGCAGCTCGCCGAGGTCCCGACCCGCACCTCCGTCGCCGGACGCGCCGTGCGCGACGAACACGCGGCCCGCCACCTGTTGCTCGCCGCCGCCGTCGCCGTCGGTCGCGACGAGCTCACCGTCGAGCTCGCGACCGAGCTGCTGCTGGGGCCGCTCGCCGGCTTCGACGCGTTGTCGCTCCGACGCCTGAGGCTCGCCCTGCGAGCCGACGAGCTCGGCACGGGCGGCGTCCGCTCGGCCGACGACCTGCTCGTCGAGGCGCTCGAGGGAGCCGGTCGCTTCGTCACGATCGACTCGAGGTTCGCGGCCCGAGCCGGGCGTTTCTCGACCAGTCTCGACGCGGCCCGCCGTGCAGCCGCGACCGGCGCGAGCATCGAAGAGGTGCTCTGGGGCCTCTGGGAGCGCAGCGGACTCGCGGCCGAGTGGTCGGCCCAGAGCGACGGTCGCGGCATCGTTGCCGCCGAGGCCGACCGTCACCTCGACGGTGTCGTCGCCCTGTTCACGGCCGCCAAGCGCTTCGTCGAACGCACCCCCGAGGCACCCGCCGGTGCCTTCCTCGACTCGCTGCTCGGGGCCGAGGTGCCCGAGGACACCCTCTCGCCGCAGGCGACGGCCGAGACCGTGCTGGTGTGCTCGCCGTCGAACGCCGTGGGCATCGAGGTCGACGTGGTCGTCGCCGCTCGGCTGCAGGACGGCGTGTGGCCGAACCTCCGGGTCCGGGGCGGCCTGCTCGCCCCCGACGAGCTGGTCGACCTCGCCGAGCGCGGCCTGCTCCGCGGTGGTCCGGTCGACGACCACGACGACGAGCCGGCAGCCCCCTCCGACGCGCGGGCCACGGTTCTGTCCGACGAACTACGCATGTTCGCCCTCACCGTGTCGCGGGCCACCCGACAGGTCGTGCTCTCCTGCACCTCGAACGACGACGAGGGGCCCTCGCCGTTCTTCCGGCTGCTGCCCGACGGCTGCCCCGAGGCACCCGCCGGGCACCCCCTGTCGCTTCGAGGACTCGTGGGGCACCTCCGTCACGTGCTCGTCTCGTCGCCTCACGGACCACGGGCCGACGACGCGGTCGAGGCGTTGGCCCGACTCGCCGGCGAAGGCGTGGCGGGGGCGTCGCCGGACGACTGGTACGGGTTGCTCGACCCGAGCACCGTCGAGCCGCTCATCGACCTGGAGGCTCCCGAGGCCCACGTGCCGGTCTCGCCGTCGCAACTCGGGTCGTTCGAGGAGTGCCCCCTGCACTGGTTCGTCGACCGGTTCGGCGGGTCCCCTCCCAACGCGGCGATGGGTCTCGGCACGGTGCTGCACGACGTGATGGAGCACGCCGAGGGCACCGACGTCGACTCGCTCTGGCAGTCGGTCGAGGGGCGCTGGCCCGAGCTCGAGTTCGAGTCGGCCTGGATCGCAGAGGCCGAGAAACGCCGGGCGCGCGACATGACCGAGAGCCTCTCCTCCTACCTGCGGGACTTCGAGGCGTCGGGCGGGAGCCTGCTCGGCGCCGAGTCCACCTTCAGCCTCGACATCGGGCCGGCGCGTCTGCGCGGGTCCATCGACAGGGTGGAGCGCACCCGCGAGGGCACCGCCGTGATCGTCGACCTCAAGACGGGCCGGTCGGCCCCGACGTCGCCCCAGGCCGTCGCCGAACACCCCCAGCTGGGCAGCTACCAGGTCGCCCTCGCCGACGGTGCCGTCGAGGCCGTGCCCGAGGGCACACCTCCCGGCGGGGCGAAGCTCGTGATCGTGTCGTCGGGCGTCCGGGGCAAGCTCTACCGGGAGCCCGCCCAGGGGGCGTTCGACGACGACCGACTCGCGGCCTTCCGTGCCCGGGTCGTCGACGCGGCCGAGCACATGGCGGGGCGGGTGTTCGTGGCCCGTCTCGACGACCACTGCGAAGGGCGGCACGGCGGATCGTGCCGCATCCACGTGGTGGGCGAGGTGAGCGGCTCGTGACGACCGGGGGTCGCGCCGCCGACGGGGGTGGCGCGGCGGGCACGCGTGACGGGGTCGACGGTCGTGGCGTCGACGGCACGACGCGCGCCTCCTCGTCCCGGCTCGGAGCAGCCGAGATCTCCGAGGCGCTCGGGCTTCCCACGCCGACCCCCGAGCAGCAAGCCGTCATCGAGGCCCCTCTCGAACCCGCCCTGGTCGTCGCGGGCGCCGGCAGCGGCAAGACCGAGACCATGGCCAACCGCGTGGTGTGGCTGCTGGCCAACCGTCTCGTCGGCGTCTCGCAGGTGCTCGGCCTGACCTTCACCCGCAAGGCCGCCGGCGAACTCGGTGAGCGGATCGAGCGGCGCATCGGCCAGCTCGCCGCCGTCGGACTGCTCGGCGACGAGGCCGATCCCTTCGACGTGCCCACCGTCTCGACCTACAACGCCTTCGCCAACGCGATCTTCCGCGACAACGCCCTGCGGGTCGGTCGAGAGAGCGAGTCGCAGGTGCTCGGCGATGCGTCCGCCTGGCAACTGGCACGCTCACTCGTCGTGGGCAGCCACGACGAGCGCCTCGCGGGGCTCGGTCGAAGCGTCGACGGCATCACCGAGGCCGTCCTCCGCCTGAGCCACGCCCTCAGCGAGAACGTCACCGGGCCCGAGCCCGTGGCACACCTGGCCGACCGGTTCCTCGACCTCGCGAGTCTTCCGTCGACCAAGGGCAGCGCCTACAAGTCGGTCGTCGACGCCGTCGGCGCGGTGTCGGCGCTCCCGCCGCTGCTCGACCTAGCCGTGGCCTTCGCCGACGAGAAGGCCCGTCGGGGCCTCGTCGAGTACTCCGACCAGGTGGCCCTGGCCCTCGAGGTGTGCGACACGGCGCCGAACGTCGTGGCCGAGTTGCGCGACCGCTACCGCGTCGTGTTGCTCGACGAGTACCAGGACACCAGCGTCGTGCAGACCACCTTGTTGTCCCGCCTCTTCGAGGGCACCGGGGTGATGGCGGTCGGGGACCCCCACCAGTCCATCTACGGGTTCCGGGGTGCCAGCGCCGCGAACCTCGGACGGTTCCCGGTGGACTTCGGAGCCCGGCCCGATGCGGTGTTCAGCCTCTCGACCAGCTGGCGCAACGCGTCACGAGTGCTCGACGCCGCGAACACCGTCGTGGCCGAACTCGCGCGGTCCTCCGGGGCGGTCGTGGGCGAGCTGCGAGCCCGGCCGGGTGCGCCCGAGGGGCGCGTCGAACTGCTCTTCGACCAGACGCTGCCGGGCGAGGCCGACCAGGTCGCGGCCTGGCTGCAGAGCGAGCTGGCCGTGCCCACGATCGTCGACGGCGAGCCCGCCCGCCGAACGGCGGCGTTGCTCTTCCGCTCGAAGAAGACCATGCCCGTCTTCGTCGAGGCCCTCGCCGCTCGAGGCGTCAGGTACCACGTGCTCGGCGTCGGCGGTCTCCTGCAGCGGCCCGAGGTCGTCGACCTCGTGTCCTGCCTCCGGGTGCTGCACGACCCGTCGGCCGGTTCCGAGGCGATCCGTCTGATGGCCGGTGCCCGATGGCGGATCGGCGTTCGAGACATCGCCCGGCTGCGCGACGTCGCCTCGTGGCTCTTCTCGCACGACCACGCCCAACAGCGCCTCGACGACGAGGTCGCCGCCGGGTTCCGGGCGTCGGTCGCCGCGGGTGAGCACGGGTCGATCGTCGACGCCCTCGACTTCGTGGCCACGGCGCCCGTCACGCATCGGCAGCTCTCCGAGTTCAGTGACGAGGGGCTCGTCCGCCTGAGGCGGCTGGGCTCGCAGCTCGCCTTCCTCCGCGCCCGCACCGGTCTCGATCTCGTCGACCTGGTCACGCTGGTCGAGCACGAGATGCTGCTCGACGTCGAGGTGGCGGCGGCCACCGGCGCGCCGTCGGGGGGCGCGTGGCTGCAAGCCTTCGAAGACGAACTGGCGGGGTACGTCGCGACCGACGAGAACGCCGGCCTCGGGGGCTTCCTGTCGTGGCTGGCAGCAGCCGAGCGGCGGGACGACATGGGTCCGCGGTCCGAGCAGGCCGAGCGGGGCACCGTCCAGCTCCTGACCATCCACGGCTCCAAGGGGCTCGAGTGGGACGTCGTCGCGGTGCCACGACTCGTCGAGGGGGAGTTGCCCGGCACCTCCCGCGAAGGCGTGGGGTGGCTCGGTTTCGGCGAACTGCCGTACGAGTTCCGCGGCGATGCCGCCGAGCTGCCCGTGCTCGGCTGGCGGGGCGTGGCCGACCAGAAGGAGTTCGACCAAGCGCTGAAGGCGTTCAAGGACGAGTTGATCGTCCGGCACCAGGCCGAGGAGCGGCGTCTGGCCTACGTCGCACTCACCCGGGCCCGTGACGCCCTGCTCGTGAGCGGCTCCTTCTGGACGAGTGCCGTCCGCCCCCGCCCTGCCAGCCGGTTCGTCGTCGAATTGGCCGAGCGTGGGCTCGTACCGACCGGTGACCTCCCCGAACGACCCGACGACGACGAGAACCCCCTGGCCGCCGCGTCCCGAGAGCTCAGCTGGCCGCTCGACCCCTTGGGGCAACGCCGCGCGGTGGTCGAGGACGCCGCTGCACGGGTCACCACGGCCGTCGACCGGCGCTCACGAGACGAGCCCGCCGACACGCAGCAGCCAGGCACCGCGTCGAGATGGTCGTCCGACATCGACCTGCTGCTGCTCGAGCGCGACGCCGCGCGAGCGGGCGCCGGGGCGGTCCCCCTTCCCCAGCGCATCCCGGCCTCGAGGTTCAAGGACTACGTCGACGACCCCGCCGCGGTCGCCGCCGCGCTCCGTCGTCCCCTGCCCGAACGGCCCTACCGGGCGACCCGCCTCGGCACGCTGTTCCACGAGTGGGTCGAAGAGCGCTTCCGGCCGACGGGTCGTGCCGAGACCCTCGACGCCTGGGGTGACGAGAGCGATCTCGACGACGAGCGGGTCGGCTCACCCGGGTCGGGGCCGATCGATCCCGACGACGCGAGGCGGTTCGAGCAGCTGGTGACGACCTTCGAGCGCTCGGCCTGGGCATCTCTCGAACCGACGGACGTCGAGCTCGAGATCCACCTCCCCCTCGGCAGTCGCACCGTCATCTGCAAGATCGATGCCGTCTTCGAACGCGACGGCCGGTTCGAGGTCGTCGACTGGAAGACGGGCAAGGCACCCACCGACGACGCCGACCTCGAGCTCAAGCAGCTCCAGCTGGCGCTCTACCGCGAGGCCTACGCGCGATTCAGGGGTGTCCCGGCGGACACGATCGACGCGGTCTTCTACTTCGTCGCCGACGACGTGGTGCTGCGGCCCCGGCACGTGGCCGACCGCGACGAGCTCGTCGAACTCTGGCAGCGGGTCGAGGCGTCGACTCAGACGTGACGGCGCTCGGTGGCCTCGAGCAGGTCCTCGACGCCGTCCACGTCCAAGGCCGCGGTCGAGCCCGAGCCGATGCCGGCCCGTCGGTCACCGGGCAAGGAGTCGACCAGCTTCGTCATCATCTCGACGGCGTCGTCGACCACCGACGTGTTCTTGGTGCCGGTGCCGTGCAGCAGCCACTTCGCCAGGTCGAGTTCGCGGTAGAGGGTCGCCCGGTGCCGCAGCTGGTGGTCGCTCGTGCCGCGAGCGGTGTTGTAGGCGTCGAACGCCGTGTCGACCGCCGTCGGGCTCGGGGCACCCAGCAACCAGGCGAGGTCACGGGCGGGGTCACCGACCTGGAGGTCGTGCCAGCCGAGCACACCGCTGACCGTGTCGCCGAGGACGAGCACCGAACCGGCGTCGAGGGAGCCGTTGACGACCGTGGGCTGGAACTGCCACAGCACCGAGTCCTGGATCGCGGCTTCCCATCGCTCGAGCAGCGCGGCCGGCAGGAGGCGGGTCGAGGCCGCACGATCGACCAAGGCCGCCGACGAGCGCATGGCCTCGAACGGGGTGTGACTGATCAGGCCGGCGTCGGTCACGAAGCTCGTCGGCAGCGAGTGGATCGCCGCCACGGCACGGCCGAGTGCCGTCGGGAGGTCGCTGGTGGCGGTCAGTCGCGAGATCGACAGGTGCTCGCCGGGGACGACGTCGTAGACGATGCCGCGTGTGCGGCCGATCGGGGCCTGACCCCGGTAGGCCGGCACGTCGAACGAGAGCCGCCCTCGGACCCCTGCGCTCAGGGCACGGAGGGCGACGAGGTCGGCCGACTGCTCGGCCTCGGCGCGTTGCGAGCGAGGGACGCGGACGATGCAGTGCTCTCCGCCACGGCCGTCGACGAGTGCGGAGTCGAAGTCGCCACCCGTCTCGCTGCCGTGGCGTGACGCACGCGTGACGTCCAGGTCCGCGACGGCGGCCGTGGCCAGCGCGGCTAGAGTGAGATGAGATCTGGCCATGCCCTCAGGGTAGGCCGCCGCACGCGATGCCCTGCCGTGCGCCACGCTGTCAACTCGCGATGATTGGTCGTCCGATGTCCTCGCCTCTCACGTCCCGGCTCCCGCTGTCCCGACACCAGGTCGACCGGGACTACCTCACCCGTGAGCGTGACGGAGTCGTCGACGAACTGCTCGCGTCGGAGGTGACCCGTGTGCTCCCGGTCTGGCGGGGGCGGACGTTGATGGCCTCCCCGGATTCCCTCGCGCTCCTGCCGGCTGCCGTGGTGCCGGCCGCCGACGACTACGTCTACCTCGGTGTCTCGAAGGACCCCTCCGCCGTCGAGCCGGTGGGCACACCCCTCCTCGCGGCGCTGCTCGACGACGAGCGCGCGCGGTCGCTCTCGTCCGACGACTCCGCCTGGGGCAGTCCTCGCGTCTCGGGAACGGCGTTGAGTGACCGGGACGCGGGCCTCGCCGTCGAGGCCGTCGCCGTGGCGAACTGGCACGACTCGCACCGGTTCTCGCCGCGCACCGGCCGCCGCCTGGTCACCGACAAGGCGGGCTGGGTCCGTCGCGACCCGGACGACGGCCACGAGGTCTTCCCCCGGACCGATCCTGCGATCATCGTCGGCGTCACCGACGCGGACGACCGACTCCTGCTCGGCTCGAACGCCCTGTGGGAGCAGAACCGGTACTCGTTGCTCGCCGGCTTCGTCGAGCCCGGCGAGTCCCTCGAGCACGCGGTGCAGCGCGAGATCTTCGAGGAGTCCGGCATCAACGTCGTGTCGCCTCGATACGTGGGCTCGCAACCGTGGCCGTTCCCGGCGAGCCTCATGCTCGGCTTCCGGGCCGAGGTCGACGCCGGCGACCCGGGGACGCTCACGCCTGACGGGGCCGAGATCCTCGACCTGCGCTGGTTCAGTCGTGACGACCTGGTCGCCGGCCTGGGCGAGATCGTCCTGCCCGGACGGACGTCCATCGCCCGGGCGATCATCGAGGACTGGTTCGGCGGCGAGATCGACCAGTGACCGAGGCCGCCGACCTGATCGCGGGGCTCGACGAACAGCAGCGCCGTGCGGCGTCGAAACTGCTCGGCCCCGTGTGCCTCCTCGCGGGTGCCGGTACGGGCAAGACCCGTGCCATCACCCATCGCATCGCCTACGGGGTCGCCACCGGCGTGTACGCCCCCAACCGCGTCATGGCGCTCACCTTCACCTCACGCGCGGCCGCCGAACTGCGCGGCCGTCTGCGTCACCTGGGCGCCGGGGGAGTCTCTGCACGGACCTTCCACGCCTCGGCCCTGTCCCAGCTGTCCTACTTCTGGCCGCAGACCATGGGTGGTCAGATGCCGCGGCTCCTCGACAGCAAGGCCAAGGCGCTCGCCCACGCCGCCGAGTCCCTGAGGCTCAAGATCGACACGGCGGCGTTGCGCGACCTCGCGGCCGAGATCGAGTGGCGGAAGGTCTCTCGGCTCACCCTCGAGGACTACGCCGAGGCGTTGTCGAGCAGGTCGTTGCCGCCGGCCATCAGCGTCGAGAAAGCCGTCGACCTGCACCGTGCCTACGAAGCCGTCAAGGACGAACGGCGACAGCTCGACTTCGAGGACGTCCTGCTCGCGACGGTCGGCATGCTCGAGCTGGAGCCGCGGGTGGCCCAGCAGGTGCACGAGCAGTACCGCTTCTTCGTCGTCGACGAGTACCAGGACGTCTCGCCCCTCCAGCAGGACCTGCTCGACCTGTGGCTGGGCGGCCGGAACGACCTCTGCGTGGTCGGCGACGCCAGTCAGACCATCTACTCGTTCGCGGGTGCGTCCTCGGACTACCTGCTCGGGTTCGGTTCACGGTACGACGACGCCACGGTCGTCCGTCTCGAGCAGAACTACCGCTCGTCGCGGCAGATCGTCGACACGGCGAACCAACTCATGCGGGGCCGGCCGGGTGCCCTGCACCTCCACCCGGCCGTCGAGACGACGGGCCCGGTGCCGCCCGTGACCGAGTACGCCAGCGATTCGGCCGAGGCCAGGGGCATCGCCGAGACCATCGCCGACGAGATCCGGTCGGGAGTCGCGCCGGAGGAGATCGCGGTGCTGTACCGGGTCAACGTCCAGGCGGCGGCGATCGAGCGCGCACTCGCCGACGTCGGCGTGTCGACCCGCATCCACGGCGCGACGCGCTTCTTCGAGCTCCGTGAGGTGAAAGAGGCCCTGATGATGATGAAGGGCGCGGCGGTGAGCATCGTGGGCGAGCCGCTCTTCAAGACCGTCAGCGACGTCCTCCGGTCGCTCGGCTGGACCCAGGACGCACCCGACCAGAGAGGCGCGATCCGCGACCGCTGGGAGTCCTTGAACACGATCATGGGCCTGGCCGAGGCATCACCCCCCGGGACGACCCTCCGCCAGTTCGTCGACGAGCTCTTCGCCCGCCAGGCCGGTCAGCACGAGCCGACCATGGCCGCGGTCACCCTGGCGACGTTGCACTCCGCGAAGGGCCTCGAATGGCGCAGCGTCTACCTGATCGGCCTCAGCGAGGGCCTCGTCCCGATCAGCTACGCGAAGGACGACGCGGCGATCGACGAGGAGCGCCGCCTCTTGTACGTCGGCGTCACGAGGGCGCGTGAGCGGCTCCGGTTGTCGTGGAGTCGCTCGGGGCAGGGGCGCGGCGGCGAACGGCGGGTGAGCCGGTTCGTGGAAGAGCTGCGCACCCGCACTCCGGGTGCGGCGGCACGTCCGCGCGAGTGACCAGCCCGTCGGCGATCGAGATCGACTCGACCTCGGAGTCCTCGGGGGCGCCGTCCGCGCCGGTCAGACGGGACCACAGCCGGCGGGCGGCTCTCGTGGCGACCTCGTGGACGGACAGCAGCGGAGGCGCGGTGAGGGGACGGGCGCTCAGCTGACCGGCGATCGCGGGCCAGGCACGGTCGGCCTCGCCGGCGTGGAGGTCGAGACATCGGGCGCAGGCCGTCGAACCGGGCACCGTCACGGGGCCGATCCGCGCGTGACGATCGCCCACGCGTACGACGAGGTGCGTCAGATCGGACCTCACCCACTCTCGGACGACCCGGGGGTCGAGCACGTGCCCGCCGACCAGGACGCCCGTGGCGTGCCGCGGCGGAGCCAGGTCGGCGTCGGCCCGTCGGACGTCGGCACCGCAGGAGCCGAGGAGGCGCGCGACGGCATCGGCGACGGGGCCCGGCCCGCCGACGACGACGGTCGGCGGGACGACCGACCGGGTGTCGCCGCCCAGCGCGGGTCGCAGGCGCTCGACGGAGGCTTCGACCGCGGCGCGATCCAGGCCGAGGTGGGCGACGAGGGTGGGCAGGCCCCCCGCGCCGTGCCCCGCGGCGAGGGCCGCGAACACCCGCTCGTCGAGCCTGCTGACCGGACTCAGGACGAGCGTGGGGCGGTCGACGCCGACCTGGAGGGTCGACGGATCGCGCCAGACGACGGGGATGCGGGGATCGAGGACGAGGGGCATCGTCCGATCATGTCGTGGGGCCGGGGCGGATGAGGAGTTGTCCACAGGTCCGCCCGGGCCCCGGTGACGGTGTTCGTCAGGACCGGGGGGCGTCCTGGTCGGGCCCGGACTCGCCGGGCTCGGTCGCCGAGCCGTCGTCCCCCTCGCGAGGGCGGTCGTCGGTCGTGTCGTCGAGCAGGTCCTGGATCGCCTGGTCGACGTCGTCGAAGGTGGGCTCGTCCGACGTCAGGCGGGCCACGAGGGACTGCGGGTCGTCGACGTCGGCGCTGGTGGGCACGATGTCCGGGTGCGACCAGAGGTCGTCTCGGCGCTCGGCACCGACGGCGTCGGTCACGGTCTGCCAGAGGACGGCCGCCTCGCGGAGGCGCCGCGGCCGCAGTTCGAGGCCGACCAGGGTGGAGAAGGCCGACTCGGCAGGCCCGCCGGCGGCCCGGCGGCGGCGGACCGTCTCGGCGATCGCCGCGGACTTCGGGAGGCGCGCCGTGGCCTGGGCGGTCACCACGTCGACCCAGCCCTCGATCAGGGCCAGGGTGGTCTCGAGCCGGGCGAGGGCGGCGAGCTGCTCGTCGGTCTTCGGGGGGATGAGGGCCCCGCTCTTCATGGCTTCCTGGAGTTCGCCGGGGTTCGAGGGATCGAAGTCCACCGCGAGTTCTTCGAGCCGGGAGGTGTCGATGCGGATGCCCTGGGCGAACTCGCGGATGGACGAGATGAGGTGCAGGCGCAGCCATCGGGCGTGCCGGAACAGGCGGGCGTGCGCGAGTTCGCGGACCGCCAGGTAGAGCTGGACCTGGTCGGCCTCGATGTCGAGGCCCTCGCCGAAGGCGGCGACGTTCTGGGGGAGCAGCGCCGCCTGCTGCTCGTCGAGGAGCGGGATGCCGACGTCGCCGCCGGACACGACCTCGGTCGAGAGCTGGCCGACGACCTGTCCGAGCTGCATGGCGAAGAGCGTGCCGCCGACGCTGCGCATGACCTGGCTGGCCCCGGCGAGCATCGAGCGCATCTCTTCGGGAGCCTGCTCGCTGAGCACGCCGGTCAGGGAGTCCGCGATCGACGTGGCCACGGGCTCGGCGAGCTGGCTCCACACGGGCATGGTGAGCCGTGCCCACTCGGCGCGGGTCACGAGGCGCGGCGTGGCGGTGAGCTCGGCCACGAACGTGACGTCGTCGAGCCACAGCGCGGCGACGTGGAACGCCTGCTCGAGGGCGGCGGTCTCGGCCGCGGTCGGCACGACGGCGCTCTGGGCGCCCACGGCGGTCGCCTGTTCGGTGGCGATCGACCAGTCGATGCCGTCACCGCTGCTGTTGACGGCGTTCTGCAGCTGACTCATGAGTCGCGCCACGAAGGCCGGGTCGTCGGGTAGCCCGGCGGCCCCGGCGAGCTGCGACGGATCGATCTCGGAACCGCCGGACAGGAACTGCCGCAGCATGTCACGGAACTCGTCCTCAGGCCCGCGCGGCGAATCATCGGTCATGCTGACTACGCTAGCTGCTGGCCGCACGAAGATCCTGGGATTCGGCCACCGCTCCGGGGGCGTCGCTCCGCTCGTGGCGAACGCGACCCGCGCCTCCCCGGCCGATCCCGAAAGGACCCTCCGTGGCCTTCTTCACGCCCCCGCGCACCGCCCCCTCGTCAGCACGCCGAGCGAGCAGGTTCGGCTGGCCCCTCCTGGGTGTCGCCGTCGTCTCGGCCGTGGTCCTGAGCCTCCTCCCGGGGCCCTACCTGATCGAACAGCCCGGCCCCGTGTTCGACACCCTGGGCAGTGCCGAGTACGAGGGTTCGTCCCAACCCCTGATCACCGTGTCGGGCCACGAGACCTACCCCACCGCGGGCACCCTCGACCTGCTGACCGTGAGCGTGCAGGGCAACCAGGACGTCCGGCCGGGCTGGGTCGACGTCGTCCGCGCGTGGGCAGACCGTAGCCGTTCGGTCATCCCGGTCGAGGCCGTGTACCCGTCGGGGGTGTCGAACGACCAGGTCGACGAACAGAACGCCGTCGACATGCAGAACTCCCAGAAGTCCGCGATCGCCGCGGCGCTGATCCACGAGGGGTACGCCGTCCCCAGCGCCGTGACGGTCAGCCAGGTCTCCGAGGGGAGCCCTGCCGAGGGCGTCCTGCGCGAGGGAGACGTCCTGGTCAGCGTCAACGGCACCAGTCTCGCCACCGATGCGGACGTGGACGTCCTCCGCGGCCTGGTGGCGGCGAACGGGGCGTCGACGCCGGCGGAGGTGGTCCTCGAACGCGCGGGGACGAGCATGACCGAGCAGGTCACCCCGCAAGAAGTCGACGGCACGCCGCTCCTCGGCGTCGGGGTCAGCGTGGACTACACGTATCCCTTCGACGTCACGCTCAAGCTCGACCAGGTCGGTGGACCGAGTGCCGGCATGATGTTCGCGCTCGGCATCATCGACAAGACGACACCCGGCGAGCTCACCGGCGGCGCGAAGGTCGCGGGCACGGGCACGATCACGGCCTCGGGCGAGGTGGGTGCCATCGGCGGCATCCGACAGAAGCTCTACGGTGCTCGCGACGCCGGGGCGACCGTCTTCCTGGCGCCGTCCACGAACTGCTCCGAGGTCGTCGGGAACGTGCCCTCCGGGCTGGACGTCTACTCGGTCGCCACGTTGGACGATGCGGTCACTGCGCTCGAGACGGTCGCGGACGGCGGCGACACGTCGTCCCTGGCCACCTGCACGGCCGGTCGATAGCGTTCGTGCAGCCCGCGCAAAGCTGAGAAGGGGACGCTGGGTCGGCCAGGCTCGACACGTAGGATGGCCGTCCACGTCCCCGTCAGCCAGGAGTCCACCCTTGACGTCACCCGCATCGTCGCGAACCGCACGACGCTCGCCCCGATTGCCCGTCCTGGTCACGGTGGCCGTCCTCGCCGCCCTGGTCATCGCCTTCTTCATCTTCTCGTCGCTGCTGACCGACTACCTCTGGTACCAGCAGCTCGGGTTCACGGGAGTGCTCACGACACAGTGGATCTCCCGCCTCGTGATGTTCGCGGTCGGCTTCGTGGCCATGGCGGTGCCGGTGTACGTCAGCATCGAGGTGGCCTTCCGGTTCCGGCCGGTGTACGCCAAGTTGAACTCCCAGCTCGACCGCTACCAGCAGGTCATCGAGCCCCTGCGTCGGGCCGTCGTCATCGGCGTCCCCGCCGTCCTCGGCCTCTTCGCCGGCATCGCCACGTCGACGCAGTGGCAGACCGTCCTCGAGTGGATCAACCGCACCCCCTTCGGTCAGACCGACGCGCAGTTCGGGCTCGACATCGGGTTCTACGTCTTCGAGCTGCCGCTCTACCAGGCCGTGGTCGGCTTCGCCTCGGCCGTCGTGCTCATCGCCGGCATCGCCGCCGTCGCGACCAGCTACCTCTACGGTGCCCTGCGCTTCACCGGTCGCGAGGTGCGCATCTCGAAGGTCGCGCGCATCCAGTTGGCCGTCACGGCCGCCGTCTACCTGCTCCTCCAGGGCGTGAGCCTCTGGCTCGACCAGTACGCGACCCTGTCCGACGGAACGAACAAGCTCCTCACGGGTGCCACGTACACCGACGTCAACGCGGGCATCCCCGGCAAGCAGATCCTGGCCGGCATCGCGGTGGTCGTGGCCGTCCTGTTCATCGTGACCGCGATCGTCGGCCGCTGGCGCCTCCCGGTCATCGGTACGGCCGCGCTCATCATCATCAGCATCATCGTCGGGGGCATCTACCCCTGGATCGTCCAGCGCTTCACGGTCGAGCCCAGCGAGCGGACGGTCGAGTCGCCGTACATCGAGCGCAACATCCAGGCGACGCGTGAGGCGTACGGCGTGGCCGACGTCGAAGAGCAGACCTACGATGCGAAGTCCGACGCCGAGGCCGGCGCCCTGGCCGGTGACGCCGTCACCACCGCGAACATCCGCATCATCGACCCCGCACTCGTGACCGACGCCTTCGCCCAGCTGCAGCAGTACCGCCAGTACTACAGCTTCCCCGAGCAGCTCGCGGTCGACCGGTACACGATCGACGGCAACGTGCAAGACACCGTCATCGCCGTGCGCGAGCTGAACACCTCGCAGCTCGGCAACTCGGCGACCCCCTACAACACGACCTTCGTCTACACGCACGGCTACGGCGTGGTGGCGGCCTACGGCAACCAGCGGTCGGCGGACGGCCAGCCGGTCTTCCTCGAGTCCGGCATCCCGGTGACGGGTGCCCTCGGCGACGCCGGCGACTACGAACCGCGAATCTACTTCGGCCAGGAGTCGCCCACCTACTCGATCGTGGGTGGCGACGGCGGCAACGACATCGAGCTCGACTACCCGTCGGGCAGCAACGACAACGGCACCAACGAGACGACGACCTTCGAGGGAGACGGTGGGCCCAAGCTCGACAACGTCTTCAAGAAGCTCATCTACGCCATCAAGTTCCAGTCCGAGCAGATCTTCCTGTCCGACGCGGTGAACGACCAGTCGCAGATCCTCTACGACCGTGACCCCACCGAGCGCGTCCAGAAGGTCGCTCCCTACCTCACCATCGACAGCGCGCCGTACCCCTCCGTCGTCGACGGCAAGGTCGTCTGGATCGTCGACGGCTACACCACGACCAACGAGTACCCGTACTCGAAGCCGCAGGCGTTGTCCGACGCGATCGCCGACACGTACAACGACCGCCCGGTGTACGCCTCGAACAACATCAACTACATCCGCAACTCGGTCAAGGCCACGGTCGACGCGTACGACGGTTCGGTCAAGCTCTACGCGTGGGACACCAGCGACCCGATCCTGCAGACCTACGACAAGATCTTCCCCTCCACGCTGTCGCCGCTGAGCGACATGTCGGCCGAACTGCTCCAGCACGTCCGCTATCCGCAGGACATGTTCAAGGTGCAGCGGGCGATCCTCGGCACGTACCACGTGACGGACGCCGACTCGTTCTACTCGAGCGACGACGCGTGGGTCACGCCCAACGAGCCGACGAGCAACGCCCAGAACCCGCCGTTGCAGCCTCCGTACTACCTGACGCTGCAGCTGCCCGATCAAGACCCTGCGTTCTCGATCTACTCGACGTACATCCCGCAACAGTCGGGTGAGAACGCCCGGAACGTGCTGACGGGCTATCTCGCGGCGAATGCCGATGCCGGGTCGACGCCGGGCGAGATCTCGTCGGACTACGGCAAGCTGACGCTGCTGGCCCTGCCGCGCACCGACACGCTGCCCGGTCCCGGACAGGTGCAGAACAACTTCAACACCGACACGGCCGTGGCCAACCAGCTCGCTCTCCTCACCCGGGGTGACACGAGCGTCGTCCGAGGCAACCTGCTGACCCTGCCGGTCGGCGGTGGTCTGCTCTACGTCCAGCCGATCTACGTGAAGTCGAACTCCGAGACGTCGTACCCGGTCCTGCAGCGCATCCTGGTCTCGTTCGGAGACAAGATCGCCTTCGAGGACACCCTCGACGGCGCCCTCGACTCGCTGTTCGGCGGCAACTCGGGTGCGACCGCCGGAGACAACGGCGTGCCGACCACGGGTGACGGGACCGACGGCACGGGCACCGGCACCGGCGACGGAGCGACCGACGGTGGCACGGCGACCCCCGACACCGGCGGCACCGGATCGGGTACCGACAACGCGGCGCTCGACCAGGCCCTGGCCGACGCTCAGCAGGCCCTGACCGACCGTGCCGCGGCCTACGCCGACAACGACCTGGTCGCGGCGGCGGAAGCCGACACGCGCCTCCAGACCGCGCTCGAGGACGCGGTCGCCGCCAGCGGTCAGTAGGCCCGAGCGGTGATCGTCGACCCCCCTTCCGGCATGCCGGGAGGGGGGTTCGTCGTCGATCCAGCGTGGTGGGTGCCTCTTCCGGTGGCTCGATTGGACGGGGGCCGAACGGCGTGCTAGAGTCATTTCTTGTGCCGCGGGGTGGAGCAGTTCGGTAGCTCGCTGGGCTCATAACCCAGAGGTCGTAGGTTCAAATCCTGCCCCCGCAACAAGAACGATGAAGGCCCCGGTCGAATGACCGGGGCCTTCTTCGTGTCTTCGTGCGCGTGATCGGGTCTGTGCCCCGGCCGCCGATCATGCCAAGGTTGAGGCATGTCGAGACTCCGGGTGGTCATCGCGCCCGATTCGTTCAAGGGATCCCTCGGCGCACCAGAGGTGGCGGCGGCCCTCGCTGCCGGCTGGTCACGATCACGGCCGGACGACGTCGTCGTCACCCTGCCCTTGGCGGACGGCGGCGAGGGCACCCTCGACGCGTTCGAGCGGGCGTGCCCCGGGAGCGTCCGCCACGAGAGCGTCGTGGAGGGCCCTGACGGCCGCCCGGTCGACGCCCCCTGGCTCACGCTGCCCGACGGTACGGCCGTCGTCGAGCTCGCCTCGTCCTGCGGGCTCGGCCTGCTGAGCTCACCTGCGCCGCACGACGCGAACACCCGCGGCCTGGGTGACGTCATCCGTGCGGCCGTCGACGCCGGAGCCACCCGACTCGTCGTCGGCCTCGGAGGCAGCGCGTCGACGGACGGGGGAGCGGGCGCTCTGACGGTCCTCGGTGCCCGCATCGTGGATTCCCTGGGGGAGCCCGTCGCCTCGGGCAACCACGGCCTCACGACAGCCGCCCGGGTCGATCTGTCGGGTCTCATCGCCCTCCCGCCCGACGGCGTCACGCTGTTGGTCGACGTCGACAGCCCCCTGCTCGGTCCCGACGGTGCCGCGGCCGTGTTCGGGCCGCAGAAGGGTGCCTCCGTCGACGACGTCCTCGCACTCGAGCAGGGTCTCGAGCGTTTCGCGAGCCTCGTCGACGTCGATCCCACGACGCCCGGGGCCGGGGCCGCAGGAGGAACGGGTTTCGGTCTGCTCGCCTGGGGTGCCCGTCTGCAACCCGGAGCGGTCGCCGTCGCCGAGACGGTCCGTCTCGCCGAGGCCCTGGCCCACGGTGACGTCGTCGTCACCGGAGAAGGATCGTTCGACGGTCAGACCGCCGCCGGGAAGACCGTGTCGCTCGTGCGTCGGATGGCCGACGCCGTCGGAGTACCGGTCGTCCTCGTCGCCGGTGCGGTCGACGCGCCTGCGGACGGCTTCGCGGACGCCGTCTCGACCACGCAGGTGGCCGGGGGCGTCGCCGAGTCCACGACCCGCGCCTCCTACTGGGTGGGCGAGGCCGCCGCCCAGGTGGCGGGGCGGTGGGCGCGATGAGCGCCGGCAGGACACCCGAGGTCGTCGTCGCGGTCGTGCAGACCGCACCCGGCGACGACCCGGCGAGCAACCGGCGGACCATCACGGACCTCACCGAGGAGGCGGTCCGCCGCGGAGCACAGGTGGCGGTCTTCCCTGAGTACTCGTCGTATTTTTCCCCCGACCTGGGCCCGGCGTACCTCGAGGCCGCGGAATCGACGGACGGGCCCTTCGTGCGCCATCTGACCGCGCTGGCCGACCGGCTCGGCGTCGTGGTCGTCGCCGGCCTCGTCGCCGTCTCGCCCGACCCGGCCCGGTTCGAGAACCTGCTCGTGGCCGTGGCGCCCGGTCGGGGCGTCGTCGCCCGCTACTCGAAGCAGCACCTCTACGACGCGTTCGGTGGGCAGGAGTCCCGGTGGATCGTGCCGGGCCCGTTGGCCGTCGCCGCGACCTTCGAGGTCGGCGGGCTCGTCTTCGGTCTGCAGACCTGCTACGACCTGCGGTTCCCCGAGGTCACGCGGACGCTCGTCGACGCCGGGGCCGACGTCGTCCTGATGCCGGCCGAATGGGTGCGCGGGCCGCTCAAGCAGCACCACTGGACGACCCTCCTGACCGCTCGTGCGCTCGAGAACACCGTGTACGTCGCCGCCGCGGACCACGCACCGCCGATCGGCGTGGGCTGCAGCACGATCGTCGACCCGACGGGCGTGGCCGTCGCCTCGGTCGGGGACGAGGTCGACGTCATGGCAGTGGCCGGGGTCTCGGCCGACCGGATCGCCGCCGTGCGGCGCCTGAACCCGTCCCTGGCCCTGCGTCGGTACGACGTGGTCCCGCGCCGCGTGGGGGCCGGCGAGACCTCCACGGAGCGCTCAGACCGAGAGTGACGCGAGTCGGGCCGCGGCCTGCTCGAGCACCTCGACGCGCTTGCAGAAGGCGAAGCGGACGAGGGACGACTGCTCGGCGGCGAGCGCCGGGTGGCAGAAGGCGCTGATCGGCAACCCGACGACTCCGACCGATTCCGGGAGGCGCCGGCAGAGCTCGGCCGCGTCGTCGAACCCCAGCGGAGCGGCGTCGGCGACCACGAAGTACGAGCCGCGGCTCGCGCGCACCGCGAAGCCGGCCCGACGCAGCCCGTCCGACAGCACGTCTCGCTTGTGGGCCAGCGTGCGAGCGATCCCGTCGAAGTAGGCGTCGGGAAGTCCGAGTCCGACGGCGATCGCGGGCTGGAAGACCGAGCCGTTCACGAAGGTCAGGTACTGCTTGACGGCGACGATGCGGTCGACGAGTTCGGCCGGACCGGTCAGCCAGCCGATCTTCCACCCCGTCGTGTTGAAGGTCTTGCCTCCCGACGAGATGCTGATCGTCCGGGCCGCCGCTCCGGGCAGAGTGGCGAACGGCACGTGTGCCGCTCCGTCGAAGAGCAGGTGCTCGTAGACCTCGTCGGTGACGACGAGCGCGTCGTGCTCGACGGCGAGTTCGAGCAGGAGGCGCCTGGTCGCGTCGTCGAGGACGCTGCCCGTGGGGTTGTGCGGGTCGTTCAGCACGACGAGGCGGGTGCGCGGTCCGAAGGCCCGTCGGAGTTCGTCCGGGTCGACGACCGAGTCCGGACCCCGGAGCGGGACGGTGACGTGGACGCCGCCCGCGAGCCCGATGACGGCTCCGTACGCATCGTAGAAGGGCTCGAGCGTCACCACCTCGTCACCGCGGTCGACGAAGGCCAGGATCGTGGCCGCCAGCGCCTCGGTCGCCCCCGCGGTCACGAGCACCTCGCGTCGCGGATCGAGGTCGATGCCGTAGAACCGCCTCTGGTGGGCGGCGACGGCGTCGAGGAGGACGGGCATGCCCCGGCCCGGCGGGTACTGGTTGAGGCCCGAGCGCAGTGCCTCGTGCGCCGCCTCGAGGACCTCGACCGGGCCGTCCTCGTCGGGGTATCCCTGCCCGAGGTTGATGCTGTCCGTCGCCGTGGCGAGCGCCGACATCTCGGCGAAGATGGTCGGGGCGAGTCGACCGGCGGCGTCGAGGAGCATGGCGCCGCTCGCCGCGCGTTGCCAGGGTGCTTGAGGAGTCATGATCCCGTCACCGTAGCCGCGGTGGAGGGGCTCTGGGGAGGTCCCGTCCAGCCGCCGCATAAGCTGGGCGCAGTCCGCTCACAGGCTCGCCGTATGATCCGCCCAGCTTGGGCGACCAGGCTGTCAGGGCTTGGAAGGAGCACCATGACCGACACCCCCCGCCACGACGACGCCGACGACGGAGCACCGCGCACGCCCGAGGGCACCGCCGACGGTTCGCAGGGCGTCCCGGGCACCGACCGGGCCACGAACGACGGTGCCCAGCCCACGACGCCGTACCCGGCGGACCAGGGCGTCACCTACGGTGCTCCGCCTCTCCCCGGCAGCACGCCGCGAGCGGGCGAGTTCGAGTCCGGCCCCGACGGGCGCCGGAACGACGACTCGCAGCCTCGACCCGGCTCGTTCCCGCATCCGTCGTCTCACCAGCAGGCGGGTCCCTACCAGCAGCCCGGTTCGTACCAGCAGACGGGTTCGTACCAGCAGTCCGGGGACCCTCAGCAACCCGGTTCCTACCAGCAGCCCGGTTCGTACCAGCAGCCGTCCTCCTACCAGCAGGCCGGGACCGACCCCTATCGGCAGCCGGACTCCGACCCGTCGGCGTTCGCGTACGACACGACGAACTCGTACGCGGCGGCTGGTTGGCAGGCGCCTGCGGAGAAACCGAAGAAGAGCCGGCGTGGTGCGGGGTCCGTCGCGGCGGCCCTCCTGGTCGGCGTCCTCGTCGGAGGCGCGGCGGGCGGCGGCGTCGCCGCGGTGCTGTCCCGCGACTCCGGGGCCGGCGTCTCGGCCACGGGTCAGTCGCGAGACCTGACGGTCAACGACTACGACGACGCGACGGTCGTCACGGCGGTGGCGGCGAAGGCCACGAAGTCGGTCGTCACGATCAACGTGACGGCGGGCGAGTCCGGCGGCACCGGCTCGGGCGTCATCCTGAGCGACGACGGCTACATCGTCACGAACACGCACGTCGTCACCCTCGACGGGGCGAGTGCGTCGGGTTCCGTCACCGTCACGCTCAGCGACGGCAGCATCCTGCCGGCCGAGGTCGTTGGCCTCGACCCCACCGTCGACCTCGCCGTGCTGAAGGTCGACGCGACCGGGCTCACCCCCATCGACTTCGCCGACTCGTCGGAGCTGAACGTCGGCGACACCGCCGTGGCCATCGGCGCACCGCTCGGTCTGTCGAACACGGTGACCGACGGCATCGTCTCGACCCTCAACCGCAGCATCACCGTGCAGTCCTCGGCCGCCCCGACGGACGGCAGCGACCAGGGCCAGCAGAACGACAACAACGGCCAGGGGCCCTTCTCCTTCAACAACGGCGACGGCGGCACGCAGAACCAGGCCAGCTCGGTCATCTCGCTGCCGGTCATCCAGACCGACGCGTCCATCAACCCGGGCAACTCGGGCGGTGCGCTGCTCGACTCGCAAGGAGAGCTGATCGGCCTCAACGTCGCCATCGCCAGTTCCGGAGAATCGTCCGGCAGCATCGGCGTCGGGTTCTCGGTGCCGTCGAACCTCGTGCAGCGCGTCGCCAAAGAGATCATGGCGAACGGGAAGGCCAGCCACGGCCTCCTCGGCGCCAGCGTGAACGACGCCACGAGCGACGCGGCCGCCACCCGGGTCGGGGCGCTCATCGTCCAGCTCAGCCCCGGTGGTGCGGCGCAGAACGCCGGCCTGCGGCAGGGCGACGTCGTGACCGAGTTCAACGGCGTGCCGATCAGCGACCGGACGGACCTCACGGCGCAGGTCCGGTTCCTCGCCGGTGGCGCGACGGCCGACCTCACCTACGTCCGGGACGGGAAGACCGACACCACGAAGGTGACCCTCGACACCCTGACCTCCTGAGGCTCTGCCCGGTCGGTGCGGCGGGGTGGGGACGCGACGGCGTCCCAACGGGGGTCGGGACGCGACGGCGTCCCGGCCCCCGTTGGCGTGTTGCTAAGCTCGCCACGATCCCTGCGGCCGTCCGCAGTCCCGACCCGCGCCTCCCCGGCGCTCACGAGCCCGAGGAACGCGATCCATGCAAGCAGGCGACGCCACCCGACCCGGTGTCTCGTACGTCATGCCCGTCCTCAACGAAGAGCACGAGATCCGGGCGGCGGTCGAGAGCCTGCTCGACCAGGACTACGAAGGCCCGTTCGAGGTGATCCTGGCCCTGGGTCCGAGCGTCGACCGCACGAACGAGGTCGTGGCCGAGATGTCGACTGCCGACCCGCGTGTCCGCAGCATCCCCAACCCCGTCGGTTCGACGCCTGCCGGGCTCAACGTGGCCATCCGGGCCTCGGTCCACCCCGTCACGGTCCGCGTCGACGCCCACTCGGTGCTGCCTCGCGACTACACGCGCATCGCGGTCGAGACCCTCGAACGAAGCGGGGCCGACAACGTGGGCGGCATCATGGCCGCCGTCGGGCGCACCCCCTTCGAGAAGGCCGTCGCCCGCGCCTACGGCAGTCGGGTCGGCCTCGGTGGGACGCCGCACCACGTCGGTGGGGCCGAGGGGCCGACCGACACGGCCTACCTGGGGGTGTTCCTGCGGCACCGTCTGATCGAGGTCGGCCTCTTCGACGAGGGCGTCAAGCGCGGTCAGGACTGGGAGCTCAACCGCCGGCTCCGGGCCACGGGCGGCATTGTCTGGTTCACCCCGCGGCTCGTGGTGACCTACCGTCCGCGACCGAGCCTGCGCAAGCTGGCGCGCCAGTTCGTCGCCACCGGGCTCTGGCGGGGCGAACTGGCCCGACGCTTCCCCAAGGCGAACACCGTGCGGTACCTGGTCCCTCCCGCCATGGTGCTCGGCGTGGCGCTCGGTCTGGTGGTCGGCCTGACCGGCCTGGTCGGCCTCGCCCTCGGCACCGCCCTCGGGTGGGCCACGCTCGCCCTCGTCGTACCCGGTGTCTACGTCGTCTTCGTGCTCGCGGCCGCTCTGCTCGCCGCCCGCGGCGACGACCTCCGCACCCGGCTCTGGTTTCTCGTAGTCTTGCCTTCCATCCACTTCGGGTGGGGCGTCGGCTTCGTGCTCGGCTTCCTCGACCTCACGAAGAACATCACCGCCCAGACCGGAAGGTAGCCGCCGATGACCGCGCTGCCCACCAGACCGAGCTCGATCGCCGAGCTGCGACGCGTCGCCCAGCCGCCCGAGGTGCGCAGCCGCGCGAACGCCGAGCACTGGACGGCCTCGCTGTACCTGCGCGACGTCTCGCCCTACCTGACCTGGTGGCTGCTCAAGACCAGCGTCTCGGCGAACGGCGTGACCGGGTTGATGATCCTCGTCGGCTGGTGCACCGCCCTGTCGCTGCTCGTGCCGGGCATCACCGGTGCCCTGCTCGCCCTCGTGCTGGGCCAGCTGCAGATGCTCGTCGACTGCTGTGACGGCGAGGTGGCCCGCTGGCGCGGAACGAGTTCGCCGGCCGGGGTCTTCCTCGACAAGGTCGGCCACTACTCGACCGAGGCGCTCATCCCGATCGTGCTGGGCGTCCGTGCCGCCGGGTTCCCCTTCGAGACCCCGGACGACTTCCTCTGGACGACCGCCGGCTTCGCCCTGGCCCTCGTGATCGTGCTCAACAAGGCCCTCAACGACATGGTCCACGTCGCCCGGGCGAATGCGGGCCTCGCCCGGCTCGAAGACAAACGAGGAGGCGCGACCCAACCGAGCGGGCGCCTCCTGTCCCGACTGCGCAGCGCCGCGCGCTTCGTGCCGTTCCATCGGCTGTACCACTCGGTCGAGCTGACGATGCTCGTCTTCCTGGCCGCGATCGTCGGCCTCGTCGTGGGCGGTGTCACCGCCGACCGCGTCCTGCTCGTCGCCCTGCTCCCGCTGTCGGTGCTGGCGTTGGTCGGCCACTTCGTCGCCATCATGGCGTCGAAGCGGGTGCGCTCCTGAGTGAGGTCCGGCCCCGGGTCGGAGTCGTGAGCCTGACCCAGGGGCGACGTCCGCGCGACCTGGCTCGGGGATTGGCCACGATGCTGGCCCAGCGCGACGTCGAGCTGGACGTCGTCTGCGTGGTGAACGGACGAGACGCCGCGACCGCCGAGGTCGAGGTCCCGACCGGGGTCCGTCTGCTCGAACTCGCCGAGAACGTGGGCATCCCCGCCGGCCGCAACCGAGGAGCCGAAGCGGTCTCGGGCGAGTGGATCTTCTTCCTCGACGACGACGCGAGCCTGCCCTCCGAGCGGTTCCTCGCCGACGCCGTCGCGTTGATGCGGGCCCGACCCGAGATCGGGCTCCTGCAGCCGCGGGTCGTGGACCCCGACGGCGCCGCGAACCCCCGCCGCTGGACGCCTCGACTGCGCAAGGGCGACCCTCGCCGCTCGAGCGACGTGTTCTCCGTCTGGGAGGGGGCCACCCTGCTGCCCCGCGACGTCTTCGACGCCTGCACCGGCTGGGGGGAGCCGTACTTCTACGCGCACGAGGGCATCGAGCTGGCGTGGCGGGTCTGGGCCCAGGGCAGGCGCACCTGGTACGAGGGCTCGCTCGTGGCGAACCACCCGGCCATCGACCCGGCGCGCCACGCGGACTACTACCGTCTGAACGCCCGGAACCGGGTCTGGCTCGCCAAGCGCAACCTGCCCTGGCCGTTGGTCCCCGTCTACGTCGCGTCCTGGACCGGGGTCCAGCTGCTGCGCTGGGCACGCACCCCGCAGCGCCTGCGGCCCTGGTTCGCGGGCTGGGTGGAGGGGTGGCGAGAGGCGCCGGGCGGTCGACGCTCCATCGGTTGGGTAACGGTCCTCCGCATGTCCAGGGCCGGTCGACCTCCGGTCCTCTAGGCTTTCCGGGGTCCGGCGCCGATCGGGTGACGGACCGACCCGAGGAGGGCATGTGCCGCTGACCCGAGACCTGGGGCTCGCCTGGAGCCTCGCCCGCCGGGCCGTCCGTTCCCGCAGCAGTCGACGTCGGCTGGAGCGCGACCCGCGGGTCGCGGTGACGCCGGCTCCGGGCACCGTGCGCGTCGCCGTGTACTTCGCCGACACGGCCGTCAACATGTACCAGATCCGCCAGTGGTACGCGCCTCTCGCCCACCTGGCCGAGACCTTCCCCGTCGCCATCGTCGTCCGTTCGCCGGGCACCATGGTGACCATGCTCGACGAGAGCCCGGTACCGCTGGTCTACGCCCGCAAGGTGGCCGACCTCGAGGACTTCGTCGCCGCTCAGCCGCTGGCCCTGACCCTGTACGTCAACCAGAACGCCAAGAACTTCCAGATGATGCGGTACGGCCGCATGTGGCACGTCTTCGTCAACCACGGCGAGAGCGACAAGATGTACATGACGACGAACCAGTTCAAGGCCTACGACTACGCCTTCGTCGCGGGCGACGCCGCCAAGGACCGCCTCGCCGCCAAGCTCTGGGACTACGACCTCGAGAAGCGCGCCGTGCCCATCGGACGCCCGCAGGCCGACCACTTCTCGGGCGAGGTGCCCTACCCCGACGACGACCGCCTCGTCGTGCTCTACGCCCCGACCTGGGAGGGTGACCGTCCCGCGGCCGCGTACGGGTCGATCGCGACGCACGGTCTCGCCCTCGTCAGGGCCCTGCTGGCCTCGGGGCGTCACCGGGTCGTCTACCGGGCGCATCCGCGGAGCGGCGTGCTCGACCCCGAGTACCGGCGGGCGCACGAGGCGATCATCCGGGCCCTTGACGAGGCGAACGCGCGTGATCCCGACGCCCACCACGTCCACGACGTGGGGCCCGAGCTCGGCTGGCAACTGGCTGCGGCCGACGTCGCCGTGACCGACATCTCGGCGATGGTCTACGACCGCCTGGCCACGGGCCGTCCCCTCGTCGTGACCCGTCCGGTCGCCGTCGAGGCCGACGTCGACGAATCGGGCTACCTCGGTGACGCCGAGTGGTTGACGGCCGACGGTGCGGGCGACATCGTCGCCCTCGTCGATCGGGTCGTCGACGATCCGGAGGCGCGGGGTCGCCTCGAGCACTGGGTCCGTCGTCACTTCGGTGACACGTCGCCCGGAGCGGCCACGCATCGGTTCGAGAGCGCGGTGGCGCGCCTCGTGCAGCTGCGTGACGACTACGCGGCGCGCCGGCCGTCGACCGATGACCCACGTTCGACCGGTTCGGCGGGCGACGCCGAGCAGGAGGCCGGCGACGCGGAGGCGTCCGACCTCTGACCCCCGGCACCGCACGCGAGGGGTCTGAGGCACCAGGGCTTTCATGTCTCGGTGCCGTGGACTCTGGATGTCAGACGCTGAGCAGCGTATCCATGAGGCATGCCTGAACCGACGTCCGCCGCCGCCCGCCTCTTCGGAGAACGCATCCGTGACGAGCGTCTGCGCCTCGGGCTGAGCCAGGACGAGGTGGCGCACCTGGCGGGCATGAACGTGTCCAACTACGGAAAGATCGAGCGCGGCATCGGCAACCCCGTGTTGCACACGATCGTCCGTCTCGCCGTCGTGCTCGGGGTCGACCCGGGCGTGCTGGTCACCGACCTCGGGGCCGATCACCTGCCGCCCGTCCTCGAGGCCTTCACGGCTGCGGACTACGTCGCCGAGAGACGCGCTCGGCTCAGCAGCTGACCCGCCACCTCACGGGAAGGGCTCGTCGGCCAGGGTTCCGTCGACCAGGCTCAGAAACTGAACCGCCAGAGGTACTCGTCGCCGCCGGGCCGGAACCATCGCACGACGGCGATCGCACTCCGGCTCAGTTCGACGCCCAGCACGCAGAGGTCGACGGACTGGGCGGGGTCGAGTCGGGTGGTCGCGACGGGGACGAGGAGCCCGGTGCCCACGAGGGTGACCCTGACGCCCGTCACGGTCTCGGGGGAGTCGTTGACCAGCCGGTAGACGCGGGGTGCGCGGGAGCGGTCGAGGCTGAAGGGACGGTGTAGGCAAGGATCGACGTCGTCATGTCGTCGACCCTAGGAGCGACCGACGCGGGTCGACGCGCGTTCTTGTGGACGACGGCTGACTGGGGAGGACCCGTCAGGGGCCGGATCGCCGCCTCGCGCGAGGCCCGCGTGGCCGCCTCGCGGACGCCGGGTCGCCCTGGCGAGGGGAACGGTCAGAGCGACAGGTCGAGGGGGAATTCGGCAGGGGCCGCACCGAACGCCGTGCGGGCCGTCGTGACGACCTTGCGTCCGAGGAGGTGGTTGCCCGTCCCTCCCACGACGGCACCGATGCCGAACGGAAGGGCCCTGCCGAGGACCGAAGCCCCCTGCGACGCGGCGAACCGTCGGACGAACTGCTTGCGGATCGTGTCGGTCAGGCCACTCATCGCCGCCTTGGGCAGTTTCGAGGTCACGAGCTCACCCCAGAACGCGGTCCTGGCCGGGGCCGTCCCCATGGCCTCGCCCGCGAACTGTCGGACGAGGCTGGCACCCGGGCCGCCGAGCAGCATCGCCATGACGAGGGCCCGGGCGCGGTCGGGGTCCGAGACGGCGATGCCGTGGACCTCGGTCACGGACTGCGCGAAGAGGGCGCTCGCCTCGAGGAAGCCCGCGGTCTCGACACCCGAGAGGGCCAACGACACGCCCCAGCCGACACCGGGGATCACGGCGCTGGCCCCGACGGCGGCCCCGCCGGTCGTCACCGCGGCGAGGTACTCGCGTTCGAGGATGGTGATCAGCTTCTGTGGCGTCGCCTTCTTGTGCCGACGGCGCAGCGTGGCGACGTGCTTGACGACCACCGGACGTTGGACGGCCAGCAGCTTGTCGAGACGGCGCACCCAGGCGGTGTCCTCGGACCTGTCGGGCGCGGACGTCTGGTAGTGGTACTCGGTCGAGTTCCCGGCGTCACGGGCGACGAGTCGTCCGTCCGCCGTCGAGGCGTCGTGGTCGGGGCTGTGGGGCTGACTGCGTTCGGGCACTCCTCGACCCTACGCCGAGGGGCGGGGAGGGTGATCGGTGGCGTACCGGGCCAGGGCGTCGTCGAGTGGGCCGTCGAACACCAGGGCGCCCTTGTCGAGGTAGAGGCCCCGTCGGCAGAACCGTTTGAGGTCGCGTTCGTTGTGCGACACGAGGAAGAGCGTGCGACCGTCGGCGAGCATCTCGCCGATCCGGGCGTAGCACTTCTCACGGAATGCCTTGTCGCCCACGGCGAGCACCTCGTCGACCAGCACGACGGGCTCCTCGAGCCGCGAGATGACGGCGAACGCGATGCGGACCTTCATTCCGCTCGAGAGGTGTTTGTAGGGCGTGTCGACGAAGTCGCCGATCTCGGCGAACTCGATGATCTCGTCGAAGCGCCGGTCGATCTCGGGGCGGGACATGCCGTGCAGGCCGGCGGTCAGGTACACGTTCTCCCGGACGGTGAGGTCGGCGACGAAGCCACCGGTGATCTCGATGAGCGGCGCGACGCCGCCCGTCACCTCGACGGTGCCGGTGTCGGGCAGGATCACCTCGGCCACCAGCTTCAGCAACGTCGACTTGCCCTGGCCGTTGCGTCCCACGACGCCGATGGCCTCGCCCGGCTGCACCTCGAAGCTGATGTCGCGCAGGGCCCAGAACTCGCCCGGCCGGGACCGCCTGCCGCTGTCGGCGAAGAGGTCCTTGAACGACCGTCGGCCACGTCGGTTGCGGCGGAAGCGGATGCCGACCCCGTCGACGCGGATCACGGGGCGAGGTCCGGCGACGGTCATCAGATCTCCTTCAGGACGGCACGTTCGCTGGCTCGGAAGACGAGCAGCCCGACCGCCAGGACCACGACGCACACGCCTCCGCCGACCAGCACCTCGGTGAGGTCGAACTGTTCCGGGAAGAACGCCGACCGGTAGAGGCCGAAGATGCCGCTCAACGGGTTGAACGCCGCCAGCAGGTGGAGGCTCTCGGGGAGGTCCTGGGTGCCGTAGATGATGGGCGAGGCGTAGAAGGCGAACCGGAGGGCGAGCTTCGTGGCGCGCTCCAGGTCGCGGAAGAACACGACGAGCGGCGCGACGATCAGCCCCACCCCGGCGACGAGCACGGTCTGCAGGACCATGGCCAAGGGGAAGAACACCACCTGCCACTGCAGGTGCGCGCCGCCCACGACGGCGAACAAGGCCAGGACGGGAAGGCTGAGGGTGAACTCGATTCCCTTCGAGCCGACGAGCCGGAACACCCAGATCGTCCGGGGGATCTTGGTCGACCGGACGAGCTTCGCCTCGCGGATGAACGCCCGGGTGCTGTCGGACACCGCCCCGTTGAACCACATCCAGGGCAGGAGGCCCGAGAGCAGGAAGACGATGTACGGCTCGTCGCCGACCGACCGCTTGAACACGACCGAGAAGACGAAGAAGTAGATGCCCGACATGACGAGCGGGTCGAGGATCGACCAGAAGTAGCCGAGCTTCGACGTCGAGTACCGGACCTTGAGGTCGCGGCTCGTCAGCAGCCACAGCGTCTGTCGGTACCGCGCGAAGCCGCTACGACGGGGCCGTTCGGCCAGGTCAGTGCTCACGGACGTCCTTCTCGTTCAGGACACCAGGCACCGGCGCGCAGCCGTCGGGAGACGGCTCGGTTCAGACGAACAGGTTCGCGCGCTCGAGGTCTTCGGCGAAGTCGACCTCGACGGCGTAGAGGTCGGAGATGTCCACGGGCTCAAAGCGTAGCCCGTCCTGGCCGATGGCCAGTTCGATGCCACGCTCGAAGTAGTCCTGGTTGTCGACCTTCGAGAGCTGGTGCATGAGCGTCGCCTTGTCGGCCTTCGACACGAAGTTGATGCCGACGGCCTCGCCCAGACCACCCTTGACCTGCTTCGACAACTCGGCGATGTAGCCCTCGGCGTCGGTCGTGTACTTGACCTCTTCGTCGGACACCTTCGAGGTGTTGACGGTGACGAACGACTGGTCGTCGCGGACCAGGCGGGCCGCGCGAGTCAGGGCCGTGGGGTCGAAGACGACGTCGCCGTTCATCCACAGGACGCCACCGGAGGCGCTGGCCCGCAGGGCGCGGAGCAGGCTCTTCGACGTGTTGGTCTGGTCGTACATCTCGTTGTAGACGAACGAGGCCGACGGGAACGCCTCGACGATGTGCTCGAACTTGTAGCCCACGACGACGGTCACCCGTGCGTCGGGCCCGAAGGCGGCCCGGATGTTGTCGAACTGCTGCTGCATGATGGTGCGGCCGTCGTTGAGCTCGGTCAGTGCCTTGGGCAACGAGCGGCCGAGGCGGCTGCCGAGCCCGGCGGCCAGGATGACGATCTGCTGGCGGTGGTTCGTGTCGTTCTTGCTCACGCTGGTCTCCTCACAAGGGGCGAGCCCATGCGGGACGGGCTCTGCGGTGGCCCCGGCGGTGCGGACCGGACCCGTCTCTGGGTGCGATTCGCCTCGTGTTCGAGCGGTGTTCACCGCGGAGCATCGATCTGGACACGTCGTCGTGCTGTTGCAGACTACCCGATGGGGCCAGGAGCGGCCAGGGACCGTGCCCGAAGCGTGTCCGTTTCGTGATATGAGTCACCCGTCGACCGGTCGGCGTCGCGGCCTTGGTACGGTGGGGCGATGGCTGGACGGCGCGAGGACGAAGTGGGTGACATCGCCCCCGACTCGACACCGGGTGACGACACGGTCGGAGCGGTGGGCGCGTCCGACCAGGGGGAGAACACAGTGGACGACGACTCGACGACCGCGGGGGACGTGGCCGAGGGGACGGCTGAGTCGACGGAGGCCGCGACGCCCCGCGTCCCGGTGACGAAGTCGTCGACCGCGCGCAAGCCCCCGGCACCCCGGAAGCCCGCGTCGCCCCGCAAACCCTCTCAGCGCACCGCCGCCGACCGGTCGGCGGCGGCCAAGAAGGCAGCGGCGACCCGTGCCGCGAACGCGCGCGCCCGGGCCGAGGCGGCGGCCAAGGCCGCGGAAGAAGAGGTCGTCGCCGAACTCGCCGACGCGGGTGCCACGACGGACGGTACGGTCGTCGTCCCCGTCTCGGCCGACGACTACTTCGGCGACGCCCTGACGGCCGAGGAGGAATCGGCGGTCGCCCCGGACGACGCGCTCGCCGCCGACGCACCGACGACCGCCGGCGCGACCGCCCCGGCCGACGAGGCCACCGTCGAGGTCCCCGAGGCCGAGACCGAGGCCGACGACGTCGAGGCCGCCGAGGCCCTCGACAGCGAGGGCGACGTCCGACCGACCCGTCAGGTCGACGTCGAGGCGCCCGTCGTGCTGTCGATCTCGGGGCTCATGAAGCGCTACGGCGGCACGGTCGCCGTCGAGAACGTCGACCTCGAGGTGCGGGCCGGGTCGTTCTACGGCATCGTCGGTCCGAACGGGGCCGGCAAGACGACGACCCTGTCGATCGTGACCGGTCTCCTGCGTCCCGACGCCGGCACCGTGACCGTCCTCGGGGCCGACGTCTGGCGCGACCCGGCCGCAGCGAAGCGGAGCCTCGGCGTCCTCCCCGACCGCCTGCGGCTCTTCGACCGGCTGACGGGTGCCCAGCTCCTCTACTACTCCGCGACCCTGCGGGGGCTCGACGGCGTGACGGCGCGCAAGCGCTCCTCCGACCTCGCCACCGCGTTCGGGCTCCACGACGCGCTCGGTCGTCTCGTCAGCGACTACTCCGTGGGCATGACGAAGAAGATCGCCCTGGCCGCCGCGATCATCCACTCGCCCCGGGTCCTCGTCCTCGACGAGCCCTTCGAATCGGTCGACCCCGTCTCGGCCGCGACCGTGACGGACGTCCTGCAGCGCTACGTGGCCGGGGGCGGGACGGTGCTGCTCTCGAGCCACAGCATGGACCTCGTCGAGCGCATCTGCGACAGCGTCGCGGTGATCGTCGACGGCCACGTGCTCGCCAGCGGCACGGTCGACGAGGTGCGGGCCGGACGCTCCCTCGAGCAGCGGTTCGTCGAGCTCGCCGGCGGGCGCGCGGTCACGGAGGGCATGGAATGGTTGCAGAACTTCTCCGACTGAGGCTCCAGACGATCGGCAACACGGTCCGCTTCGGGCCCCGCCGACTGACCGTCGCCGTCGCGTCCGTGCTGGCCGTGTTGATCGCGACCATCGCGGTCGCGAGCCTCGTGAGCGGCCTGCGTGATGCGCCCCTCGACGACGTGCGCGCCCTCGCGGTCGGCGGGGGAGCCCTCTTGCTGGTCGGATTCGCCGTCGTCCCCTTCGCGACCGTCCGTCCTGCCTGGAGCGACCCCCGCCGCCTCGCCGTCCTCGGCGTGCCCGAGGGGCGGGCGGCGATCGGACTCGCGCTCGGTGCCGCGGTCGGACTCCCCACGCTGGCCCTGCTCGTCCTCTCGACCGGATACGTCCGGGCCTGGGGCGAGGGCACCGGCGTCGCCGCCGTCGCGGTCGTGGGGGCACTCGTCGCCGGCGTCACCGCGCTGTTGCTGGCCCTCGTGGCCTCCACGCTGAACAGCGTCGTCCTGACCTCCCGACGCGGTCGCGAACTCGCACTCGTCGGTGCCGTGCTCGTCGTGCTGCTCGCCGTGCCCGTGGTCGTCGACCTCGTCCGTCTCTCGCTGCCCGGCCGTTCGGGCACCGGCGTCGTCGCGGACGCCCTCGCCTGGACTCCCTTCGGAGCCGCGCTGGCGCTCCCCGGTCACGTCGCCGCAGGTCAGACCGGTCGCGTCGTGGCCGACGTCGCCATCGCCGCCGTCACGCTCGTGGCGCTCTGGCTCGCCTGGCGGGCACTCGTCGCGCGCGCGTTCGTCGACCGACCCGAGCCCGAGGAAGTCGACGACGGCGACGGACTCGGGTGGTTCGAGTACGTCAGGGCCTCGCCGACCGGAGCCGTCGCGGGCCGCAGCCTCACCTACTGGATGCGCGACGCCCGCTACCGCATGTCGCTCGTCATCATCCCGTTCCTCCCGCTGCTCGTCGTCCCCCTCGGCATCGCGGGTGTCAGCTGGAACTGGCTGGCCCTCGTCCCGGTGCCGATCATGTGCCTGATCCTGGGGTTCCTGCCACACAACGACGTCGCCTACGACAGCACGGCTCTCTGGATGCACGTGGCGTCCGACACGCGGGGTCTGGCGGACCGGGTGGGGCGACTCGCGCCTCCTCTGCTGATCGGCGTCCCGCTCGTGGTGCTCGGCTCGGTCGTCGCCACCTGGTTGTTCGGCGACTGGCAGGCCCTGCCGTCCGAGCTGGGGGTCAGCGCCGGCTTCCTCCTCAGCGGCCTCGGTCTCTCGAGCCTGGTGTCGGCCCTCCTGCCGTACGCCACGGTCCGACCGCACGACGACCCGTTCCAGCAGCCGCAGTCGAACGGCGCGACCGCGGCCTGGGCCCAGACCGTCATGATCGGGGGAGCCGTCCTCGCCACCGCACCCGCCCTCTGGTTCGCCGGTCGCGGGCTCATCACGGGCTACCCCGCGGGCGGCACGTGGGCGCTGGTCCTCGGCGTCGGCATCGGACTCGTCGTGCTGGTCGCGGGTGTCGCCCTGGGTGCCCGGGTCTTCTCGCGCCGGGCTCCCGAGCTGCTGGCGTTCGCCCTCCGCAGCTGAGCCGAGGTCGACGTACGATGTCTGCATGACTGACACGCAGACGGGCGGCGGCCTCGACGTCATGGACCGCGAGCTCGAGAAGCTCCTGAACGACGAGGCGATCGACCCGGGCGACCACGAGCGCTTCTCGCACTACGTGAAGAAGGACAAGATCATGGAGTCCGCGCTGAGCGGCAAGCCCGTCAAGGCGCTCTGTGGCAAGAAATGGACGCCCGGTCGCGACCCCGAGAAGTTCCCGGTGTGCCCGACCTGCAGGGAGATCTACGAGAAGATGACGTCCGAGTGACGTCGGCGCCTGATCAGGCGTAGACGGTCGGCACGACAGGCTCGCCACGACCCAGCCGTAGTGCCTGGTCGGGTAGCTCGGCCACGGCCGCGGCCCGGTGGAGGCGCGCGCGGGCGACACCTTCCGGCCCGGTGTGCCGGGCATCGATCTCGCCGGCCGTGACGAGCGGGACGTGCAGCGAACGCTCCCCGGCCGCCGTCTCCGACGACCCGATGCGGATGAGCTCGCGGGTGGCGACCCCGTCCACGATGACGCGCACGGGGGACTTCCGTCCGCCCACGGAGGCCTTGTCGGCCGACTTCTTCGCCACGGAGACCCAGTCGCCGTCGTCGCCGCGACGGGCGACCAGTTTGAAGACCATGCCGGCGGCCGGGTGGCCCGATCCCGAGACGACCGAGGTGCCGACGCCGAACGAGTCGACCGGGGCCGCGCGCAGGGCGGCGATCGTGTACTCGTCCAGGTCGTTCGTGACGGTGATCTTCGCCGCCGTCGCGCCGAGCTCGTCGAGCTGAGTGCGGACCTGCCCCACCAGCGACGGCAGGTCGCCGCTGTCGATGCGCACCGCCCCGAGCGAAGGCCCGGCGACCCGGACGGCCGTGGCCACGGCTTCGGGGATGTCGTAGGTGTCGACGAGCAGGGTGGTACCCGGCCCCAAGGTGTCGACCTGGGCGCGGAAGGCGTCCTCCTCGGTGTCGTGCAACAGGGTGAACGCGTGGGCGGCGGTGCCCATCGTCGGGACGCCCCATGACCGGCCGGCCTCGAGGTTGCTCGTGGCACCGAAGCCCGCGATGTAGGCGGCCCGGGCCGCGGCCACGGCGCTGCGTTCGCCCGTCCGCCGTGAGCCCATCTCGGCGAGCGGGCGACCGTCGGCGGCCGAGACCATGCGCGCCGCCGCGCTGGCCACGGCCGAGTCGTAGTTGAAGACGCTCAGCGCCAGGGTCTCGAGCAGCACGGCCTCGGCGAACGTCGACTGGATGACCAGCAGCGGCGATCCCGGCAGGTAGACCTCGCCCTCGGCGTAACCCCAGATGTCGCCCGAGAACCGGTAGTCGGCCAGCCAGTCGGCGGTCGTCGCGTCCACGACCCCCGCCTCGCGCAGCCAGGCCACCTCGTCGTCGCCGAACCGGAAGTCGGCGAGCAGCTCGAGGAACCGACCGGTGCCCGCGACGATGCCGTAGCGCCGCCCCTCGGGCAGGCGTCGCGCGAACACCTCGAACACGCTGTCGCGGTGGGCCGTGCCCGCCTTGAGGGCGGCCTCCACCATGGTGAGCTCGTACCGGTCGGTCAACAGCGCGCTGGTCACCCCACCAGCCTAGGCTCGCCCGGTCGTCGAGGGGGTCGCGGCTCGCGCCGGGTAGGCTTCGTGGTCGTGACGGACGCACCCATCGGAGTCTTCGACAGCGGCGTCGGCGGGCTGACCGTGTCGAGGGCGATCATCGACCAGCTGCCCCACGAGTCGATCCGCTACGTCGGCGACACGGCCCATTCGCCGTACGGGCCGAAGCCGATCGCCCAGGTGCGCGGCTACGCCCTCGCCGTGATGGACGACCTCGTCGCCCAGGGCGTCAAGTTGCTGGTCATCGCCTGCAACACCGCCTCGTCCGCAGTGCTGCGCGACGCCCGGGAGCGGTACACGATCGGCGCGGGCATCCCCGTCGTCGAGGTGATCCAGCCCGCCGTGCGCGCGGCGGTGCAGCAGACGCGCAACGGCCGCATCGGCGTCATCGGCACCGAGGGCACGATCAACTCGCGCGCCTACGAGGACGCGTTCGCGGCGGCCGCGGGTCTCGAGCTGATCACGCAGGCCTGTCCCCGCTTCGTCGAGTTCGTCGAGGCGGGCGACACGTCGAGCCCCGAGCTGCGGGCCGTCGCCGAGGGGTACCTCGCCCCGCTGCGCGACGCCGGCATCGACACCCTCGTCCTGGGCTGCACCCACTACCCCCTCATGTCGGCCGCCGTCCAGTACGTCGTGGGCCCCGACGTCCGTCTCGTGTCCAGCGCGGAAGAGACGGCAGCCGACGTCTACCGCACCCTCGTCCAACACGGGCTCGAGCGCACCGACCGGGGCGAGCCGCACCACGAGTTCGAGGCGACCGGGCCCGACGAGAAGTCGTTCCTGCGCCTGGCCCGCCGGTTCCTGGGTCCCGAGGTCTCGCGCGTCGGGCACCTCGAGACGGGGGCGATCGAGTTGCCCCCGGGCCGCCGCCCCGTCGACCGGACCTGACCCGCGCCTCCTGCGCCCGCGGGGTCGACGACCCCGCCCGCCACCGTCCATCCCCAGCCGAGAGAAGGCACCATGACCGACACCACGAGCACGACCGTCCGCGCCGACGGGCGCAGCACGACCGACCTGCGCCCCGTCACGATCGAGACCGGGTGGAGCGCCCACGCCGAGGGCAGCGCCCTCATCACCTTCGGCGGCACGAAGGTGCTCTGCACGGCGTCCTTCACGAACGGCGTGCCCCGCTGGCTGACCGGCAAGGGCAAGGGCTGGGTCACGGCCGAGTACGCGATGCTGCCCCGGGCCACCAACTCGCGCAACGACCGCGAGAGCGTCAAGGGCAAGATCGGCGGTCGCACGCACGAGATCTCGCGCCTGATCGGCCGCAGCCTCCGCGCCGTGGTCGACACCAAGGCCCTCGGAGAGAACACGATCGTCCTCGACTGCGACGTCCTGCAGGCGGACGGCGGCACCCGCACCGCCGCGATCACGGGTGCCTACGTCGCCCTCGCCCAGGCGATCGAGTGGGGGCGCGAGAAGAAGTTCGTCGGGCAGAAGGCCACGCCCCTGACCGACAGCGTCTCCGCCGTCTCGGTGGGCATCATCGACGGCGAGCCGATGCTCGACCTCGCCTACGTCGAGGACGTCCGGGCCGAGACCGACATGAACGTCGTCGTCACGGGCAGCGGATCGTTCGTCGAGGTGCAGGGCACGGCCGAGGGCGCGCCGTTCGACCGTCGCGAGCTCGACTCGTTGCTCGACCTCGCCGTCGCCGGCGCCGTCGACCTGAGCCGCTTCCAGCGCGAGGCCCTCGGCCGATGACCCGCGTCGTCATCGCCACGCACAACCAGGGCAAGGTGGCCGAGCTCCGACAGCTGCTCGCCGAGACGGCGCCGGGCGTCGAGCTGGTCGCCTACGACGGCCCCGAGCCGGTCGAGGACGGTGAGTCGTTCGCGGCCAACGCCCTGATCAAGGCGCGTGCGGCAGCACGTCACACCGGGCTGCCCGCCCTCGCCGACGACAGCGGGATCTCGGCGGCGGCCCTCGGCGGGGCTCCCGGCATCCACTCGGCGCGCTACGCCGGCACCCGCGACGCGGACGACAACATCGACAAGCTGCTGGCCGAGCTCGACGGGGCCGACGACCGCTCGGCGTGGTTCTCGTGCGCCGCCGCCCTCGTCGTGCCGCCGCCCGTCGGTGCCGAGGGGCCCGACGGGCCGCCCGAGGCGAGCGCGTGGATCGAGCACGTCGAGTACGGCGAATGGCACGGCGAGGTTCTGGAGGCGCGGGTCGGCTCGAACGGGCACGGTTACGACCCCGTGTTCCGCCCCGCGGGCGAGAGCCGCAGCGCGGCCGAGCTCACCGCGGACGAGAAGAACGCCGTCAGCCATCGCTCCCGGGCGTTCCGGGCGATCGCGCCCCGGGTGGCCGCGCTCGCGGACTGAGCCGCGCGCGCCTCCTCGGGGCCCTCGGCCGGCGGGCGCCTGGTGCCCGGGGTGGTCAGGCGTCGTGGGGCGCGGACGAGACATGCGGCGTCTCGACCTCGCCCGAGGCCTCGGCCTTCTTGGCCTGGTGCACCCCGTGGAAGTAGTGGATCGCGATGGGGATCACCGTCGCCAGCACGGCCCCGAGCAGGATGAGGTCGATGTACGAGCTGACGAAGTCCGCGACGGGCGGGATGTGCCCGATGCCGAAGCCCGCCAACGTGATGCCCATGCCCCAGACGACGGCGCCGACGGCGTTGAACAGCGAGTACCGCCGGTAGCTCATGTGGCCGACTCCGGCCATGATCGGAGCGAAGGTGCGGATCACCGGGACGAACCGGGCGATGATGACGGCCATCGGGCCGAACCGCTCGAAGAAGGCGTTCGTGCGGTTGACGTTCGCGACGCTGAACAGCCCGCTCTCCTTCCGTTCGAAGATGCGGGGGCCGACCTTGTGGCCGATGAGGTAGCCGAGCTCGCCGCCGGCGAACGCGGCGATGCTGATGAAGATCGCGATCAGCCAGATCGGCAGGCCGAGGGCGCCGGGGTTCGTCGCGGCGAGGATGCCCGTGATGATCAACAGCGTGTCACCCGGGAACAGGAAGCCGATCAGCAGGCCCGTCTCGGCGAAGACGAGCAGGCAGACGCCGAGCACGGCCCACGGTCCGAAGGACGTGAGCAGGTACTCGGGGTTCAACCAGGGGATGGAGACGAGGGGCAGCATCGGGTGTTCTCCGGTCGTGGTGGCCGGCCTGCCGGTCTCGCTCAGGGTACCCGTGCGGGTGGAGGGACGTGAACCCTGGCGGGAGGGAGCACGTCGAAGTCGTCATCTGTGCGGGAGAAGGGACGTGAACCCTGGCGGGAGGGGGCACGTCGTTACGGCGCTCTTCGTGCGGGAGAAGGGACTTGAACCCTCACGCTCGAAAGCACAGGAACCTAAATCCTGCGTGTCTGCCAATTCCACCACTCCCGCGGCAGCACCGAGTGTACCGACGGCGACCCTCGGCGGGAACGGGGACGAGGAGGCGCTAGCGCTGCGAGCGCGGCACGTGCGGTGAGTAGCGGGGCACGTAGCGCACGAGGATCGCCGCACCCACGAGGCCGAGGACGCCCATCACCCCGCTGGCGAGCGAGATCGACACGACCGCGGTCACCCCGGAGATGAGCAGGGGCGCCGCAGCGCTGCCCGCGTCGCCGGTGAAGCGCCAGGCGCCGAGGAAGGGGGCGGGGTCGCCTTTGTCGGCCAGGTCGGCACCGAGCGTCATGAGGATCCCGCTGCCGACGCCGTTGGCCAGGGACATCAGGATCGCGACGGCGACGAACCATCCGACCCTCGCGTCGAGGTCGTGCGTGACCGACAGGGCGAGGTACGAGAGTCCGAGGCCCACCATGCAGGGGACGGCGCTCCAGAGGCGCCCGAAGCGGTCCATGATCTGTCCGCTCGTGTAGAAGAGCGCGAAGTCCACGGCGCCGGCGATGCCGATGATGATCGCGGTCTCGGACGCCCCGAGGCCGATGCTGACGGCCCAGAGGGGCAGCATGACCTGGCGACCGGAACGCATGGCGCCGATCAGGGCCGCCCCGCTGCCGAGCTTCAGCAGCACGCCTCGATGACGCCAGAGGGTCGCGAAGAGGCCGTGTGCCTCCCGGGCGACGAGGTCGGCGCCGTCCTCCGTGCCGCTGCCGGGCCGGACGCCGAAAGCAGCCGACGGGTCGCGCAGGACGAGCAGCGCGATCGCCGCGCCCAGGCAGCCGACGATGTGGACGACGAACGCCGATTGCACGGACCCGGTCAACTCGATGACCCCGGCCGAGAGGAACGGGCCGACGAAGTAGCCGAGTCGGAAGACTCCGCCGAGGCTCGAGAGCGCCCTGGCGCGGATCTCGACGGGCACGAAGCTGGTCATGAAGGCGTGCCGTGCGAGGGCGAAGACCGCGGTCGCGAGGCCGATCACCAGCACGCCGACGGCGAGGACGATCTCGTTCGGCGCCAGCAGACAGGTGACGAGTCCGCCGATGCTCACGAGCGAGGCACCGATCATCGCGGTGCGCTCGCCGATGCGGCTGACGAGCCATCCGCTCGGGATGTCGCCGATCAGCTCGCCGACGAGGATGAGCGCGGCGACGAAGCCGGCGAAGGGGAGCGAGGCACCGAGCTCGCTCGCCACGACGGGGATGATCGGGATGATGGCCCCCTCGCCGATGGCGAAGAGCGCCGCGGGCAGGAACGCCGCGAGGGCCACCGACCGCATGCTGAAGGCGGGGGAGGAGGAAGACATGTCGCTCGCCACCCTAGGCCCGCTGCGTACACTTGTCGGATGAAGGTCTTGGCAGCGATGAGTGGTGGAGTCGACTCGGCGGTGGCCGCGGCGAGGGCGGTCGAGGCGGGCCACGACGTGGTGGGCGTGCACCTGGCGCTCAGCCGGATGCCGGGGACGCTCCGCACGGGCAGCCGTGGCTGCTGCACCATCGAGGACTCGATGGACGCCCAGCGCGCCGCCAACAAGATCGGCATCCCCTATTACGTGTGGGACTTCTCCGAGCGCTTCAAGCTCGACGTCGTCGACGACTTCGTCGCCGAGTACACCGCAGGCCGCACGCCCAACCCCTGCATGCGCTGCAACGAGCGCATCAAGTTCGCCGCCCTGCTCGAGAAGGCGCTCGCGCTCGGCTTCGACGCGGTCTGCACGGGTCACTACGCGACCATCGTCACCGACGACCGGGGCAACCGAGAGCTGCACCGCGCCTCCGCCTGGGCGAAGGACCAGTCGTACGTGCTGGGCGTGCTCACCGCCGAGCAGCTCGCGCACTCGATGTTCCCGCTCGGGGCGACGCCCTCCAAGGCCGAGGTGCGGGCCGAGGCCGCCGAGCGCGGCTTCAGCGTGGCGTCCAAGCCCGACAGCCACGACATCTGCTTCATCCCCGACGGCGACACCCGCGGGTGGCTCGCCGAGCGGGTCGGTGCCGAGACGGGTGAGATCCTCGATCGCAGCGGTGCCGTGGTCGGGTCGCACGAAGGGGCGCACGCCTTCACGGTCGGCCAGCGGAAGGGCCTCAACATCGGCTTCCCGTCCGACGACGGGAAGCCGCGCTTCGTGCTCGAGGTGCGGCCGGTCGACAACACGGTCGTCGTCGGCCCGAAGGAGGCCCTCGACATCGCCGAGATCGCCGGCGGCTCGTACACCTGGGCCGGGCTCGCCCCGGTCGACCCGACGGTCGCGTTCGACTGCGACGTGCAGATCCGTGCCCACGCCGACCCCGTACCCGCGGTCGCGCGGGTGTCGGAGGTCGAGGGTAAGAAAGAACTCGTGATCACACCTCGCGAACCCCTCAACGGCGTCGCCCCCGGGCAGACCGCCGTCGTCTACGTCGGCACCCGCGTCCTCGGTCAGTGCACGATCGACCGCACGGTCAGCGCCGTGCCCGTGCCCGCAGTCGTCACCGTCTGAGGCGACCACGATGAGCGAGACCGGCGACGACGCCTCCGCCTCCGGGCCCGCGGTCGAGACCGACGGCGTCCCCGACGACCTGTCCCAGGCGCGAGACGAGGCCGAACGTCTGACGACCCGCATCCTCGAGCTGCGTGACCAGTACTACGAGGGCAACGGCTCGACCGTCTCCGACGCCGACTACGACGGCCTCGTGCGACGCCTCGACTCCCTCGAGCGGGCTCACCCCGAGCTGCAGAAGCCCGACAGCCCCACGCAGACGGTCGGTGGCCGGGCCGAGACCACGCAGTTCGCCCCGGTCGAGCACGCCGAGCGCATGCTCAGCCTCGACAACGTGTTCAGCGACGACGAGCTCGCCGAGTGGGCGGGCAAGGTCCAGCGCGACGCCGGGGCCGAACGCGTGCGGTTCCTCACCGAACTGAAGATCGACGGCCTGGCGATCAACCTGCGGTACGAGGACGGCGTGCTCGTCACCGCCGCCACCCGCGGCGACGGCGTCGTCGGCGAGGACGTGACCGGCAACGTGCTCGCCATGGGCACGATCCCCGAACGGCTCGAGGGCACCGGCCACCCGCCGCTGGTCGAGGTGCGAGGCGAGATCTTCTTCCCGGTCAGCGAGTTCGACGAACTCAACGCCCAGCAGCGCGAGGCGGGAGAACGCGTCTTCGCGAACCCCCGCAACGCCGCCGCCGGCTCGCTGCGTCAGAAAGAAGAGGGCAAGAGCCCCGAGAAGCGCGAGTTGATGCACGCACGCCTGCGCCGCCTGCGGATGCTCGTGCACGGCATCGGCGCCTGGCCGGTCCGCGAACTCGAGCGGGCGACCGAGGTGCGGTCGCAATCCGAGGTCTACGACCTGCTGGGCGGGTGGGGCCTGCCCATCTCGACCCACTACCGCGTCTTCGACACCGTCGACGAGGTCGAGGCCTTCATCCACGACTACGGGGTGCGGCGCTCGTCGGTCGAGCACCAGATCGACGGCATCGTCGTCAAGGTCGACGACCTCGCCCTGCACGAAGAGCTCGGGGCCACGAGCCGGGCTCCGCGGTGGGCGACGGCGTTCAAGTACCCGCCCGAAGAGGTCAACACGACGCTGCTCGACATCGTCGTCAGCGTCGGACGCACGGGCCGAGCGACGCCCTTCGCCGTCATGGCCAAGGTCGAGGTCGCCGGCAGCGAGGTGCGCCAGGCGACCCTGCACAACCAGCAGGTCGTCAAGGCGAAGGGCGTGCTGATCGGCGACACCGTCGTGCTGCGCAAGGCGGGCGACGTCATCCCCGAGGTGCTCGGCCCGGTCATCGAACTGCGCGACGGCACCGAACGCGAGTTCGTCATGCCCGTCGACTGCCCCGAGTGCGGCACCCCGCTCAAGCCCGCCAAAGAGGGCGACATCGACCTGCGCTGTCCCAACGCCGAGAGCTGCCCTGCCCAGGTCCGCGGACGCGTCGAGCACATCGCGTCCCGCGGCTCGCTCGACGTCGAAGGCCTCGGCGAGGTCGCGGCGGCCGCGCTGACGCAGCCCGTCGAGCCGGCCACGCCGCCCCTGCGCACCGAGGCCGGCCTCTTCAGCCTGACGATGGCCGACATCTTCCCCGTACGGGTCGTCGTCCGCGACACCGAGACCGGCATGCAGAAGCTCGAGGCCGACGGGCAGCCGAAACTCGTCACCCCGTTCCGCCGGAAGCGCGCCAAGCGCGACGGCGCCTTCGACCCCTCGGCCACCGAGTTCTCGGGTGACGAGACCTCGGTGCCGTCCAAGACGGCGATCGAGATGCTCGCGAACCTCGAGAAGGCGAAGACCAGCCCGCTGTGGCGGTTCCTGGTCGGTCTGAGCATCCGACACGTCGGGCCGGTCGCGGCCCGGGCGCTGGCCAACCACTTCGGCTCGCTCGACGCCATCCGAGCCGCCTCGCGGGACGAGCTCGCGGCCGTCGACGGCGTGGGCGGCATCATCGCCGATGCGCTGCTCGCCTGGTTCGACGTCGACTGGCACGTCGAGATCATCGATCGGTGGACGGCGGCGGGAGTGCAGTTCGCCACACCCGGTCATCCCGGACCGGGTGCCGCCGAGGCGGCGGGTGGCGTGCTCTCGGGCGTGACGGTCGTGGCGACCGGGAGCCTCGAGGGGTTCACGCGCGAGGGCGCACTCGAGGCCATCGTCGAGGCCGGCGGCAAGGCGGCGAGCAGCGTCAGCAAGAAGACGGACTTCGTCGCGGCCGGACCCGGCGCCGGATCGAAGTTGACGAAGGCCGAGCAACTCGGGGTACGGATCATCGACGCGGAGCAATTCGCTGTCCTCCTTAAGGAGGGCCCGGCAGCTCTCGTTGTCCCCCAGGTGGGGGACGAGGAGACGCCGGAATCATGATTTCCCTGGTCAGGGGCACTTTCGTTTCCTAGGATGTGAGGACGTGTCGTTCTCCAGCAGTAGGGAGCCGGGGTACAGGCACGTGACTAGGGGGAAGACCCGACGTGCTGTTCCTCGCTGCAGCAATGCTCTCTGCCTCGGTGCATCTCGCCGGGGTGGCCGACGCTCCAAGCGTGTCCTCGGCGACCGCCGTGACGCTCGACCGCCCGGCGACCGGATCACCCGTCGGGGCGTCGCCGGACAGCGTCCCGGGAGTCGCACCGGTACGGGACGGTCGTGCCGTGCCCGAGCTCGACGGCTGCCGGGGGATCGAGGCGACCGCCTTCTCGGCCGAGGCCTGCCTCGACCAGCTGGCCCGCGCCTCCTCGGCCGGAGTCGAGCGCTTCGCCGACACCCTCGACGCCGACGGTGACGACGCGACGGCGCTGACGGCGGCGCTCGGCGAGCAGGTCGCGCCCGAGGTCACGGCCGCCTGGTGGTCCGGGCTGGACGACGGTCGGCAGGCGGTCCTCGCGCGCAGCGTGCCGGGCGTCGTCGGCAACCTCGAGGGCGTCCCGTACTCGGTGCGCGACACCGCCAACCGGCAGCTCCTGCGGTACGCGACGGGCGCCGTCTCGCAGCGGATCGGTTCGGACGACGAGGAGCCGGGTGACGCCCGTCGCCTGGCCATGCTCCAGCAGGTGCGGGCGACGCTCGACGGGGCGACGAACGACGTCCCCTTCGCCGGGGAGGCCGACCGACACCTCGTGGCGCTCGACACGGTCCTGCCCGGACGCGCGGCCGTCACCGTCGGCGACCTCGACACCGCCGACGACGTCAGCGTGCTCGTCCCCGGCATGCTGTTCACGGTGTCCGACCAGCTCGTCGACTGGACCAACACCGCCGGCGCCCTCCACGACGAGCAGGCCACCTGGGCGACGTTGCTGGGCCGCGGCGGCCCCGGCCCCGTGCCGACCGTCGCCGTCGTGGCCTGGATGGGCTACCAGACGCCCGACCTGACCAACTTCTACGACCTCGGCCTCGCTCGGCAGGGTGCGTCCCACCTCGTGGACGCGCTCGACGGGCTCGACGCGGCCCGGGCGGACGACGAGCCGCGGGTGTCGGTCATGGCGCACTCGTACGGCTCGACGACGGCGACGATCGCCCTGTCGTCCGGACGCGTGTCGGTCGACTCGCTGGTGCTGCTCGGATCGCCCGGCAGCGTCGTCTCCGACGCCGGGGAGCTCGCGGTCCGCGGTCACGACGTGTACGCCGCCGCCGGCAGCTTCGATCCCGTCGCCGGGAGCGGCTTCTTCGGGGCCGACCCGGCGACGGGCGCCTTCGGCGCCGTCGTGCTGCACCTGAGCGGTGGAGCCGACGCGGTGACGGGACACGCCCTGGCCTCCGCCCTCGGTCACAACGACTACTTCCGGGCCGGCACCGAGTCGATGCGCAGCCTGGCCCTCATCGGGCTCGGGCACGGCGCACTCGTCGACGGTCGCACCGGCCAACCGGGCGAGGGCGGTCCGGAGGCGCCCGCCCTCACGCTCGTGCGGCCGCAGGACGTCTACTTCCGCGACTGAGGGTCCGACGCCGCGACCCCCCACGACCCCGCGCGTCGGTGCCGCCCCGTAGAATCGTGCGGTACCGCCGCCGCGGTACCCCCGCACGACCACGTGAGAGAGAAGCATGTCCGAAATCACGCGCGAGCAGGTGCAGCACCTCGCCGGTCTCGCCCGCATCGCCCTCACCGAGGCCGAGATCGACACGATGACCGCCGAACTCGGCCACATCGTCGACAGCGTCGCCAAGGTCCGAGAGGTCGCGACCGACGACGTCCCGGCGACCAGCCACCCGATCCCGCTCGAGAACGTGTTCCGGCCCGACGTCGTGGGCCAGACGCTCACGGCCGAGCAGGCCCTGTCCGGCGCCCCCGACCACGACGGCTCGCGCTTCCGGGTGAGCGCGATCCTGGGAGAAGAGCAGTAGCCATGACCGACACCACCTCGCTCGTCCACCTGTCCGCCGCCGAGCTGTCGACCCGCCTCGCCGCCGGCGACGTGTCGTCGGTCGACGTCACGCGCGCCCACCTCGACCGCATCGAGGCGGTCGACGGGGACGTCCACGCCTTCCTGCACGTCAGCACGGCCGCACTCGACACGGCGGCCGACGTCGACCGCCGCCGCGCCGCGGGCGAGGCCCTCGGCCCGCTCGCCGGCGTCCCGATCGCCATCAAGGACGTCCTCTGCACGATCGACATGCCGTCGACCTCCGGCAGCAAGATCCTCGAGGGTTGGGTGCCGCCGTACGACGCCACCGTCGTCGCCAAGCTGCGCGCGGCCGACCTCGTCCCCCTCGGCAAGACCAACATGGACGAGTTCGCGATGGGCTCGTCGACCGAGTTCTCGGCCTACGGACCCACGCACAACCCCTGGTCGCTCGACCGGATCCCCGGTGGCTCGGGTGGCGGCTCCGCGGCGGCCGTCGCCGCCTTCGAGGCGCCCCTCGCCCTCGGCAGCGACACCGGCGGGTCCATCCGCCAGCCCGGTGCCGTCACCGGCACCGTCGGGGTCAAGCCGACCTACGGGTCGGTCAGCCGCTACGGCGCGATCGCCCTGGCCAGCTCGCTCGACCAGGTCGGCCCGGTCAGTCGCACGGTACTCGACAGCGCGATGCTGCACGACGTCATCACGGGGCACGACCCCCGCGACTCCACCTCGCTGCGCGACGCCTGGCCCTCGTTCACCGAGGCGGCCCGCACCGGTCTCGCCGGCGGGGCCCTGCAGGGTGTCCGCATCGGAGTCGTCCGCGAGCTGAACGGCGAGGGCTTCCAGGCCGGCGTCAAGGCCCGCTTCGCCGAGGCCCTCGAGCTCATGAGCGCGGCCGGTGCCGAGATCGTCGAGATCTCGGCCCCCAGCTTCGAGCACGCGATCAGCGCCTACTACCTGATCCTGCCGGCCGAGGCGTCGAGCAACCTCGCCAAGTTCGACTCGGTGCGCTTCGGCCTGCGGGTCGTCCCCGAGGGAGGCGGCACCGTCGAGGACGTCATGGCCGCCACCCGCGAGGCCGGCTTCGGCCCCGAGGTGAAGCGCCGCATCATCCTCGGCACCTACGCGCTGAGCGCGGGCTACTACGACGCCTACTACGGCAGCGCGCAGAAGGTGCGCACCCTCGTGCAGCGCGACTTCGCGGCGGCGTTCGACCAGGTCGACGTCCTCGTCTCGCCGTCGGCGCCCACCACGGCGTTCCGGCTGGGCGAGAAGATCGACGATCCGCTGGCCATGTACCTCAACGACATCACGACGATCCCGGCCAACCTGGCCGGCATCCCCGGCATCACGGTGCCGATGGGCCTGGCCGCCGAGGACGGGCTGCCGACGGGGTTGCAGTTCATGGCCCCCGCGCGCGGCGACGCCCGCCTCTACACCTACGGCGCCGCCCTCGAGCAGTTGCTCGAGCAGGGCTGGGGCCACACGCTCATCTCGCGCGCGCCCGACCTGAGCGCGACCGAGCAGACCGCCGCCACCGAGGGAGTCATCTGATGGCCAAGGCAGACCTGATGGACTACGAGAAGGCCCTCGAGCAGTTCGAGGTCGTCCTCGGCTTCGAGGTCCACGTCGAGCTCGCGACCAAGACCAAGATGTTCTCGGACGCCCCGAACTTCTTCGGTGGCGAGCCCAACACCAACGTGACCCCGGTCGACCTGGGACTGCCCGGATCGCTGCCGGTGGTCAACGAGCAGGCCGTGCGCTACTCGATCAGCCTCGGCTTGGCCCTGGGCTGCTCGATCGCCGAGAGCTCGCGCTTCGCCCGCAAGAACTACTTCTACCCCGACAACCCCAAGAACTACCAGGTCAGCCAGTTCGACGAACCCATCGCGTTCGAGGGCGAGGTCGAGGTCGAGCTGCCGGACGGGACCGTCTTCGCGATCCCGATCGAGCGCGCCCACATGGAAGAAGACGCCGGCAAGCTGACGCACGTCGGCGGGTCGACCGGTCGCATCCAGGGCGCCGAGTACTCCCTCGTCGACTACAACCGCGCCGGCATCCCGCTCGTCGAGATCGTCACCAAGCCGATCATCGGGGCGGGCGCCAAGGGCCCCGAGCTGGGCGCGGCCTACGTGTCGACCATCCGTGACATCGTGCGGGCCCTCGGCGTCAGCGAGGCCCGCATGGAGCGCGGCAACCTGCGCTGCGACGCGAACGTCTCCCTGCGTCCGCACGGGCAGGAGAAGCTCGGCACCCGCACCGAGACCAAGAACGTCAACTCGTTCCGTTCGGTCGAGCGCGCGGTCCGCTACGAGATCCAGCGTCAGGCCGCGATCCTCGCCGCGGGCGGCACCATCACGCAAGAGACGCGCCACTGGCACGAAGACACCGGTCGCACCTCGGCGGGCCGCCCCAAGAGCGACGCCGACGACTACCGGTACTTCCCCGAGCCCGACCTGCTGCCCGTCGTCCCTCCTCGCGAGCTCGTCGAAGAACTGCGTCTGGCCCTTCCCGAGGCGCCGGTCGCCCAGCGTCGCCGGCTCAAGTCCGAGTGGGGGTTCGCCGACCTCGAGTTCCAGGACGTCGTGAACTCCGGCCTGCTCACCGAGCTCGTCGAGACCGTCGCCGCGGGTGCCTCACCCCAGGCCGCACGCAAGTGGTGGACCGGCGAGATCGCCCGCCTCGCCAACGCGCAGGGCGTCGAGGCCTCGAGCCTCGTGTCGCCCCTGCACGTCAGCGAACTCATCGCGCTCGTCGAGAGCGGCGAGCTGACCGACCGACTGGCCCGTCAGGTGCTCGAGGGTGTCGTCGCCGGCGAGGGCAGCCCGTCCGAGGTCGTCGAGGCCCGCGGGCTGAAGGTCGTCTCGGACGACGGCGCGCTCATCGCCGCCATCGACGAGGCCCTGGCCGGTCAGCCCGACGTGCTGGCGAAGATCCGCGACGGCAAGGTCCAGGCCGCCGGTGCCGTCATCGGCGCCGTCATGAAGGCCATGAAGGGGCAGGCGGACGCCGCGCGCGTCCGCGAGCTGGTGCTCGAGCGGGCGCAGGCCTGATCGACGTGACCACGGCCGCGGCAGGGAGCGGCGCACGATGAACCTCGTCGCGCGTCTGCGCCCCGCCGTGCCCGTGGCCGTCGCCCTCGTCGGCGTGCTCGTGACGCTCGCGGTGGCCTCGCGCGTCCTGCCCGGCCGGGTCGTGATGGTCCACCTCAGCGAGACGGGTGGGTCGGCGTTCGCGGCGAGCCGTGACGACCTCGTCCTCCTGGGCGCCGTGCTCGTGGTCGGCATCGTCGTGACCTGGTCGGTGTCGGCTCTGTTCCTCGCGGTCACGCCCGCCCGCCACGTGCTCGTCCCGCACGCCGCCTTCTGGAAGAACCCGGCCAACCGGGCCGAGATGAGGCGCCGGTACCAGCGCTACCTCGCGGTGGCGACCAGCGCCTCCCTGTGGTTCGTCGCGGCGCTGTTCGTCCTGGCCCTCGTCTCCCAGGGCGGGCCCCTCGCGGCCTGGTGGCTGCCCGCGGCCGTGTCGGCCGCGTTCGTGCTCTTCGTCCTGGGTGGTCTGATCTGGGTGTTCACGGCCGGCTTCACGCCGACCCCGGCGGGCGTCGCGGTCCGCACGGCCGCATCCGACCGCGAGGCGCGGGTCGCGTCGTCACCGTCCTCCACCCGCGTCGCGCTCCCGAAGCCCGACGCGTCGGCGGCGCGTCCGCCGAAGGTGAGCGCGCGTCCGACGGAGGCGACGCCACGGAGCGGCACCGCGCCTCCTGCTCCGTCCCCCCGGCCGGGCCGCACGTCCGGGCGTCCCGAGACCGCACCCGCCGACGGCCCGCGAAAGGGCCCACCCCGCCCCTACCAACCCCGACCACGCTCCGGAGGCCCCCGTGGATGACGACCGGTACGGTGCCGACGTGCTCGCCGGCGACTGGAAGCGCTCGACGAAGCCGGCGCCGACGCCGACCGACGCGGTCCGCGACCTCGTGGTGGAAGAGGTCCGGTCGGGCTTCACGGGCGCGATCGTCCGCGTCGAGGCCGGCACCGTCGAGCTCGAGGACTGGAAAGGCCGGGTGCGGGCCTTTCCGATGTCGGGCTCGTTCTCGATCGATGGCGCCCCCGTCGCGCTGCGGGTGCCGCGGGCGGCACCCCAGGGGCGCGCGCGCACGGCGTCCGGCTCGTTCGCCGTCGAGGGGGTCAAGGCCCGGGTCGCCCGTCAGAGCCGCATCTTCGTCGAGGGACGGCACGACGCCGAGCTGGTCGAGAAGGTCTGGGGCTCCGACCTGCGGGTCGAGGGCGTCGTCGTCGAGTACCTCGAGGGCGTCGACCACCTGGCCGACGTGCTCCGCGACTTCCGGCCGGGGCCCGAGCGACGCGTCGGCGTGCTCGTCGACCACCTGGTGCCGGGCTCGAAAGAGAGCCGTGTCGCCGAGGGCATCGCCCGCAGTCCGCTCGGCCGCCACGTGTTGGTGGTCGGGCACCCGTTCGTCGACGTCTGGCAGGCCGTCAAGCCCGGGCGGCTCGGTGTCGAGGCCTGGCCGGTCGTGCCCCGATCCGTCGAGTGGAAGCACGGCGTGTGCGAGGCCATGGGCTGGCCGCACGAGGACCAGGCGGACATCGCGCGGGCCTGGCAGCACATCCTGTCGCGCGTGCGGAGCTATGCCGACCTCGAGCCGTCGGTGCTCGGCCGGGTCGAGGAACTCATCGACTTCGTCACGTCGGGCTAAGTCCCGGCGTCGACGCGGGTGACGCGGCCCGAGTCGTGCATCGCCGTCGACTCCGCCGGGCTGCTCGGACACCTCGATCCCCGGGAATCGCCCGGGCGTGTCGGCGTCCCGGCCGCTTTTCGCCCTAGATTCGAGGCATGGCCGAGCAGATCGAGGGACGCGTGAGCTCTGCCGTCGACGCCTGGCTGCGCTGGCTGCCCCGGTGGCACATCGGCACCGCCCGCGGTCGCACGCGACCGTGTCGGGTGTGCCTCGGCTCGCCCGTCGCCACCGCCGCCGGATTCGACCACGACGTGCCGCACGCCGTGCAGCACGCGCTGTTGAACCGGATGCGGCAGATCGTCGACGACGACGTCGACGAGTACACGGCCCGCAACCTGCCGCTCGTCACGCGCGAGCTGCGACTCGCCGAGGCCCAGGAGGCGCGGGGCTACCGACCCGAGCAGGGTCTCGACCCCGAGTTCCAGGGTCTCGATCTCGACCCCGAACCCGAACCGGGCCAGCCGTTCCTCTTCACGCTCGCCGGGCTCGCGGGGATGCCGGCGGACGCCGGCATCGTCCCGCCCGACCCGACCGTCGTGGGCGGGTCCACGGACTCCACGTCCGAGGCCGACGTCGCTGCCGCGCCGTTCGACCCCGACGACCTCGACGGCTGGCTGCTGCCGCCCGATTCGGCGATGCCGACCGACGCGCCCCTGCTCGACGATCCTCGTCCGGCCGCCGGATCGGAACACCGACCGGGTCCTGCCCCGCGACCCGAGCCCGAGCCCGAGTACTCGGACGAGGCCAAGGCCGCACTGCGACACGAGATCACCCTGGCGGGCGACCACGCCGAGTCCGTCGGCACGAGCCTGTGCCTGGCCCTGGTGCAGCACCGTCCGCGCATCGCCGAGGCCCTCGACCGCCTCGTGGCCCCCCAGGTCGACGAACTGCTGGCAGAGTTGTCGCGCGCACTCGAGCAGCCGCGGTCGCGCTGAACCCGAGCGACCCGGTCCGCGGCTGGAGCCGACGTCACGAGAGGACACCGAGATGACCCGCCCCAGCCCGACCTCGTCCCCGACGACCCGGCGGCGGGAGGTCGGCCCGGCCTGGTGGCCGATCGTCGTCGACCTCGTCGCGGTCCTGGCCTTCGTCGTCATCGGCCGTCGCAGCCACGCCGAAGGTCTCGACCTGCCCGGCCTGCTCGGCACGCTGTGGCCGTTCGTGGTCGGCTCGGTCGTCGGCTGGGCGAGCGTGACCGGCGTCCGCTGGCCGCTGTCGGCCGTCCGCTCGGGAGCGGTCGTCTGGGTCTCCACCGCCGTGATCGGCGTGCTGCTCCGTGTGGTGAGCGGTCAGGGTGTGCAGGTCAGCTTCGTCGTCGTGACGGTCGTCGTGCTCGGCGTGTTCGTCGTGGGGTGGCGAGCGGTCGCCGCCCTCGTCCGCCGCTGACGCGGGGACCTCAGACGACGCGGACCGAGCGGGCCTCGATGCCCACGTTGCCCCGGCCGTCGAGCGCGTAGACGTAGATCTTCCACACCCCGGGGCGGGACGGGGCCTGCACCGTCATGGTCCCCGGCCCCGTGGTGGTCGCCGGCATCGGCCGGAGGGACTCGTCCCCGTCGACGTACCGGCTCGTGGCGTAGACCCGGTAGGTCACGGGGTCGCCGTCGGGGTCGGTCACCGAGGTCGTCAGCGTGACGGGTGTGCCCGGGCGCACTCCCGAGGCCGGGGACAGCGTCATGGAGCGCACGACGGGCGACGTGTTGGTGGGCGCCTCCCCGCCGTAAGCGCGTTGGACCGCGAAGTACGACAGTCGACGGAGACCGTCGGTCCGCAGGTTCAACCAGACGCCGGGCTCGTCGTTCTCGAGGCCGTAGTTGAAGACGGTGGCCCCGAGGGCGACGCCGGGATGGGACAGGACGGCCTGCCACGCGGCGGTGTAGGCCCGGGCCTTGGCCTCGTCGCCGGGTTCGAGCGGGATGCCGTTCGCGTCGTCGGGGACCTCCCACGAGCCGGCCGGACCGGTCTCGGTCACCAGGTAGGGCTTGGTGTAGCCGCCGGAGGTCCACCCGTCCTCGAGGTACCCGACACCGCCGTACGAGTTGACCGAGTAGAAGTCGAGCGACGGAGCGTGCTCCTCGTAGTACGAGAGGGCGCCGATCCAGGCGTCGGTCGAGGTGACGGGGTGGCCCGGGTCGATCGAGTGGATCGTCCGGGCGACCTCGTCGACGAAGCGGGCGTAGGCGACCCGTTGGGTCTCGCCCTGCCCCAGCATCACCTCGTTGCCCACGTCCCAGGCCAGGAGGCTCGGCCGATCCCGGTAGGCGGCCACGGTCGAGCGGATGCTCGCCAGGGTGGCCGTCTTGTACGCGGTGTCGCCGACGTAGTCGACGCCGTGGTCGAGCCACAGGCCGGCGACGACGTGGAGACCGGACGCCGACGCGGCGTCGAAGAGGCGCCCCGAGCCCGTGTCGGTGCCCCAGGTGCGGACCGTGTTGGCGCCCATCGAGGCGATGTCGGGGAAGTGGGTGGCCGCCTCGGCGACCGGGGCGCCGTAGGTGACCCCCTCGACCATGAAGGGCCGCCCGTCGACCTCGAGGCGCCACGAGCCGGCACCGCCGGCGAGCCGGACGCCCGGGGTGGCGGACGGCGACCCGGTCCGGGACCCACGCACCGTCAGCTCCGACAGCGAGTACCCCGTGCCCGTGGCCGAGACCGTCGCGAGCACCCGGACGTGCCTCCCCGTCCCGGCCACGTCGTACGTGTCCGTGCCGCCGTCACCCCGGGTCGTCGACGCCAGCGTGCGCCAGGTCTTGCCGTTCGACGAGATCTGGACCTCGTAGGCCGTCGCCGGGGCGTCACCCCATTGCAGCAAGACCTGCGACACGTCGACCTGCGGCCCAATGCTGACCTGCAACCACTGCGAGCCCGCCCGCGCGCTCCTCCAGCCCGTCCGCCCGTCGCCGTCCACCGCGGCCGCTGCCGGGGTGGACCGCGAAGAGACCGACGAGGCCCCCGCACTGCGTCCCTGCGAGAGGACGGCGTCCGAGGCCCGGGCCGCGACGGGGGCCTGGGCCGTCACGAGGGTCGCGACCAGGGCGACCGTCATCATCGTGGCGATCGTGAGACGGCCCGCGCTCGCGCGCCTGGCACCCTGCATGACCGCCCCCTCCGTCGCCGTCGGGCCCACGGTACGGAACGGACCCGAACCGGGTCAACGCCTCGAAAGGGGGGAGGTGCGGGTCAGCCGCGTCGTTTGGCGCTGTTGTCGAGACTGGGCTCGTCGGTGAGGACGAGGCCGGACGAGCTGTTCGACGAGGCCGTCAGCTCGGTGAGCCAGTCACGGTTGATCGACGGCACCCGGCCGCCGGAGTACTTGAAGTAGAGCGAGATGCCGGCGTCCAGCCAGATGCTGCTGCGACCGTCACCGACCTTCTGCGTGTCGCGCCACGAGAAGAAGAACGACTCGCGGCGACGCAGCTTGGTGGCGATGACGATCTGGAGGTGTTCGAGCACGCGGTCCTCGAACTCGACCTCGATGCCCGAGGTTCCGTAGATGAGCGATCCCATTGGGGTCCTGTTTCGTGAGTGTGTCCGGCGTCGGAAACCAAGCCGACACAGGTCAATGTAGCAAGCGATGCGGTGTTCCCCGTCAGGCGCAGCCCACCCGGGCGTTGTGGGCGGACGCGCAGGCTGCCCCGCCATACTCGGGGCTGCCGATCCGTTGCGCCCCCGAGCGCCCGACCGACCACCTGGGAGCCATGACCTCGACAGCCCTCGTCCTCCGCGCCTCCTCGTCCTCGAGCCAGGACGTCGTCGCCGACCTCGACGGCCTCGTCGGGTTCGCCGCCCGCGTCATCGACGCCCTCGGCGAGTGGGGCGTCGCCCTGCTGACCTTCGTCGAGACCGTGTTCCCGCCGATCCCCAGCGAGGTCATCCTGCCGCTGGCCGGGTTCCTGGCCGGCGCCGGGTCGATGAACATCGTGCTGTTGATCGCGCTGAGCACCTTCGGCGCCTACCTGGGCGCCCTGGTCCTCTACGGGCTCGGGGCCGGTCTCGGCCTCGACCGCAGCATCCGGTGGCTGGCCAAGCTGCCGCTGGTCGACCGCCACGACTTCGAGAAGGCGGCCGGCTGGTTCGAGCGCCACGGGCGGTCCGCGGTGTTCTTCGGCCGGTTCATCCCGGGCGTGCGCAGCCTCATCTCGCTTCCCGCCGGTGCCGAGCGCATGCCCCTGCTGGTCTTCTCGGTCTTCACGATCGTGGGCAGCGGCCTCTGGAACGGGCTGTTGATCGGGTTGGGCGCCGCCCTCGGCACCCAGTACGAGCTCATCGACCGGTACGCGAAGTACCTGGACTACGTCGTGTACGCCGCCATCGCGGGCGTCGTGGTGTTCCTCGTCGTCCGGTCGGTGGGCCGCCGTCGAGCCGGCGTCGACGACGCGTCGCGTGACGCCGTCGATCAGGACGTTCGCGGCTGACGTTCCGTCGCCGTCCAGGCGGCGGGCCGGGACGATCCGTACCGTGGTGGGCAGACCGACGTCGCGCCCCGCGCGCGGCACCGAGCACACGATCCGACAGGACACCACCATGGGATTCCTCGACCGCCTCCTCGGCCGCGAGCCGCAGCAGGGCCAGCCGCAGCAGCCCTCCGCTCCGCAGGGCTACCGGTACGGGCAGCAGAGCTACGAGCAGCCCGCCGCCCCGCAGCAGGGGTACGGCCAGCAGGGGTACGGCCAGCAGGGGTACGGCCAGCAGGGCTACGGCCAGCAGCCGTCGGTCCCGGCCTCGTCGGCCGGCACCGGCCCGGCCCGCAGCGACGACGAGATCGCCGTCGAGCGGTACCGCTACCTGCTGAAGACCGCCCCGCCCGAGACCATCGAGCAGGTGCACGCCGAGGCGTTCGCGAAGCTCAGCCCCGAACAACGCCGTCTCGTCTTCGACCAGCTGACGGCCGAGTCGAGCCCCGGCGAGGCACCGCGCGGCGACGACGCCGGCTCGCTCGCCCAGGCCGCCACCCGGTCCGAGCTCCGACGACCCGGGACCCTCGAGCGCACCCTCGGCGGCGGCCCGGACGGACGGCAGCAGGTCGGGCCGAACGGCCAGCCCCTCCGTCAGGGCCCCGGCATGGGTTCGATCATCGGCGGGTCGATCCTGGGCACGGTGGCCGGTTACGTCATCGGGTCGACCCTGATGAGCGCGTTCCTGCCCGACGCCGGGGCGACGGCGGACGGCGGCGCGGGTGACGACGCCGGCGGCGACCAGGGCTCCGAGGGCGAGGGCGGCGCGGACGGCGGTGCCGACGCCGGCACCGAGACGGCGAGCGACGGCGGCGGCGACTTCGGTGCCGACGGGGCCGGCGACTCCGGCGGGGGCTTCGGGGACTTCGGGGGAGGCGACTTCGGCGGAGGGGACTTCGGCGGAGGCTTCGACATCTGACACCTGGGCATCACCCCCGGGACGGACCTCCGGTCGCGGACTAGCGTCGGGGGTCCGTCCACGATCCGCCGAGAGGCCCGAGGTAGCACCATGACCAGCACGAGAACCGCCGTCGTCACCGGAGGGTCCGCGGGACTCGGCCGGGCCACCGTCCGAGAGCTCGCCGCGCGCGGATGGGACGTCGCGATCCTCGCTCGGGGACAGGACGGCCTCGACGGGGCCGTCCGCGACGTCGAGGCCGCCGGTCGCCGTGCGCTGGGCATCTCGACCGACGTGGCCGATCGCGCCCAGGTCGAGTCGGCCGCCGATCGCGTCGAGGCCGAGCTCGGGCCGATCGACCTCTGGGTCAACGACGCGATGGTCGGTGTGTTCGGCGAGTTCCTCGAGACGGACCCCGACGACTTCGAGCGGGCCACGGCCGTCAACTACTTCGGCTTCGTCAACGGCACTCGTGCGGCCCTGTCGCGCATGGTGCCCCGCGACCGCGGGCAGGTCATCCAGGTGGGATCGGCGCTCGCCCACCGAGGCATCCCGCTTCAGGCCTCGTACTGCGGTGCGAAGCACGCCGTCCAGGGCTTCACCGAGTCGGTGACGACCGAGTTGATCCACAACAAGAGCTCGGTGCGGATCAGTACGGTCGACATGCCGGCCCTCAACACCATCCAGTTCAACTGGGTGCGCTCGACCCTGCCCGAGCACCCCCAGCCCGTGCCGCCCATCTTCGAACCCGAGGTCGGGGCCCGGGCGATCGCCGACGTCGCCGACAAGCCGCGTCGCCGGACCTGGCTCGGCGAGCCCACCGTCATGACGGTGCTCGGCAACCGGTTCGTCGCGAACTTCCTCGACGTCTACCTCGCCAAGAGCGGGTACTCCGGCCAGCAGGCTCCCGACAAGAGCGAGCCCATGCTGCCCGACAACCTCTACGAGCCCACGGCCGGTGACCACGGGGCTCGCGGCATCTTCAGCGACCGCGCGCGCACCACGAGTCCGCAGGTCTGGTACACCCGCAACCGTGCCCTGACCGTGGGGGCCGTGGTGGGGGCGTCCGCGGCCGCCACCGCCGCCGTGGTGGGTCGGGTGACCCGCGGGCGTCGGGCATGAGCGCCGCGCCCGAGGTGGACGCGGTCGTCGTCGGTGCGGGGCCCAACGGTCTCGCGGCGGCCGTGGTGCTCGCTCGGGCCGGTCTCCGCGTCGAGGTCGTCGAACGGGCCGACACGATCGGTGGGGGAGCGCGCACCCAGGAGGCGACCCTGCCGGGCTTCCGCCACGACATCTGTTCGGCCGTGCACCCCATGGCCCTCGCGTCGGGGTTCTTCCAGCGGTTCCAACTCGACCGCCGGATCGAGCTGACGGTCCCCGACATCTCGTACGCCCACCCGCTCGACGGCGGACGTGCCGGCATCGCCTACCGTGACCTCGACCGGACGGCGGACGGACTCGGTGCCGACGGGGCCGCCTGGGCGCGCCTCCTCCGGGGTCTGGTCGAGACCGAGCCCCGCATGGCGAAGTTCACGATGCGCGAGCTCGTCCGGGTGCCGGACGACCCGGTGACCCTCGCGCGCTTCGGTCTGGCCGCCCTGTCACAGAGCGGCCCCTGGTGGAACGCCGGGTTCTCGGGTGACGAGGCCCCTGCCATGCTCGCCGGGGTGATGGCCCACGCGATCCGCCCGATGCCGAGCCTGTCGACCTCGGCCGCCGGGCTCGTCCTGGCCGTGCACGCGCACGCCCGGGGCTGGCCGGTGCCGACCGGTGGCAGCCAGTCGATCGTCGACGCCATGGCCGACGACGTCCTGGCCCACGGAGGCACCATCACGACGGGCGTGGACGTCACGTCGATCGACGAGCTGCCGAGGGCGAAGGCCACGATCTTCGACACGAGCGCCCGTGCCCTGGCCGACATCGCGGGCAGTCGTCTGCCCGACCGGTACGAGCGCGCCCTGCGGCGCTTCCGGTACGGGAACGCGGCGGCCAAGGTCGACTTCGCGCTGTCGGGGCCGGTGCCCTGGGCGAACGACGAGGCCCGGCGCAGCCCCACGCTGCACCTCGGGGGGACGCGGGCCGAGATCGCCTCGGGAGAGCACGACGTCGCCTCGGGTCGACACGCCCGCACGCCGTACGTCCTGGTGGCCCAGGCGGGCGTGGTCGACGGCACGCGCGCCCCCGACGGTCAGCAGGCCCTGTGGGCGTACACGCACGTGCCGCGCGGGTCCACGGTCGACCAGACCGAGACCGTCATCGCCGGCATCGAGCGCTTCGCGCCGGGGTTCCGCGACACGATCCTGGCCACGAACAGCCGGACGGCGGTCGACCTCGAAGCGCACGACCCCAACTACATCGGCGGCGACATCGCCGCCGGGGCCCCGAGCGTCTGGCAGCTGGCGGCACGGCCGACGCTGTCGACCGAACCGTGGCGCACGCCGACGCCGGGCCTCTACCTGTGCTCGTCCTCGACCCCGCCGGGCCCCTCGGTGCACGGGCTGGGTGGCGCCTACGCCGCGCGCAGCGCCCTGAAGCACGAGTTCGGCATCGACCGGCTGCCGTACCTCGGAGTCGACTCCTGATCGCGTCGACTCCCGACGGGGGAGGCGCCCGACGCCCGATCTGATCCACGGCGGCAGGGGCGCGTCAACGGGGTGCGCGGCGCGCGGGGACCGTGCCAGGATCGACGGATGAGCACCACGCACCGCTTCATCGAGGCCTCACCCCACGACGTCTTCGACGTGCTGAGCGACGGGTGGCTCTTCACGAGCTGGGTCGTCGGGTCGGCGCGCATCCGCGAGGTCGAACTGACCTGGCCGAGCGTCGAGGCCAGGGTCCACCACTCGTTCGGGGTCTGGCCGTTGGTCATCGACGACGTGACGACCATCCTCGAGTGGGACCCTCCGGTCCGGGCCGTGTTCCACGCCAGGGGCTGGCCGATGGGCGAGGCCCGGGTCGAGATCGACGTGCGCAACCGCATGGGCGGCTGCTTCGTCACGATGACCGAGTACGCCGTCGCGGGCCCCGGTCGGCTGGTGCCGAAGGCCCTGATGGACCCGCCGCTGCACTGGCGCAACAGAGAAGCGCTGCAGCGACTGGCCTGGTTGGCCGAGGGTCGCATGACGGATCGCGTCTCGCCCAGCTGAGCCGCGCCTCCTGAGCCGCGGCCGCGGGTGGACCGACCCGCACCTGCCGACCGTCGTCCGGTCGAGGAGGCGCGGGTCCGGTCTCAGCGCTCGGCCAGGGAGTCGCGTACCTTGCGGCGCAACACCTTGCCGATGAGCGACCGGGGGAGGTCGTCGACGACGACGATGCGCCGCGGCACCTTGTACGGCGTGAGGTGCTTGCGCGCGAACGAGCGCAGGGCCGCGACGTCGACGTGGGCGCCCGGCTTCACGACGATCGCGGCGGCCACCTGTTCGCCGCCGGGGGTGGGCAGACCCACGACCGCGGCTTCGGCGACGCCCTCGAACCGGGTCAGGACCTCTTCGACCTCGGACGGCGAGACGTTGAAGCCGCCGGTGATGATGAGCTCCTTGATGCGGTCGACGATGCGGACGAACCCGTCGTCGTCGATGGTGACGATGTCGCCGGTGCGGAACCAGTCGCCGTCGACGAAGACCTCGCCCGATTCTTTCGGCTTGCGGTAGTACCCGCTGAAGACCTGCGGGCCACGGACGATCAGCTCGCCGCGTTCTCCGGCCGCCACGTCGACCGTGGGGTTCTCGGGGTCGACGACGCGCACCTCGGTGCCCGGCAGGGGCAGACCGACCGTGCCCGCGCGGCGCGTCGGACCGACGGGGTTGGCCATGAGGACGGGCGAGCACTCGGAGAGCCCGTAGCCCTCGACCAACCAGCCGCCGGACTCGGCCTCCCACGGCTCGACGACGTCGGCCGAGAGCGGCATGGCCCCCGAGATCGCGACGTCGACGCCCTTCAGCGAGACGCCGGCGTCGTCGGCGGCCTTCTGCAGACGGGCGTAGATCGGGGGGACCGCGGGCAGGAAGGTCGGCGGGTGCTTCTTCATGACCTTGAGCACCAGCGCCGGGTCGAAGGCCGGGAAGAGCACGAGTCGGGCGCCCATGCTCATCGCGAAGGTGAGGCAGAGCGTCAGGCCGTACGCGTGGAACATCGGCAGCACCGCGTAGACGACGCAGGTGCCGCGCTCGATCGTCGGCACCCAGGCCTGGGCCTGCGCGGCGTTCGACAGGAGGTTGTGGTGCGTCAGCTGGGCACCCTTGGGCGCGCCCGTGGTGCCGCTCGTGTACTGGATGACCGCCAGGTCGTCGGTGGTCGGTCGCGGGTGCCTCGCCTTGATGCGCGACGAGCCGACGACCTTCTCCCACGGCGTGGTGCCCGTCACGGTCGACGTGAGGCGCTCCCGTGACTGGCGGGCCTTCTTGATCGGCAGGGCCAGGGCCGCCCGCGTGGTGAACGGCATCGCCCGGGTGACGTCGACCGAGACGAGGTGTTCGACGGCCACGTCGTCGGGGAAGGCCTGGATGGTCTCGACCACCTTGTTCCAGGCGATGGCCACCTTGGCGCCGTGGTCCTCGAACTGGTGACGCAGCTCGCGCGGCGTGTAGAGCGGGTTGTGCTCGACGACGATCGCGCCGAGGCGCAGCACCGCGTAGAACGCGACGACGTGCTGCGGACCGTTCGGCAACACGATCGCGACGGTGTCGCCGTGGCCGACCCCGAGCTTGCGCAGCCCCTCGGCCGCCCGCGCGATCTGGTCGACGAGCTCGGAATAGGTGGTCGTCGCCCCGAAGAACTCGAGCGCCACCGCCCTGGGGTACCGCGCCGCGGAGGCCTCGACCAGGTCGAGCAGCGAGCCGTCGACCGGTTCGAGGTCGTGCGGCACGCCGGGTGCGTAGGAGTCGAGCCAGGGACGAGCGCTGTCGGTGGTCACCGGGCCACTCTATCGACCGCCGGGCGTACCCCGTGGGCTCGGTGCCGGCTGGCAACCTGACCGCGGACGAGGAGGCGCGGCGCAGCATGGTCCTCGACATCACGAAGAGAGGAACGACACATCGTGAGCAAGGTCTGGTTCATCACCGGTGCATCCAAGGGCTTCGGCCGCGAATGGGCCGAGGCGGCCCTCGAACGCGGCGACATGGTCGCGGGCACCGCACGGAAGATCGACGACGTCACGCCCCTCGTGGACGCGTACGGCGACTCCTTCCTGCCCCTCCAGCTCGACGTCAACGACCGTGCGGCCGACGTCGCCGCGGTGCAGAAGGCCGCCGAGCACTTCGGACGGCTGGACGTCGTCGTGAACAACGCCGGCTTCGGCCACTTCGGCATGATCGAGGAGATCACCGAGGACGAGGCCCGTGCCCAGCTCGAGACGAACCTGTTCGGCGCCCTCTGGGTGTCACAGGCGGCCCTCCCGATCATGCGCGAGCAGGGCTCGGGTCACATCGTCCAGGTGTCGAGCATCGGCGGCATCAGCGCCTTCCCGACGGTCGGCATCTACCACGCCTCGAAATGGGGGCTCGAGGGCTTCAGCCAGTCGCTGGCCCAGGAGGTCGCGGGCTTCGGCATCAAGGTGACCCTCGTCGAGCCCGGCGGCTACTCGACCGACTGGTCGGGCCCCTCCGCCTCGCGCAGCGACGAACTCGAGGCCTACGCCGACGTCCGTGAGGCCGCGTCGAAGCGTCCCTCGGCCGCCGACCCCGGCGACCCCACGGCCACCCGTTCGGCGATCCTCACGGTCGTCGACGCCGACGAGCCGCCGCTGCGCGTCTTCTTCGGCAAGGCGCCGCTCGAGATCGCCACGAAGGACTACGAGTCGCGTCTGGCGACCTGGAACGAGTGGCAGCCCGTCTCGATCGAGGCTCACGGGAACTGAGACCCACCCCGAGTCGCACGCCGCGCCTCCTGCCCCTCCCCGGGACGCAGGAGGCGCGGCGTGCGTCCGGTGCGAGCGTCCAGCCACCGCGGCGCATGATCGAGGCATGCCCGCACTGACCGAACCGCTCCGCGCCCGCCTGCAGTACACCTTCAACGGGCAGTACACGGGCACGCCCGAGTGGGTCACCGACCTCGAGAAGGGCGACGACGAGGGGTTCTTCCTGCCGGGCTCGGCGGTGTGGGCCGTGCACGGCGCCATGTCGACCATCCCCGCCGGCGTGCGGGCACTGCTCGTGCAGGCGCTGCACCCGGGGGCGCTCGCCGGCGTCCACGACCACTCGCGCTTCCGCGAGGACCCGCTCGGCCGTCTCGCCGGCACCATCCGCTGGATCTACACCGTCTCGTACGGCAGCCGCGAGGCCGCCACCCACGCGTCGAACTGGGTGTCACGCCTGCACGCGAAGGTCGTCGGCACGTACGACGACCGGAACGGCGTGACCCACGACTACGCCGCCAACGACCCGGAGCTGCTCAGCTGGGTGCACATGGCCTTCGCCGACTCGTTCCTCGCCGCCTACCTCGAGTGGGGCCGGGAGGCGATCCCCGGGGGGCCCGACGCCTACGTCCGCGAGTGGGCGACGGCCGGCGAGCTGATGGGCGTGCCGAACCCGCCGCGCAGCGTCGCCGAGATGCAGTCACAGCTGATGGACTTCGACCGCCGGGGCGTGCTCGAGCGCACCGCGCGCACCGACGACGTCGTGAAGTTCATCAAGCGGCCCCCGCTCTTCCCCGCCCTGAAGGTCGGCTATCCCGTGCTCTTCAACGGCGCGGTGGGCACGCTGCAGCCGCGCTTCCGCGAGTTGCTCGGGCTGCGCGCGCCGCACGTCGGCCCGATCGGCATCCCGACCCGGGCGCCGGCGCAGGCCATGCTCGCGGGCGTCGGGGGAGTCCTCGGCAAGCGACCCGTCGCCGAGGAGCACGCCCTCGCCCGGCTCGACCGCATCGGATGGACGGCCGCCTGACGGACGACCCGGGGCACCGGGACCGTGGCCCCACGGCCCCCTGACCGGGGAGGGCGGGCGCGGGCACGCGCTGACAGGATGAGCCGGTGACCGACAGCAGCCCCCTCGCGGACGCGACCGACGAGGGCGAGGGGACCCGCGCCTCCGGGATCCGCCGGAACCCCACGGGCCGGTGGCTGCTCGAGTTGCTCGCGATCGTCCTGGTGGGGCTGTTGCTGTCGTGGGGCGTGCGGACCTTCCTCGTGCGCAGCTTCTCCATCCCGTCGGGATCGATGGAACGGACGCTGATGATCGGCGACCGGATCATCGTCAACGAACTGGCACCCGGACTCCTGCCGTTGCACCGCGGCGACATCGTCGTCTTCGAGGACCCGGGCGGGTGGCTCGGCTACGGCGACGACGCCGGTCAGGACCTCGTCAAGCGCGTCGTCGGCCTGCCGGGCGACCACGTCAGCTGCTGCGACGCGGACGGCCACGTGCTCGTCAACGGCCGGGCCCTCGACGAGCCGTACCTCACGCTCGCCGACGGCGGACCCCGCGCCTCGGCGACCGACTTCGACGTGACCGTGCCCGAGGGGGCGCTCTGGGTGCTCGGCGACAACCGCGACCGGTCGGCGGACTCGCGCGCACACCAGACCGGGCCCTACGCGGGCTTCGTTCCCGTCGACGACGTGATCGGGCGGGCGTTCGTGATCAGCTGGCCGGTCGACCGGTGGCAGGGCCTCTGACCACGCCGACCGGACACGCCGACGGGGCCTGCCGACGGGGCCCGTTGGCAGGACCCGCCCGAAGGGTCAGCCCGCAGCGATGAGCCGGTCGCGCACCTCGCGCCGCAGCACCTTGCCGATCAGCGACTTGGGCAACTCGTCGAGCCGGACGACCCGCCGCGGCACCTTGTAGGCCGCCAGCTGGCCGCGTGAGGCTTCGCGGATGGCCTCGGCGTCGAACGCGGCACCCGGCTCGAGCACGACGGCCGCCACCACGTCCTCGCCGCCGCCCGACCGGGGCAGGCCGACCACGGCCACCTCGGCCACGCCGGGGGCGTTGCGGACCGCCTCCTCGACCTCGGAGGGGGCGACGTTGAAGCCACCCGTGACGATGAGCTCCTTGATGCGGTCGACGATCGTGACGTACCCGTCGGTGCTCATCGTGACGATGTCGCCGGTGCGGAACCAGCCGCCCTCGAGGAAGGCCTCGGCGGTCTCGTCGGGTCGGTTCCAGTAGCCGCGGAACACCTGCGGGCCCCGCAGCAGCAGTTCTCCGGCGGCCCCGGCGACGACCGGGCGGCTCGGATCGGGGTCGTCGCGGTCGACGACCAGGGCCTCGGTCGACGGGAACGGCACGCCCACGGTGCCGACGCGACGGGTCGGACCGATCGGGTTGCCGAGGGCGACGGGCGAGGTCTCGGTCAGTCCGAACCCCTCGACCAGCATGCCGCCCGTGACGCCCTCCCAGGCCTGGACGACGGCGGTCGGCAGGTTCATCGCGCCCGAGATCGCGAACCGTGCCGACGACAGGTCGACGCCGCGCTCGCGGGCCGCGTCGGCGAGGCGCTGGTAGATCGGCGGCACGGCCGGCAGGAAGGTCGGCGGGTGCTTCTTCGCGGCCTTCAGCACGAGGTCGACGTCGAACTTGGGGAAGAGGACGAGGCGCGCCCCGATGCTCATCGCGAACGTCAGGCAGAGCGTGAGGCCGTAGGCGTGGAAGAACGGCAGCACGCCGTAGACCGTCTCGTCGCCGTCGACGAGTCCCGGCACCCAGGCGCGACCCTGCGCGGCGTTGCTGCGGAGGTTGCGGTGGGTGAGGATCGCGCCCTTGGGCGAGCCCGTGGTGCCGCTGGTGTACTGCAGCAGGGCGATGTCGTCGACATCGGGTCGGGGGTGCTTCTTGCGCAGCGGACGGTTCGCGAGCAGCCCCTGCCAGGTGACGTCGCCCTCGGCTCCGTCGGTGAGGGCCGCGCGGCTCTTCTTCGCGGCGGGCACCGGCAGCTTGAGGGCGAGGCGCGTGCCGAGGGGCATGCCCTTCGTCACGTCGACCGAGACCACGGTCGAGAAGCCGATGTCGGCGGGCAGGGAGCGCAGTCGGTCGACCAACTTGTCCCAGGCGATGGCGATCGTGGCGCCGTGGTCCTCGAAGAGGTGGCGCAGCTCACGGTCGGTGTAGAGCGGGTTGTGCTCGACCACGACCGCGCCCAGGCGCAGCACCGCGTAGAACGCCACCACGTGCTGCGGGCTGTTCGGCAGGATCAGGGCGACCCGGTCGCCGCGACCCACGCCGAGCCTCCTGAGGCCCTCGGCCGCGCGGGCGACCTGGTCGCCCAGGTCGCGGTAGCTCGTCTCGCGGCCGAAGAACTCGAGGGCCGGCTTCTGCCGGTACGTCGACACGGCGTCGTCGATGAGGTCGACGAGGCTGCCCGTCACGGGCTCGATGTCGGCGGGGACGTCGGGGGCGTAGCTGTGCAGCCACGGGCGATCGATCGGGGCGGTCATGCCCCCACCTTGGCAGGGCCGGGTGATGAACCCCCGGGAGGCGCGGGTCGGGTCGCCGAGGACGCCCACCCGGGTGGGCGGACGGCTCAGCGGGCGTCGCGCCCGGTGAGGGCCAGCAGGCGGATGCGCAGCGGCGCGTCGTCGTCGACCGGGACGGGGGACGCGAACAGGCCCGAGGCCTCGAGGGCGTCCTTCTGCGGCGCGAACACGCCCCAGACGGCCTCGACGAGCGCGTCGTCGAGCTCTTCGTCGGTCCCCACGGCGCGGGCGAGGTCCCAGGTGTGGATCGTCACGTCGGCGACCTGCTCGGCGAGGTACTCGTGGACGGGCACGACGTCGGCGCTCAAGCGCACCTCGGCGTGGGGGTCGGCCGCGCTCCAGGCGGCGGTGGCGGCACCGGACCACCGGTGCCAGGCCTCGACGAGGTCGTCGCCGAGCGGCTCGATGGAGTTCTCCGCCTCGGAGGGGTCGCCGCCCTCGAGCAGCAGCGGCACCCACTGCTGCTCGCGCGTGACGTGACGCACGAGGTCGCGCACCTTCCACTCGGTGTCCGGCGTCGGGGCGTCCCAGTCGGCCACGGCCTCGACGCGACGGGCGAACTCGTCGTGGGCGGTCTTCTGCAGGGTGATCCAGTCGACGGTCATCGGGAAGTCCTCTCGGGGCGGGGCGGTGGCTCTCGGCGTCAACCGCGTGGGACGGCACGGTGTTCCCGAGGGCACTGCCCCGATGGTAGGACCGTCGGCTAGGGTCGTCGGCATGACCCTCGGCCTCTCGATGCTGGCGCCCCTCGCGGCGTTCGTCGAGGCCGTGCTCTCGTCCGGCGGGGCGCCGCTGTCCGCGGTCGTGTTCGTCGGCCTGCTCGGTGCGGCCACCGCGGTGGTCGCGCTCGGCGTGGCCCGGGTCGTGCTCACGCTCTGCGGGCTGGCCGGGGCGGTGCCCGAGGTGACGCTCCGTGAAGAAGCCGGCACGCGCCTCCTCGTCTGGCGACGCGACCCGGACGCCCGCGGGCACGTGCGGTCCCGGGCTCCCGGGCGGGCCGTCCCGGCCGCCTGAGCGCACCCGCGCCCGCGTCGACCCGACGCCCCTCGGCGGCCAGAAGACACCCACCGTCTCTCTGACCGAGGAGTCCGCATGGACCTGTCCACCTTTCCCCCGATCGCCGTCGTCCTCGGCGGTCTGCAGTCGCTCGTCACCACCCTCGGCGTGCTCGTCGAACCGGTGGCCGGGTCGTCCGCCGCCGCCCTCGGCGTCGTGCTGCTCACCCTGCTCGTCCGGCTCGTGCTCGTGCCCGTGGGCGTCTCGCAGGTGCGCGCCGAGGTCGCCCGTCGCCGCCTGGCCCCCGCGATCGCCGACCTGAACCGCCGGATCACCGACCCCGCGGCCCGCAGCAAGGCGCTGATGGCGCTGTACGCGTCCGAGAAGGCGTCCCCGCTGGCCGGCTGCCTGCCGACGCTCGCGCAGGCACCCGTGCTCACGGCGGTCTACTCGCTGTTCGCGCACTCCGAGATCGCCGGGCACGCCAACGCCCTGTTGACGCACACCCTCGGCGGGGCCGCCCTCGGCGCCAACCTGTTCGCCTCTCTCGCGGTGGGGCTCCCGGCGGTCTGGCCGTACCTGGTGCTGCTCGCGCTGCTCGCCGTCGTGGTCGAGACGAGCCGGCGCGCCACGCTGCGCTTCACCGGCACGGTCACCGTCACGTCGGCCGGGCCGGGGCAGGAGGCGCTCCCGGGCATGGCGGGCCTGGTGCGCTGGCTGCCCTTCGTCAGCGTGTTGTTCGCGGCGTTCGCCCCGCTCGCGGCCGCTCTCTACCTCGTGACGAGCGCGGCCTGGACGCTGGGGGAGCGCGCCGTGCTGCGGCGCGTCCTCGCGGGATGACGCGGAAGGGCCCGCCCTCGCCGAGCGAGAGCGGGCCCTTCGTGGTGCCGGTGTCTACGCGGCGAGCGTGAACTGGATCTCGAGCGTGACGGTGACGTCGTTGCCCAGCGTGAAGCCGCCGGCCTCGAGGGCCGCGTTCCAGGTGACGCCGAACTCGGTGCGGTCGATCTTGGTGGTCGCCGAGAAGCCGAGCTTGGTCTGGCCGTAGCCGTCGACGACGAGGCCGCCGAACTCGCTCTTCAGGGTGACGGGCTTGGTGACGCCGCGGAGGGTGAGGTCGCCGTGCACGAGGAACGCGTCGTCGCCCTTCTCCTCGATGCTGGTCGACACGAAGGTCATCTTGGGGTGCTCCTCGGCGAGGAAGAAGTCACCGGTCTGCAGGTGGCCGTCGCGGTCCTTCTGGTTGGTGTTGACCGAGGCCACGTCGATCGAGGCGGTGACCTTCGAGGCGGTGTGGTCCTCGGCCGTGACCAGCGAGGCGTCGAAGGACTCGAACGAGCCCTTGACCTTGCTGATGGCCAGGTGGCGGACGCTGAACGAGACCTCGCTGTGGGTGGGGTCGAGGTTCCAGGTGCCGGCGGGGATCTTCTCTGCGGTGATGGTCATGGTGTTCTCCTGAATCTGTGAGGTCGAGGTCGATGACGTGTCATCGAAGCTGGTACGAGTATATGCAAGCGCATCCAGCGGGACAACATTCCCGGGGTGTCCGGACGATGTCCAGGGGATGTCCTGCGGACCGGCCCGGGTCGGGCCGGTCGGGCGTCGGGCCGGACGGGCGTCAGGCCGGACGGGCGTCAGGCCGGGCGGCGCTCGGGGGAGACCGTCTTGCCGGGGTCCTTCTCGGCGAGGTCGCCGAGCGCCTCGTCGATGCGGGCCATGACGTCGGCGGGCACCGTGACGCCCGCCGCCTTGACGTTGTCGGCCACCTGCTCGGGACGCGAGGCCCCGATGATCGCGGAGGCGACGTTGTCGTTCTGCAGCACCCATGCGATGGCCAGCTGGGCCATCGAGAGGCCGAGGTCGGCGGCGATCGGCTCGAGCTTCGCGACGCCGGTGAGCACCTCGTCGGTGAGGAAGCGCTTGATCGTGTCCGCGCCTCCCTTGTCGTCCGTCGCGCGGCTGCCCGCGGGCAGCTCGGCTCCGGGCTTGTACTTGCCGGTCAGGACGCCCTGGGCGACGGGCGACCAGACGATCTGGCCGAGGCCGTGCTGCTTGCTCGCCGGCACGACGTCGGACTCGATGACGCGCCAGAGCATCGAGTACTGGGGCTGGTTCGAGATCAGCTGCACGCCGTGCTTCACGGCGAGCTCGTGGCCCGCCCGGATCTGCTCGGCGGTCCACTCGCTGACGCCGATGTAGAGCGCCTTGCCGGCGCGGACCACGTCGGCGAACGCCTGCATGGTCTCTTCGAGCGGGGTCTCGTGGTCGAAGCGGTGGGCCTGGTAGAGGTCGACGTAGTCCGTGCCGAGGCGGCGGAGCGACCCGTCGATCGACTCGAGCACGTGCTTGCGGCTGAGGCCGACGTCGTTGTGCCCGCGGGGGCCGGTGGGCCAGTAGACCTTCGTGAAGATCTCGAGTCCCTCGCGACGCTCACCCTTGAGGGCGTCGCCGAGGACCTGCTCGGCCGCGGTGTTCGCGTAGGCGTCGGCGGTGTCGAAGGTCGAGATGCCGGCGTCGAGGGCCGCACGGACGCACTGCGTCGCCACGTCGTTCTCGACCTGGGACGCGTGCGTCAGCCAGTTGCCGTAGGTGATCTCCGAGATCTTGAGTCCGCTGTCGCCGAGGTGTCTGAATTCCATGACCCCACGCTACGCGTCGCAGGGGACGCGGCGAAGGCCCGTGCGGTCGGCTGAGGAGGCGTACAGTGACGATTCATCAGATCATGTCCCCCGGCTGGGGGACACGATCCGTCGGACGTCGCGGTCCCCTGCGGGACCGGACGTCCGAGGCTCCCGCTGCCCCGACCCGACTGGATCACCACCGTGACCTCCGCACCCGCCTTCGCGGCGCCCGGCCCCGTCCTGACGCCGACGCTGCCCGCGACGCCGACACCGTTCGTGCCGAACCGGGGCGGCCTGCCCTCCGTCCCGGGGGACGACGTCTCGGCCGCGCTGCCGTGGGCGGACTGGTCGAGCCTGCAGTGGGCAGGCACGGCGCTGCTGGCCGTGCTCGTCGCGCTGGTCCTGACCGTCACCATCGGTCGCATCGTGCGCAGGCTCTACCTCGTCCGCGAGCAGGAGGAGCTCGGCCACGGCGACCTCGACGGCCCGGTGCTGCCCCCGGCGCACGCGTTCACGGCCCTGGTGCCCGCGCACGGGCCGGCCGGCCTGGCCGTGACGCTCGACCTGCTGGCCCGGCAGCGGCACCCCGACGTGCGCGTCCTCGTGGCCGTCGACGCGGACGACACCCTGACCCTCGACGTCGCCGCCTCCGCCGTCCGGCGTCATCCGGAGCGGGTCCGGATCGTCAGGACCGGCCCGCTCGCCGGGCGGACGCCCGTGGCCGCCTCCGCCCTGGCGGACGAACTCGTCCCCGACGGTGACGGCATCGTCGGCGTCTTCTCCGCGGGCGACCGACCGCACCCCCGCCTCTTCGCCCTGGTCGACTCGGTGCTGACCCGCACGGATGCCGACGCGGTCCAGCACGCCAGCCGCCCGGCGCTCGCGGCGACCCCCTGGTGGACGCCCCGGTCGACCGTCGACCGCTGGTGGTGGTCCCGGTCGGTGGTCCGCTCCCACGGTCGCGCCGGCTTCGTGCCGCTGTCGGACAGCACGCTCTTCGTGCGTCACGCGTGGCTCGCCTGGGCGGGGGGCTGGGACGCCTCCCGCGTCGAGGCGGGCCTGGCCCTCGGCGTGCGCATGACGGCGGCCGGTGCCCGGATCGTCATCGCGACCTCGGCCGAGGCGACCACGGTCGAGCGGTCGCCGGGTGGGCTCCGCGACCTGGCCCGCGCCCGGGCGACGTGGGTCCGCGGCTGCCTGCAGGTGCTGGGGCAGGGCGACTGGCGTCGGCTCCGGCCGGGCGCGCGGCGCCGCGCCCTCGGCGTCCTCACAGAGCCGCTGGTCGACGCCGCCGTGACGGTCCTCACGGCCACGACGGTCGCCTCGACGGTCCTGGTCGGTGCACCCGTCCTCGTCGTCGCACTCGCGGCGTTCCCGGTGCTGCCCTGGATGCTCTCGCAGCTCCTGGACGTCGGGGCCACGACGGAGGCGGCTGCGGAACAGGGGCGGCGCGCGACGAGCCGGGAGCGCCTCCTGGTCGTCGTCGGTTCGGTGCCGGACCGGCTGGTCACCCTCTGCGCGGTCGTCACGGCGGTCGCGGCCGAACTCGCGATCGTCCGCCCGCGGGTCGTCGGCCCGTCGACGAGCGCCCCGGTCCTCGCCGGGCAACCCGTCGGGCTGGACGAATCCGCCGTCGGATGACCGGCAGATGTCGCCTGTCTGGCAGTTGGCCCAGATCTGCGTACCCCGACCAAACCGATCCGGCGACGTCCCCCGAACCGGTGTCATGCCCGAACCAGAGTCCCCCGTCCAGGGGGCACGTCCCGACCGTGCCGCCACGACGAACCCGACGCCACCCCTGCGCCTCGTCGCACGGGTGAAGGAGCTCGCGACGTTCGGCGCCGTGGGCGGGATCGCCTTCGTCGTCGACGTCGGCGTGTACAACCTGCTGCGCGCCACCCTGCTCGACGACAAGCCCATCGGGGCCAAGGTCGTCTCGGTGATCGTCGCGACGGCCGTCGCCTGGCTCGGCAACCGGTACCTGACCTTCCGGGAAGGACGCAACCAGGCCGTAGTCCGCGAGGCCGTCACCTTCGGCCTCGTGAACGTGGGCGGCCTGCTGATCGCCTCGGCCTGCCTGTTCGTCTCGCACTACCTGCTGGGCTTCACGAGCCAGCTCGCCGACAACGTCGCGGCCAACGGGATCGGTCTCGTCCTCGGGACCGCATTCCGCTACCTGGCCTACCGCCACCTCGTCTTCCGCGGCTCGCCCGCGGTCACCACCACGGCCGACACCCCCGACCCGTCGGCCGCGCTCGCCACCGTCATCGACCCCCGGTCGACCGACGACCCCATCCCGCAGACCACCTCGCAGGCCCACCTGCACCCGACCCCCTGACTGGAGAGTGATCCTGTGTCGACTGACCCGACCCAGATCCCGACATCACATCTCGCAGCGGGCGAACCCGCCCCGTTGCTCACCCCGCAAGCCCCCGCCGACCCGTCGCAGTTCGTCCCGAACCGTGGCTCGACCGGTGCCGCCGACTCGATGATCGGCTTCCAGCTACCCGACTGGTCGCCCCTCGAGTGGATCGGCTACTCGTCGCTGATCGTCGTGACGATCCTGCTGACCGCGGTCGCCGTGTCGACCCTCTGGTGGATGCTGCACGCCTGGCGGTCGAAGGACAACCTCGACGACAGCCAGTTCAGCGAGAACCCCCTCGACGCCGCCCACTCGTTCACCCTGCTCGTGCCCGGCCGGCACGAGGAGGAGGTCATGGGCCAGACCCTCGACCGCCTCGCCCAGCAGGACCACCCCGACTTCGAGATCATCGCGATCGTCGGCCACGACGACCCCGGCACCGAGCGGGTCGCCCGTGAGGCGGCCGCCCGTCACCCCGAGCTGATCCGCGTGGTGGTCGACTCGAGCGTGCCGAAGAACAAGCCCAAGGCGCTGAACCTGGCCCTCCAGTCGTCGCGCGGCGAGATCGTCGGCGTGTTCGACGCCGAGGACGAGGTGCACCCCCGCCTCCTGACGCTCGTCGACTCCCGGTTCACCGAGACCGATGCCGACGTGGTGCAGGGCGGCGTCCAGCTGATGAACTTCCAGAGCAGCTGGTGGAGCCTGCGGAACGTGCTCGAGTACTACTTCTGGTTCCGGTCGCGCCTGCACTTCCACGCCAAGGAGAAGTTCATCCCGCTCGGCGGCAACACCGTCTTCGTGCGCAAGGACTGGCTCGACTGGTCCGAGGGCTGGGACGCCGAGTGCCTCGCCGAGGACTGCGAGCTCGGCGTCCGCCTCTCGAGCGCCGGGGCCAAGGTCGTCGTGGCCTACAGCCCCGAGGTCGTCACCCGCGAGGAGACCCCCGGCACCTTCGTCTCGCTGCTCAAGCAGCGCACCCGCTGGAACCAGGGCTTCATGCAGGTCTACGGCAAGGGCGAGTGGAAGAAGCTGCCCCGCCTGCGCCAGCGCCTCATGGCCCGCTACCTGTTGACCATGCCGTTCATCCAGGCCGCCACCGGTCTGCTCATCCCCGTCTCGATCGTCCTGATCCTGACCACGAAGGTGCCGACCGCCATCGCACTCGTGTCGTTCGTGCCCCTGGCGCCGACGCTCGTGCTGTTGGCCGTCGAGTTCACCGGCCTGCGCGAGTTCGGGCGGGTCTACGGCCAGAAGGTCCGGGCCCGGGACTACTTCCGCCTCGTCTGGGGACTGCTGCCGTACCAGATCTTCCTCGCGCTCGCCGCGGTCCGGGCGGTCTTCCGCCAGCTGCGCGGCCTCAACGCCTGGGAGAAGACCGAGCACACCGGCGCGCACCGCGACGAGGTCGCGACCGAACCGCAGGAGGCGCCCCGCGCCTCCTCGACGGAGCCCGCCCTGGCCATGACCGGAGGTGACCGATGACCAGCACGCTGAACCGCCCCCGCGCGGCCGGCACCACGGTGTCGAACGGACCGGGAACCCCCGTGGTCCCCACGAAGGACCCGAGGGGCGCCCGGCCCGCGTCGTGGTTGCGTCGACACGGCGCGAGCCTCGCCTGGCTGCTGCCCGTCCTCGCCATCGCCGCGGTCGTCATGGCCTTCAACATGGACGGCTCGCCGCAACGCATCGACGACGAGGGCACCTACGCCGCCCAGGCCTGGGCCATCCAGAACCTCGGCGAGATCACCCACTACACCTACTGGTACGACCACCCGCCGGTCGGTTGGCTGCAGATCTCGGCCTACACGGCCCTGACCGGCGCCTTCTCGCGATACGACGTCGCCGTGCTCGCCGCTCGCGAGGCGATGCTGTTCTTCACGGTCGTCTCGGTGGCCCTCGTCTGGCTGCTCGGCCGCAAGCTCGGCCTCAGCCGTCCCGCGGCCGCCGTGGCCGGTCTCGTGTTCGCCGTGTCGCCGCTGGCCCTGCAGTTCCACCGCACGGTCTACCTCGACAACGTCGCCACCCCGTGGCTGCTGGCCGCGTTCGTCTTCGCCCTGAGCAAGCGCTACCAGCTCGCCGGCTTCGCGGCGGCGTCCCTCTCGTTCGGCATCGCGGTGCTCTCGAAGGAGACGTACCTGCTGGCGCTGCCCTTCCTGGCCTGGATCATGTGGCGCGGGGCCGACAAGTCGACCCGTCGGTACACGTTGTCGATCGCGGGCAGCCTGCTCGTGCTCGTCGGCCTCGGCTACGTCGCGCTCGCCGCGGTGAAGGGCGAGCTGCTGCCCGGTGCCGGCAGGGTGAGCCTGCTCGAGGGCATCCAGTTCCAGCTCGCGACCCGTGAGGCGAGCGGCTCGGTGTTCGACACCGGCAGCCTCTTCTTCGCGACCGTGTCGCAGTGGTGGCAGCTCGACCAGGTGCTCATCGTGCTCGGCACGCTGGCCTCGGTCGTCGCGGTCTTCGTCAAGAGGCTGCGCCCGCTCGGCGTGATGATGGTGTTCCTGATCGCCTTCATGTTCCGTCCCGGCGGCTACCTGCCGGTGCCCTACGTGATCATGCTGCTGCCGTTCGCGGCGCTGCTCGTCGCGGCCGTCACCGACCACGCGGTCCGGGCTTTCCGTGCCCGTCGGGCCGGCGCGCTCTCGACCGCGGCGTCCCGCACCGGTTCGGTGGCCTGGCTCGCCCTGACCCTCGCGGCCGTCGTGGCGATCGTCCCGCTCTGGGCCGTGCAGTTGCGCGGCTTCCTGGACAGCGACCTCGACGCGCCCATGCGCAACGCCGAGAGCTGGGTCGAGACGAACGTGCCGAAGGACAGCCGCCTGCTGGTCGACGACGCGGTCTGGGTCGACCTCGTCAAGGCCGGCTTCGCCCGCGACAACGTGATCTGGTTCTACAAGATCGACACCGACGGTGCCGTCCAGGCGCAGTCGCCGAACGGCTGGCGCGACTCGGACTACCTCTTCGAGACCGAGTCGGTCCGCACCTCGGGGCCGACCTCGCCCGAGATCCGCGAGGCCCTCGCGAACTCGACCGTGATCGCCTCGTTCGGCGACGGCGACCAGCAGGTCAACGTCCGGCAGATCGACAGCCAGGGGGCCGCGCAGGCGCAGACCGAGGCGGACGACGCCGCGTCGGCCCGTTCGCAGGCCGGTGCCGAACTCGCCCAGAACCCGAACCTGCAGATCTCGTCGACCCTGTCGACGGCGCTCTCGGACGGCCGCCTCGACCCGCGCGCGATCATCGTGCTCGGTCAGCTCGCCGCCCTCGGGCCGATCTCGGTCGCCGACCCCGCGGCCCTGCCGGGCGAACAGGACGCCCTGTTCCGGCAGTTCGACGTCACCCCGCAGGGTGGTCAGTCGGTCGACGAGGTGCGGACCACGCTCGAGGGCCTGGGCAGCGTCTACGTCCCCGAGTCGGTCGTCCCCTCGGGCGACGGACTGCGCGTCACCTTCTCGGCCGTCGCACCGACGGGCGTCCTCGCGAACTGATCGCCACGCCGGCGTCCGTCCTCCCGCGGGCGCCGGCACCTCCTCACCGCGTCCCACCCGTCCCGGGTGGGACACCCGACCGGAAAGGACCAGCCATCGTGGCTTCCCTCTCACGCACCACCACCGCACCCGCCGCCGTCACCGGCGTCCCGTCCCGACGCCGCCGTCTCGCGACGGTGCTCGCCCTTACCGCCGCCACCGGGGTCGCCCTCGCCGGCGCCCTCGTGGGCACGTCGCCCGCGCACGCCGCCGACGGGGACGGCTGGGTCCGCGTCGGCCACCTCTCGCCCGACACGAAGGCCGTCGACGTCACGCTGACCTCGCTCAAGGGCGGGCAGGTCGTCATGGACCTCGACGACGTCACCTACGGCCAGGTCAGCCCCTACCAGGCGCTGGCCGCGGGCACCTACGTGGTCTCGATGACGGCCGCGGACGCACCCACCAGTGCCAAGCCGGTCATCACGTCGAACATCACGGTCGACAGCGGCCAGCCGATCACCGCCGTCGCCTACGGCCCGAACGACGACCTGAAGACCCAGGTCTTCACGGACGACCTGACGGCCCCGGCCGACGGCCAGGCCAAGGTCCGCCTCGTGCAGGCCGCGAACGTCAGCAAGACCGTGACGGTCGCGACGAGCACGGGCACCACCATCGCCGAGGACGCGCCCTTCGGCAGCGCCAGCGGCTACGCGCAGGTCGCGGCCGGCCCCTGGACCCTCGACCTGACCGGCAAGAAGGTGACCGGCACGAGCGACGTCGACCTCGCGGCGGGCAGCATCAACACGCTGTTCGTGCTCGACAACTCGACCGGCGGTCTGACCGTCGTCCCGGTCGTCGACAGCGCGGCCACGGCGCAGGCGCCCGTCGGTGGCGTCCAGACCGGTGGCGGCTACCTCGCCGAGCACCCGCAGAAGAGCGAGACCAAGGGCCTCTGGGCCACCGTGCTCGGCTGGTTCGGGGCCTGACGCCCGGCACCACCCGACAGGACGAGGAGGCGCGGTGAGCGACCCGTCGCACCGCGCCTCCCCGGCACCGATCGCGTCCAGAGCGTCGACCGGGTCGACCGACCGCAGCACCGAGCAGGAGAAGAGAACGACATGACGAAGAAGACGAAGGCGCTGCTCGCAGCGGCCGTCGTGGTGGCCCTCGCCATCACCGCCGGCATCGCCTCCCTCGTCGTCGGAGGGGCCGGCGGCCCGTCGACGGACCAGGCGGGCGCGGACGCGACCGGCACCCCCGGGACGGGTACGGCCACTCCTCAGGCCCGGACGGCCGCCGAGATCGGCAAGGACTTCCTCGACGGGTACGTCGACGACGACGGCCGCGTCGTGCGTCGCGACCAGGGCGACGACACCGTCAGCGAAGGGCAGGCCTACGGGATGCTCGTCGCCGTCGGAGTGGGCGACGAGGACCGTTTCGACGCGATCTGGGACTGGACGAAGAGCAACCTGGTGCGCCCGGACGGCCTGCTGGCCTGGCAGTGGAAGGACGGCGAGGTCGTCGACGACATGCCGGCCAGCGACGCCGACGTCGACGCGGCGCGGGCCCTCGTGCTCGCCGGCTCGACCTTCGACCGCTCCGACCTCACGACCGAGGGCGTCGACCTCGGCACCGACGTGCTCGACGAGATGACGGTCTCGACCGACGTCGGCCGCATCCTGCTGCCCGGACCGTGGGCGATGGGCTCCGGCCCATGGTCGTACAACCCCTCGTACGCGTCGCCCGCGACCTTCGCGCAGCTCGGCGAGGCCAGCGGCGACCCCCGATGGGCCGAGCTCGAGACCGGCTCGCGAGCCGTGACCACGAACATCCTCGCCTCGACGGCCCTCCCGAGCGACTGGGCCCAGGTGCAGCAGGACGGCACGACGGTCCCGCTGCCGAGCGCCGACGGGTCGTCGGGCACCGTGCAGTACAGCTACGACGCCGGTCGGCTCGCCCTGCGCTACGCCGAGTCGTGCCAGCCCGAGGACGTGGCGCTCTCGGCGTCGATGGCCTCCGTGCTGCAGCGCTATGACGAGCTGCCCATGCAGCTCGACCTCGGCGGGCAGTCGGTCGGTTCGGACCAGAGCCCCCTCGCCTACGCCGCCCGTGCCGCCGCCGAGGCCAGCGACGGTCAGCACGACCGGGCGACGGCCGACCTGCGGACCGCCGACTCCCTGTCACAGTCGACGCCGACCTACTACGGCAGCGCCTGGGCGGCGCTCGCCGCCCTGCAACTCGAGGGTTCGAGTCTCGGCGCCTGCACCCCCCTGGTGGTGAACGGATGAGCCTCTCGACGTTCGTCGCCGGTCACCGCGCGGCGGTCCTCGCCGCGGTCGCCGCCGTCGTCCTCGTGGCCGGTGGCGTGACGGTGGCCGCGGTCGCCGCCCGGCCCGACGCGGACGCACCCGGCTCCGTCGCCACGGCCCCCGCCACCACCGGTGCGACGCCGGATGCGGCGAGCGGAGCGGCCGGTGCCTTCCAGGACCCGGCGGCCCCGTCGTACACCTCGCCCCCGGCCGACGCGACGCCGGTCCGCCTGCAGATCCCCTCGATCGGGGTCGACTCCGGCCTCGAAGACCTCGGCCTCGGCGCCCAGGGCGAGCTCGACCCGCCGAAGGAGTGGCTGTCGGCCGGGTGGTACCAGGACGGCGTCGTGCCCGGGGCGGTCGGGCCAGCCGTGATCGCCGGACACGTCGACTCGGGTGACGCCCCCGCGGTGTTCGTCGACCTCGCGAAGCTCGTGCCCGGCGACGAGGTGCAGGTGACGCTGTCGACCGGCTCGGTCGAGACCTTCCGCGTCACGGGCAGCGAGCGCACCCCGAAGGCGACGTTCCCGACGAGCGACGTCTACGGGGCCAGTCCGACCCCCGGCCTCCGGCTGATCACCTGCGACGGCACCTTCGACCGGTCGACCGGGCACTACGTCGACAACCTCATCGTGTTCGCGGACCTCGTGGCCTCGTGAGCTGACGCCCGACCGACGCCTCCGACACCCGACACCTCCGACACCCGACACCCGACACCTCCGACTCCCACCCGACGGGAAAGGACCCCACCATGAACGACGCCCTCGTCATCATCCCGACCTTCAACGAGCGCGAGAACCTCGACTGGATCGTGGGGCGCACCCTCGCCTCCGGCGCCGCGGTCGACGTGCTCGTCGTCGACGACGGCTCGCCCGACGGCACCGGAGAGCTGGCCGACGCCTACGCCGACCGCGATCCCCGCGTGCACGTGATGCACCGCACCGAGAAGGCCGGCCTCGGCGCCGCCTACCTCGCCGGCTTCGCCTGGGGGCTGGAGCGAGGCTACGACGCCCTCGTCGAGATGGACGCCGACGGCTCGCACCACCCCGAGTACCTGCCCGGCATGCTCGAGCTGCTGCGCGAGAACGACCTCGTGCTCGGCTCACGGTGGGTGCCCGGCGGCGCCGTCGAGAACTGGCCCCTCCGCCGGGAGCTGCTCAGCCGTGGCGGCAGCTGGTACACGCGGGGAGCCCTGGGCATCCGCGTGGCCGACACGACCGGTGGGTTCCGGGTGTTCCGCTCGTCCGCGCTGCGCCGGATCGACCTCGACCGGGTCGAGTCGCGGGGCTACTGCTTCCAGGTCGACCTGCTCTGGCGCGCGCTGCAGGCGGGCATGCGGGTCGTCGAGACTCCGATCACGTTCACCGAGCGCATCCACGGCGCCTCGAAGATGAGCGGCTCGATCGTCCGGGAGTCGCTGACCAAGGTGACCCTGTGGGGTCTGCGTCGACGGTCCCGCGCCGTCGTCGAGTTGGTCGTGCGACACCGTCGCCTGCCGAGCGTCCGCGCGACCTCGCACCGGGTCGGGCCCGTGCGTGGCGGCGTGTCGACGCGCTAGCAGGGAGGCGGCACGCGCGCGCCCGGGGTGGTCAGCCCCGGGCGCGCGTCATCTGTCCTGGCCCCGGTCGGGCCCGCGTCGGCCGTGCCCGCGTCAGCGGACGATCGCGACCGAGTGCGCCGGGAGCAGCAGGATCGACCCCGCGGCGATCGACGCGTCGCTCGCGAACAGGACGGTCTCGGCGCTCACCGCGACCCGCGCCTCCTGGTCGGCGAGGTTGATCGCGATCTTCAGGTCACCGCGCGTCAGCACGAGCCAGCGGGCGTCGCCGTCGTACTCGACGCCCGTCTCGCCGAAGCGGGGGTCGGTCAGGGCGGGCTCGCTGCGGCGCAGCGCCCCCAGACGGCGGTACGCGTCGAGCAGCACCGCGTGGCGGCCGGTCTCGAGCTCGGACCAGTCGAGCTTGCTGTCCTCGAACGTCGAGGGCTCCTGCGGGTCGGGCACGGACGACTCGTCCCAGCCCATCTTCGCGAACTCCTCGATGCGGCCCTTCGCCGTCGCCTCGCCGAGGTCGTGCTCGGGGTGCGAGGTGAAGAACTGCCACGGGGTCGAGGCGCCCCACTCCTCGCCCATGAAGAGCATCGGCGTGTACGGACCGGCCAGGGTCAGCGCCGCGGCGATGATCAGCTGCCCGTCGTCGAGCGTCGCGGCCAGGCGGTCGCCGATCGCCCGGTTGCCGATCTGGTCGTGGTTCTGGTTGGCCACGACCAGGCGCCAGGTCGGCATGTGCTCGGTGTCGACCGGGTACCCGTGCGTCGCCTCGCGGAACGACGACCAGGTGCCGTCGTGGAAGAAGCCCTTGGTCAGCACCTTGGCCAGGGCGCCGAGCGGCTCGAAGTCGGCGTAGTAGCCGGTCGTCTCGCCGGTGAGCGCGACGTGCACGGCGTGGTGGAAGTCGTCGCTCCACTGCGCGTCGAGGCCGTAGCCCTGGCGGTGGTCGGGGCCGAAGCCGCCGCCGTCGCGCGGGGTGACGAGGCGCGGGTCGTTCAGGTCGCTCTCGGCGATCAGCGAGAGCGGCCGGCGCAGGTGGCTGCTGAGGGCGGCGGTCCGCTCGGCGAGCTCTTGCAGCAGGTGGACCTCGCTGTCGTCCTTGAGGGCGTGCACGGCGTCGAGGCGCAGGCCGTCGACGTGGTAGTCGTCGAGCCACATCGCCGTGTTGTCGAGGATGAACTCGCGCACCTCGTGGGCGCCGTCGTCGTCGAGGTTGACGTTGTCGCCCCAGGTGTTCGCGTGCTTGCTCGACAGGTACGGCCCGAACAGCGGCAGGTAGTTGCCCGACGGGCCGAGGTGGTTGTACACGACGTCCTGCACGACGCCGAGACCTGCCGCGTGCGCGGCGTCCACGAAGCGCTGGTACGCCTCGGGACCGCCGTAGTTGTCGGTCACCGTGAACCAGTCCACGCCGTCGTAGCCCCAGTTCCAGCGGCCGTTGACGCCGTTCACCGGCAGCAGTTCGACCAGGTCGACGCCGAGGTCGACCAGGTGGGGCAGCTTCTCGATCGCCGAGTCGAGCGTGCCCCCGGGCGTGAAGGTGCCGACGTGCAGCTCGTAGACGACCGATCCCGCCAGCTGGCGGCCGGTCCACGCGTCGTCGGTCCACGCGAAGGCGCCCGGGTCGTAGGTCTCGCTCAGGCCGTGCACGCCGTCGGGCTGGCGACGCGAGCGGGGGTCGGGCAGCGGCGTCTCGCCCTCGGGGGAGTCGCCGCCGTCGAGCACGAAGCCGTAGCGGTGCCCCGGGCCCCGGTCGAGGTCGGCGGGGGCGCGCCACCAGCCCGTGTCGGGCTCGGCGGACAGCGGCAGCAGCTCGCCGTCGAGGTGCAGGTGGACGGTGGTCGCTTTCGGGGCCCAGACGTCGTAGACGCTCATCGGTCTCCTCGGGTTCGGAAGGGGCGGGGGAGGGGGTCGAGAAGGCACGACATGCCGCTCACGTCGAGAGGTGAGCGGCATGTCGTGACGTCTCGCCCGGGGGCGACGGTAGTCGGGCGCGACGGGGCGCGACCCGACGGGGTCAGTCCTCTGCGGGGATCAGCAGGGCGACGGGGTACGTGTCGAGCACGTCGGCCAGTCGGAGGCGACCGCCCTCGTGCCGACGGCCGGTGAGCACGTCGCGGTACGCGCCTCCTGCGGTCAGGACCACGGTGTCGTCCCAGCCGCCGGCCTGCTCGAGGGCCACGGGGAGGCGGGTCGCGATCGCGAGCGCCCCGCCGCGGTCCACGGCGACGGCCGACGCGGCCTGCTCGCCGAAGACCGGCAACGCGGCGTAGCGCGTGAACAGGTCGGGTCGGTCGCGGCGCAGCGTCAGGGCGTGGTGCGTCACCACGAGCTTGGCGGCACCGGTGTCGTCGATCGCCGGCGTCGCGCCGCCGCGGACCTCGTCCAGGAGGCGCCGGCGGAGGGCGAAGTCGACCTCGCGTCGGTTGTCGGGGTCGACGAGCGAGAAGTCCCACAGCTCGCCGCCCTGGTAGACGTCGGGGCTGCCGGGGCCGGTCAGCTGCATCAGCGCGACGCCGAGGGAGTTGCTGTAACCGGGTGCACGCAGCACGTCGACGATGCGCTCGACCTCGTGACGCACCTCGTCGTCGTCGAACGCGGAGTCGACGGCGGCGTGCATCCGTCCTTCGAAGGCCTCGGCCTCGTCGGTGCGGTCGGTCCACGTGGTCGACGTGCTCGCCTCGCGGGACGCCTTCTCGGCGTAGGCGTGCAGGCGCTCGCGCGACGCGGGCCACGAGCCGACGATCGTCTGCCAGAGGATGTTCTCGAACGGGCCGTCGCCGACCGGGGCCAGCTCGCGCAGGCGTTCGAGGGTCGCCGCCCACTCGGTGGCGACCTCGGCCAGCACCGAGACGCGGGCGCGGACGTCGGCGCTGCGCTTGGTGTCGTGCGTGGAGAGGGTCGTCATGCCGAAGGGACGCTCGGCGAGGCGGACCTGCTGACGCGCGTGGAACTCGTCCGGCGTGACGGAGAACTCGCTCGGATCGGCGCCCACCTCGGTCAGCGTGGCCAGTCGGCTGTAGCGGTAGAAGGCGGTGTCCTCCACGCCCTTGGCCATGACCATGCCGCTCGTCTGCTGGAAGCGCACGGAGGCGGGGTGCGACTCGTCGCGCAGCACGGCGACGACGCGTCCGACGGCGTCGGCCAGGTCGGGGCGGTGGGTCGTGGCGACCTCGGCGGCCTCGGTCAGCCACTCGGCACCCTGCGGCAGGTAGCTGCGGTACACCGGGAAGGCGGCGGCGAGCTCGGCCAGCGCGTCGACCACGGACGGGCCGACGGTGTCGCCCTCGGCGATCAGCCGGGCGAGGCGGTTGATCTCGCTGCCGAGGATGCCGTCGGCGATGCCGCGCTTCGTGCCGAGGATCATCTCGTGCCAGTCGACGGGCTCGTCGCCGGTGGTCTCGTCCGCCCCGGCGGCGTGCTCGTCGGCGTCCACGCCGCGGGCCCGGCGCAGGCGCGCGTCGAGGGCGTCGAGGGCGGGTGCGCCGTTCGGGTCGACGAAGAGGCGGTCGAGGTCGGCGAGGGCGTCGTAGCCCGTCGTGCCGGCCGTCGCCCAGTCCTCGGGCAGGCGCTCGTCCCCCTCGAGGATCTTCTCGACGAGCACGTGGGCATCACCCGTCAGGGCCGCGAGCAGGTCGAGGTAGCCCTTCGGGTCGGCCAGTCCGTCCGGGTGGTCGACGCGGAGGCCGTCGACCAGGCCCTCCGAGAACCAGCGGCCGATCTCGGCGTGGGACTCGGCGAAGACCCCCTCGTCCTCGACGCGGATGCCCGCGAGGGTGTTGACCGCGAAGAAGCGGCGGTAGTTCAGGTCGGTGTCGGCGCGCTTCCAGTGCACGAGCTCGTAGTGCTGCCGCGAGTGCACGGTGGCGGCGTCGTCGCCGGGCGAGCTCGTGCCCGGGGCGATCGGGTACACGTTGTCGTAGTACTGCAGCTCGTCGCCGTCGACCGTGAGGCCCTCGATCGAGCCGTCCGCCGCGGCGGGCTCGCCGAGCACCGGCAGCAGCACCTTGTCGCCGCCGGCGGCCCAGTCGACGTCGAACGCGTCGGCGTAACGGGACGCGCGCCCGTGGGTCAGGAGGTCCCACCACCAGACGCTCGCCTTCGGGGTGGCGACGCCGACGTGGTTCGGCACGATGTCGACCAGGACGCCGAGTCCTGCGGCGTGGGCGCGGGTCGACAGCTCGTCGAGCCCCTCGGCGCCGCCCCGCTCGGGGTCGACCTGGCTGTGGTCGACGACGTCGTACCCGTGGTCGCTGCCCGGTTCGGCGGCGAGGATCGGGGACAGGTAGACCCAGTCGGCACCGAGGTCGCGCAGGTAGGGCACCAGCTCGGCTGCCGCGTCGAGATCGAAGGAGGCGCGCACCTGCAGGCGGTACGTCGAGCGCGGGTGCATGGTCGGTTCGTGTCGGGTCACAGTTCTTCCTCGGCCGTGGCACGCAGGACGACGAGCGAGCGACCCGCCACGGGGAGTCGATCGCCGGCCCGCAGGGCCGCGGGGGCCTGCGGGGTCGAGGGCGGTTGGGTGGTGGTGGCGGCGCGGGTGGCCGTCGGGGTGCGGGGGGCTGCGCTGGCGGGCGGCGGAGGCGCCGTCACGGTGCTGTCGACGACGACCTCCCAGCCCTGGGCGTACTCGTCGGGCGGGAGGACGAAGGTGACCGTCTCGGCGCTGGCGTTGAAGTACAGGACGAAGTTGACGTCGGTGATGCGACCGCCTCGGGCGTCACGGCCACGGATGCCGTTGCCGTTGAGGAACATGCCGATCGCCTTGGCGTAGGACTCGTTCCACTCGCCCTCTTGCATGGCGTCGCCCTCGGTCGTCAACCAGACGATGTCGGGCAGGGGCTCGCCCTCGCCACGGGTGACGGGACGGCCGTTGAAGTACCGCTGGCGGCGGAAGGTCGGGTGGTCGTGGCGCAGCTTGATGACCTCGGCGACGAACTCGATCAGCTCGCGGTCGGCGTTCGGCCAGTCGATCCAGCTGATCTGGTTGTCCTGTGCGTACGTGTTGTTGTTGCCGCCCTGCGTGCGACCGAGCTCGTCGCCGTGCAGCAGCATCGGCACGCCCTGGCTGAGCAGCAAGGTGGCGAGGAAGCTGCGCTGACGCTGCTCGCGCAGGGCGCGGATCTCTCCGTCGTCGGTCTCGCCCTCGACCCCGGAGTTCCACGAACGGTTGTGGCTCTCGCCGTCGTTGCCGTTCTCGCCGTTGGCGTCGTTGCGCTTGTCGTTGTAGCTGACGAGGTCGCGCATCGTGAAGCCGTCGTGAGCCGTGACGAAGTTGATGCTCGCGACCGGGCGTCGCCCGTCGCGTTCGTACAGGTCGGCGGAGCCGGTGATCCGGCTGGCGAACTCGCCGAGCGTCGAAGGCTCGCCGCGCCAGAAGTCGCGGACGGTGTCGCGGTACTTGCCGTTCCACTCGGTCCACTGGGGCGGGAAGTTGCCGACCTGGTAGCCACCGGGGCCGACGTCCCAGGGCTCGGCGATCAGCTTGACCTGCGAGACGATCGGGTCCTGCTGCACGAGCTCGAAGAAGGTCGAGAGACGGTCGACCTCGTAGAACTCGCGGGCGAGCGACGCGGCGAGGTCGAAGCGGAAGCCGTCGACGTGCATCTCGGTGACCCAGTAGCGCAGGCTGTCCATGATGAGCTGCAGCGAGTGCGGGTGACGGACGTTCAGGCTGTTGCCGGTGCCCGTGTAGTCCATGTAGTGCTGCTGGTCGCCGTCCATCAGCCGGTAGTAGGCGGCGTTGTCGATGCCCTTGAACGAGAGGGTCGGACCCAGGTGGTTGCCCTCGGCCGTGTGGTTGTAGACGACGTCGATGATGACCTCGATGCCGGCGTCGTGCAGCACCCGCACCATCGTCTTGAACTCCTGCACCTGCTGGCCGATGTCGCCGGTGGCCGAGTAGGCGGCGTGCGGGGCGAAGAACCCGATGGTGTTGTAGCCCCAGTAGTTGCTGAGGCCCTTCTCGAGCAGGGTGTTGTCCTGCACGAACTGGTGCACGGGCATCAGCTCGAGGGTCGTGATGCCGAGCTTCTTCAGGTGGTCGATGATCGCCGGGTTCGCGACGCCGGCGTACGTGCCGCGTTCTTCCTCGGGGATGTCGGGGTGCGTCTCGGTGAGGCCCTTGACGTGCGCCTCGTAGATGACGGTCTCGTCGTAGCTGTACTTGGGGGCGCGGTCGCCCTGCCAGTCGAAGAACGGGTTGATGACGACGCCCAGCATCATGTGCGGGCCGCTGTCCTTGTCGTTGCGCGAGTCGGGGTCGCCGAACGTGTAGGCGAACAGCGCCTCGTCCCAGTCGATCTCGCCGCAGGTGGCCTTGGCGTAGGGGTCGAGGAGGAGCTTGTTCGGGTTGGCACGCGAGCCGTTCGCGGGGTCGTACTCGCCGTGCACGCGGTAGCCGTAGCGCTGACCGGGTTGCACGGTGGGCAGGTAGGCGTGCCAGACGTAGGCGTCGACCTCGGTGAACTCGACCCTCGTCTCGGTGCCGTCGTCGTCGAACAGGCACAACTCGACCTTGCTGGCAGCTTCGCTGAAGATCGCGAAGTTGGTGCCGCTGCCGTCGTAGGTCGCGCCGAGGGGGTAGGGGTTGCCGGGCCAGGTGTGCATCGAACCTCCGATTGGGACTCGCTCAGCCTAGGGGCGAACGGGCGCCCCGTCCGCGCGAGGACGGGGCGCCCGCCGGGCCGCACGGGCCGGGCGGGCGCCCCGTCGGGGCGGTGCTCGCTCTGTGGTGCTCCTCCTGCTGGGTCGGCTACTTCGTCACGGCGGCGAGGGCGTCGACGATCCCCTCACCGAACCAGCCGTTGTCGGCCGGCGTGCCGGTGCAGGTGGTCGTGCCGGTCGGGCACGGGGTGTCGGTCGCCTGTCGCTCGAGCAACCCGACGAGGGCCGTGCCGCCGAGACGCGGGTGGGTCGACTTCAGCAGGGCCAGCACGCCGGCGACGTGCGGCGAGGCCATCGAGGTGCCCGACTTGGTCCCGTAGCCCCCGCCGGTCACGGTCGAGAGGATGGCCGAACCGGGGGCCGCGACGTCGACGACGCCCTCGCCGTAGTTCGAGAAGCCCGACTTCGCCCCGGCCGAGGTGGTCGACGACACGGTGACCACGCCGTCGAGCTCGGTCGGGATGTCGAGGCAGCGTGAGTCGATCGGGCGGGTCGTCGGCATGGTGTCGTTCGGGCTGTCCGTGTCGACCGTCTTGTTCGCGAGGTCGATCGACGAGTTGCCGGCCGCCGCGACGTTGACGATGCCCTTCTTCTGGGTGAACTGCACGGCGCGGTCGACGGCGGTCAGCACGGCCGCCTGGTCGACGTCCGAGCCGCACCAGAACTGCCACGGGTCGACGTAGTAGCTGTTGTTCGTGATGTCGGCACCGGTCGCAGCGGCCTGCATGAAGCCGCAGATCGCGGCCTCGGGGTAGATGAAGCCGTCGTCGCTGACGACCTTGACGGCCGACATCGTCACGCCCGGGGCGACGCCCACGATGCCGACGCCGTTGCGGGCCGCGGCGATCGTGCCGGCCACGTGGGTGCCGTGGTCGCTCGTCGTGGGCTGCCAGGCGGCGTAGCTCGAGTCGGGCGTCCCGGTCAGGCAGCTCGCCGAGGCGGCCACGTCGATGTTCGGCTGCAGGTCGGGGTGGTCGCCCTCGATGCCCGAGTCGAGCACGGCCACGAGCACGTCGCGGCTGCCGTCGGTGACCTGGTGCGCCTGGTCGGCCCCGATGGCCGTGAGGTCCCACTGCTGGGCCTCGAGGGGGTCGGCGACGACGGTCGTGGCCTCTTCGAGTCGCTGCTCGGGCGAGGTCGCGGCCTTCGGCTTGCCGGGGTGTCCCGGACCACCGGGTTTGCCTGGACCGCCCGGGTGGCCGGGCCTGACGGGCTTGCCCGGGCCCGGGGCGGTCGTGCCGACGCCGTAGGTCGGGTCGGTCTCGGCGACCGCGGCGGTGCGGGTGGCACCGGCCGACGAGACGGCCTTGTCGCTCCGCACCGAGGGGGCGAAGTTCGCGTTGCTCGACTGCGCCACGACCACGCCGAGCTCGGCGTACGCGGCGATGACGCTGCCGCCGGCCGCGGCGACCGCCCGCTCGACCTGCTTGGTCGCGCCGGGGTTGGCCTTGCCCGCGTTGACGACGTAGTTCATCACCGGCCCCTCGACGACCGGCAGCGTCGGGGCGGGGCCCGGCTTGCCGGGTGCGGCGGGTGCACCGGGCGCGGACGCGGGAGGCGCGGCGACGGCGGCGCCGGAGCCCACGGCGACGAGTCCCAGGGTCAGGGACGCCGCGAGACAGACGGTCGTGACGCGGCGGCGGGTGCCGCGGGCGCGGGGGTCGGTGAAGGTCATGGTTCTCCTCGTCGGGTCGCGCGTGCCGGATGGGACGCGCGGAGCGGATGGCTCGTCGCGGGCCGTGCCCGATGATCCGACGAGCCGCCGTGCTCCTCAGAGGAAGTCTGGAGAATCCGGGGCCACGGCGCAGTGGGCACTTGAGGGGACGCCGCGTGACCCCCATGCGGGGTACACCGCTGTCGGGGGCGCCGGGTAGCGTCGAGCCATGTCCTCCGATGCCGTGCGCAGAGCTGCCACCCTTCGTCCCCGCCGTCCGTTCCCGGCCCTCTCGATCGTGTCGGGGGTCGCGTCGTGAAGATCGTCGTCATCGGGTCCACCGGCCACGTGGGCGGATTCCTCGTCCCGCGACTCGTCGAGGCCGGCCACGAGGTGGTCGCCGTCAGCCGGGGGGAGTCCGAGCCCTACCGGTCGCACGCGGCGTGGTCACGAGTGACGCGCCTCCTGCTCGACCGCGAGGCGGGCGACGCCGACGGCACGTTCGCGGGCGAGATCGCCGGGCTCGGGGCCGACGTCGTGATCGACATGATCTGCTTCACGGTCGCGTCGGCGCGGCAGATGGTCGACGCCTTGCAGGGCACGGGCACCGTGCTGGTGCACTGCGGCACGGTCTGGGTGCACGGTCCGTCGCGTGAGGTGCCGATCACCGAAGAGGACGAGCGCACCCCGTTCGGCGAGTACGGCACGCAGAAGGCCGCCATCGAAGAGTTGCTGCTCCGCGAGTCACGGCGCCCGGGCGGAGTGCAGAGCATCGTGCTGCACCCCGGGCACATCACCGGCCCGGGGTGGCCGATGATCAACGCGGTCGGCAACCTCGACCTCTCCGTCTGGGAGGCCCTCGCCGCCGGGCGCGAGATCGCGATGCCGGGCCTCGGGCTCGAGACCGTCCACCACGTCCACGCCGACGACGTCGCGCAGGCGTTCCAGCTCGCGGCCGAGCGGCACTCGCAGGTGGTCGGTGAGGCCTTCCACGTCGTCAGCGAGCGGGCGATCACGCTGCGCGGTCTCGCCGAGGCGATCGCTCGGCACCACGGGCAGGAGGCGCGGCTGCGGTTCGTCTCGTGGGCCGAGTTCCGAGACCAGACGTCCGACGAGAACGCGGACGCGTCCTGGCAGCACGCGTCGCGCAGCCACTCGATGAGCATCGCCAAGGCGCGCCGTCTGCTGGGCTACTCGCCGCGCTACACCTCGGTCCAGGCCGTCGTCGAGGGCCTCGAGTGGCTCGAGGCCGACGGGCAGCTGACGTTGGGCTGAACCGGGTGGTGATGGTCGGCCGCCGGGGCGGACGGGGCCGATCCGATCGCCGACACCCGGGCCCTCCGCCGGGGTTTCCCGGGCGGCACCACACGTGCGGCCGTGGTCAGCCGCGGCGGAGCAGGTGGGCGGTGACGGCTGCCTGCCACGAGTGGCCGTAGCGGGTGGTGCCGGCCGCGGTGCGGACGACGAACGCGCCGGCGCGGTAGGCCAGTCGCCCGTGGCTGACGAGCTGCTCGCCGAAGCGCTCGGCGATCGACCACGTGTCCGACGACTCGAAGCTGATCGCCACGGGGAACCGCGAGCGGGGCAGGTGCACCTCGACGGGCGCGGCGTGGGGATGCGTCGGGAGGCGCCCGAGGAGCATCGGGGGAGTCAGGGGGGAGGCGGTGGGGACCATGGGGCTCCGTTCGTCGGTCGGCCGCGTGGCCAGGGCAGAGGAAACCCCCTCGCGCAGGGGAGCGCGAGGGGGGCCACCGGGATGACCGGCCCTCGACGAAAGGTGAGGGCCGGCGCGTCGCCATGGAGACGACCCGGAGGCCTGCCGACCCGGAGTCGGCAGGCGGGGGTGTTACTCCGTGGCGGCGGTGATCTTCGCGACGCCGACGAGCATCTCGTCCTG